>CAZVKG010000048.1:0-26500 GCA_964627665.1 uncultured Eubacteriales bacterium | reverse complement strand
TTTTCCTATGAAAACAATGGTGTTATAGAGGTTTTGCAAGTGGGAAAGTTGAGTTCCATATTATTACATTATAACATTTTGACAAGAAAATCACATTAAAAAAAGCTATCCCGAAGGATAGCCTTTATATTGATATACTACATACCAAGTTCTACAGCTTTTTCAATTAATTCTGTTTCTAACATTTCAAGCGTTTCTTGTGGATCAACACCACCCATACATGCTTCAATTGCTTGATTGATGATTGGATACATACCACTAATCTCAACTTGCGCTTGCCAGTCTGCAACCTTTTCAGACGGAGTGTTTGCAATTTCATCTTGGAATACTTCATATGCTGCTTGATAATCGCCGTAATCAGGAGATGCAGCTAAACGAGGTGATAAGAATGGAACACCACCAGTAAATTGGTCGTGGTTTTCACCTTTAGCCATGAATTCAATAAATTGAAGCGCCTCAGCTTCTTGTCCGGATTCTGTTACTGCAGTCAATCCTTTTCCACCTAAAATAGTTGAACGAGTGCCACCTTCTCCGATTGGCATTGGAACCACACCCCAGTTAAAAGCCAACTCTTGATAAGCAGCAACGAACCAGTTGCCGGACATATGAAAACCATATTGGCCTGTTTGGAATAACTCATTTGGATTCGCCGCACCAGCCCAAACTGATGGATCTAACGTTCCGTTTGTATTCATTCTTTGAAGTGTCGATAAAGCATCTATAGCCGGTTGCTCTGTTAAAGCAGAATCCGTATAAGGTGTATTCCAGATTTGTCCACCAAATTGATAAACCATTGGGAAAAATCTATGTGCTTTATTGTCAAAAACACCAGGATATGCAACACCATCTGCGCCGATTAATTTTGCCATTTCACTTTCAAACTCTGCCCAAGTCCATGTCTCACCTAATGTTGGATAATTCACTCCGTGAGTATCAAGTAAGTCGAAGTTTACGAATAAGCCGTTTGCTGTTACATCCATCGGAAGCACAATGGCTTCGCCTGCTGCATTAAAATAAACATTTGTATAATCATCTTTGTTAAATGCATCATCTAATGGTACTAAAAACTCCTTGAACTCTGCAATATGTCCTTCAGTTGCTCGCATTAATGCTGGTGACTCTCCACCACGGATCATTGTTTTTACTTTAGCTGAGTAATCATCATAAGCTAATACAACAAGTTCGATTTCTATGCCGGTTTCAGTTGTAAAGTCATCGATGATACCTTTCATAACTTCACCTTCAACTCCGTCATTCCACCAAAGCATTTGAAGTGGATCACCCGATGGTTCCGCTTGCGCATCATTTCCGTTCGTAGCCTGGGTAGCATCTGTTGTTGTATCTTGTTGTGTGCCTTGCTCTGTATCTTGTTGCGCATCGTCACCACTACCACAACCTACAAATAGAGACATAACCAATACAAATACCAATAGTAAACTTAATTTTTTCATTTTGTTCCTCCTCCAATTATATAATGAATAGATAAAGTAATTCTCGGTGTTTTTACGAGCACCTAGCTCTATATTAAATGTGATAGATATCTACTCTAGCACAATAATATTAAGTTTTAACCTTTCATACCGCTTGTAGCAGTACCTTGAACGAACTGTCTTTGGAATATCAAAAAAATAATAAGCATCGGAATCATTGAAATCGCTGACATTGCTAACATGGCATTCCAATTCACTGAATATTCTCCCGAAAAGTTCGAAATTGCTAATTGTAATGTGTACTTCTTGGGATCATTTATTGCAATCAAGGGCCATACATAATCATTCCATCTCCACATAAACGAGAAGATACCTAATGTAGCAATTGCTGGTTTAGCATTTGGTATAATGATCGAAGTGAAAATTCTCCATTCACCAGCCCCATCAATACGTGCGCTTTGCATCAATTCATCCGGAATTGTTACTAAAAACTGTCGCATAATAAATATTCCGGTTGGCGTTGCCGCCGGTGGAATAATCAAGGCCCACAAGCTATTATATAATCCGGTTAATTTCAACATATCAAAGATTGGAACCATGATGACTTCAAGGGGTAACATGATTGTGGATAAGATGATGATCATAATCACATTCATTCCTTTAAACTTGAATTTAGCCAAGGCATAACCTGACATCGTGTTAATAATAACCATAATCACGGTACTTATGATGGCTACAAAGGCTGAATTCAAAATATATCGTCCAAAATCACCTTGTCCAATTGCATCGATATAGCCGTCTAACGTCCATTCTTTTGGGAAAAACGACACTCCTCCGGAAAACAATTCAGCACTTGATTTAAATGAGTTCATAATAATGTAGAGCACTGGTAGCAGGAAGATCATCACGAAGAAAATAGCAACAACATATAAAAAGATTGTAAATTTATTGGATTTTTTCATGTTTAGTCAACCTCCCTGTTTAAAATAAAATTAATTCCCGAAAAGATTGTTACGATAACCAGCATGACAACACTCATTGCACTTGCATAACCAATTTCATTCCCCATAAATGCTGCTTCATATATATGCTGTACGATAAATCGTGTTGCATTGTAGGGTCCACCACTGGTAAAGGTTACCATCATTGGATAGACTTTAAACACTTGCATTGTTGCTAATATGATAACCATCAAACTTGTTGGCTTAATAACAGGAAGCGTAATGTAGAAAAACTTTTGAATCGTATTTGCTCCGTCAATCTTGGCTGCTTCATATAATGTATGTGGAATACTTAATAATCCGCCAATAAAGATAATCATATAATAGCCGGCTTTACTCCAAACCATAATGAATACAGCACCCCACCAAGCAAAGGTGGGATTTGTAAGTGTTTGAATACGACCGATACCGATTTTATCCAAAATCGCATTAAAAATTCCAAATGTATCACCAAAAATCCATTGCCACATAACACCAACAACAATAAACGAAATCATTACCGGCCAATAAAAGGTCGCTCTAAAGAATGCTTTACCACGAATCTCTTGTATAATAATCGTAGCAAGAACCAAAGAAATGACGTAAATTAATGGTATTGTTACTGCTACATATTTCATTGTATTCAACAAAGCCTCAATAAATTTAGGATCTTTTGTAAATAACTTAACGTAATTATCTAAACCAATGAATACCGGATCTCGCAAACCATCAAATCGAGTCATGGAATAATAGATCCCCATAATTGCCGGTGTAATGATATATACTAAAAATATAATAAGGTTTGGTGCTAAAAATAAATAGGGCACACTTTTCTGCCGAAACATATACATGCCATATGAACCACGTTTATTTCCCATAAGAACTCCTTCCTTCACTATTCATCTTATATAATATAACTCCAAGGATTGACCAAACCACAAGGGCAACAATAGATTCATTTGATAAGAATCCGGGTGACGTTGGAATAACTAGAAGCAAGATAAATACACTACTAAAAATAGTTGCCATCAAACCAACAATCCGTTCCCATCCTTGGCTAATCTTAAACGCCGTCCATGACGTATAAAAGAATATGATTGCACCACCTAAGGCTGCCATTCCAACAATCCATCCAATAACCTGCCGTCCAAAAAAGGGAGTCACTGCAATAATTATTAAGATAAATCCTATTGCATGATAAGGCGTATCATACTTTTTGTGCTTTAACGAAAATCGTGGGGGTAATAATCCATCAGCACTCATACTGTACATAACACGCGTGGCCCCCATGAAAAAACTGTTGACGCCTGAAAAAATTGCAAAAGCCAGTCCGGATGTCACTAGGAACAATCCCGGTGTACCAAATAAGTTACGTATTGCTTCGCCCGTTGCCCATCCATTATATCCCTGTAAGTCGGCTCTCGAAAATGAAGATGCCGTTAATACAAGTAACATTTGATAGATAAAAAAACCACAAATCAAGGATAAGACAGTCAAAAAAATCACTTCTTTATATGGTAGCTTGGCCTCGCTTGCTACCTTCGGTATATTCGAAACACCATAATATGCCCAAGGTGTTATAACCAAGATGACGATGATTTCACTTAACTTAATTTGCCCTGGGCTAAAGTGAACATTTAGCGGAGCTGCTGCAAAATCCATCTTCCCTAATCCAAAGAAAAAGATTGAAAAAACAATAATAATTAAGGCAACTGTAACCACATTTTGTACATGCACTACCGCTGTAACACCTTTTAGCATAAACCAGCTAAAGATCAAAATGACTAACACGCTAATCAAGGCTTCTCCTAGTGTAACCGGATATCCGGCCACTTGATACAATTCAATAAAATTCGTATCCGGATACAAGACATTTTTGAATATGAGTGCGAATGATGTTGTATTTAATGCTGCTATACCAATAAATACAATGAGTAAAAACCATCCGACGACAAATGTGTGTTTTCGTGCAAATGCAAGCTTGCTGTATGAATATTCACCTCCTGTTGAATTCGGTGATTTATTCAATATGATTCCATAGCATGCTGCAATTGTTGATACCATGATGACACCGATAAGCATGCCAACCATAGTACTTAATACACCTGCCTCAGGTAGAAATTTTAGTCCGGGCTGCATAAACGCTCCCCATCCCACCATTCCACCAATTGACAGCGTTAGTAAACCGAGTCTCGAAACTTTCTTCTCCATGCTACCTCCAGCTAACGATTACTTATTGTCAAAGTTATCCGCTTCGATTTTTTTTACTTCATCTCGTGCTTTTTTCAAAAAGTCTTGTCGCCATTCTTCAAGTCCCTCTGTAAACTCTGTATTAAGGAACTTCTTGGCAATGTCAACGCCCATGTTTTCACCAATGATCCAACCACCCATAGTAAGTACGTTTGCATCATTAATTGCACGACATTTTTCTGCAGCATAGATGCTTTCTACCGCGGCTGCATGTACGCCTTTAAATTTATTAGCAACAATGGCCATTCCCATGCCTGTTCCACAACACAAAATACCTTTTTCGTATTCTTTGTCTTGAATTTTCTTGGCTACAATTGGTGCAACTTGATGGAAAGGATAAGGGGATTCTACATCAAGCGTTCCACAATCTTCAACTTCATAGCCTTCTTCAATTAAGGCATTTTTTACAGCCTCTTTTAAATAATAACCTGATTTATCGGATCCTATAATTATTTTTTTCATGCATTCTTCTCCTTTTTGGCTAAAACTTCTCTACAACTTTCAACAATATTTTTAGCTTTTAACCCAAACTTTTCAGCTAAAAAGTCTTGCATTCCTACTTCTCCAAAGTGGTCTTTTACACCGACACGCTTCATGGGTACCGGATAATTTTCACCTAAACATTCAGCAACAGCACTACCTAGTCCGTTCAAAATATTATGATTTTCTGCCGTTACAATTGCTCCGGTCTTCTTTGCCGCTTCGATAACAGCTTCATTATCAAAAGGTTTAATTGTATGCATATCTATGACTGTTGCATCTATACCTTCTTTGGCTAACATTTCACTTGCAACAACCGCTTCATGAACCATAATTCCGCTAGCAATTATTGCAATGTCTCCACCTTCTTTAAGGACATTTGCTTTTCCCAGTTCAAAGGTCGTTCCTTCTTCATACACAACCGGCGCTTCTCTACGCAAGAGACGAAGATACACAGGTCCATCATGCTCAACAATCTGTGGAAATAGGCCAGCTAATGACACACCATCAACCGGTTCTACCACGGTCATACCGGGGATATTACGCATAATAGCAACATCTTCCATGCTCATATGTGTTCCGCCGTTAAGCATTGCTGTTATGCCCGGATCACTACCGATAATCTTAACGTTATTTTTTGCATAGCTTACGCTAATGGTAATTTGATCACAGCACCTACGTGTTGAAAAGGCTGTAAATGTATGTGTAAAAGGAATCATTCCTGAAACCGAAAGTCCGGCAGCTGCACTAATTAAGTTTGCTTCAGCAACACCAACATTAATCATGCGTTCCGGAAACTGCTTCTTAAACTCATGGGTGCCGCTGGCTAGCATTAAATCCGCTTCAAGGTAACATAATTTTTCGTTTTTTCCCGCTTCTTGCAGAAGCAAATCCACCATAATTTCTCGCATCCATCGTCCTGTAAGTTGCATTATATCACCTTCTTCTCATCTAACTCTTTAACTGCACGTTTCCATTGTTCTTCAGATATTTGCATGTTGTGTGAGAACACTTCATTTTCACAAAAATATGCACCTTTTCCTTTAATCGTATCCATAATAATCATCGATGGCCTTCCACGCATGTTTTTTGCTGTAATAATGGCGCGTTGAATAGCTTCAATATTATGACCGTCAATCACTTGTACATGCCAGCCAAAAGATTTCCACTTATCATCTAATGGATACAATCCATTAACTTCCTCAATAGAACCATCAATTTGCATTTTGTTATAATCCGTAAATGCGATAAGACGATCTAATTTTTGACTATTTGCCAACATGGCCGCTTCCCAGACTTGGCCTTCTTGAGACTCACCATCACCGATACAAACATAAGTCCAATAATCTTTTTTTTGCATTCTTGCACCAATAGCAAGTCCCACAGCACATGAAAAGCCTTGACCCAGGGAGCCGGTTGTCATATCAATTCCAGGTGTCATACTTCGATCACAATGACTTGGCAATTTTGTATTGGGTTGATTTAGTGTGTCTAAGAGAGTTTTATCAAAATATCCTTTTAAAGCTAATGCTGCATATAAGGCCGGTCCGCCGTGTCCTTTTGAAAGAACAAAACGATCTCTGTCTTCTTTACTTGGATCATTGGCATCGATATCCATCACATCAAAATATAGTACCGATAGCAAATCACATATGGAAAGGCTTCCACCAATATGACCGACACCCAGTTTTCCGATACTTTCTATTGTCAGTTTTCTGATTTCAATTGCTTGGTTCTCTAAATAGTTCGTTTTATTCATTTTGCCACCTCAAAGTATGGATTTTAATAGCGTGTACAGGTTCTCTCGTGTTACTTTTACAGGTGTAAAGTTTATCAGCGCTGCTTTCATTGATACATCAACGATATGCTCTAAGTCACTATCCTTAACACCCAATTCACTGAGTTGTGTCTGTAATCCAATGTTCGACATAACTGACCTTAATCGTTCGACGAAAGCATCAATTGAATCATATCCTAAAATAGTCATTAAATAGTCCATTTTTTCCACATTCCCCGGATAAACAAACTTTGTAAAGGCCGGAAGTGTAATACTACATGCCAATCCATGGCTTGCACCAAAATCTACGGTTAGGGGAAAACTTACCGCGTGAATTGCTGTTGTCTTCGTTTGACTAAAAGAAATACCAGCTGTTACACTTGCAAAAGCCATGTTCTTTCTTGCTTCAACATTCGTTGGATCTTTTACTGCTATTTCGATATTATCTAAAATTGTTCGAATAACTGATATGGATAAAGCATCTGAAATCGGATTGGCATTAACACTCCAATAGGCTTCGATTGCATGGGTAAATGCATCCATTCCGGTTGATGCTGTAATATGTGCCGGTAAGGTATGGGTCAACCCAGCATCAACGAGGGCGATATCCGGCCAAAAGTATGGTGAAGCAAAAGGCATCTTAATCCCGGTATCCTTGTTGGTATAAACACCGATATTGGTCACTTCACTACCTGTTCCTGCTGTTGTCGGAATACAGATTAGTTGGGCTTTTCTTGGTTTGAGTTCTCGATCTCCTGAACTGTAATAGTCCAGTATACTTCCGTCATTATCTATAAGGCATGACACCATTTTTGAAGCATCCATGGCACTTCCGCCACCTAATCCAATGACGACATTTACATTGTTGTCTCTCGCTAAGGCTATTGCTTTATCGACGGTTTGACATGATGGATTGGGTTCAATCTCATGGAAATATACGACATTGGTAATTCCTGTTTGTTTGGCTACTTCTTCAGCCATACCATTGTTATATAAAAACGGATCACACATCATTAATAAACTGTTACCTGTAACAAGCTCACCCAATTGCTGAATGGCACCATCTTCAAACACTAATTTTGTTGGCATATAATAATTAAACTTATTCATTAAATCACCTCTTATTTTTTCACTACATAAACGGTTGGTGTTTTATATGTTTTCCCGTTAATCTTAACATCAACATAATTATAATTTCCTGTATCCGTTAAATTAACGATTCCTTCTTTTGTCATAAGAACTGTATCTTCCACTTTTGCACCTTGTAAGGTCGGATTAAAGGCATAAAGCTCGTTTTCTCGTATAAGATGCGTTGACTCTGACATAGCCTTTAATTCACGGGGAATAAATCCTGTCAAACCACCTTGATGATGGAATTTTTCTTCTCCCGGATAACCTTCTTTGTCATAAACGTCAACTGCCTTTTGGTATACCTGACCTAATGTACTTCCAATCTCTAGATTATCCAAAAATGCTGCATTGACGCGAGCACACTTTGTATGTTTTTCTATCATTGCTTCATCGACTTCAATAAGCACATCTCTAGAAATCGATGTAATCAAACCATTTCGTCGTGCACATATGCCAATTAAGGCATAATTCTTGAGCTTTGCTCCACTCATGACTGGATGGCGATAAGATAACGCCCGTTCATCAAAACCAATTAAAAGCGTAATGGGTTCAATGTTTTGCTCCCAAAGGGCTTTTGAAATCTGTCCGGCAAGTTCATATTCTGTCATCCCAGGTCTTAAGCTTTTACAGATATTTTCCAAGGTCCTTGCGGATTCCAATGATAGTTGCTTTATTTGTTCAATATCATATGGTGTCATCACTGTACGAATTGAAAAGAGTTCACTTGCCAGATCATTTTCACTAGCAAGTCTTAAATCCCTTGTCAACTCTTCCATAATCAAAGCGCGTTTTTGGGGTTGGTCCCATGGAAAAGATTGCTTTTCAATCAGAGGATGAGCATCTAATTGTTCACTATACAAGCGATCAATTTCAATGTTCTCACTAATTAGAACAACTTTTTCTTGTGTTATTATTAGACTTCCACATGCTGCTGTTGATGCCAAACCGATAAATCCACGTCCACCGCTTATATAACTAAAATTTGCTTGTGAATTAATCTCAAGAGCATCGAAATCACTTTTGGATAAGATTTCTCGAATTTTATTCACTTTATCATTAACATTGTCTATTCTATTCATATCCATTATCTCAATATATACTTTCTAACAATTTTCACTAAATCATCATAACCTTCGCTAAATTGTATGAGTGTATCTAATGTCGCTCCATAAGTGTCAAATTCATCCGGAGTCATTCCATCTGGTTCATAGGCTTGGATAAATTCAGGAATAGTTTTTAATTGGTCTAACCATTCTTCTTTTACCGGTACATCCATTTTTTCAACGACTTCAACATCACTACCATTGATTTTGCGTTGGAAGGCTACCGGAATTGTTCCTAAAATATCGCCACCGACTAAAGCTGTCCAGTGATGAATATTTCTAAATGCTGCAGTTAATAATTTTGTTTTGTAATTTTTTTCTTTATAAATCCGATAATAATTTTTACAGCAAGCAATTCCGGCCCACTCTAGTGCTTCAGCATCAATAAGACGATCTTGTGTTGCCATCACTTTTTTCATATGATCATCTGTACGGCCACTCATGATTGTACATACCGGTGTAATCTCCGAGTTATCTTTGCCCTCGTCTTCACGTCGTTTAAGGGCACGTTCAACGGCTTCTGCTACAGCTACGGCTTGTGGCACTGTAAAGCAAACGGTTGCATTGATGGAGATACCTGCGTATGTTGCTTCTTCGATGGCTTCTATACCTGCTTTTGTTGCAGGAATCTTCACTTGTACATTTGGTGCTAATGTATTAAAGTATAAAGCTTGTTCTAGTAATAGGGCCGGATTCTTACAATACTTTGTATTGGTTTGAATCGAAATACGTCCGTTACCTGTTTTTGGATCAAAGATGGGCTCTAATCGCTTAGCTCCGTCTAATGCCATGCGCTCAATCATCTTCCAGGCAATATCATCTTCTGTTGCCGTTGGATTTTCTTGAATTTCGTCCATTAATATTTCTTCATAAATATCCATATTATTTTCAAGAACTTTTTTAACAATAATCGGATTTGTTGTCGCACCAATACAATTATTTTCTAATGCATAGTCTAAATCTTTTAGATCACAAGAATCATTCCAAAAGTTCGTTTTTGTCTTTAAGCTTGTTTCTTTTAAAACAGTCATCTTTGCCTCCTTAGTATTCGCATATTTCTGCATTTAAATATGTTGCCAATGTTTTTAATTCTTCGCTTATATCATCATATGCCACGACATAATGGGGCTCCCAGCCATCTTTTACACTTGCGTTGACGATATCAACCGATTTTTCTTTGGTTTGAAAGACAAGTGATGTACCTAAAAATTGCTGTTCTTTATCAAGAACTTTGCCTTTGCTTATGAAGAAACGTATACTTCCGTCAGGCTTTCGTCCGACGCGAAATACGGTTGCTTTTTCTGCCGGTTTACACCCAAATTCCATGGTTGGTCCTATTTTACGATTTGGATGAACACCGGTTTGAGCACCTTTTTTCGTATGGGCTAAGCTACAAGCCGCAGTACCGCAATGCCAAAACGTAATGGTACTTTCATCAATATCTAGGGATACTGGGTCACCAAAGAATACACTTTGTCCTGTTAATTGCATTCCGATAAGCATTGAAAGTGCTCCATAAGAATCTGCTTCACAAGAAGCTGCTACATTGTTATCATTTAACATACCTAAGACGCCACAAACCGGTGTGCCATACTCCACAAAATAATCCGGCCAACATCTAGAAGAAACTGCGGCTACATTGTTATCTTCAACAAATTCATTATAAGCTTTATAGAGTCGAACAAAGTCGATGACATTTTCTCTCGGAATGGAATCAAGATTTAGCATGCGCTCATGGGCATTTTCCATATATGATTTACATTCTTCTTCGCTAAAAGATCTTGCTTTTGTCATGAGCTCACGGGCTTCAATGGCAATATGACGCATACCGAAATAGCGGGCTATTTCTGCATCTAAGCCACGACCAAAGCCAAAGCCCGGGGGTGTATGTCCAATAGATGCGATTGTCATGCTCTTTAAGTCTTTTTTTAATTTTGATGCTTTCACTGTTGAACGAATCTTACCAACAACACGTTCATCTTGAGGCGCTCCCCAAATATATTCAAATGCTGTTTTTCCTAAGTGATACATTAAGTTCCCTGCGGAATAAGCACCTGTTAATGAATTTAATCGTAATCGTCCACCATCAATAACCGGCTCTTGTAATGTCCAAAGTAAGACGTCACCATCAAGTATTCGCATAATTTCCGAAGCATATTCTGAATGTGCAAATGCATTGTTTTGAATAATGATTAAATCCGCTGTTTTATTTTCGATAAAACGCTTTAATGCATCTATAGATAATAAAGGTTCCCCGGGACATTCGATTTGATCCGATATGCTTTTTAATAATTTCACCGATAATTCAAATTGTTCTTGTATGCTTTCACGGTGAAATGTGGGCACACCAATTGGTAAATATAAGGCTTTAAATTCTTTCATCACTTTACTCCTTTGCTGTTTCGTCCCATGCGTTGCGGAATACATCTAAACCATATGTGGTGTATGGATTATTCATTGCATCTTGATATACCGCTAATCCGCATGTTACAATATCTGCTCCTGCAAAAGCAGCATCTTTAATCTGCTTAGGGTTTCTTAATGCAGCCACGATAATTTCTGTCTCAAATCCATAGGTCGCATAGATGTCTGAAATCTCATTAATATATTGTGTACAATCATCGCCATATTGTTCTTTCCATCCGACAAATGGTGATACAAATTTACAACCGATCTTTCCTGGCATAAGTGCTTGAGCCGTAGAAAACACAAGTGTTACATTGGTTCGAATGTTTTCTTGTTCAAGCTTTCTAGCTGCAATAATACCTTGTTCTGTTGAAGGGATTTTAATGACAAAGGCCTTACAGATGGCAGCGTATTCTTTTCCTTCTTTATACATATCTTCCCAGTTGTCTAAATGTGGGTTGATTTCTATTGAGATTGGAAATTCACTTGAATCCTTAATTCCTTTACTATTAACCCATTCTGCCAGTTCCTTAATAACTGTATTAAATGGCTTTCCTGATAACTTAATGTGTTTTGGATTTGTTGTTACTCCATCAATACCTAAAAATTCATACGCGTATTCGATTTCATCTAATTTTGCACTGTCTAAGAAAAATTTCATAAGATCTCCTTTTATATGGTTTTATCCTTGGTTACGTGTTATATAGTTGCAAATAAGTCATTAAACTCTGAATTTTGTCGATAAAACACCGGAATATTTCCGATTTCAGCTGAAACTGTGTATCTACCACCCTTATAAACCTCTTTGGTAAATAGATGTACCCACGTATCCTCCGGTAAGTAGACTTCCCAATCTGTTCGACCTTCTTCGTGAACCGGAGCCACTAAGAGGTCTCGTCCAAATAAGTATTCATAAGCAATATCTAAGCAGGCTTCATCATCATAATGTAAGAAAAGGGGTCGCATGGCTCCTATGCCTGTGCTTGCATTTTCTTCAATCACTTTTTCGATATAAGGCAAGAGTTTATGGCGCAGTTCCGTTGATTTTGCAAATTGTTGTAAACTCTTTTTGGTGTCACTGTACTGGAAATTCTCATCCGGTCGATTACCCTCGTGAGTTCGCATATAAGGTGTAAACACTGCATACTCAAGAGATCTCAGGAGCATTTCTTCTGTTCGCACGTTGCCAAACAAGGATGTGTATCCACCAATATCAAAATGTGTCAATCCATTACCCATTAAACCTAAAGATATGCTAGCTGGTATCGTCGAAGCGATTCCATCATGAAGTGTAAAATCAACACTTTGGTCTCCGGCCCAGAATAAGGTATTATATCTTGCACTTCCAACACCACCTGCACGCATAAAGTAAACGACTTCGCCAAGTTTATCCCGCTCTTGAACAGCTTCATAATTGCATTTGGCCCATAATGCCGGATATATATTATGCATTTCTTTACCTGTTTTTCCATTGGCAAAAACGGCGTCGACCGGGATATACTCTCCAAAGTCAGCCATCCAGCCACTTATTCCTAAATCAATCATATTTGTTTTAATGATTTCTTTGTACCATGTATTGGCCTCAGGATTTGTAAAATCAATGGTCCCACAATGGAATTCTCCAAAGTCTGCGATGTAGGCTTGACCATCACTTTTTTTCACAAAATAGCCTTTTTCTTTTGCATAGTCAAACATATCTGTTCCTTCAACTAAATACGAATTGATATATGCTAGAAAACGAATGTTTTGTTCCTTTAGATCAGCAATGAGTTTTTCCAAGTTTGGATAAGTCTCATCGGATTTTTCCCATTTCCAGAAAAGGCGTTTCCCAAATGACGTAATTTTTTTACCGACCCAATCTTGGCACCAAACGGCATTTATATTAATTCCATAGTTTAACGCTTGTTGTACCTTTTCATAAACCACATTGGTTCCACCTTGCATTCCCAGTGTTACACCATCCAACAACCAACTTGGTAGTTTAGGTTGTGTTCCAAATTCCTTTGTGACTAAGTTCATTATTTCAACAAATGAGTTTCTTGAATAGATTGTTAGTTTTTCAGGCTTTCCCCACACACAGATTTCTGTATAGTCTTTTTCCGAAAAATCAAACACACTATATAATGATGTATCCATATGAAGCATGTACATTGAATCAGATATAAATGTTGCTTGGGGAAAATTCGTTGTATAATAGTCGCCGCCACCAACTCCCATTAAATCTGCTTGATATGTCAAGAGTTTTTCGCGATCTCGCCCAACTCCAGGTTCTGATGTCCAAATAGGAAATTCTCGTCCTTTTAGATTTAGATATGAAAACTGTTCGCCACAACCATATAAGCGTTCGTTTTCATTCGAAGCAAGTTTAAAATAAATCCGATTAAATTCTTTATCCACTTTAATATGGCTAATAGTAACTTCATCTTCCATAAAATCGATTTGACATTCTAAACTATAATTACCATTTTTAAAGGTATAGGTATTTCCATTAATCTCTAGTTGCTTCAATGGTATTTTTTCAATAATTTTTTCTGAAATATCAAAGTCACCATATGTTTGCTCAATATTTTCTTTTGCCTTACCAATATAAACAAAAGGTTTCTCTTGTTTATGTTCAATAATCACACCTTCATGATTACTGATTGAAAAAGAATGTTTATTGCTCACTAATTCCATTTATTCTTCCTCCATAATTTGTTATTGATAACCCCCACTATGATAAAATAATTCTCTTAGTGCATAGGATGCCGGGCCGATTGCGCTGTTTCTTGGATCTAAGTTTGAGAGTGTCATTATAACTTTTGTCTTTGGTCCCAAATATGTATTCACTAGATTTGATATCATTTCGAATAGTTCCGGTTGGCTAAACACATTGCCATATAAAGAAACATACTCAGGATTAAATAAAATAACACTATTCGCGAGTGCTTTTGCAAAATAATTATATCTTGGTTCAAATATGTCTAATATCTTCTTGTCGTTTGCTTTGATATAACGATTCACTTTTTCATAATCGATAATAGTTAGGGATTTATCAATTATCAAATCGTTGTATTTGTCTCCAAGCGCTTCAATTTCTTTGATAATTCCTTTTTCTGAGCTTAATGACTCTAAGCAACCACTTCGTCCACAACGGCATGTTGTTTTTGCATTAATATCAACAATTGTATGCCCAATCTCACCGGCTTTGTTATCAACGCCGTCGATAATCGAACCATTTCTTACAATTGACATACCTAGACCGGGGCCATACTTAACAAATAAGAAATTTTCACTTGTTTCTTCATAATATAAATCCATTTGAGACATGGCTAACGCTTTAACATTGTTGACCGTAAGTACCGGAATATGTAACCTTTGTCGAATACTATCTTCAATAACACCAATTTTAATTTCGTCTAATGAACCAATATAACCAATACCAATACCCATTATGCAATCTCTTGGGTATGAATTTTTCCAAAGTATATAGAATGATTTTTCAATAATCAAATCAACAAAATTATCCATGTTATTCAATTGATCCGGCTCAAGTTCGTGATACAAAACATCAATGGTTTCACCTAATACATTTGCTATAACACAAATCAGATGCGTATCTGTAATGGATACACCTAGTACATATCCATATTTTTTGTTTAGTTCAAGAATTATTTTTTTTCGTCCGGCTGTTCCTGTTTCTCGACTTCCTTTTTCTATGACAATGTTTTCTTCAATCATTTCAGATACAATTCCGGATATTGCCGCTTTTGTTAATCCTGTTTTATCTGAAATATCTTTTCTTGATACGCTTTTTCCCTGTCGAAGAATTCGAAGTACTTTGCTTCTATTTGAAATTTTTAAACCATTTTGATTAATGCCCTTAACCGTCATCTAATCACTCCTTATTTTATATTCTTATACAGTATATCAGATTTTCAATAATTGATTAACTGTTTTAACTAATTAATTAAAAAAAATGCATTTTTCTTACAATTCATCGTTTTTTTAGTTATTTTTTGTGCATCTTTTTATTTGGTTAAGAGCGTTAACTTATTGAGTTCATTATAACGCCATAAATATATACTGTCAAGGCAAAATTGTATTTTTTTAGACAAAACTTCTAATACTCACTTTAAAAACAAATCTTTCTTGGCAATTTTTAATAACTTATCCTCTATTAAATGATTCCTAATCGTTTTAAACCGTTAATAATACCATCTTTATTAACATGTTCAGTGACCATATCCGCTTCTTTTTTAACACAATCTGTTGCATTTCCCATCGCAACACTTATTCCTGCAAATTGCATCATTTCTATATCGTTAGGTCCATCTCCAAAAGCAATGCAATCTTTTAGATTCGTTCCACATTTTTCTCAATTTCTGGTGAAATCCCTTTATTCATATTATTGATGAAGAGTGGAATCTGCTTAATTTCTTCTTCCGATAAACTCTTTTTTTCTTTAAAATATTCGATTACTCTTTGCTTTGACCTTTCTGTCATGAGCATTTGATCTTTTGTTTGACAACTATAAATCAAATCTTCTTTCTTGCAAAGTGCCAACACTTTATTGATATCGTCTTCCGGCATAAAATGATGGAATATTTCATTGCCTTCACATTCAACATATGCACCGGCTGCTCCAACAATTCCGTCAAAATTAAAGTCTAGCAAACTTTTAGATAAGGCAAATCGACTTCTTCCTGTGCAGATAAAAAGTCGATGGCGACATTTCACCATTAGAATTCAATAATGTCCCATCGACATCAAAAAACAGTATTTTTCCCATTTTTAGTCTCCTGTTCCTATTAACTTGAAGCATTTGCAGCCGAAGCTGAGCTCGCTGCTATTGCTGCCATCATCGCAGCCTGTTGTGCAATAATTAAGGATACTGTACTTGTTATTGCTGAAGTTTGTAGCGTGTCACCATCGACTTCATCCTTCATTGCTAACATACCTGCATACATTAACCGCTGTTTTTTACTGATTCCACTAAAAAATCCAAATCCCTTTTGATTTGATAACCAGGTATCAATTTCAATCATTTCATGAACAACATCTTCCAGATTCCCCTGCTCCATAGCCAAAACACCAAGTGTCGGCAATTCGTATGCCGTCCCATATTTATATCCTGAAGATTTAAGCTGTGTAAATAAGTCTATCGTTCGTTGTGTCTTTTCTTCAATAGAACTTTCCGCTAAAGCAAGTACATGACTCAAGGATTGCACCGCATCTGCAGAGAAAAAATCACCTTTCAAAATACCATAGCATCTCTCAGCATCTTCAATCAACTCACCATCTGACTTTTCTGACAAGGCCATCAATGCACAATAGGCGCTATCACCACTACCTGTTAAAAATGGATGATCGGATTTCATACGCTGGTAAATCGCTTTCGTACGATCTGCAATATGTTCATACTCGGATGATTCTGCCATCTGTGCTATAATCATAGCCGCAAGCGCAAGATGCGTCGAACTCCAGAACCGCTTTTTTAACAAATCGTAGACCAATAGACCTTCATCTAATGTCTGCTTAGGATGTTCACTGGCGGCCAACATCGATACGATTGCTGTACGGGCAGTGCTCCTAAAGTTTGAAAAAGGTCCAACCTTTTGTTTTAATATTTGTTTACATGAAGCTAGTGTCCTTTCATCTACCACTTTGTCCTTTGCTGTCAAAATCCCTGCACAGGCTAAATGAATTAAACCTCCGTCCCATGGAAAAACTTCCTTCACCCGATCTCGATTGTGTATTAATAATTCACAACGCTTTTTTGTCTCTTCATTCATAATAATGCAACTCCTTTTCTCGCATAGTCAACGTGTTAATTCTCTTTGTATTATAACATCCTACTTAAAAAAATATAGTAAAAAAGCCTGTCTTATACAAATACATGTACAAAACAGGCTTTTTATGGGCGTAACTGGGTTCGAACCAGCGACCTCTTGCATGTCAAGCAAGCACTCTAACCAGCTGAGCTATACCCCCTGAACCATTAATACTTTACCATTTTTTTCACTTTTTATCAAGAACTTTTTTTCGCAATATAGGATCGTATGAGTTCACAACTTTCATGAAACTTTTCCTTTTCACTCAGTGTTAATCGATATTCGCCTACTTCAATGACACCTTCTTTTCCGATAATAACCGGTACACCACAGTAGACGTCATGTTCACCATATTCACCATCTAACAAGGTTGATACTGTAATGATTTGATTCTCATCACGTAAAATCGACTTAATGATACCTGTTGTAGCGCTTGCAATCCCATATTCCGTATTTCCCTTACGACTCAGCACTTCGTGACCTGCCATTCGTGTCATTTCAACAATTTTATTTTTATCAATTTCTCCAAAGCGATGAGCATTATCTTCAAAGATATCATCAAAACTTTTTCCGCCCACACGAACATGAGACCATGGAACCACTTGCGAATCGCCGTGCTCACCCATAGCAAAGGCTTGGACACTTCTTGGGTCCACACGCATCCGTTCACCAATAATCTGTTTTAATCTTGCTGTTTCAATCGATGTTCCTGTACCGATTACTTGGGCTTTCGATAATCCAGACCTTTTATAAACATAATAACTTAGAACATCAACCGGATTCGACACTATAATGATATGACCGTCAAAGCCACTTGCCATAACCTGATCTACAATATCATTCATGATCGGTATGTTTTTGTCTAATAAGTCTAGTCGCGACTTAACCCCTTCCATACTGGCACTAGCTGTAATGACCACAATATTTGCATCTTTACAATCGGAATAGTCACCAACACTGACGCGGGTATTTCGATTAAGATACTCAATGCTATGTTGCAAATCCATGACCTCTCCAATTGCTTTTTCCTTATTACGGTCAATGAGTACTAATTCAGAGCAAACCCCTTGCACCGTCAAGCTATAGGCCGTTGTTGCTCCAACATTACCCGTCCCAATTATAACCACTTTTGTTCCTGATATATTCATATGCATTCCTCCAATTAACGATTAGGTAGCAGGTTTAATTGACTTATTGCTTCATATTCATAAGCATTTTCAATCAATCCGGCTTCTTGCATCCACGATTGAGCCACCTCAAAGGTGTTTTGATCCGGTCGGTCAATATATTCAAACTCCGGTATTTCAAAAATGTCCTCAAGCGATTCAGAAAAGCCTAACTCTTCAACCAGTATATCATAATATTCTGACACATCTGTCGTGTTTAGATAATCAACTGCTTCATTATATGCAAGGAAAAATGATTCTATGGCCTCTGTGTTCTCCTCAATAGACGCTTGTGAAAAAATCATAATTGCCGGATATAAGCCTTCGCCTTCAGTATCCCCAATCAGTGCACCACCATCAATCATCGCATTCGTTGCTAATGGTTCAGGCAAGGTCGCTCCACTTAATTCATTGCTTCCAAGCATCTCTAAACGTACAGGCATCTGAGGAATTGCAACCTTATCCAATGTATCTGTAAACCCCATCTCATCTGCAACAACCGACGTTGCAAAATCGATGACAGTATTACTGGATAATCCAACTTGCTTTTTCTCAACTGTCATAAATTCTTCGCTTGTCAGATTCGGTGACGAAACAAGCTTATAATTTCCATAGGTATTTGACACCATCTTCATATCATACCCTACTTCTCGATAAAAGAAAATCGTTAACATATCTGCCATAGCTCCATCAAGATTATTGGTTTGTAGTGCACTGTCTCGATCAACAGCACTACGAAAGACCTCAAGGTTCACGTCAATATTTTCCTCTTCAAAAAAACCTTTTTCTTTTGCAATTACAATCGGTACCGCCCCTAAATCTGACATAAGGCCAATATCTAGTTGCTTATTCTCCGTAGAATTACATCCCACAAAAAACGCAATTACAAATAATAACACACTTACACTTTGAACTTTTCCTATGATTTTATAATTTTTCAAAACTCTATCCTCCCGTTTTTTCTCTACAGAACATTCTATCATACTTTTTATTCTTACGTCTAGAGATGTTTTTTTGCTCCGCGTTGACAGTGTTCTTGATTTCAGCTACAATAATTACAATTATGGTTTTAATGTAAAAAACCACCACTGACGGAGGATGTAAACATGGCCTATAAAGATTTACCTCAATTTCTAAATGCTTTAGAACAAGACAAGCAACTCACTACTATTTCCACCCAAGTAAGCCCTGATTTGGAGATTACTGAAATAGCCGACAGGGTCTCAAAAGCTTATGGTAAGGCTTTACTTTTCACAAATGTTGAAGGATCAAAGTATCCTTTAGTTATAAATACATTAGGAAGCTATGAACGTTTGTCGATGGGCTTGGGCGTTAAGCATCTTGATGACATCGCTGATCAGATTGAAGATTTTATGAACCTAAGTGCATATGCTTCCTTAGTAGGAAAGCTAAAAGCAATACCCAAACTTGCCCCATTGCCTTTTATCTTTCCACGTACCGTAAAGTCAGCTCCATGCCAGGAGGTTGTCGAAGATCCTGATTTAGACCAACTTCCTATTATAAAGTGTTGGCCTCAAGATGGGGGAAAATATATTACATTGCCTCTCGTTTTCACCAAAGACCCTGAAACAGGTCAACAAAACGTGGGTATGTATCGTTTGCAAGTCTACGATAAAAAAACCACCGGTATGCATTGGCACTTGCACAAAGATGGAAAAGAAATCTATGAAAAATATCGAAAATTAGGAAAGCAAATGCCTGTATGCGTGGCTCTTGGATGTGACCCGGCAACTATATACGCCTCTACTGCTCCTCTTCCTAAGATGATTGATGAAATATTATTTGCCGGTTATTTAAAAAAGCGGCCTGTTGAATTAGTCAAAGCCCTTACGTGTGACATTAAAGTTCCCGCACATGCCGAATTCATCTTAGAAGGTTATGTCGACCTTGAAGAAGAACGGCTAGAAGGTCCTTTTGGCGATCATACCGGTTACTATTCATTAGCTGATATGTATCCTGTTTTTCATTTAACAAAGATGACCCGGAAGAAGAATCCGATTTATCCAACAACCATCGTCGGAAAACCTCCAATGGAAGACTGTTATCTTGGAAAAGCAACTGAACGTATCTTTTTACCGCTGATGAAAGTTCAATGCCCGGAAATAGTCGACATCGATTTTCCTTTAGAAGGTGTTTTCCACAATTGTGCCATTATCTCTATAAAAAAAGCCTTTCCATTACATGCCAACAAGGCCATGTATGCTTTATGGGGACTGGGACAAATGATGTATACAAAAATGTTGATTATCGTTGACGAAAGCGTCAATGTTCATGATTATCAAGCCGTCTTAGAAGCTATGATTGTTCATGCCAATGCCAAAAGCCATTATGTTGTTACTGAAGGACCGCTTGATGCACTGGACCATGCTTCAAATAGAGCTTTTCAAGGGTATCGATTAGGTATTGATGCAACCCGAAAACTGCCCTTAGAACACTCTGCCTCCTTGCCGCTAAAGGCCGTAGACCTGAGTACATCTGTTCACATATTACCGATTAGTCAAGTCAAGGAGGATATGCCTCTGCTTAGCTATCGTTATATTATCCTTGTCGATGATGATGTTTCAGTGGACAATTACAGCACCGTCAGTTGGAAAGTCTTTAATAACATTGACGCAAATAGGGATATAACCTATAAAAACCGAGATGACGGCACCATATGCCTCATCATTGATGCCACAAAAAAAGGCGAAAAAGACGGCTTACTTCGACCATGGCCAGATGACATTAAAATGTCAGAAACTATTCAAACCTTAGTCACAGAGAAATGGAATACATATGGAATCGAATAGATCACCGCACATCCTTAAGCATCTATATAATAAAATTAATCTCTATGGAGAATTAGTTATGTTTTCACATACATTATTCTCATTACCCTTTGCACTTATTGCCTTATTTCTTGCTGCCGATGGTTTACCAAGTCCCCTATTGTTTTTTTGGATTATGGTTGCCCTCTTCGCCGGAAGAAATGGTGCAAATGCATTAAACCGCTATGTTGATGCAGATATTGACCATAAAAACACCCGTACCGCGTCCCGTCATATTCCTTCCGGAAAAGTCAAACGACGAGAAGCCTTATATTTAACACTTGTATGCTACCTACTTTTTGTTTTTGTTGCTGCACAGATCAATCAACTATGCTTTTACTTATCCCCTCTTGCCTTGATTTTATTCACTTTATATTCATATACAAAGCGCTTTACTTGGTTATGCCATATTATTCTAGGTATCACTTGCGCCGGCGCCCCGGTTGGTGCTTGGCTTGCTGTTAAAGGAAGTTTTGACTTGCCCGCTTTTTTGCTTGGGGCTATCGTAACCATGTGGGTCGCCGGTTTTGATATTATCTACGGAACCCAAGACATCGATTTCGATCGAAGGGAAGGTTTATACTCTATTCCTTCACGCTTCGGACTCAAGGGTAGCTTATGGATAGCAAGAGGCTTACACATTCTCATGTGGATTACACTATTATCCATGATCTTCTTCACACAGCTATCCTATGTCTATCTTATTGGTGTCATCATTAGTGGTATCTTATTAATTATGGAACATTATTTCGTCGATTCAACCAACAAACGAAAGATGAATGTTGTATCTTATCATTTGAATCAAATCATATCCATGGTTTTATTATTAACCGCCTCCATGGATATATTCTTTTAAGGAGGTCCTATGAAAAAAATTGTTTTGGCCATCACCGGTGCAAGTGGGAGTATCTATGGTATTAAACTCATCGACGCATTACTGGCAGCAAATCATCAAGTCCATCTTGTCGTATCTTCTCAAGGTGAAAAAGTGGTTCAATATGAACTTGAATCTTTGGCAGACATTCTAGGTCAATATATAGATAAAGACCTCATCTATCACGATAATGCAGATCTATTTTCTTCCATCGCAAGTGGTTCGTTCAAGACAGATGGTATGATAATTGCACCTTGTTCTATGGGAACATTGGGAAAGATTGCTTATGGAATCTCGGACAGCTTGTTAACGCGAGTGTCCGATGTATGCATCAAAGAAGGTCGACCTCTAATCATGGTCACTCGGGAAACGCCCCTTTCACCCATTCACTTAGAAAACATGTTAAAATTATCAAGACTTGGGTGCACCATCTTCCCCCCTGTACCAGCCTTCTACACCCATCCCGAATCTCTGGATACCGTTATTGACCAAACGGTTGCACGGATTTTATCCTTATTAGATATTCAGCATCCAAGTTATAGGTCATGGGGTGAATCTTATGACCTATGATGCCCATTATATCCCCTTAGTTTCCTTAAAAAATTATAGCCTTCGCTATGATACAAGAACTGTTTTTTCAAATCTCACCCTTGAATTAAAGCCTAGGTCAACCTATGCTTTGCTTGGACCTTCCGGTTGTGGAAAAACAAGCCTCTTGTACGCTATAGCAAATTTATTGCCAGCTAATGCAGTCACAAGAGGGGACAAACATCTAAAGAAAACCCTTAAAATCAGCACCGTCTTACAGGAATATGGCCTCTTTCCTTGGAAAACTGTTTACGAAAACACCATACTCCCATTACAATTGGGTCAAGTCAATTCGCCTAAAAAGCTTCCCCAAGATGTCCAAATCAAGACAATGAAATTGCTTGAACAATTAGGCTTAGGGGAACATAAAAACCATTATCCCAATGCCTTAAGTGGTGGCCAAAAACAAAGGGTTGCGATTGCAAGAGCCGGACTCACATCACCGGATTTACTTCTACTTGATGAACCTTTTTCTTCTTTAGATGCATTAACCCGTGAAGATTTGCAAGATCAGCTCAAAGCCACCTTACACCAATCCGATATTTCCTTATTCTTAGTTACCCACAGCATTGAGGAAGCTGTTTTTTTGGCTGAAACAATCCTAATCATGGATGACAATGGTAATATTCGCAATATAATTAATAACTCGGATTATAGGCAAGCTCAATGGCGTGAGAACAACGCTTACTTTTTGCGCATAAAGCAAATACGAAAACTTTTGAAAGGAGATTATGATGACACTGATTCGACGCCATCCCTTTTTATATAGTTCCGTCGTAATACTCATCTTATGGAGTCTCATGCATTTTATTGCTGCATGGCCTTTTATTCCATCACCCATAAAAACCCTCGGCTTTATCCTAACCCATGCTATACTCCTGCTTTCACATTTAAGCATCAGTCTGCTTCGGGTTTTCGCCAGTATCCTCCTTGCGGTTTTTGTCGGAGGCTTAACGGGTATTATTATTGCAAAAAACAAAAAGGCAGATCAATGGATAACTCCCCTCGTATATGCGCTCTATCCAGTACCTAAAATAGCATTTTTACCAATCATCATGCTACTATTTGGATTAGGCAATACGTCAAAAGTTATCCTGATCTACCTGATCTTATTTTTTCAAATCACCTTATCTGTCCGCGATAGCGTTCATCACATTCACCCCTTATACTATTTGTCCATAAAGTCATTAGGTGCTGATAAAAAAGATGTCTATCGGCATGTTGTAATGCCTGCAATCCTACCTAACTTGTTTACAACACTAAGAATAAGTATTGGAACAGCAATTTCTGTGCTGTTTTTTGCTGAAAACTACGCGACCAAATATGGTATTGGTTATTTTATTATGGACCAATGGTTAAAAATGAATTACTCCGGAATGTTTGCCGGTATCATTGTCATCGGAACAATGGGGGTCGCTCTTTTTTTACTTCTTGATTATTTAGAAAAAAAGTTTTGCCCCTGGAAAGCGAAGACTTAAGATCACTTATCCTACAATTTTCGCTGCAATTTCAAGGGTTCGTTTCGCTTGAAACTTAACAGACGCTTCAACATCTTCGATCATTTTACCGTCTTGACCAATGGTAACCGAAGTTCCGTATGGATTACCGCCTGCTTCCATTGTCACAGGATTCAAATATCCCGGTGCTGCAACAATTGCTCCCCAGTGATACATCATAGTATATAGAGATAAAATCGTCGCTTCTTGTCCACCGTGTGGATTCATTGCTGATGTCATTGCACTGACCACTTTGTTCACCGTTTTACCTTCTGCCCATAGACCACCTGCAGTATCTAAAAATTGTTTCATTTGAGAAGGCATTACACCAAATCGGGTCGGTACACTAAAAATAAATGCGTCAGCCCATTCTAGATCATCTAGCGTTGCTTCGGGAACATCTTTTGTCGCTTCAATATGCGCTTTCCAATTTGGGTTGGCATCTATGACTGATTGGGGTGCAAGCTCAGCGACTTTAACCACTCTTACCTCTGCTCCCGCTTCAATTGCGGCTTCTTCTGCCCATTTTGCCATTTGATAATTTGAACCACCCATACTATAATAAAAAACTGTTAATTTTACTTTACTCATAAAACACACTCCATTTCTTTTCACATTATTATTTTCATACTAACTAGTAATAAATATTTATAATTAATGGCGCCATTACTCTGCGCCCTTGCTTAACTTTTTTAAAAGCTGAATAAGTTGTTTTTTTTCTTCCATAGACAAAACATCAAAAATCTCGCTTATATTACTCACATGCTCCGGAAAAATATCCGTCATATATTGTTTACCCTTTTCAGTAATACAAATCAAGCTAGCCCGGCCATCTTCAGGATCTCTCTTACGAGTAACAAAACCATCTTTTCTTAAGTTGTCAATGACCACTGTCATATTCCCGCCGGTCGAAAGTGTCCCTGCAATAATATCTGCAATTCTAAGATCCCCTTTGTGATACAGGATTTCAAGAACAGCAAACTGTGCTATTGTCAAACCTCCACTTCGAATTGTTGTCAACTCTCGTTTACGCACCGACTGAAAACTTCGCGTTAAGGCAATTAATGTTTTTAAATTAAGATCATTATGTTTCCCATAAGTTTTTTTATCTTTCATACGCTCATTATATTACTAACTAGTAATAATGTCAAGGACTTTTTTAGCGAATGCAAAAAGAAACCGATTACTTTGTCCTGTATCGGTTTCTTTTTGTAATATTCATCAATAATTACAATAACTGTGGATCATCTTCCCAGCTCATCAAACTCGCCGGATCATCGACATTTGTATCTCGACCGGTTGGAGGCAAATCCTTTGCAGATTCAGGATCTGCCGGCATTGTTGGCTCATTGAGGTCGGCAAAGCCACGGGCATTATCTTTTTTCCATGTCTCATAACTGTCCGATTCCATTGGTTCTAAATTAACATTGTCAATGGATATTCCCATTGCCTTGGCTACACCTTTGCCATATTCAGGATCTGCCATATAACAGTGGGTAATATGGCGATGTTTAATCTGTAATGTAGAATCACCCATATTACGAGCTGTATTTTCAAAAAGAACGAGCTGTTGCTCTGGGCTCATATTCCTAAACATCATTCCCGGTTGTGTATAATAATCATGGTCATCTTCTCTAAAATCATATTGGTAAACATCGCCACCTTCTTGCATAGGCTCTGCCATCTCCGGATGATCTTCCCAGTTACCATAACTATTGGGCTCATAATGGTTCTCGCTACCCCGATTACCATCGACACGCATTTGTCCATCACGGTGGAAGCTATGAGGATGTTCAACGCCTTGAGGACTATTGACATGTATCTGATGGTGATTAACACCTAAACGGTAACGATGGGCATCTCCATAAGCAAATAGACGCGTTTGAAGCATACGGTCCGGTGAATACCCTATACCAGGCACATTGTTGGCAGGGTTAAATGCAGCTTGCTCAACATCGGCAAAATAATTCTCCGGATTTTTGTTTAACTCAAGCGCACCAACTTCCATTAAGGGAAAATCTTTTTTATACCACATTTTAGTTAAGTCAAATGGATTATAAGGCATCTGTCTCGCTTGTTCTTCAGTCATTACCTGAATATACATTGTCCATTTTGGATACATTCCTTTTTCAATGGCCGTATACAAATCCCGTTGATGACTTTCTCGGTCCTTTGCCA
>CAZVKG010000047.1:0-26504 GCA_964627665.1 uncultured Eubacteriales bacterium | reverse complement strand
TATAGGTGATGCTCTTCGAGCGTATCTATGTTGCTTTTAGCATGGAATAATCAGACAGTCTCAGATGGAGCGCTCTTTCTATATGAAAGACGTGAAGGCAGATGAAATTACAGCAAAATTAGAAGAAGGCGTACTTGCAATTCATGCACCAAAGCTTGACGAAATCGAAAATACGCATAAAATTGAAGTGCAATAAAAACTAAAAAGCGAATATAGAAAAAACTGCTTCGAAAGAAGCAGTTTTTTCTTGTTTATACAGAGGAAGTATATTATAATTTAATAATATGGTATGTGTGTTAAACAATGCTATGTAGATTGGTATAAAATTTAACAGGTGTATTAATAGGGGGGCATAATGACAACACAAATTGAACAATTTTTAATGAAAATACAATCCGTTATCGGTGCCAAGGTTGTTACGGGTCAAGATGGAAATATTGAGGAAATTCATATTGTATCAGATTTACGCCGAAGTCCGAAGCAGATATTAAGAGATGTTGAAGCTGTTCTCTTGTCGCAATTCGACCAGTCTATTGATTATAAAAAAGTATCTATTGCACAAGTCAAAGGCGGTACGGTCAAAAATGAACAAGATCCTCGTATAAAACTTAAATCTATTGAATATACAAATATGGGAAAGACCATTGATGTAACGGTTACTCTAGAAAAAGGTAGCGACGAATATACAAAGACAAAATCAGGAATAAAAACATCAGCAAATGTCATGCGTTTATCGGGAAAAGCTGTTTTAGATGCGGTTGAAGAATATTTAGGTATATATGATGTATTTGTGTTTGAAGATTGTAAAGAAATCAAACTATCAGATACATTGGTACTTGCCGTTAGTATTACATCCATTTATCATCACCGTGAAGAATTATTCATTGGAACGGCAAAGGTTGGAACAGATGTGAATGAAGCAGTTACACGAGCAACACTAGATGCCATCAATCGGCATATTTTGCAACTTGAAAATTCGTAAAAAATTGGAGTGAGTAAATGAGAATATACATTAAGCCAGTATTTATTGGCCTTATAGGTTTGGCGATTTTAGCATTATTAAGCCTATTTATCATTAATATCTATCAAGATTTCAAAGAAGCGCAATTATCGAAACAAGTTCTTGAAGAGATTCAAGTCGACTTTTCTACGGTCTATGAAGAGGCAAGCTCAGATGCATTAGCAACGATATATAATGGAAGACAAGTTGAAGATGATGTACATCCAAAGTTTTTGGGGGGGATATTGTACCTACCGGTGAAGCTTGTTGTTAATTATATTAACGATCAATTTCATTATGACGAAGTGGAAAAAATACTAACATATACGACACAAGATGATGTCATACGTATGCGTACCAATGAATTGACCTATACGATTAATGATGAACCGGTGCGTATTGAGATTGGTATGACAGAGTTTGATGGAATAGCATATTTACCTCTATCACTAGTTCAAAAATTTTCTCATCATGATTTTATTCATAATGAAGAATATCATGTTTTACAAATTAAAGATTGGTATAGCGAAGAAACAACCGGTGAAGTTTACTATGAAGACGTTGATAAAGCATATATTCGTATATTGCCATATGAAGAAGCTTCATATATTCATGTCGCTTTTATAGGAATGGACCTATCCATCATCGGTGAAGAGAATGATTATTATCAGGTTCTTACGAAAGAAGGCTTCTTAGGTTATATTAAAAAAGAATATGTTCGATCCGTAGTTACATCCCATTCAGTTAAAGAAAAAGTCTATTCATACAAACAATTTCCAGGTCAGAAATTTGATGAAAAGATTAATTTAGCTTGGCATCAAGTCTTTAATACAACGGCAAATCAAAATGTGGCTGAACGGTTCGAAAATGTAACGGGTGTGAATGTTATATCACCTACATGGTTTGAGTTAAAAGGAACCGAAGGTGAAGTAAGATCGATTGCAGATTTAGATTATGTAAGATGGGCTCACGACAATGATTATCAAGTCTGGGCTCTTTTTGCCAATTTAGGAGAAGGTTATACAAGGTCGATGACACATGAAGTGTTAAGCAGTACGACAAAGAGAATGGAAGTTATTCGCCAACTCTTAGCATTGGCATCCGTTTATGAATTAGATGGAATAAATATTGACCTAGAGAATGTCGGAGAAGAGACCGGTCCATATTATGTTCAATTTGTTAAAGAGCTAAGTATTTATTTAAAGCAACAAGGGTTGATTGTTTCAGCAGATTTGCCGGTGCCAAAACCATGGACAGAACATATGGGTAGAGAAGAAATTGCAAAATATCTTGATTATTTTATGATCATGGGCTATGATGAACATTGGTCAACATCTCCGGTGAGTGGATCAGTTGCTTCAATTGGTTTCGTAGAAGAGGGAATCGTTGATACATTAAAATCTGTCCCAAAAGAAAAAATCATTCTAGGGGTTCCTTTTTATACGCGTTTGTGGAAAGAAGAAACTATTGATGGAGAAGTGAAGGTATCTTCTAGAGCATATGGTATGGATGGCGGACAACGAATTGTAGAAGAAAATAATGTTGAAACTGTCTGGGATGAAGTAGTCGGGCAATACTATGGTGAATATTATGAAGGTGACATTCGTTACCGTATTTGGCTTGAGGATGAACAGGCGATGGACTTAAGAATGCAATTAGTCGATAAATATGAGCTTGGTGGTGTGGCAGGTTGGAAACTGGGGCTCGAAAGTGATAGCGTGTGGGAAGTTCTTCGTCCTTATCTAAAAAAAGAATAAGCAGATAACTTAACAAATGCACATTTTGTGATATAATATAGGCGAAAGATAAGAATTGGTGTGAAATGATGAATACAAAAACGAAGATTGTAGTCCTTACAGAAAATGACCCGAATTATATGCAAGTAATTCAAGAAGCAGGGGGAATTCTCCGTGAGGGCGGTCTTGTTGCGTTTCCGACTGAGACAGTATATGGAATTGGTGCAAACGCATTAGATGAAGAAGCAATCAAGAAGATTTATTTAGCAAAAGGACGTCCATCGGACAATCCATTAATTATGCATATTAGTGATCTAAATACCCTTGATAAGTATGTCAATGACATTAATGAAAAGTCAAAGCAACTTATTGCGCAATTTTGGCCGGGACCATTGACGCTAATTTTTCATAAAAAAAACAATGTACCAAACATCATAACAGGTGGATTAGAAACGGTTGCAGTCCGTATGCCAAAACACCCAATTGCACATGATATTATTCGAAGTGCAGGGATACCAATTGCTGCACCAAGTGCCAATATATCCGGAAAACCAAGTCCGACAAGAGGCAGACATGTGATTGAGGATTTAAATGGTCGAGTGGACATGATTATTGATGGGGGTAAAGCGACCCATGGTCTTGAATCCACAGTGCTTGATATGACAGGGGAGATTCCCTCAATATTAAGACCGGGTAGTGTTACGTATTCGATGATTGAATCTGTCGTTGGAAAAGTGTCTTATGATAACCATTTAGAAGATGTGACACAAGTCCCAAAAGCACCAGGAATGAAATATAAACATTATGCACCCAAAGCACCTATAAAAATTATAATGGGTACAGATGATCGTGTGACAGAATTTATTAATAAACAATCAGCTATTAATCAGAGTCAAGGATTAAAAGTGGGTGTTATATCTCCCATACACCGTGTTGATTTCATGCAAGGTGATGTTGTACTTAGTATTGGTTCAATAGATAGGCCAGAAGAGATTGCAAGTAATCTCTTTAAGATATTACGAAAGTTTGATGAAGTAAATGTTGATATTATTTATTCGGTAGATTTTCAAGGTGAAGAGTTAAATATTGCTATTATGAATCGCCTTATTAAAGCTGCCGGACATGAGATAATAACAGTGTGAGTGATAGGAGTATCATGAAAAAATATAAAGAAGTGGTTTTTGTTTGTACAGGTAATACGTGTCGAAGTCCAATGGCTGAATCTCTGTTTTGTCATATGTATCCGGAGGCGGATATATTGTCTCGATCACGTGGATTGATGGTGTTTGAACCAACACCTGCAACTGAATATGCTATTCAAGTTATGCTCGAAAAAGGGATTGATATTTCTATGCATCAATCTCAATATTTCAGTAAAACATCCTGTAATTCATCCGTTGTAGCTTTAACAATGACACATAGGCATAAAACAGTTTTAGTACAACATAATTATCCGTGTGATGTGTATAGTATTAAGGAATTTGTTGGAGAAACAGGAGACATCGAGGATCCTTACGGTGGTGATTTAGATGATTATCGCCGTTGTGCAGAAGATCTTGAACGCGTTATAAAAAAAATAGGAGGAAAACTATTGTGATAGGAATAGGAAGTGACCATGGTGGTTATGCATTAAAGCAAGAAATTCTTGTGCTTCTAAAGGAAAAAGGTTATGCCTATAAAGATTTTGGCGGATATGATGAAAATGCTATTGACTATCCGGATATAGCAAGACCTGTAGCACAAGCCGTACTTGACGGAACTTGTGAAACGGGAATTGTGATTTGCGGGACGGGAATAGGCATTTCTATAACGGCCAATAAAATCAAAGGAATTCGTTGTGCATTGTGTAGTGATCATTTTTCAGCAGTAGCAACGCGAGAACATAATAATGCAAATATGCTAGCTCTTGGAGGAAGAAATACAGGGCCTGAAGTCGCAAAAGATATTGTTATGGCATTTTTAACAACAGAATTTTCAAATGATGATCGACATATTCGCAGAATTAATAAAATCGAAGACTAACGACAAAGATTAAACCAAGGAGGCAATTATGGCAATTTTAAAAGTAATGGATCACCCATTAATTCAACATAAAATGGGGGTTTTAAGACGTGTAGAAACCGGCTCAAAAGAATTTAGAGAATTAGTCAACGAAATATCAATGCTCATGTGCTATGAGGCAACAAGAAACTTACCGCTTATGGACGTGGAAATAGAAACACCTGTAGCAAAAACCACAGTTAAACAGATTGCCGGACGTACATTGGGTATTGTTCCTATATTACGCGCAGGCTTAGGCATGGTTGATGCAATGTTAAATTTAATCCCTACAGCAAAAGTAGGTCATGTTGGTCTTTATCGTGATCCGGAAACGTTAAATCCGGTAGAATATTATTGTAAATTACCCTATGATGCACCCGAACGTGATATATTTGTACTTGATCCAATGTTAGCAACAGGGGGTTCGGCTTCAGCAGCCATTCAATTTATTAAAGATAAAGGAGTAGAAAGCATCACGCTATTGTGCCTTATTGCAGCACCTGAAGGGGTAGCGCGTGTTCAAAAAGACCATCCGGATGTAGATATTTTAGTGGCAGCCTTAGATGAAAAGTTAAACGATCATGGATATATTGTTCCTGGTCTTGGTGATGCAGGCGACCGATTATTTGGAACAAAATAGGAGAAAAATATGATAACGCATACTCGACCTAAATGGGATGACTATTTCATGGACATCATAGATATTGTCAAAAATCGTTCGACGTGTTTACGTCGCCATGTGGGTGCGGTTATTGTCAAAGAGACACGGATATTATCGACCGGATACAATGGAGCTCCTTCGGGATGCAAACATTGCATCGATACAGGATGCTTACGTGAAGAAAAAGGCATTCCGTCCGGAGAACGTCATGAGCTATGTCGAGCATCACATGCAGAGCAAAATGCAATTGTGCAAGCGGCCAAGCATGGTGTGTCTATTGATGGAGGAACAATTTATGTTACAGCGCAACCGTGTGTGATTTGCTCCAAATTAATTATTAATGCGGGAATTAAACGTGTTGTATATAGCGGGGATTATCCCGATGAGCTTTCACGACAATTATTAGCAGAAGCGAATGTTGAACTTGTTCAATATGCCCGTTTGAATTAGGAGAGGAATCTGTATGAACATCATGAACAGCCTAGAAGAATATATTTTTTATATTACGGCTTTTTTGTTAGCTTTTTTTATAGCTAGTATCGCAACGCCGATTAGTCGAAAAATTGCATTTAAAATAGGTGCGGTGGATCATCCCAAGGAAAGAGGTATGCATACGATAGCCATGCCATTAGCTGGAGGATTAGCTATTTATGCCGGATTCACCCTTACTTTACTTATTATGGTGCCGACAATTATCAACCATCGTGTTGAACAATTAACTGGCCTAATTATAGGCGCAACATTAATTACAACAGTTGGATTATTAGATGATATTTATGGACTGTCACCCAAAATTCGTATTCTTTTCCAAGTATTGAGTGCGCTTATTGTTATACAAACAGGAACATCAATTCAATCAATTTCTATGCCGTTTTTGCCGGATGGACAAGTTGATTTTGGATTTATGAGTAATTTTATAACTGTTTTTTGGATTGTAGGAATAACAAATGCGGTTAACTTCATTGATGGGCTTGATGGATTGGCAACCGGAATTGCATCCATAGCATCACTCATGCTTATGGTTATTGCTATTTTGTTTGGTGATCCAATGGTAGCCGGCTTATCTATTATGCTCACGGCAACCTTAGCAGGCGCATGTATGGGATTTTTACCACATAATTTTAATCCTGCCAAGATATTTATGGGAGATACCGGATCCACTTTTTTAGGTTATACGCTCGCAGTTATTTCAATACAAACGATGCTTAAGACATATACAGCATTGACCTTAATTGTAGCAGTACTTGTTTTAGGTTTGCCAATATTTGACACAACATTTGCTGTGTTACGACGCTTAGTTAACAAAAAACCAATTTCACAAGGCGATCGAGGACATTTGCACCATCGATTGATTGATAAAGGATTAAGTCAAAAAAGAGCTGTTGTAACTCTATATGCAGTGAGTGGTGCTTTTGGAATTGCCGGAATCCTTGTCGTTATGAGTGACTTCAAACTAGCTCTTCTTATTGTTGGATTTCTTTTATCGATCTGGTTACTCGATATGGGGAAATCCCATTTTAAGAAAGATAAATTTAGCGAATAATTACAAAAGACTCAAGTACTTGAGTCTTTTGTTTTAGAGTGAGAGAAAGGATCGACCATGAAAGTATTAAGTATATTTGGAACACGTCCTGAAGCAATTAAAATGGGACCTGTAGTAAAGGCTGTTGAAGAAACAGCCGGATTAACAAGTTTAGTATGTGTTACGGCGCAACATCGTGAAATGCTGGATCAAGTTCTTGAGGTTTTTAACATTGTACCGGATTATGATTTAAATATTATGCAAGCCGGTCAGACGCTAACGGGTATTACAACGAAAGCTATTGAAGGGTTGGAACGAGTTCTTGTTGAGGCCAGTCCGGATATTGTTTTGGTACATGGGGATACAACAACGACTTTTGCAGGCGCTCTGGCGGCTTTTTACCAAAAAATTCCTGTTGGACATGTTGAAGCAGGACTTCGAACATTTGATAAATATCAACCCTTTCCAGAAGAAATGAACCGTTCATTAACCGGTCAATTGGCTGATTTTCATTTTGCGCCGACGGAAACAGCAAGGCAACACTTGCTCAATGAAGGGATTGCAGATACATCGATTTTTGTAACTGGCAATACGGTGATCGACGCCTTAAGTGCAACAATCTCGGATGACTATTGTTTTACATTAGATATATTAAATGCAATCGATTATGACCGTCACAAAGTTATTTCAATGACTGCGCATCGTCGTGAAAACTTGGGAAAACCCCTTGAAGAAATATGTGAAGCGGTACTTGAAATTGTTAATACAAATGAGGACGTTATTGTGGTGTATTCCGTTCATCTAAATCCAAAGGTTCAAGAAGTCGCAAAACGTATATTGGGAAACCATGAGCGTATTCATTTGGTTCCGCCACTTGAGTTGAAGGATATGCATAATTTATTAAATCGATCCTATCTTGTATTAACGGATTCAGGTGGCCTACAAGAAGAAGTGCCTTCTATGGGTAAGCCGGTACTTGTATTGAGAAATGTAACCGAACGTCCGGAAGGTGTAGAAGCGGGAACGCTAAAACTTGTCGGCACCAACAAAGAAAATATTATAAAGATGACCCATCAACTGTTGTCAGACAAGTCTGCATATGATAAAATGGCAACGGCGGTTAATCCTTATGGAGATGGAAAAGCATCCCAAAGAATTGCGAAACATATCTTAAATAAGGCATAGACATTCGTTTTATTTATCGGTATAATGGTGTCTAGGAAGATATGAGGTCGATTATGAAAACAGATTTTAAAACGTTAAAATACTTATCGTTAATTTCTCAAGTAGGTCTTATTATGGCAATACCTATTTTCGGTAGCGTCTTTTTAGGGCATTGGATTGATACCAAAGTAGGGACGAATGGCATCTTTTTGATTGTTTTCATTCTTATGGGCATCTATGTTGCATTTCGAAATCTTTTTGTCATTATTCTAAAAAAATCAGACTTTGGAAAGAAGGATAAGCATCGATGAACGAACATAAGTCAATGGTATATGAATTGACGCGGAATGTGTTAATCATAATCAGTATAGCACTTTTTATTGGATTGTTTTTTGTGGAGAATCGAATAAGTTATGTCTTTGGTCTTGGACTAGGCGGGGTTATATCTATATTGAAGATTCACCTAATGGAGCATAGCTTTAGAAAAGCAATGCATAAAGCGCCCCATGCAGCCACAAATTATGTAAGGGCGCATTATTTTTTACGTTATTTTATGACGTTTTTAGTATTATTTATTGGTATATATACATCATCCATTCACTTTATCGGCCTTGCAATTGGAGTGCTGGCACTAAAACCGGCAGCTTATTTGCAGGGATTATTCGAACCGGAAGTTCCTAAAGACGGAAGTATTGAGTTTCTAGAATGGGAAGAAGAAGATGAAGATGAAAAGTCAGACTTCTGGTGACAAAAGGAGATTGTATTCATATATATATTTATTAGTAACATATAAATGCAAGGTATGCATAAAAAGGAGTTGATTTTCAGATGGATATTGGAATTCATGTAGCCAAAGTGTTTAAGATTGGCAACGTTGAGATTTGGATTACTGAAACAATGATCAATACATGGATTATTTGTGGCGTTTTGCTTCTTATTGCGCTACTCATTAATCGATCCATTAAGAATCCTAAAAAAGTACCTAGTGGAGTTCAAAATGTTGTGGAATTTGTCGTTGACGCAGGTGATAATTTCATTGAATCAGTTATGGGAAAACATGCCAAACAATTTTCATCATTTTATATCGGTATGTTTTTGTTTATTCTAATCGCAAATCTATCCGGACTACTTCCGGGACCCGGGATGTATTTTTACGGAGATCCGAATGGACCATGGATTGATTTTATGCGACCGCCAACGGCTGATATCGCAACAACTTTTGCATTAGCTTTAATCACGTTTTTTATGACGCAAGGTTTTGGTATGATGTCAAAAGGACTAGGTGGATGGGCAAAGGATTTAACGGAGCCGATGTGGCCATTAACACCTCTTAATGTCATTGGAGAGATTGCAAACCCAATATCTTTAAGCTTTCGTTTGTTTGGTAATATTCTTGGCGGAACAATTATCATGGGATTATATTACAATTTACCATGGTTTTTAATGTTAGGAATACCTTCAGCATTGCATGGATATTTTGATGTGTTCGCAGGAGTATTACAAGCGTTCATCTTTGTAATGTTAAGTATGACATTTGTATCGAGTGCAATGGATTAAGCAAAAAGTGAGGTGAATGTAGTATGGAATTTTTTGAATTCCTTTTTGGCTGGATCGAAGATGCAGATCCTAAGGCATTGATATTAGGATTTTCAGCCGTAGGCGCCGGTTTCGCTATGATTGCAGGAATCGGACCGGGAATCGGACAAGGTTTTGCAGCCGGAAAAGCAGCAGAAGCTGTCGGAAACAATCCGAAACATGGAGGAAAACCGGCGACACTGGTGATGTTACTCGGCGCAGCGGTTGCAGAGACATCGGGAATTTTTTCCCTTGTTGTAGCCATTTTAATGCTATTTGCAAATCCCCTTGTCGGTAGGCTGGGACAATCTGTTGGAGCTTCGAATGAGATTGGAACTGCATTAATATTGGCTTCGTGTGGATTAGGAGCCGGATTAGCAATGATCGCAGGCATTGGACCGGGAATCGGGCAAGGGTATGCAGCCGGAAAAGGCGCGGAAGCGGTAGGTAAGCGGCCAAAGTTACAAAGTGTCGTTATACGAACAATGTTACTCGGCCAGGCAGTTGCACAAACAACAGGTATTTATGCCCTCATTGTGGCATTATTACTATTATTTGTAAATGTATTTGCGTAACAAAAATGACTATGATAAAGAATTATAAGGAGGAAATACAATGATTGATGGAAGAGCGTTAATTTTAGCATGTTCAGCAATAGGAGCCGGTTTAGCAATGATCGCAGGTATTGGACCGGGTATTGGACAAGGTTTTGCAGCAGGAAAAGGTGCGGAAGCAGTCGGACGACAACCGGGAGCACAGGCAGACGTCGTAAGAACAATGTTACTTGGAGCAGCAGTCGCAGAGACCACAGGTATTTATGGTTTGATTATTGCGATTATTTTATTGTTTGCCAACCCACTTATTACCACTTACGAAAATTTATAAGTTGTCCTTATTTTGGCATCTTAAAGTGAAAGGAGGCAAACAGTTTGAACAATATACTTCAGTCGCTGACGTCACTAAATGACCTGACTTTCTTTATGGAAGCTACAACAGACTTATCCACACGATCACGCGTCTTAGGATTTGACCTTCAGACGCTGATTCAAATAGGTATTCAAGCAGTAGCAATATTACTTCTATTTTATTTTCTTGGAAGACTGGTTTTCAATCCGGTTCGTGAAATTCTAATAAAACGTACGGAAGACATTGAAGCTTCGTTTGATAAAATCGAGCGTGGGAAAACAGAGGTCAATGCGTTAAAAGATGATTACGAAAATCGTATTAAGAACATTAAAGCGGAAGCGGATAAAATATTATCCCATGCACATACGAAAGCGATTGCACGCGAGGATGAAATCGTTAAAGAGGCACATGAAGAAGCAAATCGTATTATGCAAAGGGCGCATGTAGAGATTGAAAGAGAGCATGAGCAAATGAAAGATGATATCCGCAAGGAAATCGTTGAAGTTGCAACGCTTATGGCAAGTAAATTTATCGAAGCGTCATTAGATGAAGAACAACAACGTGTTTTAATTAATGAAGCTTTAAGTGAAATGGGTGATGATACATGGAAGAATTAGTTGTAAAACGATATGGACAAGCCCTATTTGAAATTGTCAAGGAATCCGGTGATTTTGACACCTATGAAGAACAAATAAGACAAATGCACACGATTCTTAAACAAGAGCCTGAGTTTATTGATGTATTATGTCATCCAAAGGTATCCTCAGATGCAAAAATTCAACTGATTGAAACGGTGTTTGGAAAAAAAGTCCAACAAGATTTAGTCGGATTTTTAGTATTAGCAGTCAACAAATCAAGACAAACTAATATTATTGATATCTTAAGTTATACAATCGACAAAATAGATGAATATAAGGGATATGTTAAGGCATATGTAACCAGTGCAGTTGAGTTGACTAATCAAAATAAGCAAGACATTACGAAAAAACTAGAACAACAGACAAAAATGAAAGTTAATTTAGTGACACAGTTAGATCATACAATTATCGGTGGAATACAGATTCGTATCAAGGATCGCATTGTGGACAATAGCATTAAAACGTCACTTCACCGTATGTCCCAAACCGTGTATGAAGCATAGAGAAACAAATATATTTAAGAAAGGCGGTAGATTCTCGGTATGAATTTAAAACCAGAAGAGATCAGTTCTGTCATTAAAGAACAGATTAAACGTTATAAAACTGAACTTGAAGTAGCCGACGTAGGTACTGTTATTCAGGTAGCCGACGGAATCGCCCGTATCCATGGATTAGAAAAAGCAATGGCAGGTGAATTGCTAGAATTTCCGGGAGACGTTTTTGGTATGGTACTTAACCTTGAAGAAGACAATGTAGGTGCCGTACTCATGGGTGATGATCAAGGTATTAGCGAAGGCGATATAGTTAAAGCAACCGGAAGAGTTGTTGAAGTTCCGGTTGGTGATGCATTAAAGGGACGTGTTGTCAATTCCCTTGGACAACCAATTGATGGAAAAGGTCCAATCAAATCAGACAAGTATCGTCCAACAGAAAAAGTAGCTCATGGAGTTATCTCAAGAAAATCTGTGACAACCCCATTACAGACAGGTATTAAGTCTATTGACTCTATGATACCGATTGGGCGTGGACAGAGAGAGCTGATTATCGGAGACCGACAAACCGGTAAAACAGCAATTGCGATTGATACCATTATTAACCAGAAAAAAGAAAATGTTCTTTGTATATATGTTGCAATCGGACAAAAAGCGTCAACAGTAGCAGGTATCGTAAAAACGCTTGAAGCAAACGGTGCAATGGATTATACAACGATTGTAGCAGCGACAGCTGCAGAATTGGCGCCACTTCAGTATCTTGCACCTTATGCAGGGTGTGCGATTGGTGAAGAATGGATGGAAGAAGGAAAAGATGTCTTAATTATTTATGATGACCTGTCAAAGCATGCGGTTGCTTATCGTGCCATGTCACTACTTCTTCGTAGACCACCAGGACGTGAAGCCTATCCGGGAGATGTATTCTATCTGCATTCACGTCTACTGGAACGTGCAGCACGCCTTAATGAAAAACTTGGTGGAGGCTCATTAACAGCCCTTCCGATTGTTGAAACACAGGCAGGCGATATCTCGGCATATGTACCAACGAACGTAATATCAATTACAGATGGTCAGATTTTTCTAGAAACGGAATTGTTTAACTCCGGATTTAGACCAGCAATTAATGCCGGATTATCCGTATCACGTGTTGGTGGTGCGGCTCAAATAAAAGCAATGAAAAAAATTGCTGGACCGATTCGTGTTGAGTTAGCTCAGTATCGTGAATTGGCAGCATTTGCCCAATTCGGATCTGATTTGGATAAAGATACTCGTGATCGACTGTATCAAGGAGAACGTATTATGGAAGTTTTAAAACAACCTCAATATGCTCCAATGGCAGTTGCAGACCAAGTGTTAATCTTATACGCTGTTACTCGAAAATATCTGATGGAATTTGAAGTGGACCAAGTCAAGGATTATGAGAATATGTTTCTGGAATATGTGGATAGCCACTATTCAGAAGTGAAAAAAGAGATTCTTGGTAAAGACGGTTTAACGGATGAATTGGATGAGAAGTTAACTTCAATTTGTGATGAATTTCAAAAAGAGTTCAAAAAAACACTAGAATAGGATGATGATATGGCTTCAATAAGAGAAATCAAGCGCCGTAAAGTCAGCATTACAAGTACTCAGCAGATTACAAAAGCAATGAAACTCGTGGCAACGGCCAAGCTACAAAAAGCAAAGGCGGCAGCCGTGTCAACGCGCCCATACTTTCAGACGATTCACCATACAATTTCATCAATTTTAGCCCAAAGTGAAGGGGTATCCCATCCGATGTTGGAAGAACGTGAGGGTAAAAAAACACTCTATCTTGTGATGACGTCGAATCGTGGTTTGGCCGGCGGATACAATAGTAATATTGGTAAATTGGTGATGAATCATCGTGCGGAGAATAATATTAGTCCGGATGATGAGAAGGTTTATGCTGTTGGCAAACGCGGAGCTGAATACCTACGTAAGCGCGGAGCAAACATTACTGAAACTTATCATGATGCTCTTGATGATCCAACATATGATAAAGCAATTGAATTAAGTCGTCTAATCTTGGATTTATATATGGAAAAAGAGATTGACCAAGTCTATATTGCATATACACATTTTCAATCAACCTTAACTCAAGAGCCTAAACTCATGAAAGTAATGCCTGTTCAACCTGAAGAATTCGATGATCAAGGGGAAGAGACTACATCAGTAATGAACTTTGAACCGTCACCTGAAGAGGTGTTAAATCAAATCTTGCCGAAGTATTTAAGTAGTGTTATTTATGGTGCACTAAAAGAATCTGTAGCGAGTGAACATGGCGCACGTATGACAGCCATGGATTCTGCAACCAATAACGCAAATGATATGATTGATAAATTAGCATTACAATACAATCGCGCTCGACAAGCATCAATTACCCAAGAAATTACAGAAATTGTTGGTGGAGCCGAAGCGCTTCAATAACGAGTGCAGAAATTATGAACGAGATAATTAAGGAGTGAGATTAAAATGGAAAAGAAGAACACAGGTAAAATCACTCAAATTATTGGTGCCGTTTTAGATATTAAATTTGACGCTGAATCTATGCCGAATTTATATAATTCGATTACGATTACACGTCAAAATGGAGAACAATTAATTGTTGAAGTTGCACAGCACTTAGGAGATGACGTTGTTCGTTGTATCTCTATGGGACCAACTGAAGGTTTGGTTCGTGGAATGGAAGCAGTTGATACAGGAAATCCGATATCGGTTCCGGTTGGAGAAAAAACCCTTGGACGTATGTTTAATGTGTCCGGTGATCCAATTGACGAAAAAGAGGCTCCAGTGGGTGCTCCGATATGGTCTATACATCGGCAAGCACCAAAATTTGAGGAACAGTCAACAGAAACAGAAATTCTTGAGACGGGAATAAAAGTTGTTGACTTATTATGTCCTTACCAAAAAGGTGGTAAAATCGGATTATTCGGTGGAGCCGGTGTTGGTAAGACCGTATTAATTCAAGAGTTAATTCGTAATATAGCAACAGAGCATGGAGGATTCTCTGTGTTTACAGGTGTTGGTGAGCGTACACGTGAAGGAAATGACTTATATCACGAGATGCGTGAGTCCGGCGTTATCGATAAAACAACCATGGTGTTCGGTCAGATGAACGAGCCACCGGGAGCGAGAATGCGAGTGGGTCTTACAGGACTAACAATGGCAGAATACTTCCGAGATGAAGGTGGAAAAGACGTTCTTTTGTTCATTGATAATATTTTCAGATTTACACAAGCAGGTTCTGAAGTATCCGCATTACTTGGACGTATTCCGAGTGCCGTTGGTTATCAACCAACATTAGCGACTGAGATGGGAGCCCTACAAGAGCGAATCACATCGACAAAAAAAGGCTCAATCACATCGGTTCAGGCAGTATATGTTCCCGCCGATGACTTAACTGACCCGGCTCCGGCAACAACCTTTGCTCACTTGGACGCAACAACGGTTCTATCCCGTTCCATTGTTGAAAAAGGTATATATCCGGCGGTAGATCCATTGGACTCATCATCACGAATCTTGGATCCACATATTGTTGGTGAAGAGCACTATTCGGTAGCTCGAGGCGTTCAGCAGGTATTACAAAAATATAAGGAATTACAAGATATTATTGCCATCCTAGGTATGGATGAACTTTCGGATGAAGACCGTATCACTGTTGCACGTGCACGAAAAATGGAACGATTTTTATCTCAACCCTTCTTCGTGGCAGAAACCTTTACAGGTCTTGATGGAAAGTATGTCTCCTTGAGTGAAACCATTCAAGGATTTAAGGAAATTCTTGAAGGTAAACATGATGATATTCCGGAGAGTGCATTCCTTATGGCAGGTAGCATCAGTGACGTATTAGCACGAGTTTAGAAGGTGATAAAATGGATAATGGAATGATCAAATTAAAAATCATTACACCAGATGGCGAATTTTATGATGGTGAAGTGAAGCGAGTTGTCATTCGAACAACAGAAGGTGAAATGGGAATCTTAGATGACCATGCACCGACGACCGTTGCGCTTTCAACAGGAACGTGCACCATTCTAACCGATGAGCAAGAAATTAAGGGTTTGATTCATGGTGGATTTACTGAGATTAAGGAAAGAGAAGTGACACTTCTTCCGGATGCGGCAGAGTGGCCACATGAAATCGACATTGAGCGTGCCAAGCAAGCAAAACAAAGAGCGGAAGAAAGATTAGCTGAAAACAAAGACCATGTTGAAGCAAAGCTAGCTCTTGAACGTGCAATAACACGACTTGAAGTGATGGAATGGTATGACGGACATAATTGAACTTAAATAGTAGGAAGGAAAAGATATTTAACGTAATTTTGTTAAATATCTTTTTTTATGCTATAATAGCAAAAAAATGATAATGATTATTATAATCAAAAGTGAGGATAAGATGGAAATAAGACAATTAGAATATTTGGTTGCAGCGGTTGAAAGTCGAAGTTTAAATAAAGCGGCAGAACGTTTATATACATCACAGCCGAATGTAAGTAAGGTGCTAAAAAATTTAGAAGTAGAATTAGATCAAAATATTTTAATTAGAAATTCTAAGGGAGTTCAGCCAACTGATTTTGGAGAAGAGATATATCTCTATGCAAAGAATATACTAAAGACAGTTAATATAGTCGAAGATTTAGCCACACATAGGGCTTATTCTCAATTAAAAATTACAGCATATTCAAGTAATATGATTGCAAGGATGTTAGCAAATTATTATAATGCCTATGAAGAAAAGGGAGTCCATATCGATTATAAAACAGGGAAAAGTGAAGATATCATTGATGATGTATGGAAGATGCGTTCGAATATCGGGATATTGTTCTACCCTGAACATCAAGAGCATGTTTTTAAGCAGATGCTTTCTCGAAAGAAGATCGTATTTCATACAATGAAAAAATGTCAATTATGCTTATATGCAGGTCCAAAGCATCCATTATACGAAGAAAAAATCGTTGATTTTGAGGCGCTTCAAGGGCTGAAATTTATACAGGGAGAAAAAGATTATTTTTCCTTAATGGAACATGTGGATATAATCAGTCAAAATCAAATTAAAGTGAATGAAATGCGCCATATGGTACATACCAATAGTGAACATGTGATGATGAATATGCTGTCACATACAGATTTGTGTAGCCTTGGTTTGGATTTTCTAAAAGTTGATTATCAGAAAAATCATATCCGAAGAATTAAGATTAACTGTTGCCATAATTGTTTAAATGTGGGATATATTTTGAGGTTAGGGTACCACCTTATGAAGATCGAAAAAGATTTTTTAATAAGATTGAAAGAATTATATAGAACCTAGTTATAACAAAACGTTATAACTAGGTTCTTCTTATTGGATATTGGACGGATACTTCATCCCGTGATATAGTAGGGTTTGTTGAAAACGATTATCAATAAGGAGGAAATATGTTAAAGAGTAGATTAAAATTTTTAGTTAAGAAAATAACTTTTTTTGTTTGTATATTGCTAGTACTAAGTGGATGTGCAATAAACAGCGAAGAGAAAACAGGCGGTAATACAGGAGGAGATGACGAAAAAGTTTTGACTTTTGTAAACTTTAGAGATATTAGAGACTTAAACCCACACCTGTATGCAGGAGAAATGTATGCTCAAGGTATGTTGTATGAGACACTTGTCAAAATTACAGAAAAGGGATATGAACCTAATCTTGCTGAAAGTTGGGACATCAGTGATGACGGTACTGTATATACGTTCAAAATCAGAGAAGGGGTAATTTTTTCTGATGGTGAAGTGTGTGATGCATATGCAATAAAAGCGAATTTTGATGCAATTATTGACAATATGGAACGCCATACATGGCTAGAAATGATGAATTTATTGGTGAGTGTAGAGGCAGAAGATGAAACAACGTTTGTTATTACGCTTTCGGATCCATATTATCCAATGCTAACCGAGTTAGGAGTTACGCGACCTTTTGCAATGATATCACCTAACTCAATGATTGAAGGGACAACAAAGGATGGTGTTGAGGGGTATATAGGAACCGGACCATACATACTAACAGACTTTGTAACAGATGAGTATGCGGTATTTGAAAAAAATGAAAATTATTGGGGAGAAATTCCGGAAATTGATAAAATTATTGTTAAAGTGATATCAGATAATCAAACCCGAATGCTTGCATTAGAAAATGAAGAGATTGATTTGATTTATGGGAAAAATATGATTGATGCTGACGCGGTTAGTAAATATAAAGAGTATGAAGGTATAGAAGTGGCCTTGTCAGCACCAACATCCACACGTCAAATTCTATTGAATTCAGCAGAAGGTGTTTTTCAAGATATAGAAGTGAGAAAAGCGGTGCAGCATGCAGTCGATAAATCAATGATTTCAGAAGGGATATTTAACGGGCTAGAGATGCCGGCAGATTTTTTATTTGCAAAGACGGTTCCGTATTGTGATGTAAATATAGAGGCATTTGGTTATGATTTAGAAAAGGCGAGCCAACTTTTAGAGGAAGCTGGATGGCAAGCAACAGACATTGGGATAAGGGAAAAAGAAGGTGAAAAGTTAGAGTTTGAACTTTTATATAATGCAGATAGTGTAACTGAAAGAACTATTGGGGAGTATATACAAGCAGAACTTAGCAAAATTGGTGTTTTAATGACGCTAAAAGGTGAAGAAGAACAATCGTATCGGGATAATATGAAGAACGGTAATTTTGATATGGTTTTTAACATTAGCTGGGGAACTCCATATGATCCTCAATCGTCTTTATCTGCCATGCAAAGACCTGTATATGGAGACTATGCGGCACAATTAGGATTAGAGCATAAGGAAGAAATTGACGAGGCAATTAGCCAGATTATGGTATCAACAAACGAAGAAGAACGAAAAGAGTTATACACATTTGTTTTGATGATGCTTCATGAGGAGGCAATTTATCTTCCAATTACTTATGAATGCAATAAAGCGGTGTTTAATGACAAGGTTAGTGGCGTAGAGTTTAGTATGAGTCAATATGAAGTGCCCTTTGAAAAAATGTACCTAACTGATTAAGGAGACAAAATGAGAGCGTATGTAATAAAGCGATTACTAACAACAATTCCATTAATGCTGCTTGTATCATTTGTGTGCTTTGTATTTATAAATTTAATTCCGTCTGATCCGGCTGAAGTTGCTTTACGTGTTCGACAGACGCCTGTGATTACCGAAGCGGCTATTCAAGAAGTTCGAGAAGAATTGGGACTTGACAACCCTTTTTTGATGAGGTATGTGTATTGGTTAAAAGACACCCTGCAACTCAATTTTGGAGTTAGTTATGTTAATCCGTCGCGTACTGTTCTCAGCGAATTCCAGCGCACGCTTCCGTCAACAATTCGTTTGGCGGGAATGTCGCTGCTAATTGTTATTGGTTTGAGCCTTCCTATTGGATTTTTCTGTGCCGTTTTTAAAGATAGTTGGTTTGACAGAGGTGTTCGTGCTTTTGTATTTATGACAACGTCAATGCCTGCTTATCTGATTGGACTAATTCTCATTTGGATATTTAGTTATAAGTTGAAGCTTTTGCCGACAAGTGGAAATGGTGGAATTAGATATATTATTTTGCCGTCGGTTACGGTGGCCATGACTTATATATCGACCTATATCCGCCTTATTCGAAATAATATGCTGGAAAATATGCGTGAAGACTATGTAACGTATGCGAAGGTCAGAGGGCTAAATCCGTGGCGAATATCAGGTTTGCACATACTTAAAAACTCATTGCAATCATGTATAGTTGCTATAGGAATGAGTATCCCACAATTAATTTCTGGAACAATTGTTGTGGAAAATGTTTTTGCTTGGCCTGGTGTAGGAAAGCTTTGCATTGAATCAATTTTTAACAGAGATTATCCAATTATCCAAATTTATATACTATTTATCGGTTTATTATTTGTGGTGTTTAACTTGGTTTTTGATATTATACAACACATGGCAGATCCAAGAATAAGGAGTTATTCATCATGATATGGAAAAAACTTAAAAAATCAAAGCAAGCGATATTCTTACTTGTTTTTTTGTTTGGGATAGCTGTTTTAGGGATTATAGGTCCTTGGATTATACCCAATGATCCCTTTGAAGCAAACATACTCGCCAAATTTGAAGGATTTAGCTGGGAATATCCCTTGGGAACGGATTACCTTGGCCGTTGTGTCTTTTCGAGGTTGATTTTTGGAATTCGCCCAACCTTTTATTTGTCTCTTACAACAATGATAGGAACCCTTTTTATCGGAACAGTAATGGGGATTCTTGCAGGATATTCAAGAGGCTTTGTTGACGAAATTATTATGCGTTTAGTTGATGTCATGCTATCTTTTCCTAGTCAGATTATGATTTTTGCTATTGTGGCTTTACTTGGTGTTAATGTTTTAAATGTTATTTTGGCAACAATTATTATAAAATGGGCGTGGTATGCACGAATGGTTCGAACAAAGGTGCTACAATACCGAGAAAAAAATTATGTGTTGTATTCACGCTGTGTTGGAACTGGACAATGGTATATCTTAACAAAACATATTGTACCAAGTATTTCATCAGAGCTAATTGTTTTAGCGACTCTTGATATGGGCTGGTCAATTATAAATATTTCAACACTATCATTTCTCGGATTAGGCGTTCAAGCGCCAATGCCTGAGTGGGGGGCTATGCTTAGTGAAGCTAAGAATGTTATGATGACGCACCCACTTCAGATGTTTGCACCGGCAATGGCTATTATCATGGTTGTTTCAGCCTTTAACATGTTAGGTGATATTATGCGAGATATATTTGACCCGAAGGAGGTCCTAAAATAATGCATAAAATTTTACGAGTTGAGCACTTAAAGGTTTTGATTGAGCATAAAAACATAAAAGAGTATTTAATCCAAGACATAAGTTTTTATGTTCATACCGGTGAATGTCTGGGGATCTTAGGAGAAAGTGGAAGTGGGAAAAGCATAGCAATGAAAAGTATTTTAGGCATTCAAGATTCAAAATTAAATGTTCAAGGAAGTGCTTTATATAACAATATGGAGTTAATCGGTGCGGGTGAAACGCTTTTACGAAAGTTACGAGGAAATCAGATTGCAATGGTAATGCAACATCCAATGATGGCATTTGACCCACTGTATCGGATTGGATACCAAATGATAGAAACCGTTCGAGCTCATAAAAAAATGGGGAAAAAAGAGATTCGCTTACGCTTAATTGAAATATTAAACTTCATGTCTATAAGGCAACCGGAGGATGTGTTGAGAAAATATCCCCACCAATTAAGTGGAGGTATGTTACAAAGAGTTATGATTGGGTTGGCGTTAATTCTAGAACCGGATATGCTTATAGCAGACGAACCAACAACAGCGATTGATGCAGTGACGCAATATGATATTATACAAGAATTTGTGCGATTAAAACAGACGAAAAAAATAACCATGGTTTTTATATCTCATGATTTGGGTGTTATTGAAGCTGTTTCAGATCGAATTATTGTAATGAATAAAGGACGTATCGTAGATGAGGGGGATTATGAACATATAGTCAAACATGCAACAGATCCATACACAAAAAAATTGATATACACACGTCAGCAAATAAAAGGTGCATATGAGAAAAAAGTTATAGGAGCATAATCCGTATGATTGAAATAAAAAATCTCTCAGTAAAATTTAAAAAAGAAAATCAAAAATCAATATGGGGAAAAGAAGAACAAAATGTATTGAAAAATCTTAATTTTTCGGTAAAAAATGGGGAATGTATAGGAATTTTGGGGGAAAGTGGAAGTGGAAAAAGTACCTTGGGAAAAGTACTTTGCCATTTGTTAAAGCCAAATGAAGGACAGTGTCACATAAAAGGAAAAGTAAGCATTGTGTTTCAAGATTATAGTTCATCCGCCAATCCAAGGATGACCGTTCGTGAAATTATGTTAGAATCCTTAAGAACTCATGCTCAATTCCGTCGAAAAGATTCAAGTGAATGTAATCAAATAATCGGTCAATACCTAGAAAAAGTTGGACTAAATGAAACCTATCTATTTCGATTGCCCCATGAGTTAAGTGGAGGCCAAATGCAAAGAATTTGTATTGCGAGAGCGCTTGCAACTCAAGCGCCCATCATAATATTTGATGAAGCGGTAAGTTCTCTTGATTCTCATACACAAGTGGAAATAATGGATATGCTAAAGTGCATTCAAAATGAAGAGAATAAAACCTATGTGTTTATAACACACGATTTGTTAAGTGCAGTATATTTTTGTGACCGTATTGATTTTTTATATAAAGGAATGTTTGTAGAGAGTGTTGCTGTCTCAAATTTAAAGAAAATTACCCATCCCTATGCAAAACAATTGATGGGAGCTGTCATATAATGAATAAGGAATATGTTAAAATTACAGCTCCATTAATCCTATCAACAATTACACAACCACTTATAGGAATGACAGATACTGCGGTTATAGGACAATTAGGTGAGATTAGCGCCATCGGAGGCATTGCCCTTGGAACAACACTTATGAATACAATATATTGGTTGCTGGGTTTTCTTCGTGTCTGTACAACAGCAGAAAGCTCTAAGGCAAATAGTCTAGGAGATGAGCGTGGAAATAGTCAATCTTTATTATTACCGATGATGTTAAGTCTTTTACTTGGTAGTCTCATTATTCTGTTACAATATTTAATTCTCCATTCCTATATTAGATGGGTTAATCCAAGTATAGATGTTGCACATAATTTATCAATCTATTATAAGATTGTTATATGGGGAGCTCCGGCAGTTTTGCTGAATTATTCGATATTAGGCTGGCTCATGGGTCAAAGGCAAATTAAGATGAGTTTAGTAATGCAGATTGTAGGTAATATAATAAATGTCATATTGGATGTTGTTTTTGTCTTGAAATTTTCACTAGGAATTGAAGGTGTTGCAGCTGCAACTTTAATTAGTCAGATTATTACATTAGCGATAGGTATAAGTAGTATTTATAGAATAAAAAAATGGAATATGAAAGAGGTTCGTCATTATATAAATCAAACATATTTTATTAAATATATGAAGAATAGTGGCTACTTAAGTTTAAGGACACTATTTTTATTAGTTCATAATAACGTTTTGATGTCGATGGCAACAGCATTAGGTGAAAAAATGTTGGCTTCTGTGGCGATTATACTTCAATGGAACTTATTGGTTGCATATTTATTTGAAGGGATAGCGAATGGTTCAAGTATATATTCGGGCCGTGTATTTTCAATGCAATCATCAAAAGTGCTTCAAGATGTCTTCAAAATAACGACAGAAGCCTATATATTTGTTACTGTCATAGTTATAAGTGGGCTAATGTGGAGTCATTCTTTTATTTGGAAGATGTTTACAAGAGAGCAAGAATTAATTGCGCTTATTCAACGAGAAGAGTGGGTTGCGCTTATTTTTCCGATTGTTACAGGAATCGGCATTACATATTATGGGATCTATACGGCAATGAACAAAACAAAATTGATAGCAGGTGCTACAGGACTGGCTTTACTTGCATTTTTGATATCCAGCTTGTTTTTTATGAATACATTAAACCATAAGGGAATATGGATTTCATATTTAGTATTTCATGGTGTACGTAGCTTGATTTTCTTGGGGTACCGACCACGTTTGTGTCAGACATTTTTTTTCGCGAAACAAAGAAAGGTGAACATATGAAAACAAAGTATTTAGATATTAAACAAAGTGATTATAATATAGAGACTTTTGAGTTTGGGGACAATATAGGAGAAAGCTGTTTAATCACAGCAGGAGTACATGGGACGGAAGAAACCTCGGTTTTAGCCGCTTTAGAGCTGATTAAACGATTAGAACAGCTAACAATCAAAGGGAAGGTAGTGATTGTTCCTATTTGTAACCCGAGTGGCTTTTTTTCATATGCGAAACAAGTAGTGCCGGAAGATGGCAAGAATTTAAATCGTGTATTTCCGGCAAATAAAGAAGGGAGTTTTTCGGAGCGCCTTGCTTTCACACTTACAGAGCAACTGGTGGGACCATCAGACTACCATATTGACCTTCATGGAGCAGATGTCCATGAAGTCGTTATGCCTTTTGTATTTTATGCAGGACGTGGTGAGGATAGAATGATTGAGCAATCACGTGTAATGGCATCCGCCCTTGAGGTTGATGTAATGGTTCAATCGTCTTCCGTATCAGGATTTTATAATAATTCAGGGGTACTGGGAAAACCATCTATACTGATTGAACGTGGAGGTGCAGGAGTAAAAGATATCAATTCAGTGAACGCATATGTAAAGGATGTTCTTTCAGTACTTCATATTCTCGGATTTATTGACGTTAAGAAAGAAAAAGCAGATAATAGTCCTACCGATATTCAAGACACATATTATCCATTAGCAGAGACTAGAGGAATATGGAAATCAAAAAAAAAGCCGGGTCAACATTTTGCAAAAGGAGAAATTCTAGGTGAGATATATGATGTTCAAATGAATTATGTTCAAAAAATCTATGCAGAAGTTGATGGTGTAATATTGTATCAATTAAAGGCGTTAGGAATTGAAAAAGGGAGTGAAACAGTGGCCTATGGTAAGATAAACTAGTTGCCGGGACATTATTATCGCAAAATAGTAAATTCTTGCCAGGGCCGTTCATGGGCTTCTTTAATTTTGCTTCGAAAGCGCCTATAATAGTAATCATCGTCTTTTTTCTCAGGATGGTTGTTAAAGTATTCTTCAATCGCCGGATAGGCGTCCGGGGACAAATTGAGTAAGTAATCCATATCAAGGTCTCCGGTTTGGTCATATCTGGCAATATTTTTTTCAGCGATATGTCCTTCAACATTATAGTAAGCAGATCCCATATAGAAGACAACACTGTAGGCAATGATCAGTAACATAATCTTTGCATTGTATGTAATCAGATATATACTGACGAGCAGAATGAATCCCATTAAGAAAATTAAAAACATATAAACGAGTAGACGCAAGACTGTAAAACCATAGATGTTTTCATACAAAGACATACGATAGAATGCGGAGATACTCATAATGAAAGTACAGGCTAAGGTGATTTCTTCGAGGCCGCGTTGTACCTTTCTTTTGTTTGGATTTAAAAGCTCTAAAGCAATGACAGCTAATATATTTAGAATGGCAACAGCTAATAATTGAAAGAAGCCTTCTCTTGCATATTCAGCGTAGGTAATACCCTCCGGCAAGGTCCCGGATTGAATGAATAAGTAGCGCACCTGTACATAGACATAAAACAGATAAACCACGTTAATCATAATAAGAAACGTCGTGATAATAAGGTGTGATTTTGAAGCCTGCTTATCAATAGCTATCGCCGGAGAAGAATTATTCGTTAAGGGTGAGATTTTATGACTTATTTTCTCAGCGATAAAATGGCCATATATGAAGCTGGATAAGCTGAAGACAAAAATATAGCGGAAAATAAGGTCTCCAGATACACTTAAGTCATCGATAAAGCGTGTAAACATATCGAGAACGATAAGGTCTGACGAAACAAGTAATGGGATAACAATCATTAGAAAAGGGATAGCAATGAGTATTCCATAGACAATATATTTTACCTCTTCTCGTCCTTTGGTTATTTTCTGAAGTCCATCTTGAAGAAAACGGTGGATATATACCAGAGGACGAAAAATTGTAGTGAATAGTTTTGTCGTTGTTTTTAGAGGCTTGGACGTATTGAAAGAAACATACAAGCTGGCAAATAAAAAGGGAAATATAAATATGGTGAGAATTTTGAACACAAGAAAATTGCGAACAATATAGATTCCTGATAGTAAAACAATAATAATGAGTTTTATAAAAGCGGAGCGATCAAATTGACGTTTTCCGATTTTCATAGTATATATGGCAAAGCTTAAGTTGACTAATATGGCAAGGGTAAAACCTAGACCGGGTTCATAATAAAGTATAAAAAGATTGGTTAATAGGCCCACAATAAAAGCATATACGAGTATCATTTTTCATCCTCCTCATAGGCGATTATGTCGCCCGGTTGACATTCTAATATTTCACATAATTTCTCTAGTGTAGAAAAGCGAATGGCTTTTGCTTTACCTGTTTTTAATATGGATAGATTTGCATTAGTAATCCCTATGGCATCAGCAAGGTCTTTTAATGCGATTTTTCGCTGGGCCATAACAACATCTAAGTTAATGACAATTCGTCCCATGAAGGCCTCCTTTATATGGTCAAGTCATTTTCTTCTTTAATATGAATTGCTTCGTTAAATAATAGTGCTAAAACCAGACAGAATACCGAAGCCATAAAAAAAACGAAGACGATAACGATGGTCATTACAGAATTGACAACAAACACCTTGCTAAAAAACACGAGCGAGATGGCAAAGGTAAAAATGGCCAAACGTAATAATCGAGAGACATTTTTTTGAACAAACACATCTTCTAAAACACAGCTTTTGAAGATCTTACGTAATTCATCCAAAACAAGAAAAGCTAAAATTCCCGAAATATACAATAAGACAAGAAAATACATATACAAGGGATGTTCCGGACCTAAAGCTGCGTAGCCGGATCCAATTTCATATTGGATGACAGAACGAACAATGGGTGGTAAAAAAATAAGCGTAATAATGGCAACACATTCCAATAAAAGAATGAGTATGTGTGTGAGTTTTGCAACAAAAGTCATTGGGATTTTTTCAATAAAACGTAGCATAGCGACCTCCTTTTTTTGTATAATAGTCTCTCGGAATTACAAAGCCCGAAAAATCAGTGCTTTGAACTCCATGT
>CAZVKG010000046.1:0-26907 GCA_964627665.1 uncultured Eubacteriales bacterium | reverse complement strand
AGATTTCATCTCTTGTTGAAATGCTGACTAATGCTAAGTTAGATGTTAATGCCTTGGATGTTACATACGAATCAGATAATTTGCTTTGTTCTATAGTATTTGATTCAAACAAAGGGGTTAAAAATTTTTCATTCTTTAGTTCAATGTCATAGTTGTTAGAAAGCAGTATGTTTGAATTTGGAGATGATAGGAGATTGCCGTTTCTGTCAATGAAAAATAAATGACTGGATTTAAATTCATTCGACCATAATTGAATCAAATCATTTAATGAAGAAGCGCTGATTAAAATTGTTACATATAGCATTGCGTTTTCCGAAGAATCAGCGATCAGTGTAAATTGTGATTGGTCAATGTACCGTAAAGTAAGAGGGATAATTACCGGAATGACTTGGTCATTAGTGAAAAATGGACTTTTCCGTTGGGGAAGTATAGTAATTCCGGAAATATCCTTTGGTTGAAAAAAAAACAAATCAGACTCATTATTGTAAAAAGTTTCATAACTATAGTATGCATTTTTATAGTTATCGATGAAATAAACTGTTTTAACAGCAGGGTTGGCAGTGGTTAAAGTACTTATTGTATCTTGTAGTAGCAATCGATGTTCAGTGGTTGACTTATCTTGCTTTGATACATTGAGAAGTATATTTTGAAATGAAGGATTACTCACAAGACTGTTAAATTGGAACATATAGTTTGCATAGCTTGAAATCAAAGATTGTTCACGTGCTTCATGTGATGATCGCATTCGGCGCAAAGAATCGGATAAAATGACTGTTTGTAAGGACGCTACGATAGTGATATATATAAATACGATTAAAAAGACGAGGAGTGAAATCATTGTTAGGCTAATCTTATTTTGTATTTTTAAATTAATAAACTTATGGCGTAATTTATATAAAAACATTCTATTTCACATCCTTTTTTAGTGATTATACTATCACGGAAATAGATATTGTGCAAGAGCATTTGATTTTACCCGGAAATATCAGTATAGCTATTCTAATTTGACAAAAAAAGTAAGAAATAGTGGAAAGTGTTACATATACAGTGGAAAAAGTGCTACACATAAAGTGCTATCAGTGATAAATTATGTATACACTACACAAAAACAAAATATCAAGGAGGATTTATTATGAAAAGTAAACGTTTAATTAGTCTATTACTTGCATTGGTTTTGGCCTTTGGCCTTACCGCATGTGGAGATAATCAGACATCAGAAGAACAGGGTGAATCAAATCAAGAATCGGGGGAAGCAACATCGGAGGAAATAACTACAATTGAAGTTTGGACGCAAGATCGCCACGACTCAGAGTATGTACAAGCTAAGATTGAAGAGTACAATGAAACAAACACAGATGGAATCAAGATTAGCTTGAATGTTGTAACAGACGATTATGAAAACATGTTGGCTCTTGCCTACGCGGGAGGAACGGCTCCTGATATAGCAAGCACGCCGGTAGCGTTAAATACCTTTGCTGATACTGGTATGATTATACCATTAAATGACTATATTGATGCAGATGAAACATATCAAAAAGTAAATGCGCCATATAAGAATGCATATGAAGGATTGAACTCAAAAGACGGAAATATTTATTATGTATATTCAGGTATGCGTTCAGGTGTACGAGTCCAATATAATAAAACAATGTTAGAAGAAGCTGGATATACAGAAATCCCTGAAAAATTAGAAGATTATATTGAAATGGCAAAAGCTATTACAGTAAAAGGAAGTGGTGAAACGTTTGGAATCGGCTTTACTTCTTCATCGCCATTTGAGCGACTTCTTGAAATGAGTGCACAAGTTTCAGGGGTTTACTATTATGACTATGTCAATGGAAGATATGATTTTAGTGGATATAAAGATATTCTTGAACTTGGGCAACGCTTTATTTCAGAAGATATTGCTTATCCGGATCAACAAGGTGTTGATAATATGAGAGCACTATTTGCACAAGGTGAATTTGCACTCTGGAGCAATGCATCCCAAGAAGCAGGTGTATTCACATCTCAAATTCCAATCACTGATTTTGAGTGGGGGGTTGGAACGGTTCCTTCATTAACAGGCGAGATTAAGGGAGCCCTACAAACTAATCCAAGTAAAGCATATGCAATTTTTTCATCTTCTGAACATAAGGATAAAGCTTGGAAAGTTATCCAATATTTTCAATCAGAAGAATTTATCAAAGGTTACCTGGAAGAAGGGTATAGCTTGCCAATAACTCAATATATGGATGGGGTCATTGACAAAACAAAAATTGGTCGACTTGCTGATTTCTCATTGTTAGATTATGAGTCAGTATACCCAACACCGCCAACGGTTAATTTGACAGGAGATAATTATCGAATATTACTTTGGAATGCCGTTATGGGTCATATAGAAATTGATGAAGCAATTGAAGATTTAAATAAACGCTATAATGATGCGCTAGATGCAGATGTAGCTTCTGGAGCAGTTAAGCGATTGGTTATCCCTGATTATGATCCATTAAACCCAAGTGAGGGAACTGCAACATATTTAACAGAATAAGTTCTTAGATTTTTAGAAAGGGAAGTCGCGATGTAAGAACGCTACTTCTCTTTCCTAAAAATCAGAATGAATTGGAGGCAAGATTGTGAATATCACAAGGAAAAAAAATATTATTAAAACTTCACATAAAAAAAGTGGTAATATAGCAACATTTCTCATGCTTAGTCCGGCGATATTGTTTTTATTAGTATGTTCAATCTATCCCTTTTTATGGATCTTTCGCTATATTGCGTCAGATTATAATGGGTTCACAGCTAATTTTACAGGAACTAGGAATCTTGTGAGAATGCTTAATGATTCTACGTTCTGGGACAGTGTTTTACATACATTTGAATACGCATTTTATAAATTGATTTTCATCATTCCTTTATCGCTACTTATGGCGGTTTTGCTTAATCAAAAAATTAAGGGTACCGTTCTTTTTAGAGGTATATATTTTATGCCGACAATCATTAGTACAGCGATAGCGGGTATGATCTTTGGATTTATTTTCGCGACACAAAACGGTATTTTGAATTCAGTATTAATAGCAATGAATATAATTGATTCACCAATAAAATGGTTAAGCAGCCAAAGTATAGTCATGGCGTCAATAACGATACTTGCAATTTGGGGTGGTTTAGGAAATTACATGCTCTATTTTCTTACAGGGATCAACGGTATAAATGAAGATGTCTATGAATCTGCGAAAATTGATGGTGCTAATGCAATACAAACTTTTTTTCGAGTTACCTTACCAATGTTATCGCCGGTTATGAAAGTTATATTAATGTTGGCAATTACAGGGGCCTTTAAAGATTATGAAGCCATCATGGTATTGACAAATGGAGGACCGGGAAACCGATCGAATGTTATGTTCTTATACATTTATAGGTTAATCTTTGGATCTTCAGGCGGGACTTCACAAGCGCAAATCGGATATGGAGCTCTTCTGAGTGTCGTTGCAGCAATGATTGTTGGTGTTGTAACAGCAATTTATTTATATGTTTCAAGAAAATTAGACGATGTAGTATAGGAGGTACGACGATGGAAAGAAGTCAAAATGTATTTTCCATTCGAACCAAGATAATTAGGATGTTTATATGGCTGTTCATGGTTTTTTTCGCGGTTATTGTTGTATTTCCGGTCTTATATGTTATCTTTGGTTCATTTAAAGTCAATGCAGAATTGTTGGTGGGAGGTAGCAATATTTTCCCGGAGAAATGGATTCTTGCTAATTATGTAGAAGCTTGGAATCAAGCCAATTTTGCTACGTATACAATCAATAGTTTGTTTTTGGCTGTAGGTGTTATGGTAGTATCTGTTATTAATTCAACGATGGCAGGTTATGTTTTTTCCAGGCGAGAATTTCGAGGAAAAGAGTTGTTGTATGGTTTGTTTATTATGTTTATGTTTATTAATGTAGGTTCGGTTTCACTTAGACCCTTGTTTGAATTGGCAGTAAAATTAAAAATAAATCAAAGCTTGATTCCTGTTATATTCATATCTGCAGGGGCAGGGCAAGCGACATTCATATTTCTTTGTAGAGGATTTGTTAATTCTATTCCAAAAGAGTTAGATGAAGCAGCTAAAATAGATGGATGTTCTTTTTTTGAAACGTATTATAAAGTCATACTTCCAATGTTAAAACCGGTAATGGCTACAATAGCTCTCTTATCCTTTCGACAAGGTTGGAATGAATATATTATGCCCCTAGTATTTACGATGACAAATGATGAACGAAGACCCTTAACTGTCGGTGTGAATATGTTGAAAAATATGGGCGATGGAACAGCGGCATGGAACATCATGTTTGCAGGTGCAACAATCTCTATTGTGCCAATGCTAGTTATATATATGCTTTTTAGCAAAAACTTTATGAGTGGTATGACAGCAGGAGCAGTGAAAGGATAAAAGAATATGCAAAAATTTATTACTGAATATCTTATATCAGGGCCGTACTCAGTTGAAAAAAATGAAATGGAAATGGTCGCCGATCATTCAGAGTTACCAGCAGAGAATATGAATCAACTTGACTATGAAACGTATTTAAGAACAATCCTTCCGGATTATCCTATGGAAAAACCGAATAGTTCTATTCGGTTAGGTGAAAACAGTGAACTTGGTCTTCCTTGGTGTTATCATTATAATTATGGAAACTGGTTTGTAGATTATAGTCAGGGCTATGCGATGTTAAATCGTGTTGAAATGCTAGCAGTCACCGGCCTTGTTTCCAAGACGACAAAAAAAGTCAATATAACACTATGGTCGTATGGGGCTATTGGATTATGGTGCAATAATGCATTTGTAGGCGGAATTAATAAAGCAGTATATAAACCAATGAGTAAGCAGGAACTTGTTCTTGATTTAAAAGAAGGATACAATGAAATTATAATTCGTTTTCAGAATTTAGGGGTTCGTGATACGCGTAACATTTTTGGTATCGAACTAACAGGAGAATGTGAAGGTGTGCAGGTGCGACTTTCGGATGAGTATGGTGATTTATCCGAATTTAATTGTACCAAGGAATGGTTAGATACTTTAATACTCAATGAGGAATGCCTAATGAACGCCTTGCCTGCACCTAGTGGAACGTCTGTATCCTATGGTGGTTATGAGTACGATTATGCAAAAGCAAAGCAGCCAAAGGAACACACAGATATTTCCGGGATGAAGAATGTAGAACTTCAGCCAAACAATCCTAATGTGATCGTTACTTGTTGTGTCAAGGATACAAAACTTGTTCGACGATTTGAAAAATTAACGGATATGAATCCGATCTTTGGAAATAGTAAAGATTTTGAAGAGAATAAATTGGAGCTTCTAAACAAAATAGCAGAGGTTGAAAGCTTAAATCGTGGAAATAAATTTGGGTTTGCTATATCGAATATCCTTGCAAGACGCGCAATTAATAAAGTTTGGGAAAAAGACGAAACACTTCTTTATGAAACATTGAATCAAATCGAAAAACGCTATGATTGTACGGATTTTTTGATTGCAGGATTAATTAGATATATGAAAAGTTATCCACTTGATTCTAGGTTCGAAGCTAGAGCAAAAGAAGTGTTAATCGACTATAGATATTGGATGACACATAATGGCGTAGATGCTATGTGTTTTTGGAGTGAGAACCATTCCTTATTGTTTTATTCAGCGGCAATGTTTTGTGGAGAAATGTATCCGAATGCAAACTTCAAACGTACAGATATGAACGGACGTCAGTTGTCAGAATTTGGGAAAAAACATGTGTTGGAATGGTTAGAAGATGTGGAAAAAGAAGGTTTCGAGGAATTTTTGGCGTCAACATATGTAAGTATTACATTTATGACGTTACTAAATCTTGTTGATTTTGCAGATGAAGAGATTTCAAAAAGGGCAAGCGGTATAGCTGATTATTTGGTTACAATGTTAGCTAAACATACCTTTGACGGTTCAATCTTTGGGCCGATGGGAAGAGTGTATGGAGATGTTCTTTATCCATTTAAACAAGGAGCTCAAGCATTACTGAATTTAATCAATCCTCAAGTGCCTTATGATTATTCTGAAGGATGGATGGCCGCTTATGCAACAACAAAATATCGATTCCCTGATCATCTTGTTGACCTTATGAATAAAAATATTAAGGAAACATACACGACAGGAAATACATGTATACATTTAAATAAGCAGAAAAATTATGTGTTAACTTCCGTTGAATCCCCAAGAGCGGATACATCCTATGAACGGTGGGAAAATGTAACATTAACGGAAAATTCAAATCAAGAAACTCATGAATATACAAAATCTTTAAATGAACGTTTTCATGGAACAACTTTCTTTGAGCCGGGAGTCTATGGGTATCAACAACATCTTTGGTACGGTGCACTGGATAATCAAACGCCCGTATTTGTTACACATCCGGGGGGAACAAGTGCATCTTGTGCCACTCGACCGGGCTACTGGTACGGAAATGGTGTATTTCCTGCAATCAAACAAGTTGAAAATAAAATCGGAAGTATTTACTCTATACCTGACAGTCATCCGATCCATTTTACCCATGCCTTTTGGCCAAAAGTGAGGATGGATCAAACCGTTCAATCTGACGGATGGTTGTTTGGCAGAAAAAGTGATGGGTTTATTGCTTTATGGTGCAGTGATGTGATGGAAGAACATCAAGATCAATTGTTTGCGTGTGAATATAGAGTATACAGTTCAAATAGTGCTTATCTTTGCATATGTAGTGATACAAGTGAAGATGAAAGCTTTGATATTTTTATGGAAAAATGTAAATTGCAAAGACCACATTATGATAAAGAGCAGAAGAAGCTTACCACAAAAGAGTTTGAGTTGACGTATAAGGCGTCTTATGATTTAACTCAATACGTATAAGGAGAGAATCAAATGATACATATTGAATATCTTGATTTTATTATGGATATTAATGTGGATGACGGTATGAACATATCCTATTTGTCTTGGAAAACAAAGACATTAATAAAAGGTGATTTCCAAAGGCAAAGTCAAGGCCATACATATGGAATGCCTTTAATGTTTCCGACGCCAAATCGAACAAGAAATAATCGGTATAGGTATAAGGGAAAAGAATATGCGGCAAAAATGCATGGATTATTTCGAAATCTTCCATTTATGATTGTGCATAATAGTGAAGGGGCAGGTGATTATAGGGTGACAGGTGCGTTGAAATGGGACGCTTCTTATGAAGAGTTTGAGAAGTACCCTTTTGAGTGCATATTAAAAATTCATATAATCATTCAACTCGATCGTTTAATCTATCAATATGAAATTACAAACATCGGCGAAGCAAGTTTGCCTTATGGGTTTGGAATTCATCCTTTTTTTGAAAATCAGCGTGGTGATGCAAAAATTATGACTGAAGCGAAGAAAATATTGGAATCTCAAAATTCCATTAATACAGGGGAGATACAGGAAGTTAAAAAAACTGACTATGACTTATCTCGGTTTAAACCTGTCAGTGCATTAAAACTTGATACGGTATATATGATGGAAAACAACAGGGAAAAACTATTTGAAGTGGCTGTTATTCAGTGGGATGATTATCAGCTGTCAATGAGATGCTCAAATGATTTTTCTTATCTTGTTGTATACACACCGGAAAACTATGATAAATTTTGCATAGAACCTCAGACGTGCTCTATTGACGCCTTTAACCTTTATGACAAAGGATATAAAGAAGTTTCAGGGGTACAAGAAGTGGGGAAAAATGAAACAAAATCAGGAACAATTCAATTTATTCTGTCGAAATAACTCCAAATCTTATTACGAGAACCGGTAAATAATACCGGTTCATTTTTTTGCTAAATATTTCGAACAACCCCAACAAATAATAATACATCTGTTTTTTGATCTACAATAAAGAAAACAAAGGGGCGATCCACGGTGAATCTTATAGGTTCCGTGGGTTCTGCAGAGGTGGTTTCCATTTCGACGACGGTGACAGCAGCAGCTTCAGTGCCTTTTTCATCCACATCGATAACGGCTTTGTGAAGAACATCGCTAATGCGAAGTTGATAATCGAGGGCATCATCACTGATACCTGAAAAATCTGCCTCCGAAGCGTTAAAGGCTGTCGGCATACCTAACTCAATAAGGGCTTGGGTCAATGATTCTACACCATATTCGAGAGAAAATTTCGGAAAAGTGAGAATCACGTCCTCGTTTTTCAGAGAAGTCGAAGTAATGTTAGTGTAGGTTTCATAATTCATTGTATCGACAAAATCGTCGAAGGAATTTTCAGTGGGGAGAAGAATCATCATTTTAGCTTCATATTCTTTATACGGAAGAATAGCAAGTTCATATTCATCGGTTTTCAGATATGAAAACCTCTCACGTTGATGCATCATCTGAACATTTTTGTCACCGCTTGTTCCATGAAAAGTGTCGGAGCGGGTTTCGGATTCAGAAAACTCATGCATCCATCCACCAAAAAAATAGATAGCGTTCACAAGGAGCATAGGGTTATCCGCTGTATAGGGTTGGCTAAGCACTTGAGTAATTTTGTTGTTGGTTTGATTAGCAATCCATTGGTTGATAGTATTTATACCTTCTTGGCGGGTTAAATCAAGAGTTTCTGATTTGGCATCGAAGACTTCCTTATTTTCTAAGAGATAATCCTCATTAATTGAAATATATTTTTTGTCATTAATCCATATAGAGTTCCCGGTCATAAGAGTGATGTTTTCTCTACTATTCAAAGCTTGGTAAAGATATTTCTGTCCCTTGTTAAACTCTTCATCGGTAAGAAGGTCCCAGTGAAAAACCTGACCAATTTCTGCTTTGCTTGTGTTTTCGGCACCATTATAGAGCATCCCGATAGCACTTGAGATGGAATAAGGTGAAAAGAATACATTGCCATCGCCATTTTCTGTGAGAAGGGGTAATATGTTAAAGGCAAATGTGTTATTGGAATCTGCCAAAGTAGCTTCCTCCTCAGCTGCATATACCGGATTTTTGACACTTTCACCGTTAGTGGAACAACTCGTTATTAGTAGCGTTATCAGGAATAATAATAGAATGTGTTTTTGCATAGTCTTACCTCCTTATTTATACGACGACTAAAAGGGTTACAATGTTCCGGTAATACTCATTGAAAAAATTGGAAAGATTGGGTTATAATAGTTTATAGAATGAAAAGGAGACTTATTATGATTCGTAAAGCAAAAATAGATGATATTTCAGCATTACTTGAAATATATAATGAAAATATTCTAAATGGCACAGCTTCCTTTGAAGAGAAAGCTCTGACATTTGATGAAGGAAAAGAATGGCTTACAGAGCACCAAGGAAAATATCCTCTTATTGTATTTGAAGAGGGGAATGAACTTCTTGGGTTTGCATCATTATCCCCTTATGGTCGCCAACGCGAGACAGCCTATTGTTGTGCGGAAATTTCAATCTATGTGAGTACTATGGCTCAAGGGCAAGGTGTGGGAAGTCGTTTAATGGATGCAATTATAGAAGAGGGTAAACAATCTCCGAAAATCAAACAATTGATTTCGGTAATCACAGACGGTAATCAAGGAAGTATTCATCTTCATGAAAAGAAAGGCTTTAGTTATGGCGGTAGATTAGAAAATGTTGCTGAAAAACAAGGAAAGATGCTAAGCATGGTGTTTTATCAAAAAGAATGCACTTGACGGTTAGTAAATTAAGGTTTAAGCTAATTTTGAACGATGAACGATTGTAGTGAACGTAAAAAAAAGGAGGCATATATGAGTTACTCAAATACAATGGATAGTTTTATGTTTGGTGGAGGTTTTTTCTTTATTTTCTTTGCGGTATTTTTTCTTATTATTGCAGTTTTTGTTGTGATTCTAATCAAAGGCGTTTCTGAATGGAATAAAAACAATCATTCTCCACGATTAGCAGTTCAAGCCAAGGTTGTCTCAAAGCGCCAAAATGTAAGGCGCCATCATCATAGTGGTGCACATAGACATTCGTCATCAAGCACGTCATATTACGTGACGTTTGAGTTTGAAAGTCAAGATCGCCTTGAATTGCATATCAGCAGTCAAGAGTATGGCTATTTGGTTGAAGGCGATACGGGAACGTTAACATTTCAAGGAACAAGATATATTAGCTTTGAGAGGAATCTATAAAATGTTTAGAGAAATGCGAAGAAAAAAACAATTATTATCAATGGAGAAAAATGTTGAAGTCATGCATAGAGCCACGAATGGTGTTTTAGCCTGTCATGGAGATGATGGCTACCCATATGCGATTCCCCTTAGTTATGTTTATGCCAATGGGAAGATTTACTTTCACTCAGCTAAGGCCGGACATAAGATTGATGCGATTCTTAAAAATGCAAAGGTTTCTTTTGCAATTGTCGATGAAGATACAATTGTTAGTGCGGAATATACGACATATTTTCGTAGTGTTGTTGTTTTTGGTAAAGCGCGTATAGTTGAAGATGAGGTCGAATGGTTGGATGCATTTAAAGCACTAGTAGAAAAGTATTCTGCAGATCGACCGGATGAGGAAAAGATGAAAACAATTAAAGGATGTACGAGGTCCTATATCCTTGTGATTGATATAGATCATATGACAGGAAAAGAAGCAAAGGAATATGTAAGGTAGTGGATATTTAATTCTGTGAGAGGGAGGTAACGATGCCATATATTAAAGAACCGAAAATATGCAAACTATTGGAGAAAATGATCCAAATGGCTGAAAAGAAAATCGGACATAAAATGTTACCGGCACGATTATTACTGTGGACACCAAAAGCTTTTGTTAGCTCAATGATATTAGAAGGCTTGATTGCACATAAACAAGGTAGAATATCTCCAAGGCTGCTCAAGTTGATTCGAATGCAAGTATCATTGTTAATTGCATGTCCTTTTTGTATCGATATGAATAGCGCGAACTATCGTGAGTTTCGAATTACATCTGAAGAAATCAAAGGACTGCAAGGACGTCTTGCGTTAAATGAAATCAAGACACTCAATGAAAGAGAACGAATGACCTTATATTTTATAAGAGGTTTAGTTCGAACGCCTATACGACAAAATCCTAAAGTTGTAAAGCGTATGACACAACTCTTTAATGAAAAAGAATATGCAACAATCGTTACGACAATTGGTCAAGTTGCTTATTGGACAAGAGTTATTCAAGGGTTTGGAATACCGCCGGCAGGATTCTTAGAACAATGTGATCTCATTTATCAAAACAGAAAGAAGGGATTCAATGGATAAAGCAATTGTTACCGTAACTGGAGGAACAGGATATATAGCGTCTTGGATTGTTCATAATTTGTTACAAGAAGGTTATGATGTGCGTATGACTGTGCGAGATAAATTAAAAACAGATAAATATGCACATTTATTGGAGATTGAAAATAATTCGCCGGGGAAACTGAGTGTATATGAAGCGGACTTGAATCAAGAAGGGTCTTTTGATGAAGCTATATTGGGCGCCAATATAGTTATGCATATAGCATCTCCGTTTTTCTTGGATGATAAAGATGATCCAAAAAAGAAGTTGGTCGATCCTGCAGTTAATGGAACGAAAATTGTACTTCAAGCGGTAAATAAAGCGGAGACAGTAAGACGTGTCGTTCTTACAAGTAGTCTCGCTGCCATATATGGAGATAACCAAGATATGTCTAAGGATGGGCATAATGCGTTAACAGAAGAGATATGGAATACCACAAGTTCTCTTGATCATAACGCCTATAGTTTTTCAAAAACTGAAGCTGAAAAAGCAGCATGGACCATGGAGAAAGAACAATCAAGGTGGAGTTTAGTAACGATTCATCCGGGCTTTGTCCTTGGCCCCTCATTGACCACGCGAAAAGATTCTACAAGTATAGAAACACTTTTGCGATTATTACATGGAGAATTAAGCATGGGAGCACCGAAACTAGAATTTATTTTTTCAGATGTCAGAGATGTGGCAAGAGGACACTTGTTAGGAGCATTTACTCTTGAAGCAAAAGGTCGATATATCATAGCGAATGAATCAGGCGACCTTCTTGATGTCAGTAAAATTATTGAAGAAAAATATCCTTCGGAGTATAAATTACCAAAACGGTTTGTACCTAAGTGGCTTATGTGGTTACTAGCACCAACCATTGGCTTTACAAGAATTTTTGTAAAGAAAAACGTCGGTTATCCACTTGCATGTGATCATTCAAAGAGTGTGCGCGAATTAAATATGCAGTATCGTCCATTAGAAGAAACAATCCTAGACCATGTCAAGCAGCTTAGACAAGATGATTTAGTGTAGAGTTTTCAAAGAGAAGTCGGGATAAAAACCGGCTTTTTTTGCGCGAACAAATGTGCAAAAAATATAGAACGGTGTACATTTGTTTAAAGTGCTTGTATACTATATATATAAATTGTGTTAAGGAGATGGTATAAAATGAAAAAACAAATGATTGATGAAATTTTTAAATGTTATTCAGTGAATGCTGTGGAGATTCAAGGAGAAACCCATTTAATTTATGCTGCAGAGGGTGAGGGATCTTGTCAAATCTATTCAGGAGCAAACTTCAAAAACAAAAAAGTACTTTGGGAAGGTGGAGGTGGCACCATGTCCCTTGTGGCTGTTCCGGACTATGAAGGTTACTTTTTTGCTTCAAAAGGATTTTATTCGATGGTTGAATCAGAAACCAGTGCTGTATATCTTCTACGTTATAATGAAGGTGAATTCACAGAAGTCAAGATTTTTGATATTCCGTATTTACATCGTTTTGATGTGATTGACGGTGAAGATTTTCGTTATTTTATTGGATGTACACTTCACTCTGGTAAAGAAGATAAAGAAGATTGGACTAATCCCGGAAAAATCTTGGTAGCCAAACTTCCAAAGAATTTAGATGAAGAGATCGATGCTGAACTTAGTGTTCTTCGAGAAGGGTTGACTAAGAATCATGGGTTTAACCGTGGCATTTGGAAAGGTCAGGAAGTAGCCTTTGTTGCATCAGAAGAAGGTGTTGTTGCAGTTATTCCACCTGTAAAAAAAGAAGAATGGGAAATTGATACGATTTTTGATCACCCGGTAAGTGATATTGCTGCAATTGATATCGATGGAGATGGAGAACTTGAATTTGCACTGCTTAGTCCCTTTCACGGTGAACAGATGAATATTATGAAGAAAAAAGGCGATACCTATGAAAGTGTCTATACCTATCCGATTGTTATGGACTTTTATCATGCCATATTTGCGGGTGAAGTAAAGGGAAAACCGACCTTTGTCTTAGGTGCGCGTAAAGATGAGCAACAACTTTATTTGGTTCAATATGACCAAGTTGAAGGCTTTCAAACAATTTTGCTGGATGAGCAAGTCGGCCCAAGTAATGTGAGAATTGTACGAATTAATGACAGAGACTATATCATGTCAGCGAATCGTCAAATTGGTGAAGCGGCACTCTATTTAATTGATTAGTTAGGTACTAATGCACAAAAAATTAATGCACAAATGTTCAAAAAAATTAATTATATAGACATGTGTTCGAAAGCTTGCTATAATTAATTTATCAGTAAGACGTCTGAATGAAAAAACATTAGGTATTGAAAGGGGTACAATATGGAGTTAGCATTAAGTTTATTTTTAGCCTTCATTAACAAATTTTTAGGTCAGGCACCATTGCTGTTAGGTACAGTTGTTTTTATCGGATACATGTTACTTGGGAAAAAATGGTACGAGTCACTAGCAGGATTTATTAAAACCTTTGTTGGATTTAAAATTCTTCAAGTAGGTACAGGTGGATTGGTTGGAACATTTAGACCGATTATCGATAGCTTATCAGCAAGATATGGTATTGAAGCATTGGTTATCGATCCTTATTTTGGACAAACATCAGCTACTGAGTTTTTAGATTCAGTGAATTCACTTGCTTTTGTAGGTTATGTCATGATGATTGCCTTTGCATTCAATATTCTCTTAGTTGTTTTTAGAAAAGTGACAAAAATCAGAACTTTATTTATTACAGGACACATTATGTATCAGCAATCAGCGGTTTTACTATGGGCTCTATATTGGGTCATTGAAGGTGTAGGCGGTCAGGCCGTTTCTCCATTATTATTAATTGTTACCGGATTATTAATGGGAACATATTGGTCAGTTATGTCAAACTTAATCATCGAAGCAACTCAAGAAGTAACAGATGGGGCCGGTTTTACAATAGGTCACCAGCAAATGTTTGGGGCATGGATTGCATATCGCTTGGGTGGTAAGCTTGGTAATAAAGAACATGATGTCAACCACATTGAAGCTCCGGGATTCTTATCAATCCTTAATGATAATGTTGTTGCAAACTCCTTGATTATGACAGTCTTCGTGGGAACAATAATGGTTATATTAGGTAAAGATACCTTCGAATACAATGAAAATAATTATTACTTTGCAACATATGTTTGGGAAACCTGTGCATACTTTGCGGTTTATATCACAATACTCTTAACAGGTGTTCGAATGTTCGTAGCAGAACTTACAGCTTCCTTCCAAGGTATTTCGGATAAAATTCTTCAAGGTTCAGTGCCAGCAGTGGATTGTGCAGTAACATTTGGATTCTCACCTCAAGCACCATCATATGGATTTATCTTTGGATTTTTTGGTCAAATCATAGCAATCTTTGCCTTGATTTTTATGGGATCACCGGTATTAATTATAGCAGGATTCATCTGCTTGTTCTTTGACAATGGTACATTAGCAGTATTTGCTAATAAAGCCGGGGGACGACGTGCAGCAGCGATTATTCCTTTTATTGCAGGTCTCATTCAAGTGTTTGGATCAGCCTGGGTACTAAGCTTTTTAATAGGTCCGGATCAAGTTATCGGATGGATGGGTATGTTTGACTGGGCAACCTTATTTGCCGGAACAACAGTCTTATCACATTATCTCGGAATTATTGTACCGATTTTATTAATACCACTTTTATTAATCATTCCTCAATTACAGTATAAGCGTCACAAAGCAACATACTTTACAACAATGAGAGATGAAGTAAATAATCTTGACTAACATATAATCGACATCTTGTAGGCCTCCTTATAGTGAACGGTGGCCTACAATTTTATAAATGGAGGGAATTATGATTAAAGGTTTTAATTTAACAAAAGACTATATTCAGTTTGCAGATTCTTTTGAAAACTGGGAAGATGCAGTTATTCAGTCGGCACAACCTTTACTAGAAGGTGGGCATATCAAACAATCATATATTGACGGAATGATTGATTCGGTTAAGGAATATGGCCCCTATATTGTCATTGCACCTAGAATTGCTTTACCTCATGCTAGACCGGAAACAGGTTCTGTCACAATAGGTTACAGTGTAATGCTGACAAAAAAACCGGTACAATTTTTAGAAGATGGAAGTAGTGATGCAGAGCTATTTATCGCACTTTCATGTGTTGATGCAGATACCCATCTTCAGATGCTTCAAGAAATTGTGGAAATTCTGTCAGATGATGCAAAACAGGATGCCTTATTTAATGCCAAAACAGAAGAAGATATTCTTGCAATATTTAACGAATAGAAAGGAAAAAATATATGAGTAAAATAAATGAAATCACAAGAGAGAGTTGGATTCTTAGCACGTTCCCTGAGTGGGGAAGCTGGTTAAATGAAGAAATTGAAAGTACAAAAGTTGAACCGGGAACTTTTTCCATGTGGTGGCTTGGATGTACCGGCATATGGCTCAAAAGCCAAGGAAATGCAAACTTATGTGTTGACTTGTGGGTAAAAACCGGCAAAAAAAGTCACGGAAACGGACTCATGAAGGAACAACATCAACATCAGCGAATGATTGGTTGCGTTGACTTACAACCAAACTTAAGAAACGTACCGGTTGTCATCGATCCTTTCATGATTAAAGAAATTGATGCAGTCCTTTCGACCCATGATCATGGTGATCATATCGATGAAAACGTAGCTGCGGCCGTTTGTCAAAATACAGATGCGAGTGTGAAGTTTATCGGACCCAAAGCATGTGTGGATTTATGGAGAGAATGGGGAGTTCCGGAAGAACGATTAGTTGCATTAAGACCGGGAGATACCTATAAAGTGAAAGACATAGAGATTGTTGCAATGGATTCCTTTGATCGGACTGAGTTAGTTACAGCTCCAAAAGGTGTTACCTTAAAAGGTAAAATGCCTCAAGAGATGGATGATCTTGCACTCAATTACATATTTAAAACACCGGGTGGTAATTTATATCATAGTGGTGATTCTCATTATTCAAATTACTTTGCAAAACATGGGAATGACCATGAGATTGATGTTGCGTTAGGTTCATTTGGAGAAAATCCACGTGGGATGACGGATAAAATGACAGCAGAAGGTATTTTACGAATGGCAGAATGTTTAAAAACAAAAGTGGTTATTCCCATTCATCATGACATTTGGACAAACTTTATGGCAGATCCAAAAGAAATAACAACCTTATGGAACATGAAAAAAGACCGATTAAAATATACATTCAAACCTTACATCTGGCAAGTTGGTGGGAAGTTTACATGGCCAAATGATAAAGACGCTATGGAATATATGTACGACAGAGGGTTCCATGACGCATTTGCCATCGAACCGGATTTACCATTTAAAACATTGTTATAATAAGCAATAAGGAGGCGTTAACATGTTAAAAGTATTGGCGGCATGTGGTAATGGTATGGGATCAAGTCTGATTATTAAAATGAAGATTGAAAAAGTGCTTAAGGGAATGGGCTTACAGTGTGAAGTTCATCATGCAAGTGTAGGTCAAGCAAAATCAGATGCAAGAAATTATGACCTTATACTTGTTTCAGAAACATTGGTAAAAGAATTTACGAACTTGGGCAAAGCGAAAGTCGTCGGGTTAAAAAACCTTTTATCGGAAGAAGAGATTAAGACAAAAGTTGAGAAAGCATTAAATCAGTAATGGAGGAATCATGTTTAGATTAACCGATAATCCAATGGGGATTTATGAAAAAGCGATTCCCAATAAATTTGATTGGGCCACAAAGATTAAGATTGCCAAAGCAGCAGGATATGAATTTATAGAAATGTCCGTTGATGAAAGTGATGAACGTCTGTATCGACTTGAATGGAGTAAGGAAAAACGTGAATATATCAAAAAATTATTGGCAGACAATGATTTTTACATTAATTCAATATGTCTTAGTGGGCATCGAAAATATCCGTTTGGAAGTCGTGATGATCAACTTCGCAATAAAGCCTTCGACATTATGGATAAGGCCATAGAACTTGCAAAAGATTTAGGTGTAAGAAATATTCAATTGGCCGGTTATGATGTGTATTATGAAGGTTCTGATGATGTGACGGTTCAACGATTTATAGATGGGTTGAAATATGCGACCAAAAAAGCAGCGAGTGCAAATGTCATGCTCTCAATTGAGATTATGGATACTGAATTTATTGGAACGATTACCCGTTGTATGCGCTTTATTAATGAAGTTCATTCCCCTTGGCTACAGATATATCCGGATTTTGGAAACCTCAGTCAGTGGACAGATGAACCGGAAGAAGAGCTAGAAAGAGGGATTAATCACATTGTAGGAATTCATTTGAAAGATACGAAAAAAGGTGTATTCAAATGTGTTCCGTTCGGAGAAGGGACTGTTAATTTTGAAAAACTCTTCAATAAGCTTGATGAGCTTGAGTTTCAAGGTCCCTTCCTCGTGGAAATGTGGGCGGATAACAGTTTGGATATGAATTTTGAAGAAAGTGTTGCTCATATTCAAAAAGCAAAAGAGTGGCTAATTGAGAAAGCAGGTGATCGCTTCTATGCAAAAACATGAACGAATTTTTGAATTGAAAAAGTCGGTCTTTGAAGCTAATTTGGAATTGGTGAAGCAAGGTTTAGTTATCTACACATGGGGAAATGTCAGTGGTATCGATCGAGAATCAGGTCTCGTTGTCATCAAACCAAGCGGTGTTGACTATGACAAGATGACAGTTGAAGATATGGTTGTCATAAGTCTTGATGGTGAAACAGTTGATGGGAGGATGAAGCCTTCCTCAGATGCGCCGACACATCTTGCGCTTTATAGAAAATATGATAAAATTGGTAGTGTAGTTCACACGCATTCAGAGTGGGCGACATCATGGGCGCAATCCGGTAGGGATATACCCTGTTATGGCACGACCCATGCCGATTATTTTTATGGAAACATTCCATGTACTCGAGCACTTAGCGATGATGAAATAAAGGGTGAGTATGAGCTAAACACCGGATTCGTTATTATTGAGACTTTAAAAGAACGTAAGATAGAAGCAATGGAAATACCCGGTATCATTATTTTTAACCATGGACCCTTTAGTTGGGGGACGAATCCGTCGGATGCAGTGCATAATGCAAAAGTGATGGAAGAAGTGGGCAAGATGGCATATCGTTCAGAAAGACTAAACCCTGAGTTGAAAAGGGTTAATCAAGTACTCTTAGATAAACACTATTTGAGAAAACATGGTAAAAATGCTTATTATGGACAAATAAAATAGCAATCGTTTAAATATTGATGAGTGAGGTGAGGTAATGCTAGATAAGGATGAACATCAACTATTAATTGATGCATCGGTGTTGTATTATTTAGAAGGCAAGACCCAAAGTGAAGTGGCCAAGGAATTATTCCTATCACGACCAAAGGTGTCAAGGCTTTTGAAAAAAGCCCGAGATCTACAAATCGTTGACATAACAATTAATTACAACAATGAGAAGATGGAAGAATTACAAGGTGAGATTCGACGAACATTTAATGTCCCCAATGTTGTTATCGTTAAAACGTTATCGGATAAAAAAGAAACGATTAATGAAGTCGGAAAAGCAGCCGCCAAAGAATTGGGCTTGATTTTACATGATGATATGACATTAGGAATTTCATGGGGAAAACATGTTCGAATATGTTCTTCTTTCTTGAGAAAGCATGAGTATTCCGGTATACGCGTTGTTGAACTCTTTGGAGCCATTAGCTATGACATGGATAAATTAGATATGTTAAGTATTGGTCGAAGCATTTCAAGCAAAGTCGGCGGGCGATTATACCCCTTACCATCTCCGATTTATATTAATGATGCAAATGCAAGAAAAGCAATTATGGAGACCCCTTTAATTAAAAATACACTAACAATGATTGAAGAGTGTGATTTGATATTAAGTGGTATTGGTGCGGTTGATAGCGAAACATCAACATTTCAAACGCTATGGGATAATTATGTAGAGTCTGACATAAAGCAACAAGTCATCAGTCATGGTGGCATTGGCTTTATTCTTGCCCATTTTTTTGACCAGCACGGTGAATTTTTGGATATACCGGCCAATGATAATGTGATTGGCATTCGAACAGAAACCATCAAAGAGAAAAAAATATTTGCCATAGCGGCAGGAGAAAAAAAAGCAAAGGCAATATTTGCTGCCTTGCGAGGTGGACTAGTTCATACCATTGTATCCGATGAAGATACACTGCGCCTTGTTCTGAAATATGGAAAAAGGTTGTCTGAGATAGAAAAAGGAGGTCGCTGATTTGATACGCGGAATTGGTGCCAGTGAAGGCATTAGCATAGGAATAGTTTTTAAATATGACCATATCGAAGTTATCGCTGAAAAAAATGAAGTTGAAGATACTGCTTTTGAAATCGCAAGATTTCAAAAAGGGCTGACAGAAAGCATTATTGACCTGACAGGAATCAAAGACTATGCAGAAGAAAATATTAATGCGGAGACAGCCGCAATCTTTGAAGCGCATATTGAAATACTCAAGGATCCGGAATTTGCCAATCAAGTCAAAGAGGTTATCACGACTGAAGGTATTAATGGTGAATATGGATTAGAAAAAGTCACGCATCAGTTTGTCAGTATGTTTGAAAACATGGATAATGAATATTTTAGAGAACGAGCAGCAGATATCAAAGATGTGTCACGGCGTGTGCTTATGCATATGAAAGGTATTAAAAGTCATGACCTGAGTGAAATCAATTCTGAAGTTATATTAGCAGCGAGAGATTTGACACCATCAGATACGGCGCAACTCAATCGCAAATGGGTTAAGGGATTCATTACCGATATCGGTGGTCGAACAAGCCATAGTGCAATTATGGCCAGAACCCTTGAAATCCCTGCTGTCGTTGGGACAATGACAGGATTTGATTCGCTTGAAGATGGCGAAATGGTCATTTTAGATGGAATGCAAGGAATCATCATTCAAAATCCGGATGAATCAGTAATTGCAGACTATCAAGAAAAGATAAAAGAGTTAGAAGCATTAAAAACCATCAGAGCAGCCTATATTGATAAACCGAGTCTAACAGCGGATGGTGTTCATATCGAGATTGGTGCCAATATCGGTAGCCCCGAAGATTTGGACGGCGTCTTGTCCTATGGCGCAGAGTGTATTGGTCTGTATCGAACAGAGTTCCTTTATATGGGGAAAAAAACATTCCCTACAGAAGATGAACAATTTGAAGCCTATAAAAAAGTCCTTGAGGGTATGAAGGATAAACCGGTTGTTGTTAGGACGCTTGATATCGGTGGTGACAAAGAGTTAGATTACATGACGATGGAAAAAGAGCTCAACCCCTTTCTAGGCAACCGTGCCATTCGATTATGCTTATCACGAAAAGAACTTTTTTTAACTCAATTAAAAGCATTGCTTCGAGCAAGTGTATATGGCAATCTTCATATCATGTTTCCCATGATTGCAACCTTAGATGAATTGCGGGAAGCAAAACAGATGATACAAGTGGCTAAAGAGGAACTTCAAAAAAAGGAAGCCTATGAAGAGCTTGAGTTTTCCTACAAAATCGGCATTATGGTTGAAATTCCATCGACAGCTATTATGGCATCAGCATTTGCAAAAGAAGTGGATTTCTTTTCTATAGGAACCAATGATTTAATTCAATATACCTTTGCAGCAGACCGTATGAATGAGAATGTATCCTATTTATATCAACCATTCAACCCAGCTATCCTAAAATTGGTTGACATGGTTATTCAGGCTGCACACGCAGAAGGAAAATGGGTTGGTATGTGTGGAGAAATGGCCGGAGAACCTTTGGCTTTGCCCTTACTCATTGGACTGGGACTCGATGAATATAGCATGAGTGCCCCAGGCATATTAAGAGCAAGACAACAAGCAAAAAATATTGATAGTAATCAAGCAAGAGATATAGCAAAACAAGCACTAGAATTAACGAGCCAAGAAGATGTTTTGGCATTAATCGGAGGTATAGAATGGTAAGCAAAAGTGTTACAGTGGTTAATGAAACAGGCCTTCATGCAAGACCTGCAGCTAATTTCACCAAATTAGCAAGTTCACAAAAATGTAGTGTTTATCTGAAAAAAGATGATAAAAAAGTCAATGCAAAAAGTATATTAGGTATTTTATCCTTAGCAATATCCAAAGGATCTGTCATTGAAATTATTACCGATGGTGAAGATGAAAAGTTAGCTCTGGCAGAGCTGGAAGATTATGTCAATGCATTGACAGACTAAGTCTGTTTTATAGAAGTATGAGCCGATTCTTGTAATCGGCTTTTTCTAGTTGTTGGAGATATTTCGTTGGGGAATTGTGGGATAATTGACTAAAATCTTTGATCATATGGGATTGATCATAGTATCCCGCATCTAGTGCAATTTTTAGTAAGGTGTCTTCAGAATCAAAAGGTAAATTATTTAATTGATTGAGTATATGCTGAAATCGAATGATTTTGCAAAAGACCTTGGGGCTTAGGCCAAAAAACTCCATAAATTTCATATTAACGTATCGTTCTGAATAACCTAGCTCATGAGCGAGATTCATGATTCGAATTTGTCCATGGGTTTCCATGATTCTATTTAACATATATGTTTTTAGGCACATATATTCGTTCAGGGCGATTGCCTTATGAAGATTCTTGATATAATGATTCATAAAAAACTGAACCTGTTGGCTAAAATCTTGACACGAAGTGATTTGATCAATCAGCTCATTTGCATCTAAAATATCGTTCAAGGGAATTTGATGATTGATGATTTCCTTTAAGGCAATGTTTTTAAAGGGATAGCCTTGGCCCGGATAAAAACGTACACCAAAATATGTGGTTTTTTTCTCAATAATGACAGGAAACGATTGCAAAACAGAACCACATACTTCTGCTTTGGGGGAGCTTTCATTACAATTAAAAAGAATATCGATGCATCCATCAGGAACAGCAATCATATCACAAGTACTAAGATTATCCTTGTTAAAGGAGTAAAAATGCGAAATCCCAATATTTTTAATATTTGATTTGTAGTATTTTGAATTCGACATAACAAAATATGGTTGGATTAAGGAGCTTTTCATAGTAATTCCCCATTTCTGTAATCAAAAAAAGTCCGACTTCCCTTAAGGAGTCAGACTTCATCGCCAATATACAAATGATTATACATTTTATTTCCGATTTTTACAAGACCTTTATTATTTTTTTAACTATAATCAGTCTTATCAAAGGTGAAGGTACCCATTGGCAAAGACGCTATGACGATTAAACGTTGTGGCGTCTTTTTCTGTGGAAAAGTACGAAAACAGAGAAAGGTAGGAATGATAATGGTAGAAACGAAAATTGATTTTTTGTATTTAAGTGAACAAGATATGATTGATGCAGGTGTTACGGATATGCCGGGATGTGTACGTGCTATGGAAGAGATGTTCCGATTATTAAAACAAGGTGATTATCGGATGGGCGGTGCCAATGGAAATTCACATGGTGTGATGATGGTATTTCCGGAAACATCGACATTTCCCAATATGCCTGTAGATGGACCGGATCGACGGTTCATGGCTATGCCCGCTTATCTTGGTGGTGAATTTGATATGGTAGGTATGAAATGGTATGGATCGAATGTAGATAATAAAAAGAAAGGGCTTCCAAGGTCAATATTAATGTTAACACTCAATGATAAAGACACAGGAGCACCTATGGCTCATATGTCGGCAAACATTCTTAGTGCCTATCGGACTGGTGCTGTGCCGGGGGTTGGTGTCAAATATTTTGCCAAGGAAGATGCTAAGGTAGTCGGTGTTGTTGGTCCCGGAGTTATGAGTAAAACAGCGTTAGCGGCAACAATGGCCGTTCGAAAATCCATTGAAACCGTGAAGATTAAAGGCAGAAGTCAACAGGCATTGGATAACTTTATCAACTATATCAAAGAAGAATTTCCAATGATTAAAAATATTGAAATTGTTGAAGATATTGAATCTGCGGTTAGAGAATCAGATGTGGTTATTGTTGCGACGTCGACTCCAACAGGAGATACAAGTCTGTATCCCTATGTGAAAGAAGAATGGATTAAGCCGGGAGCTGTTATTTGTTGTCCTGCATCGGCTAGGTTTGACGAAGATTTTATTGTTAACCGAGCAAGAAATGTTGCTGATAATATTCAATTATATGAAGCTTGGGCAGAAGAAATGCCTTATCCGGCCTATGAATGTATTCCGATTCCTGCCGTTCATTGTATGGATTTAATATCTTCTGGGAAGATGGAAAAAGGTCAGGTGGATGATCTAGGTGATGTCATTATGGGAACAATACCTGTCCATCGAAAAGAGGATGAAATCGTCATTTTTTCTGTCGGAGGAATGCCGATTGAAGATGTGGCATGGGGAACCATTGTCTATAGAAATGCAATTCAAAAAGGAATCGGTCATTCCATTAATCTATGGGATACGCCCCATCTTGCATAAAGGAGGTAGGATATGCGAATCGAAAAACATCCAATACTCGGCGATATCGTTAAAGGTCAAAAAGTCCTGTTTACGATGGACGGTAAAGAACTTGAAGGATTTGAAGGAGAACCCATATCGGTAGCTTTAAAAGCGGCCGGGTTAATGGTACATCGACATACAAAAAAAGGTTCGCCTCGTGGTGTGTTTTGTGCAATCGGCAGATGTACAGATTGTGTCATGGTTGTTAACGGTAAGCCCAATGTACGAACGTGTGTGACACCTTTAATGAGCGGAATGGTTGTGCAGACCCAATACGGAGTGTCTACCAAGGCGATATAGACAAAATATATGGGAAGAAAGGTGGATAAAGAATGAAACGTTATGATTTAATCGTTATTGGAGCCGGACCGGCAGGACTCTCAGCGGCAATCGAAGGAGCAAAAAAAGGATTGCAGGTTGCTGTCTTTGATGAGAACGAAAAACCCGGTGGACAACTATTTAAACAAATACATAAATTTTTTGGATCAAAAGAGCATCAGGCAAAAATCCGAGGCTATAAGATTGGGGACGAACTGCTGAAGAAAGCACAATCGATAGGCGTTGAAGTCATATTAAATGCTGTTGTTGTAGGAATTTATCCATTTAAAGAAGTAACCATAAATATTGAAGACGAGATTCTACATTATAAAGCCGACGCGATTATCGTGGCTACAGGTGCATCGGAAAATATGATTAATTTTAAAGGATGGACATTACCTGGAGTGATTGGAGCCGGAGCGGCACAAACAATGATGAATCTTCACGGAATAAAACCCGGACAGAAAATATTGATGTTAGGTAGTGGAAATGTAGGTCTTGTGGTTGGCTATCAGTTACTACAGGCAGGGTGCGAACTTGTAGCCATCGTGGACGCAGCACCTAGAATTGGAGGCTATGGTGTGCATGCGGCAAAAGTGGCAAGAACCGGAGTTCCTTTTTATATGCAACACACAATTATTGAGGCGGAAGGTGAATCCTGTATTACAGGTGTATCCATCGGGAAAGTCGATGAAAAATGGTGCATCATTTCGGGAACAGAAAAACATTTTGATGTGGATACTATTTGCTTAGCGGTGGGATTATCGCCAATGTCTCAGTTGTTAAAAATGGCGGGGTGTGATATGGAAGAAAATCCGGAAAAAGGCGGAACGGTTCCCCTTTGTAATAAATACGGTGAAACAAGTGTACATGGACTCTATGTAGCCGGTGACGTGTCAGGAATTGAAGAGGCGAGTTCAGCCATGATTGAAGGACGTATATCAGGAATTGCAGCGGCTTGTTATCTCGGATATATGGATGAGGAGGAAATGGAAAAAGAAATCGGTCAACAAGAAGCTTCCCTAAACAGTTTAAGACAAGGAATGTTTGCGCCCGGTAAAAAAGGTCAAGAGATCAAGACGACAGATGAAGGGTATGACGTATCGATAAATCTGTTAGAAAAAGGATATATGGCTGATGAAGAGGTTGAAAACTATCCTGGGGTAAAACGTGTTTCAGGAATTCATCCGGTTATTGAGTGTACACAAAACATTCCATGTAACCCATGTCAGGATTCATGTGTGAAAAACTGTATTCTCATAGGCAATAATATAACAAGTTTACCTGTTTATGATGAAAGTTCTAGATGTATAGGTTGTGGTATGTGTGTAGCCTCATGTTCAGGACAATCCATCTTTCTCCTTGATGATGATAAGGAAGAAGGATTTAGTCACATCACAATCCCCTATGAGTTTTTGCCCTTACCCAAAGAAGGAGATATGGGCATTGCACTTGATCGCAGTGGAGTAGCAATAGGTGAAGCAGAGGTCATTGAAGTTAAATCAATGAAAGCTTTTGATCATACCCATCTATTAACGATGAAAGTCAAAAATGATATGGGAATGAAAGCAAGATATTTTAAACAGTTAAAGGAGGTCAGCCTATAATGGGAAAAATCAATGACCGCTCAAGAGATATCGGTGTTTTTGTTGAACACGAGGATGATTCAATAGTAATTTGCCGCTGTGAAGAGGTCACAAAAGGTGAGATACGAAAAGCAGTGCATGACGGGATGTTTACTCTTCAAGAAGTTCGAAAATACTTAAGAACAGGCATGGGACTATGTCAAGGCCAGACCTGTGGTAAGTTAGTCAAAAATGTTATTGCGAGGGAACTTAATGTGTCACCGATGACCTTAGAAGCAGCTGTTGGCAGAGCGCCAATGCGGCCGATAGAAATGAAAGTTTTAGCAAATGAAAAGAAAGGAGTGTGAATCGATGAATGATGCAGATGTAATTATAATCGGTAGTGGAGTCATCGGTAATGCAACAGCCTACTACCTTTCTAAAAAAGGCTATTCAGTCATCGTTCTTGAAAAAGGAGCACATATCGGAAATGGTGGTTCGACGAGAAACGGTGGAGGTGTTCGACAATCCGGGCGACATTCGGCAGAATTACCTCTTGCTATGTATGGCGTCAAGCATTTGTGGCCGACGCTATCCAAAGATCTAGGTGTTGACGTCGAATATTATCAGGAAGGTAACCTCCGATTAGGAAAGACGGACGACCATTTAAAAACACTTCAAGGATTAACCGATCGCGCATGTGAACAAGGACTTGATGTAAAAATGATTAGTGGAGACGAAGCAAGAGAAATCAACCCTTATCTATCAGAGGAAGTTATCGGTGCAAGTTGGTGTCCGACAGATGGACACGCCAATCCTTTATTAGTTACCTTGGCCTACTATAAAAAAGCGAGAGAGTTAGGTGCCCGATTTATAACAGGAGAAGAAGTTGTAGAGATTAGAAAAGTTCGAGGCCTTGCCAAAAAGGTGATTACAAAAAATAATAATACGTATACAGGAAATAAAATTATTTTGGCGGCAGGTTATGCAAGTCGAAAGATTGGACAAACGATTGGGGTGGACATACCCGTTAAACAAGTCTTGTTAGAAGTTCTTGTTACGGAAGCTCAACCAGAAATGTTTTATCAAATGTTAGGAACAGCAGCAGCGGACTTTTATGGACATCAAAGTACACACGGATCTTTTGTGTTTGGAGGTACGTCAGGCCTTGATGCATATGCGATTGAAGATGAAAATCAACCGACGGTTAGCACAACGGCTTCTTGTATATGCAGAGGAATCATGAAATATTTTCCGAATTTAGCAGACCTAAAAATAATTCGAACATGGAGTGGCTATATTGATGATTGTGCTGACCATATTCCGGTTATGA
>CAZVKG010000045.1:2673-27251 GCA_964627665.1 uncultured Eubacteriales bacterium | reverse complement strand
TTATTTTAAGCGGTTAACTTTTAGAAGAAAATAGGTGTAAACAAATGAAAATTCTACCAACAATTAACGAACCGTCAGATGTAAAACAATTAAATATTTTAGAATTGAAAAAATTAGCGAACGAAATTCGTCGTTTTCTTATAGATGTAACTTCAGAAACAGGTGGTCACTTAAGTTCAAACTTAGGTGTCGTTGAATTAACCTTAGCCTTACATAAGTGCTTTAATTCCCCTGACGATAAAATCATTTGGGATGTAGGGCATCAAGCCTATGTGCATAAGATTTTGACAGGACGACGTGACCAGATGTCATCAATCCGTCAATGGAATGGATTATCCGGCTTTCCTAAACGACATGAGAGTATCCATGACTGTTTTGATACCGGACATTCATCAACATCTATATCGGCTGGTATAGGTATGGCAGTAGCCAGAGATTTAAGTAAAGGTGAAGAATTTATCATCCCTGTCATTGGAGATGGTGCGTTAACCGGCGGTATGGCTTATGAAGCTTTAAATAACGGTGCCCACATTAACAAAAATTTTATTATAATTCTTAATGATAATCAAATGTCGATTGATCGTAATGTCGGGGGCTTAGCCTTATATTTAGATCGTTTTCGAACTGGCGAGTTTTATAATGAGGTAAAAAATGATATCGAAGTAACGCTTCGAAAAATACCTAAAGTAGGTAATTCCATCGTTAAAGGTGTTCGAGGAATCAAAAACGGTGTAAAGCAATTGGTGGTTCCGGGAATGCTTTTTGAAGAACTTGGTTATACCTATTTAGGACCCATAGACGGGCATGATATTCGTCAATTAATCACGACATTTGAACAGGCCAAGCATGTTAAGGGTCCTGTAATTATTCATACCTTAACCGTCAAAGGAAAAGGGTATAATCCCGCAGAACTTGATCCAATGACCTATCATGGAGTTAAGCCCTTTAATAAAAGAAATGGTGACTTTCATATGAGTGTCGATAAACCCAAGCCCTCCTATTCTGAGATTGTAGGAAGTACCATAACACGTCTTGCAAAAAAGGACCGGAAAATTGTGGCGGTTACTGCTGCTATGTGTAGTGGAACCGGACTCAGTTCATTTTCTGAACAATATCCAAAGCGCTTTTTTGATGTGGGGATTGCTGAACAACATGCAGTAACATTCTCTGCAGGTCTAGCGACTCAAGGATACAAACCATTTTTTGTGGTATATTCGTCCTTTTTGCAGCGTGCATATGATCAAGTTATTCATGACGTAGCTATACAAAAATTACCGGTCGTTTTTTGTATTGACCGGGCAGGTATTGTTGGTGAAGATGGGGAGACGCATCAAGGATTATTTGATTTGTCCTACCTAAGCCATATTCCTAATATGACGGTTATGGCACCAAAATCCGGCAAAGAATTAGAAGCGATGTTAGAATTTGCTTCGACATATAATGAAGGACCGATTGCAATTCGATACCCAAAAGGCAAGGATGATCATCAATTCTTAGGCGCCCCCATTGAATACGGTCAACCGGAATGGATTGTTCAGGAAAATAGCAAAGCCTTATTAATAGGCGTCGGACATTTTTATGCACGTCTTGTGGATGTACAAGAAAAACTAAAAGAAGAAGGTTATCCATGCGATTTCATTAACTTACGATTTGTGAATCCTATTGATGCAGCCTTCATCGAACATTGTTCAAAGACCTACCGTCGTATTTATATATTTGAAGAAAACGTCAAATATGGAGGTGTCCAAAGCCGTATTGCACAAATGCTGCTGGATAGTTCCCAAAACACCAAATACGAACTTCCACGTGTATATGGTATCGGCATTGATAATCAGTTTGTTACCCATGGTAAGATTACCGATTTGAATCATGCTTTACATATTGATGTTGAAGGATTACTAAATCGCGTATTAAATATAGAAAGAGCGAATGAACATGGCGAATAAAGAACGTTTAGATGTATTACTCGTTGAACAAGGATATATCCCTACACGAGAAAAAGCAAAAAAAATGATTATGGCCGGTCTGGTTTTTGTTGATGGTCAACGTGAAGATAAGGCGGGGACAAAGATTGCGATAACAGCAAAAATACATATAAAAAAAGACCCCAATCCTTATGTTAGCCGAGGAGGCTTGAAGCTTCAAAAAGCAATTCAAAGTTTTGACCTTGATTTAGAAGGCACAATATGTATGGATGTAGGTGCATCAACGGGGGGCTTTACGGATTGTATGCTCCAACATGGAGCAATAAAAGTCTTTTCTGTGGATGTTGGCTATGGACAATTTGATTGGAGCCTAAGGCAAGATACTCGTGTTGTTTGCCTTGAAAAAACAAATATTCGTTACGTCACAGATGCTGAAATTCCGGATCCATTAGATTTTGTATCTATTGATGTTTCTTTTATATCATTAAAAAAAGTCTTACCGGCGGTCTATACACTAATGAAAGAAACGAGTCATATTGTTTGTTTAATTAAACCTCAATTTGAAGCCGGACGGGATAAAATCGGTAAAAAAGGGGTGGTTCGAGATCCAAATGTGCATCAAGAAGTTATTGAATCCCTTATACATTCATTTAGTTCAATAGGGTTAACTGTCTTAGGATTAAGTTATTCGCCGATTACAGGTCCAGAAGGAAATATTGAATACTTGATTTGTGGCCAAAAGCCTGTAGATTCAACACTTGAATCCCGTCAAGAAATGAATGAAATATACGTAAAAAGCGTCAGTGAACTTGTTAATCATGCACATCGTGACTTATATAGAAAGTGATGATATGAAAAAGATACTCATTGTACCTAATCCATCAAAAGATCCTTCATTTATGATAACGCAACGTGTTATTGCATGGTTTAATAGTAAAAACGTACAAATATTTATGCCCAATGAATATCGTCATCATCATGGGTTTTCTCACCTATGTATACCGGATGAGCAATTATATGATATTGATTACGCTATTATTCTTGGTGGGGATGGTACTATTATTTCTACAAGTCGAAAATATGTCGATTTTGACATTCCTCTCCTAGGTATTAATCTAGGGAATTTGGGATTTTTGGCAGAAATTGAGCTGAGCGAACTCGAGGAAGCGCTCCAAGCATTTATCAACGATGAATTTATTGTTGAAGAACGGATGATGGTGGCTGCAACCGTACAGGACCATAAAGATATCGGTAGAGCACTTAATGATATAGTCATTACCCGTCAATCGATTTCAAGAATTATAAGTTATGACGTATATGTCAATGACGCATATATGAATACCTATAGAGCGGATGGCATTATTATTTCAACACCAACGGGATCAACGGCCTATAACTTGTCAGCAGGTGGACCGATTATAACGCCCAACAATGAGGTGGTTATCCTAACGCCGATATGTCCCCATTCATTAACTGCACGAAGTATCGTCTTGTCCGGAGAAGATATTATTGATATACGATTTGACCAACCACGTAATAAGCATGTGAATGATCTGCTTGTAACCGTTGATGGGCAAGAAGTGACCCGTGTTAATACCACAGACATTATCCGGATTGGCAAAGCGTCTAAAAAGGTCAAGTTAATGCGCTTATGTAATAATGATTTTTTCGAAATTTTACGAAGAAAATTATCGTAAATCAATAATTTAGATGAAGGTGGTCCTATGAAAATAAAACGGCAAACAAAGATTTTACAATTTATTAGTGAACGAGTGATTGAGACGCAAGATGAACTTGCGGATTTATTGCATCAAGACGGATTTGAAGTGACACAAGCAACAATATCTCGCGATATTCGAGATTTAAAGCTGACCAAGGTTTCTTTGCCGGATGGTCGTCAGAAATACGTCGTACTTCAAGAGAAAACAATGAATCTCAATGAAAAGTATATTCGTGTTTTACAAGATGGCTATATTAGCATGGATCGTGCAATGAATATGATTGTTGTACAAACATTAACCGGAATGGCAATGGCAGTTGCTGCGGCTATTGACGCCTTAGATTTTGATGAGATTGTCGGATCCATAGCGGGTGATGATACTATATTCTGTGCCGTAAGAACAGAAGAAGATTGCATTTCTATTATGGAGAAACTGAGTCGGATTATACACAGTGCATAAGGAGGATATATGCTGGCATACCTTCATGTTAAAAATATTGCATTAATCGAAGAACTAGATATTGACTTTAATGAAGGATTAAACATCTTAACCGGAGAGACCGGTGCAGGAAAATCAATTATACTTGGTTCTATTCATTATGTCCTAGGGGCTAAGATCAAAAAAGATTTTATACGGACCGGTGCAAAGGAAGCGTTTGTTGAATGCGTTTTTGACATTCGACGATTAGGTGCTGAAAAACAAGAGATTCATCGTATTTTAGAAGAAAACGGTGTCGCCGATGATGATGAATCTATTATCATGAACCGAAAAACAGCCCAAAACGGGCGGAGTGTTTTTCGTGTTAACGGAGAAGTTGTTCGTCAAGAAGTCATTCGACGTCTCGCAGCATATCTGATTGATATACACTCACAACATGAACATCAATCACTCTTAAGTTCGAAAAAACAACTACAAATGTTAGATCGTTACATTGGTGAAGACATATTAAGTATTCAACGTCAATTTAATGATGCCTATAAAGATCATCGTCAGTTATTAGATTCCATTAATGAGGATTTATACGATGATGAAAAACGTCGTCGAGAAATAGCCTTTTTAGAATTTGAAATCGATGAAATTGTAAAAGCTGAATTGAAACTAGGGGAAGATGAGGAAAATCAAAAAATCTTTGATCGTTTATCCCATCGTAAAAAGATTATTACGGTCTTATCAAATATCGAAGGGACGTTTTATGACCAACCGGATTTCTCCTCAATTGTTTCCAAGCATATTGGTGAATTAAATCGTGTGTTAGCCTATGATGAAGAACTTTCTAATATTTTAGAAAGTCTCGTGCAGGTAGAAGATATCCTTAATATCATACACCATGACCTGTCCAACTATCTAGATGACGAAGAATCCTATGAAGAAGAATTGCATAATGCTGAAGAACGCTTAAACACGCTGAATAGTCTTAAACTTAAATATGGAGATACGATTGAAGACATTCTGATATATAAGAATATAAAAGAAGAAGAATTGGCACGTCTTGTGCACTACGAAGAAAATCTTCTTAAAACAAAAAAACGATTAAAAGAGCTAGAAGAAGAGATGAAGATATTTGCCGGTAAGTTAACAACAATCCGTAAAAAAGGTGCTTTAATGCTTGGCGCAAATATAACAGAGGCTTTGAAAGCTTTAAATTTAGAACATGCTGAATTTGGCATTACGGTAGAAGCCTTAGATAGTTACACGCCGTCAGGTATTGATCATATTATCTTTATGATTTCAACCAATAAAGGAGAAGAGAAAAAACCTTTGTCTGATGTTGCATCCGGTGGTGAATTAAGCCGTGTTATGCTTGCGGTCAAATCCATTTTATCAAGTGTTGACGGTGTTGACACCTTGGTATTTGATGAGATTGACGCAGGGATTAGTGGAATTACAGCACAAAAAGTGGCTGAACGTATGAAGACTCTTTCTAAAGAACGTCAACTTATCTGTATTACACACCTTCCCCAGATTGCAGCCATGTCAGATTGCCATTTTCTTATTCATAAAGAAACGATGAGTGATTTTACCGTGACCATGATGAAAGAGCTAGATCATGAAGAAAGTGTGCAGGAATTGGCGCGTATGTTAAGTGGTGCGAAAACAACAGATATTACCATTGCAAATGCAATCGAAATGAAAGCACATGCTACAAAAATGTGACTTCTGTAACATGTGCTTCGAATAATTTTCATTGTCTTTATTCCACGAGGGATAAACTAGAAATATCCGGATCAATAAAGAGTGAATAATTGGTATGATAGATTACATAACCTGGCGGGCTTCCGGCAGGTTTTTTTAAATGTTTTTTCTGTGTATAGTCGACGGTGACCTTTGTGCTTAGGCGTGCCTTACTATAATAGGCGGCTAAAGCTGCAGCTTCTTCAAATGCTCGGTCCGGTAATTCATCCCCTTCACATTTTACTATAACATGGGAACCGGGAACTTCTTTAGTATGAAACCACCAATCTGAACCATTAGCAAACTTCATGGATAATTCTTCGTTTTGATAGTTGTTTTTTCCAACATACATATGAAAACCATCGCTAGAAAGATAATGATAGGGCTTGCTTTTGGAACGTTTACGCTTACTATGGCGAAATTTAATGTAGCCGGTTGACATTAGTTCATGTCGGATTTCTTCAATGTCATCTTCATGAAGGATAGAGTCCAATGTATATTTTACTGACTCTAAATACTTGAGTTCATCGCGTGTGTTTTTCAGTTGTTTGGTAACCGCTTCTTTTGTTCGCTTTTTCTTAGCGTATTTATCAAAAGCTTTGTTGGCATTTTGGATAGCTGTTTTTGTCGGGTCGAGATGAATGGTTACCATTTCGTTTGTATAATAGTTAAATAAATCAATCTCTTTAATCGCCGGTTTAATTTGGTATTGATTTGCGAGAATCAGTTCACCTTTTATTTTAAAGGTATCCATATTTTTGGTGTCTTCAAGTTGACGTTCTTGGATATCTAACTTCTTATAACAACGCTCTAAGGAAACCTGAACAATACGACGTAAATCTTGAGTTTTTTGTTTCATTCTTACTTGGACAGAACGTGCTTCGTAAAAATAATTAATCAATTCACTAATAGAATCAAAAGCTTCTAATTGATGTCCAGGTAAGGTGTCGGTGAGTAGGAGTGAATGATAATCAGATATTTCGCCGTTTTCTAAGCGGATCAGTACCGGTTGATCGTCATGATTTAAAAGTCGTTGCTGAAGAATTTTTAGTTGTTGATAAATCAAAATGAATTCTTCATTTGTCATTCCTTCAATATGGCCATTGCCATCAACACCGGCAGCTAAACATATATTATTTGCAATAAAGGGACTTAAGCCCATAAAAGCTTGATATAAGGCCTTATATACGTCGGTTCTTTGATTCTTTAAAAGCGTCAACACGTCATCTTCTGAAGGTAAGTCTAATATATTTTTCTTATCTTGATCCGGTGGGGTCGTGTAAGTCTGGCCCGGAAAGACTTGGCGTACACGGCTGGTATTTGCGCCAATGCGTTTTATACTATCAAGAACTAGGTTGTTTTGATCACAAAGAATAATATTACTATGTTTACCCATAACTTCTATAATCAGACTATAAGTGCAAAGGTCACCTAATTCATTCAATTGCTCTAGAGATACTTTAACAATTCTCTCTAAACCGAGCTGTTTAATGCCAACAACACGTGCATTACCTATATATTTTCTTAATAGCATACAATACGAGGGTGGTGAAGCCGGATTTAACTTGTTCTCGTAAGTTAAATGCACCCGTGGCATGGAAGCAGAAGCCGTCATTAATAAGCGCTGCTTTTTTCCGCCGGCACGTATGTGTATAATTAATTCATCCTTTTCAGGTTGTGTGATTTTATCGACGCGACCACCTGTTAGTGTGGTATTTAATTCATGAACAATACTACTTAAAACAATTCCGTCAATCATAGTGTTCTCCTCTCTTAATGTAAAATAAAGTATAGCATTTTCGTACTTTAAACGCAATCATGTAATGAATTCGATAGATTTCTATTGATTTTGCAAGAAAAAAAGTGTATAATTGCAAATATGATTTAGCACATTAAAATTATATAATATTAAAGTTACGAAGGGTGGACAAGAAAATGAAGAAATTATTTGCATTATTATTAGTATTAACAATGACAATGTCACTTTTAGCAGGTTGTGGTGAAAAGGCAACAAATGGAGACGCTACAACGAATGAAGGCACAACAACAAACGAAGATACATCGACAAGTAGTGACGATACAGAAGGTCCGATTAAGCTAGGTATGCTAACACCGACAAGTGGTGACTTAGCTATGTATGGACAAGCTGTTTTAAATGCAGCTCAACTTGCAATCGAAGAAATTAATACTGCAGGTGGTGTGAATGGAAGACAATTAGAATTAAAGTATTATGACAATGAAGGTGATGCAACAAAATCAATTAATCTTTTCAATCGTTTGGCCGATCAAGATAATATTGATGCCCTTGTTGGTCCGGTTATTAGCGGAACATCTCTTGTTGTTGCTCCTGAAGCAGATCGAAGAGGAATTCCTATGGTAACACCAACGGCAACAAATGCTGAAGTTACTGTTGGTATGGAATATGTATATCGTGTATGTTTTACAGATCCGTATCAAGGCGCTATGGGGGCAAAGTTTGCTTCTGAAAACTTAGGTGCTCAAACAGCAATTATCTTTACAAATGTAAGTAGTGACTATTCAATTGGTCTTGCTGAGTCTTTTACAGAAGCTTTTCCGGGTGAAGTATTAGCCAATGAAAGTTATACGAATGAAGATAACGACTTCAAAGCGATTATCTCTAAAATTGCAAGCTTGGGTGCAGACATTATCTATATTCCGGATTATTATAACATCGCCGGACTCATTGCAAAACAATTAAAAGAAGCAGGTGTTGAAGCAACACTCGTTGGCGTTGACGGATGGGATGGAATCCAAGTCGATTATGCAGCTGATGCAGAAGGCGGATTCTTTACAAACCATTACTCAACATCAGATGAAGCAGAAGTTGTTCAAACATTTGTAACAACATATGAAGAAGAATATGGAGAAGTTCCAAATGCTCTTGCTGCCTTAGGATATGATGCAGTTAAAGTTGTTGCAGCTGCAATGGAAAGAGCTGGTTCAACAGATAAAGATGCGGTTCGTGATGAGATTAGAAACACAGATCAAGATGCAGTAACAGGCCATATTAAATTTGATGAGAATGGTGATATTTCCAAGGAAGTATCAATTATTACTGTTAAAGATGGCCAGTTATTACTTGAAACAAAAGTTTCAAACTAATTTCTTGAATTAACGCATTCTAATATAACTAACAAAAAGGGGTTTAGCCCCTTTTTGTTATGTTAAAACTTGCTTTATCAAAGTAATGCGTTATTAAAATAAAAGCATTGCATATGATAATATATCGTTTGTTTCGGACGATTCTTTTTTAAAATCAAAACAAAAGATATCTTATCATATGGAAAATAAACGAGGAGGTTACTTATGACACAATTTTTGAATCAAATAATTAATAGTCTTAATGTTGGAAGTATCTATGCTTTAATTGCATTAGGATATACCATGGTTTATGGAATTGTAAGATTGATTAATTTTGCCCATGGTGAGATTCTAATGATTGGAGCGTTTGTGGGGTATTTTTTAGCCACGACATTTTCCATGTCATTGATTCCATTGTTATTGCTTTCAATGTTAGCCTGTGCATTAATTGGTATGGCTATTGATCGCATTGCATATAAGCCTTTACGGACAGCTCCAAGAATATCTGCATTAATTACAGCATTAGGTATGAGTATGTTTTTATCAAATTTATTTAAGTATATCTTTGGGGCATCCGATAAAATCATGCCTCCGGTTAAATTAATCGGAAATATTGATCTTCCTAATATTACATTTTTAACCATGACAATAACCGTCATTTGTATGATTGCATTAGAATATACGGTTAAAAAAACCAAAGCAGGTCAAGCAATGCGTGCGGTTTCGGAAGATCGTGATGCAGCTCAATTGATGGGAATAAATGTTGACCGGACAATTTCATTAACGTTTGCCATTGGTTCAGCCCTTGGTGCCGTTGGTGGAGTTTTGTATGCTTTAAATTATGGAAATCTTGAACCATATATGGGCGTTATGCCTGGATTAAAAGCCTTTGTTGCTGCTGTACTGGGAGGTATAGGTATTATTCCGGGAGCCATGGTTGGTGGTTTTCTAATTGGAGCCATTGAGACATTTGTTAAAGGATACATTAGTTCTAGTTGGGCCAATGTATTTGTGTTTGGCGTACTTATCATTGTTTTATTAGTTAAGCCAACCGGTTTATTTGGTAAAAATGTAAAAGAGAAAGTGTAGGTGATAGAATATGAAAAGTTTGTTTAAAAAATACGGAGTGAATGTAATTGCTGTCGTCATTTCATATTTTATCCTTTTCTTTGTGATGAAAATGAATTTGATTAATAGCTATTTTGAAGGAGTAATGATTTTTGCAATGATTAATATCATTGTAGCTATCGGATTAAATATAGCAACCGGATTTTTAGGTGAGCTAGCACTAGGACATGCAGGATTTATGGCAATTGGTGCATATTCAGCGGCCTTGTTTGTCAGAGCAGTTGAATTACCGGATTCGATTGCGTTGATTAGCGGTATTCTTATCGGTGGCTTAATCGCAGGAATATTTGGTTTGATTATCGGTATCCCTGCCCTAAGACTACGAGGGGATTATTTAGCTATTGTAACACTTGGCTTTGGTGAAATGATTCGATATACAATTATTAATTTGCGAACATTAACCGGTGGTGCTTCTGGACTTCGTGGAATTCCTAAAATAACTACACTTATGGATGTTTTTGTTGTTTTAATTATTGTGACAGCATTTTCTTTCTTATTTATTCGTTCACGACATGGACGTGCAATTATCGCTATTCGTGAGAATGAGATTGCCGCTGAATCCATTGGTGTTCCAACGACATTTTACAAAGTCTATGCGTTTTTTGTCTCTTCTTTTATTGCAGGGGTTGGCGGCGCGTGTTTTGGAATGTACCAACAATACCTAACACCGGATAAATTTAAGTTTATGTTCTCAGTTGAACTCTTTATTATCGTCGTATTCGGTGGAATGGGATCTATTACAGGAACTATTGTTGCCGGTATATTTTTAGCAACGTTAGCTGAATTTTTATATAGTTATGAAGAATTGCGATTACTTATTTATGCGGTATTATTAATCTTACTTATGATTTTTAAATCGGACGGAATATTAGGTCGTTCAGAATTTTCATTGGTTAAGACTCCGGCACGTATAAGAGCCCTCATTATTAAATTGAAAAAGAGATTTGGAAAAGGGGTGGCATAATGAGTCTATTACAAACAAAAAATATTGGAATCACATTTGGTGGTTTGCGAGCAGTAAGTAATTTTGATTTAATGATTGAAAAAGGAGAGCTCGTAGGACTGATCGGACCCAATGGAGCAGGTAAGACAACAATATTTAATATGCTAACCGGGGTTTATCAACCGACAGAAGGCGAAATATATATAGACGGACATCTTATCAATGGAAAAAAGCCATATCAGATTGTGAAGTTAGGGTTAGGACGAACCTTCCAAAATATTCGATTGTTTTCAGATTTATCTGTTCTTGAGAATATAAAAATAGCTTTTCATAAAGATATGAATTATACAACCTTCGAAGGGGTTTTTCGACTCTCTAGATATTGGAGAGAAGAAGAGGAGATTCACACAAAAGCATTAGATCTTCTCAAGCTATTTCATATGGAATCTGATGCTCATAATCTTGCAAAAAACCTTCCTTACGGAAAACAACGAAAGCTTGAGATTTGTCGCGCCTTAGCAACCGATCCGAAGTTATTACTACTTGACGAACCTGCTGCCGGTATGAATCCGCAAGAAACAAAAGAATTAATGGAGACCATACATTTTATTCGTGATAAATTCAATATTACAATTTTACTTATTGAACATGATATGAATCTTGTTATGGGAATCTGTGAACGGTTAGTCGTAATTGATTACGGTATGATTATTGCAAAGGGATCACCGGACGAAATAAAAAATAATCCGAAAGTCATCGAAGCTTATCTAGGCAGTTAGGAGGAAAAGTATGTTAACAGTTACAGATTTAGATGTTTTTTATGGTGCAATTCATGCGATTAAATCCATGAACTTTAAGGTCAACAAAGGCGAAATTGTTAGCTTGATTGGTGCTAATGGTGCCGGAAAAACAACAACACTACATGCAATAAGTGGTTTGATTAAACCTAAAACAGGATCAATCAAACTTCATGATGAAGAATTAACGACCGTTGCTGCGGATCAAATTGTATACAAAGGCTTGGCCCAAGTACCGGAGGGGCGACGCGTTTTTTCTCAAATGACAGTATATGAAAATCTTATTATGGGTGCTTTTTCACGTACGGATAAAGCAGAAATTGAAGAAAATATTGAAAAAATGTATCTTCGTTTTCCAAGATTAAAAGAGCGTCGCAAACAAATGGCGGGAACAATGAGTGGTGGAGAACAACAAATGCTAGCCATAGCACGAGCATTAATGAGTAAACCGGAGATTCTTTTGATGGATGAGCCATCCATGGGATTAGCGCCGATTTTGGTAGATGAAATATTTAGCATTATTGAGGAAACGAATTCTTTTGGAACAACGATTTTATTGGTTGAGCAAAATGCGCATAAAGCGTTGACAATATCAAATCGTGCCTATGTACTTGAAACGGGAAAAGTTATTATTGAAGGTAGTGCAAAAGAATTGTTAGATGATGATCGTGTTCGACAAGCCTATCTCGGATAAGCGATAGAATGTAGACGATAAAAAAGCAGGTACATTCCATATTTTGGAATATATCTGCTTTTACTATGTTTTGAATGAATAAATTATTCATTATGATCGATGCGTATAATTTCGTATCCCTTTTCTTCAAGGGCATTGACAATAGGTGTAACATCTTGCGTATTCAAACGAATGATAATTTCAGTCATATTCGTTGAAGGGTTATTAAAGTTTGATAAATGGGTAATGTTCACCCCATATTCACGTATGATTGAAGAAATTTCCGCGAGCTTACCGGCTTCATCTTTTGAGTTGATGGTAATACGAGAGCCTGGATCCATAGCTCCTGTAATTTCGATAAAGGCCTCAATAATGTCGGAACGTGAAATGATTCCAACAAGGGTTTGATTTTCATTAACGACCGGAATCATATTAATATCTTTTGCGTTCATTATCTTAGCGACTTCTTCAATTAACATATCTTCGGTACATGTAACAACCTCTTTTTCCATAATTGAGTCAACTCTCGTTTTGCCAAGAATATAGTTTAACTCATATATACTGAGCGTTGTTGCTTTTGAAGGTGTGAATTCGCTTAACAAAGTTTCTGTGATTAAGCCAACAAGTTTACCATTTTTAACAACCGGAAGTTGACTTACTCCACGTTCGTGCATTGTTTGGAAAGCAAGTGAAACGGACGCTTCCGGGAAAACTGAGATAATATCTGTAATCATTTTATTGCCTACATACATAATGATACCTCCAATCTATAGTCGGTTGACACCTAAACCATAATTAAAACTTATAGTATAATATTATAATAGCATAATTCTCACGAGATGACAATGGGAATGTCTTTCTCACAAAGACGTTTTTAAAAATGCATTGTCAAAAAAGTTGTAATCTAAAAGGGGCTATGGTATAGTAATTAAAGACAAAATTCGAGGTGAACAGATGGAGATAATCATACAAAAATTTGGTGGAACAAGTGTCGCAACCCAAGAGAATCGTCGACGTGTTGCGGCTATTGTTAAAAATACTTTAAAAGAGAAAAAGCAGGTCGTTGTCGTTGTTTCTGCTATGGGTCGATTAGGCGAACCCTATGCTACAGATACCTTGATGTCATTAATAGGACAGCATCGTGCCAAGGTGTCTCCAAAAGAGAAAGATCTTCTAATTAGTACCGGTGAGATTATTTCAACAGTTGTTATGTCCAATACCTTAAGAGAAGAAGGTATATCATCAATGGCTGTAACAGGTGGCGAAGCCGGTATTATTACAACAGATCAGTTTAACAATGCAGAGATTATTGGAATTGATCCTGAATATTTACATTTGCTGCTTGATCAAAACATTGTTCCGGTGATTGCCGGGTTTCAAGGAAGAACCATTCATCATATCACGACAACCATCGGACGAGGTGGTTCGGATACAACGGCATCCGTAATCGGAGAAGCCTTAAATGCGAAATGTGTTGAAATATACACAGATGTCAACGGAATCATGACAGCAGATCCCAAATATTGTAAACATGCAAAGTCTATACAAACGATTAGTTATGATGAAGTTTTTCAAATGGCTGATTCAGGAGCAAAAGTTATCCATAAAGGCGCCGTTGAGGTTGCCAAGCGTTCAAATATACCGCTAATCATTAAAAATACATTTTCGGATCATAACGGAACGCAGATTACCGAGTATACTACTTTAGATGATGTTTATGAACCTGATAATAAAATCATTACAGGCATTGCCCATCGGGTTGATCGTATTCAGTTTATAATAAAAGGGGCATTTGACACGGATGCTTTTTATAATGCACTTGCTGAGAAAAAAGTATCGATTGATATCATTAATATTTTTCCGGACCATAGTGTGTTTACAACCGAATTAAGCAGTGAATTTTTAGCGATTGACGTTATTAAACAGTTTGACTTAGAATACAGTTTGATTCGAGGGTGTGCAAAAGTAACGGTTATAGGAGAACGGATGACAGGTGTTCCCGGAGTAATGGCACGAATAATACATGCACTTAAACAAGAAGATATTGAAATTTTACAAACAGCAGACTCATTAAGTACAATTGCTTGTTTGGTTTATGAAAAAGATATGGAAAAAGCAATTATGGCCTTACATCAGGCTTTTGATTTGTAATAAAGGGGAACGTATTATGGCTCGAACAACCAAAAAACAAAAACATCTCTCGACAACAACATCTTTAAGTATGGTTCAATATGAAATTGTTGTGATGTTGGTTTTAGCTTTTGCTTTATTTATTATGGTAAGTATTTATCTTAATGGTGGTGGAATAATTGGTGGATTTTTTCGAGGATTTCTATTTGGACTTCTTGGTATAGGTGCATATATATTACCCATCGGTATTTTTGTGGCTTCTTTTATGAAAGCATTTAACAAAGGGAATAAACGGTTAAACATGATTTTATTGTTGTCATTTATTGCCATTGTTTTTGTTTCTGTAACCGCCCATGTGATTTATGTAGAGTTCCCGCAAATTTTCATTCGAATTAATGATTCGACCTCTGCATTTTTTCCATCTTTAGCCATTTATTTTAAGATGTCTTCAAGTCATCATATTGCTGGTGGCTTAATTGGTGGCTTAATTGGTGATTTCTTTTTAAAATTATTAGGAAAAATTGCAACCATGCTTGTTCTTGTTGTTATTTTCTTATCGCTATTTATTGGGATTACAGAAAAGTCCATTATTGTTATCCTGAAAAAATTATATACCTTGTTGGTTAGTGCACTAAAACAATTGATTTTATTCATAAGTGGTCAATTGCAAAAATTATCCGAAAAACGCGCTGAGCATAAAGAGGCACAACGGTTAGAACAAATGAAAGCACCACCAGTGGAAGAAGCAACAATGGAAGAACCCATAGAACAATCAAATATTCCAAAAACAAATAAACGAAATATTGCCGACTTATTTAAATCAACCATTGAGTCGGTCGAAGATATTCCCATTGATCCCGATGCAACCATTGAAGAACTTACTGCCAATGAAGCTGAACCCATTGCAGAACCTGAAGCTAGGCCTGAGCCTGAAGCTAAAGCTGAAGTTGAAGTAGATAAGGTGAATATTGAGCAAGAAATTCTTTCGGAGATTAAAAAGACACCAAAAACTTACTTAAAGCCTCCACTTGAGCTATTAAAGGCAAATCCTTTATCCAAAAAGCAAAACAATACCTTGTTTTTACAAGAAAGTGCGACCAAGCTTGAAGAAACACTGGCAAGTTTCGGTGTCAATGCCAAAGTTGTGGATGTGTCCGTTGGGCCTTCAGTAACACGCTATGAGCTTCAACCAAGCCAAGGTGTTAAAGTCAGTAAAATTGTTAACCTTGCTGATGATATTGCCCTAAACCTTGCAGCATCCGGAATTCGAATCGAAGCACCGATTCCCGGAAAATCAGCCGTAGGTATAGAAGTTCCCAACAAAAATCAAGCTGCTGTGTTCTTACGAGAAGTCATTGACTCCAAAGAATTTGATAAATTTCCATCCCAGGTTGCATTTGCTCTGGGGAAAGATATCAGCGGAAAAGTTGTGATTACGGATATAGGGCGCATGCCTCACTTGCTTATTGCCGGAGCGACAGGTTCAGGAAAATCGGTATGTGTGAATACCTTGATTACAAGTATTTTATATAAATCATCACCGGAAGATGTGAAACTTCTGATGATTGACCCTAAGGTTGTTGAATTGTCTATTTATAATGGTATTCCACATTTATTAATCCCAGTTGTGACAGATCCTAAAAAAGCTGCAGGTGCTTTGAATTGGGCGGTTCAAGAAATGCTTGAGAGGTACAAATTATTTGCGGCAGCCAATGTTCGAGATATTGGCAGCTATAATAAGATGGTCCTTGAAAAAGAAGACATGAAGAAATTGCCTCAGATTGTTATTATTGTGGATGAGCTTGCTGACTTAATGGTCGCTGCTGCCGGTGATGTTGAAGAAGCTATTTGCCGCTTGGCTCAAATGGCTCGTGCGGCAGGATTGCATTTAATTATAGCGACTCAGCGTCCGTCTGTTGATGTTATCACCGGTCTGATTAAAGCGAATATTCCTTCTCGAATTGCCTTTAATGTATCTTCCGGAGTTGATTCCCGAACGATTATTGATATGAATGGCGCGGAAAAACTGCTAGGAAAAGGTGATATGCTGTTTTATCCGGTAGGCTATCAAAAACCTGTTCGTATTCAAGGAGCATTTATATCTGATAAAGAGGTTGAGAACATTGTTAGCTATCTGAAAAAACGTAAAAAAGACGACTATGATGAAAAGATTATGAACCAATTAAATAAAGCGGTTTCAGAAGAAACAAAAAACTCAGATGATTATGATGAAATATTTGAAGATGCATTGGAATTATGTGTTAAAAAGCAAAAAGCATCTGCATCAATGATTCAACGAAGTTTTAGAGTGGGTTATAATCGTGCAGCTCGTATTTTGGATCAACTTTATGAAGCTGGATATGTCGGTGATGATGAAGGCAGTAAACCTAGGAAAATGCTCTTGACTGAAGAAGAGTTTGTAGCATTAAAAGCTAAGGCAAATGACCCTGAGGCAACAGATGTTGCTCAAGATACAAATAATGAGGAGGCCCTATGAAATCAGATATTCAAATTGCAAAAGAAGCAACACTTCAACCTATCATGCACATAGCCAAACATCTAAATATTCAAGAGGATGAACTTGAATTATATGGTAAGTATAAGGCGAAATTATCCGACGATTTGTGGACACGTGTCGAGAAAAATGAAGATGGAAAACTCGTTTTGGTGACAGCGATTAATCCGACGCCGGCAGGTGAAGGAAAAACAACCATTACAGTAGGAATTGGTGAAGCCTTAGGACAATTAGGCATTAAGAGTATGATTGCCTTACGTGAACCTTCATTAGGCCCATGCATGGGCGTAAAAGGAGGTGCAGCTGGCGGGGGCTATGCGCAAGTTGTTCCAATGGAAGACATTAATCTTCATTTTACCGGAGATATTCATGCAGTGAGTATTGCCCACAACTTGTTATCTGCCATGGTAGATAACCATTTACAACATGGTAATGTCTTAAATATTGATCCACGTCAAATTGTGTGGAAACGTGTCGTTGATATGAATGATCGTGCCCTTCGTCATACCATGGTCGGTCTTGGTGGACGTCTTCAAGGTGTTCCTCGAGAAGATGGCTATATGATTAGTGTAGCCTCTGAAGTCATGGCAATACTATGTTTGTCTTCTGATTTAATGGATTTAAAGAAACGTTTAGGTCAAATTGTTATTGGATACACCTATGATAAACAACCGATTACTGCCCATGATTTAAAAGCAGAAGGTGCTATGGCTGCATTATTAAAAGATGCTATAAAACCCAACCTTGTTCAAACATTAGAAAATACGCCATGTATAATGCACGGTGGACCTTTTGCAAATATTGCCCATGGATGTAATAGTTTACGTGCAACAAAGTATGCCCTAAAACTTTCGGATGTTGTTGTGACGGAAGCCGGATTTGGTGCAGATCTTGGTGCCGAAAAATTCTTGGACATAAAATGTCGCAAAGGCGGTTTAAAACCTGACGCAATCGTTATCGTGGCAACAGTACGTGCTCTTAAGTATAATGGTGGTGTAGAGAAAAAAAATCTATCACAAGAAAATGTTGAAGCGCTAAAGCAAGGAATTGTCAATTTAGAGAAGCATATTGAGAATATGTCAAAGTATAATGTTCCGGTTATTGTTACATTGAATGCCTTCGTTTCAGATACGGATGATGAAATGCGTTTTGTTGAAAATCGTTGCAAAGAGCTTGGGGCAGAGTTTGCTGTAGCTAATGTATGGGAACATGGTGGAAAAGGCGGTATAGAATTAGCAAAAACCTTAATGCACACATTAGAAACCAAAAAAAGTGCATTCCAAGTTTTATATGAAGATAGCTTAAGTATTAAGGAGAAAATAAAAAAAGTAACACATGAAATATATGGTGCAAGGAAAGTATCCTATGGTGCCGGAGTCAATCAAGCTATTCGAAAGATTGACGAGATGGGCTTATCGCATTTGCCGATTTGCATTGCAAAAACACAATATTCATTATCAGATGATCCTAAAAAGTTGGGACGACCGACAGATTTTGAGGTTCAAGTTCGTGAAGTGAATTTATCTGCCGGAGCTGAATTCGTGGTAATTATTACAGGTAATGTAATGACAATGCCCGGCCTTCCAAAAGTTCCTGCAGCAGAATCAATCGATGTTGATGAAGATGGAAATATTATTGGTTTGTTTTAGAAAGGAAATCCTATGAACCCGATGATTTTAGATGGAAAAGCAACATCAAAAAAGATAAAAGATGAATTAAAAGAAAAAGTGTCCAAGTTAGCTCAAAAAGGAATTGTCCCTACATTAGCTGTCGTGATTGTAGGAGATGACCCTGCATCCCATGTCTATGTAAGGAATAAAAAACGGGCCTGTGAATATATCGGTATAAAATCCTTATCCTATGAACTGACGTCTCAAGCAAGTGAAAATGAGGTATTAAGCCTTGTTGAAGAATTAAATAGCAATCCGGATGTCAATGGTATTCTTGTACAACTTCCATTACCCAGTCATATCTCTGAAGAGAAGGTTATTATGACGATTGACCCCAAAAAAGATGTGGATGGTTTTCACCCGATAAGTGTCGGAAATTTGAGCATCGGTAATCCAGGATTTGTTTCATGCACACCCTACGGAATTATTGAGTTACTCAAGCGTTATGATATCCCTATTTCAGGGAAGAAATGTATTATTGTCGGTCGAAGTAATATCGTGGGAAAGCCAATAGCTATATTGCTTCTCCGAGAAAACGGCACAGTTACACTATGTCATTCAAGAACAGCAAACCTAAAAAAAGAATGTCGAGAAGCGGATATTCTCATTGCAGCCATAGGACGACCAAAGATGATTACCGATGAATATGTTAAAGAAGGTGTTGTTGTGGTTGATGTAGGTATCAATCGATTAGAAGACAATTCACTATGTGGTGATGTGGATTATGAAAAAGTGGCTCCTTTAGCATCTTATATTACACCGGTACCTGGTGGCGTCGGACCCATGACCATTGCCATGTTAATGACAAATGTTGTTGAAAGTGCTGAAGTTAAATAGCGGAGGAAAAAGTTTGAAAAAGAAAAGTTTGATTTATTTTGAATCACTAGGATGTGATAAAAATCTCGTGGATTCAGAAGTTATGTTAGGAATGTTAAATCAAGAAGGTTTTACACTTACAATGAATGCTGAAGATGCAGATGCCATTATCATAAACACCTGTAGTTTTATTCATGATGCAAAAGAAGAAAGTGTTAATACAATCATTGAATATGCCGGACTTAAAGAAGAGGGACAACTTAAGGCATTAATTGTTGTTGGATGTTTAACCGAATTATATAAAGAAGAAGTCATGAAAGAGATTCCTGAAATTGATGCAATATTAGGCGCAGCTAACTATGACCGAATTATTGAAGCAGTGAGTGAAGCGTTAGCGGGGCATAAATATATTCGTTTTGACTCGATTGACAACAATCCGGAAGTGTTCATTAATCGAACAACAGAGACAACGAAACATTACGGATATTTGAAAATTGCTGAAGGTTGCGATAATAACTGTACATACTGTATTATTCCAAAATTACGTGGGAAATTCCGAAGTCGAAAGATGGAAAGTTTAATTGAAGAAGTCCGCTTTCTAGTAGATCAAGGAAAAACAGAGATTATCCTTGTAGCCCAAGACGTAGGGAAATATGGTACAGATATCTATAATAAAAAAGCTTTGCCTGAACTGATTCAAAAGATTGCAGCAGTAGAAGGTGTTCATTGGATTCGTCTTTTATATGTATATCCTGAAGATGTGACAGAAGAACTTATTTTATTAATGAAAAATGAGCCCAAGCTATTACATTATATTGATATGCCATTACAACATGTCGATGATACAATTTTAAAGCGTATGGCGAGAAAAAGTCGTCAAGAATCTATACGAAGTCTTATTCTTCGTCTACGAGAGCAAGTTCCGGATATTTGTATTCGAACTACATTTATTGTAGGATTTCCAGGTGAATCTGAAGAAGCTTTTCAAGAGCTCTATAGGTTTGTGGATGAAATGAAGCTAGATCGCGTTGGCGTTTTCACATATTCAAGAGAAGAAGGAACACCAGCGTATACTATGGATCATCAAATCGATGCCTCCCTTAGTATGAAGCGTAAAGATCAAATCATGCTTTTGCAACAAAATATTTCGACAGAAAAAAACCGTTCAATGATTGGAAGAACTATAGAAGTTATGGTTGACGGTTATGTTCCTAAAGATGACATATATATCGGACGTTCATATAAGGATACACCGGATGTTGACGGCTATGTATTTCTGGAAAGTAAAGAAACACTTTTATCCGGAGATTTTGTTACAGTGAAAATTGTACAAGCCAATGAATATGATTTGATTGGAGAGATTATATGAATTTAGCAAATAAATTAACCTTGTTACGTGTTGTTATGATCCCCTTTTTTTTGCTGGTGCTATATCTTGGTCAGTCGGTTACTGCAAACTATGTTGCGGCAGGTATTTTCATAATTGCCTCATTAACAGATTTTTTAGATGGATATATCGCACGAAGTCAAAATTTAGTAACGAACTTTGGTAAGTTTATGGATCCTTTAGCAGACAAATTGCTTGTCACTGCAGCATTAATATATTTTGTTGAAGTCGGTCAATTATCTGCGATTATTGTCATAATAATTGTAAGCCGTGAATTTATTATTAGTGGATTTCGTTTAGTTGCAGCAATGGACAATAAAGTGATTGCGGCAAGTATCTGGGGAAAGATCAAAACATTTACGACAATGATTATGATTATTGTTCTATTATTTAATTTTGAAGGTAAAGTGATTAACATCGTAGAAATAGGCTTGGTATTTTTTGCGACGCTTTTTACAATCCTTTCAGCATTCGATTACATTATTAAGAACATTAGTATATTTCATGAGTAAGGAGAATGTACATGCTAGGAGAAATTATTGCAGTCGGTGAAGAAGTATTATCAGGAGATGTCATCAATTCAAATGCGGCTTATATAAGCAGTCAACTTTCAGAGATTGGTGTTTTTTGCCGGTTTCATGCAGTTGTCGGTGATATTGAAGAAGATATTATTGAACAGTTAGATCAAGCCTGTCAACGAAGCAAATGCATTGTCTTATGTGGTGGGTTAGGTCCGACAAAAGATGATTTGACAAAAGAGGCCGTAGCACGTTACTTAAAGAAGCCTTTATATGAAGATTTAGAGATGCGCGCTCAAATTGATTCTTGGTTTAAAGGGAGACATCAAGCGCCAACAGAAAATAATTATAAACAAGCACTTATGATTGAAGGCGGAGAACCCTTAAAAAACGGAAACGGTACAGCACCGGGGGTTTATTATAATCACCAAGGTATTCATATATTTTTGTTGCCCGGACCTCAAGGTGAATTAAAACCCATGTTTGAGAATTGTGTATTACCGAGAATGAACAAGAATATTGATAAAAGTATTCAAACAGTTACTTTTCGAATGATTGATATAGGAGAGAGTAAAGCAGTTACAATATTAGATGATTTAATGGGTTCTAGTGAGCGCCTTATTGTTGCTCCGTATGCAAAACTCCGTGAAGTGCATATAAAAGTTACTTCAATTGAAGATACGTCAAAAGAAAATGAAGCTGCCATACAACCGATTCGAGACGAAATTTATCGACGACTTGGACAATTTATATATAATGAAACAGACAAAGAACTCGTAGAAGTCGTTTTGGATAAATTAAATAAAAAAAATCAAACGCTTTCAGTTGCTGAATCATGTACAGGAGGTTTGCTATCAAACTTTATTGTTGCGATTCCCGGATCTTCAGCTGTATTTAAAGAAGGTATTGTAAGCTATTCAAATGATAGTAAAATCCACCGATTAATGGTAGCGAGTGATTTATTGAAAATGCATGGTGCAGTGAGTAAAGAGGTTGCAAAGGCAATGGCAGCCGGTGTATCACAAACCTTAGAAACAGATTATTCAGTCAGCATTACAGGGATTGCAGGACCAGACGGCGGAACTCCTGAAAAACCTGTAGGTTTGGTTTATATTGGTATAAAAACTCCAGAGACAGTCCTTGTCAAAGAATACAACTTTATGGGAAGTCGACAAAAAATACGTGAACAAAGCGCAAAATCAGCACTTATTGATTTATGGCACATTCTTTAAGAAAGAATGTGCCACAAGACCTAATACAAAAAGAAAATATTGTGCTTGTTTGCTCTTAAAAGGTATGCTATAATACTTTATAGAACAAACGTTCGTAGCTTTAGATTTTGAAAGGGGGTACCCGGTTATCCGGGAACTACATGAATACTGATAAGCAAAAAGCATTAGATGCAGCAATTAGCCAAATTGAAAGAGCCTATGGAAAAGGGGCCGTGATGAAACTCGGCGAACAGAACAATGGGCGTAATATTGATACAGTTCCAACAGGTGCACTTAGTTTAGATATTGCCTTAGGCGCAGGTGGATTACCCAAAGGTCGTATTATTGAGATCTACGGGCCGGAATCAAGTGGTAAGACAACGGTAGCATTACATATGCTTGCAGAAGTTCAAAAACGCGGCGGGGTTGCCGGGTTTGTCGATGCAGAGCACGCACTTGATCCACAATATGCACGAAAGATAGGCGTTGATATTGATAATTTATATATTTCTCAGCCCGATAATGGAGAACAGGCACTTGAAATTACTGAGACCATGGTTCGTTCAGGTGCAATAGACATCGTTGTCGTTGACTCAGTAGCTGCGTTAGTACCACGCGCTGAGATTGAAGGAGAGATGGGAGATTCTCACATGGGTCTTCAAGCCCGGTTGATGAGTCAAGCACTTAGAAAGCTAACAGGAATCATTAACAAGTCGCATTGTATTGTTATTTTTATCAATCAGCTTCGTGAAAAAGTCGGTGTCATGTTCGGAAGTCCGGAGACAACAACCGGTGGACGAGCACTTAAATTTTACGCTTCTGTTCGTTTAGATGTTCGAAGAATTGAAACTTTGAAACAAAACAATGAAATGGTTGGAAATAGAACGCGAATCAAAGTAGTAAAAAACAAGATTGCACCACCATTTAAAAAAGCGGAGTTTGATATTATGTTTGGTCAAGGTATTTCCCGTGAAGGAGATATTTTGGACTTGGCTGCCGAGGTCGATATTGTCAAGAAAAGCGGAGCATGGTATTCCTATAATGATCTTCGCATCGGACAAGGTCGCGAAAATTCAAAAGACTATTTAAAGGGGAATCCTGAATTATTAGCTGAAATTGAATTGTTAGTGCGTAAACATTATGAACTACCCACCGATGAAATGCCTGAGATAGAGGATACTAAGAAAAAAACCAAGTCAACGTCAAAAGACGATAAGTCAAAGGATGATAAGTCAAATGACACATCAGATAAATAAGATTGACCGAAGTGAAAAAAAGATAAAAATTGAAATAGATGGTGTATACCATCTATTTCTTTATAGTGGGGACTTAAAAAAGCAGCGATTTAATATGCTTGAAGAAGGCTATGAATTATCCGATGATACATTAAGTATATTAGACAAACACGTTATTGAACGAGGGAAGAAGCGAATTATGTTTTTACTTGGAAGGCAAGATTATCCTAAAAAACAATTACAGGATAAGTTGCTTCGAGAAGGTTATATTATTGAGCACGTTGATGAGATCTTGCAACCGTTTTTAGAAAAAGCCATTATTAATGATGCACAATTAATCAGTCGACGTATTTCCGGATACAAAACATATAAAAGCCGATTGGAAATTCAAATGAATTTACAAAAAAAGGGCTTTGCAAAAGACGATGTCAAAGCCTTAATTCAAGAAAATATGACATGGGAAGATGAATTAGCAAGTGCTACACATCTATTAAACAAGAAATTTTTCTTAAAACAATTTAAAATGGATGAAATGACATTAAAGCAAAAAGCATTAGGATTTTTGAGTCGAAAAGGGTACTCAATGGATATTTGTATAAAAGCTTACGAAAGCTTCTATGAAACCATCAGTAAAA
>CAZVKG010000045.1:0-2573 GCA_964627665.1 uncultured Eubacteriales bacterium | reverse complement strand
TCAATGGATATTTGTATAAAAGCTTACGAAAGCTTCTATGAAACCATCAGTAAAACTTGACAATATCTTCAAAAAGATATAGAATTTATTTGTTGTAGTTAGTACAACTTGAACTATGACAATTTCATATAGAGGAGGTGTTACGCATGATTCAAATTCCTATTTACGTTATCGTAGCGATTGTATTAATCTTTATAGCAATAGCTGTTATTACGTTTATGCTTGGAATCAATTATCGTAAGCGTGTTGCTGAAGCCCAGTATGGTAGTGCTGAAGCTAAGTCACGTCGTATAGTTGATGATGCCATTAAAGATGCAGAAGGCATAAAACGCGAAGCAAAGCTAGAAGTTAAAGAAGAAATATATAAAATCAAAAGCGATTTAGACAAAGAAGTAAAGGAACGACGAAATGAGTTGCAACGTCTTGAGAAAAGAGTTCTTCAAAAAGAAGAAACTTTGGATAGAAAAAGTGAAACGTTTGAAAAACGAGAGCAATCACTTAGTGACAGAGATAATGCACTTAAAAAAGAAAAAGAACGTGTGGAAATAATCAAGCAACAACACCTATCTGAGCTGGAAAAAATTTCCGGTCTCACCCTCGATCAAGCGAAAGAATACCTATTGAAATCTGTAGAAGAAGATGTGAAACATGAAACTGCTGTATTAATCAAGGAAAATGAAGCAAGAGCCAAAGAAGACATTGACAAAAACGCAAGACATTTACTAGCACATGCCATTCAACGATGTGCAGCTGATCATGTGGCAGAATCCACAGTATCCGTAGTAAGTTTACCGAATGATGAAATGAAGGGAAGAATTATTGGTAGAGAAGGACGTAATATACGTACTTTAGAAACTCTTACAGGTATCGATCTCATTATAGATGATACTCCAGAGGCTGTAATTTTATCCGGATTTGATCCAATACGTCGAGAGGTCGCACGTGTTGCGTTAGAAAAACTGATCGTTGATGGAAGAATCCATCCAGCGCGAATTGAAGAAATGGTTGAAAAAGCAAAACGTGAAGTTGAGAATATCATACGCGAAGAAGGCGAAAACGCTACGTTTGATGCAGGTGTTCATGGTGTTCATCCGGAGCTGGTAAAGCTGTTGGGTAAAATGAAATATAGAACAAGTTATGGACAAAATGTGCTTAAACATTCTATTGAAGTTTCTCAATTAGCCGGTATTATAGCCGGAGAAATCGGAATTGATGTACGTGTTGCTAAGAGAGCAGGGTTACTCCATGATATCGGTAAAGCGGTTGATCATGAAGTGGAAGGTTCGCATATAACCATCGGAGCTAATCTTTGTAAAAAATATAAAGAAAGTCCGGTTATTATCAATGCAGTAGAAGCACATCACGGCGATGTGGAACCTGAATCCTTAATCGCAGTCATAGTACAAGCTGCTGATACAATTAGTGCGGCAAGACCTGGTGCACGACGCGAAACGTTAGAATTATATGTCAATCGTTTAGAACAACTTGAAGAAATAGCAGATAATTTCAAAGGTGTAGAAAAATCTTTCGCTATCCAAGCGGGTAGAGAAATCAGAGTAATGGTAATACCAGATCAAGTTAGTGATGATGAGATGGTTATATTATCAAGGGATGTTGCAAAAGAAATTGAAGGACAACTGGAATATCCAGGACAAATCAAAGTAAATGTTATAAGAGAAACGCGTTCAATCGAATATGCGAAATAATATCTTATATACAATGAATGATGAAATTAGGGCTGTAGATGAAAATCTACAGCCTTTTTAGTTTCTTCGTAGAATTACGACCTGTTTTATGATATAATAATTAAGATTTTACGATGCAAAAAAATATAACAGTGAATTGGATTAATTGGAGGATATACTATGTATCAAACGTTTGATAACCCTTTAGTTTCAAGATACTCAAGTAAAGAAATGCTATATTTGTTCTCACCAGATAAAAAGTTTAAGACATGGAGAAAATTATGGATTGCATTAGCTGAAGGGGAAAAAGAATTAGGCATTGATATTTCAGATGAACAAATTGCTGAATTAAAAAAATATGCAGATGATATTAATTATGATGTTGCCATCGCTAGAGAAAAAGAAGTACGCCATGATGTTATGAGCCATGTATTTGCTTATGGAGAACAGGCAAAGTTAGCAAAGCCAATTATTCATTTAGGTGCTACAAGTTGTTATGTTGGAGATAATACGGATATTATTATTATGACAGAAGCCTTAGAATTGATTCGTAAAAAAGTAATTAATATTATGGATAAGTTATCCGCATTCGCAATGGAATATAAAGAGTTGCCAACATTAGGATTTACGCATTTTCAACCGGCACAATTGACAACCGTTGGAAAACGTGCGTGCCTATGGTTAGAAGATTTATATATGGATTATGAAGATATTGTTCATCAATTGAACAAGAAAGCATTAAGAGGTGTGAAAGGAACAACCGGTACACAAGCAAGCTTTTTAAGTCTTTTTAATGATGATCATGAAAAAGTTAAAGACCTAGAACGTCGTGTTGCTGAAAAAATGGGCTATGATAAAACATTTCCGGTAACCGGTCAGACCTATCCT
>CAZVKG010000044.1:0-27259 GCA_964627665.1 uncultured Eubacteriales bacterium | reverse complement strand
CTATCACAAGGGTTTGCTGGTGTTTTTTAGATATATTCAATTCAAAACTCAGGAGATCCAAGGATAGCCGTGTCTGAACTGATGAATCGGGAAAAGAAATTTGAGAACTTGTAATCTATATGAAGGTATGCTATAATGTAACAGATAAGTTATTAATGCGAAAGGAGTGGACATTTGTCCACTCTTTTATTTGCAGAAGGAAAGGATGTGTTGCTATGGCTTCGAAAGATTCAATCGAAAAGTTAACCTATGAACTTCTTGAACCTATTCTACAAGACAATGGATTTGAATGTGTTGATGTTGAATATATCAAAGAAGCGAATCAATGGTATTTGAGAGTATATCTGGATAAACCTGACGGTATTACGGTGAATGATTGTGAAATAGTTAGCCGGGCATTGGACAAAAAACTTGATGAAAAAGATCCGATCAAAGAACCTTATATTTTGGAGGTGAGTTCTCCAGGACTAGATCGTCCTTTGAAAAAGGATAAGGATTTTGAACGACATCTAGGTGATATGGTGGAACTCAAACTTTATAAAGCGATCGATAAAGTCAAGGAATTTTCAGGTGAATTGGTAGCTTATGATGAAGAAACGCTTACGATTGATATTGAAGGAGAAACCCAAGTGTTTCCTCGAAAAGATATTGCAATCATACGCCTAGCAATCATCTTTTAGGTAGGTTTAAGGAGGATATAACAATGAATGCTGAATTCATTCAGGCATTAGAGCAAATTGAAAAAGAAAAAAATATTAGCAAAGAGGTTTTGTTAGAAGCCATTGAAAATTCCTTATTAACGGCTTGTAAAAATCATTTTGGTACGTCACAAAATATTCAAGTAACGATTGACAACGAACAAGGAAATGTTGTTGTTCTTGCTGAAAAAGAAGTTGTCGAAAACGTGGAACATAAAGAACTTCAGATTTCTCTATCAGATGCACGAGAAATTGATCCGAATTTAGAGTTAGAAGATCATGTTCAAATTGAAGTGACGCCTAAAGATTTTGGTCGAATCGCAGCTCAAAAAGCCAAGCAAGTTGTCGTTCAAAAGATACGCGAAGCTGAGCGTGATTTATTACTCAATTCGTATCAAGAAAAAGAAAAAGAAGTTGTTACAGGCATTATTCAGCGAAGCGCAAAGGACAGTGTTATTGTAAACCTCGGAAAAATTGATGCTATTTTAGCGGACAAAGAGCAAGTACCCGGGGAAGTTTACTTAATGAATGAACGTATAAAAGTTTATGTCATCGAGGTAAAATCCGGAACTAAAGGTCCGAAGATTTATGTGTCGAGAACACACCCGGATTTAGTAAAACGTCTTTTTGAAAACGAAGTCCCTGAAGTTCATGACGGAACGGTTGAGATTAAATCAATTTCTCGTGAGGCGGGTTCACGTACAAAAATTGCGGTACATTCAACAAAAGAGGAAGTCGATCCTGTCGGTTCTTGTGTTGGACATAATGGCTCAAGAGTAAGTATTATAGTTAACGAACTCAATGGCGAGAAAATTGACATTATTCCTTGGAATGAAAATGTGGCAGAGTTTATTGCGGCATCGTTAAGTCCTTCAAAAGTTGTACAAGTAGCAGTGAATAAACCGGAAAAAAGTGCAAAAGTTATTGTGCCGGATTATCAATTATCACTTGCCATCGGTAAAGAAGGACAAAATGCGCGTTTAGCAGCTAAATTGACAGGATATCGTATCGATATAAAGAGTGAAACACAAGCCAAAGAGATTGGGTTTATTTCTAAAGAAGAATTGGAAAATCCAGATGTCTTATTTTTAAGCGCAAATAATAGCCAAAATGTGGAAGCAGATGTCAATCCGTTTGATGAATCTTTGTTTGAGGAGTAATCTATGGCTAAGAAAAAACCATTACGTAAATGCACAGGATGTCAAGAATTAAAAGATAAACGCGAAATGTTACGAATTGTTAAAACATCAGAAGGTGAATTTTTAATTGATATTTCCGGAAAAGCGAATGGTCGGGGCGCTTATATATGTAAGTCAAAAGAATGTCTAGAAAAGTCGCTGAAAAACAAAGGGCTCGAGCGTTCTTTTAAATGCAGTATTCCCAAAGACATTAGCGAGTCACTAAAGGAGGCACTAGATCAACTTGAATAAGACCTTAAGTATGATTGGACTATGTCAAAAGGCAGGTAAAATCTCATCGGGAGAATTTTCTGTCGAAACAGCAATAAAAGCAGGTCATGCTCACCTCGTTATTATTGCCGACAACGCATCAGATAATACAAAAAAGAAATTTACAAATATGTGTAATTATAGACAGATTCCTTATAAAATTGATTTTGATAAGGATGAATTAGGTCATGCCATCGGAAAGCAGTTTCGAGCGACCATTTGTGTTACCGATGAACAATTTGCAACGAGCATTGAAAAAACATGGAGGTGAAAGGATGTCAAAAAGACGTGTACACGAAATAGCTAAAGATTTAGGGATTGATTCCAAAGATCTGATTAACACGCTAAAGGACTTTGATATACCGGTAAAAAATCACATGAGTTCGGTAAAAGAAGATGACGAAAAAGTCATTGTCGAATATTATCGTGAAGACAAAGAAAAAAAAGAGGAACCGAAACAAGAAGAACCAAAAAAAGACGTTCCTGAGACAAAAGATACAAAAAATGAATCGTCGAATAAGAGACAAAAAACATCAAAGAAGCATCGTAAGGAAGAAGAGACAGAAGAAAAAGAAGACGTCATCTACATTGGTGATGAAATTTCGGTAAAAGCTTTAGCCGAAAAAATTGAATGCCCTATATCTGAGATTGTAAAATATCTTATGCTAAAGGGTATTATGGCTACAGCCAATCAAGAGATCAACTTTGCTTTAGCTACTGAAATTGGATTAGAATATGATATTCTTGTTGAAAAAGAAGAAGAAAAAGATTTTATTGAAGAATTTTTTGCGGCAGATGTAAAAGATGATAAAGATACAGTAAAACGTCCACCGGTTGTTGTTGTTATGGGTCATGTTGACCATGGAAAGACATCACTTCTTGATGCCATTCGTCAAACCCAAGTTACTGAAGGCGAACAAGGGGGAATTACGCAACATATCGGTGCATATTCCGTTGAACTTAACAACGAAAAAATTACATTTTTGGATACACCAGGTCATGAAGCGTTTACAGCAATGCGCTTACGTGGAGCAATGGCTACAGATATTGCTATTCTTGTTGTTGCAGCAGATGATGGAGTTATGCCTCAAACAGTTGAAGCAATCAATCACGCCAAAGCAGCAGGTGTACAGATTATTGTTGCCATTAATAAAATCGATAAAGAAGGCGCCAATCCGGATCGTGTAAAACAAGAACTTATTGAATATGGTCTTGTTACAGAAGATTGGGGTGGAGACACCATTTGTGTTCATGTTTCTGCAATCGAAAAAACCGGAATTGATCAATTACTTGAGATGATTTTGCTTGTGGCAGAACTTGGAGAATTGAAAGCAAATCCTAAGAAACCTGCTCGTGGAACCATTGTTGAAGCGCAACTAGATAAAGGTCGTGGACCGGTAGCTACTGTTCTTGTACAAAACGGAACCTTAAAAATCGGAGATTCTATTCTTGCCGGAACAACACACGGAAAAGTACGTGCCATGATTAATGATCAAGGAAAGCGTGTACGCACTGCAGGACCTTCAACTCCCGTTGAAATCCTTGGTTTAAGTGAAGTTCCTTCAGCAGGAGAAGCCTTCTACCAGACGTCGAATGAACGTGAAGCGCGACATTTGTCTGAAAAACTTCAATCAAATGTCCGTGAAAAAATGATTCAAAACACACCACAGAAAGTTACATTAGATGACTTATTCCATCAAATTCATGAAGGTGAAATGAAAGAACTTAAATTGATTGTTAAAGCAGATGTACAAGGTTCTGTTGAAGCTGTCAAACAAAGTTTAATGAAACTTTCAAATGAAGAAGTCATTATTAATATTATCCATGGTGGTGTTGGTGCAATCAATGAATCCGATGTTATGTTGGCTAGTGCCTCAAATGCTATAATTATCGGTTTTAATGTACGTCCGGAATCAAATGCTAAGGTTACAGCAGACCGTGAAAAAATTGATGTGCGTTTGTATCGTGTTATTTATAATGCAATTGAAGATATCGAACTTGCTATGAAAGGTATGCTTGACCCAATATTTGAGGAAAAAGTTACCGGCCATGCCGAAGTGCGGGATACATTTAAAGTTTCTAATGTGGGAACAATTGCCGGTTCTTACGTAACTGACGGAAAAATTGTTCGTAACAGTCAAGTTCGACTTGTCCGAGACGGTGTCGTATTATATGAAGGGGCATTAGCATCATTAAAAAGATTTAAAGATGATGCCAAAGAAGTTGCTACCGGATACGAATGTGGTATTATGCTAGAAAAATACAATGACATAAAAACAGGTGATGTCATTGAAGGTTTCGTTATGGAAGAAATACCAAGATAATGAGTTCAAGTTAAGAAGGTGATTATATGAAAAAGAACAGTAATCGTATTATACGCATTAATGAAGAAATCAAGCATGAGATTAGTGCTATTATTCGCAATGGTCTAAAAGATCCTCGCGTTGATACACTAATAAGCATTGTTCATGTCGATACAACACCTGACCTTAAATTTTGCAAAGTGCACTTTAGTACTTTAGGCGATGAGGAAAAGCACCAAGAGACTTTAGAAGGTCTTAAAAATTCAGCAGGCTTTATTCGTCGTGAATTAGCTCAAAAAGTTAACTTGAGAAATACTCCGGAATTAATTTTTGTCATTGATCATTCAATTGAATATGGAGTTAAAATGAGCAAGTTAATTGATGAAGTCAATCATCCTGATGAAAATTAAGAGCAGGTGATAAAATGAACTATATTGAATTAAAAAATCATTTATCAACGGATGAATATGTCTATATTACCGGACATGTTCATCCAGATGGAGATTGTGTGGGGGCGGCGCTAGCATTGTATCATATACTTAAAAATGATGGTTACGATGTTCGCGTCATACTTGAAGAAAAACCGAATGGATATGAATTTTTAAAGGGTTATGAAGAGATTTTTTCTCTTAGCGACTATACAAGACATCAAGACCAGGTCATGAGTTCTCCCTATCAACTAATCATTGTTGATTCAGGGGACTTAAGTCGTATTGAACCTTTTATGGATTTGTTTTCCCAGGCACGATTAACAATAAATATTGATCATCATAGTAGTAATGATCACTTTGCAGATATCCAACAAGTGGATGTCCATGCAAGTTCAACATGCGAAGTTATCGGTATGATGCTCGATCTTCATAAGCATGAACATATTGATGATGTTCATATAGCCACTGCATTATATACGGGAATCATCTATGATACAGGCTTGTTTAAGCATGATTGTACGCGAAAAGAAACCCATTATATTGCGGCAAAGCTTGTGGATGTAGGTGTGGATCAAACGTTTCTCATTAATAAGCTTTATTTTACAAAAACAGAAAAATCATTAAAGGCTCTTCAAATAGCATTGTCAAATATGAAAGTGTTTGGAGAAGGGCATATTGTTATGGCATACATTTCTTATGAAGATATGGAAAAACATCGTCTTCAAAAAAGTGATACTGAAGCTATTGTAAATCAATTGGTTGAAGTCGATACTGCTTACATCAGTTGTTTTATTCTAGGAATAGATCACGAAAAGTATAAAATTAGTTTGCGTTCAAAGTCAATGATTGATGTATGTGAGATTGCTAAGAAATACAAGGGTGGCGGTCATATTAAAGCTGCGGGATGTTCTATGGATGGAAAACTCACTGAAGTTATTAAGTCTTTTGAAAGCGAGTTGATTAATGCCTATGAAAGGAATTCTTAATGTATATAAAGAAAAAGGAATGACTTCCTTTGATGTTGTGGCAATACTTCGAAGAATAACTAAAATTCGTCGTATTGGCCATACAGGTACACTAGATCCGGATGCAACAGGTGTTTTGCCTATATGTATCGGAAAAGCAACCAAAGTGGTCGATTTACTTACAAATAAAGAAAAAACCTATCGCGCAACATTTCAATTAGGTTTACAGACGGACACTCAAGATATTTCGGGAAACGTTATTCAGTCATATAAAGATGTTATTTCAATATCTGATGCAGATGTTCGACAGGCCCTCCTATCTTTTTTAGGCGAATACATGCAAGTTCCACCCATGTATTCGGCTATTAAAAAAGATGGAAAGCGGTTGTATGAATTGGCAAGACAAGGTATTGAAGTTGAAAGAGAAGCACGTCCGGTTCGTATTCTTCATATTGATAACTTCCTTCCTATGGGGAATCATTCATATCGCTTTGATGTCACCTGTTCTAAAGGCACATATATTCGTACATTGATTCACGACCTAGGTGAACTACTTGGCTACGGAGCATGTATGACTGACCTTGAACGAGTAAAGGTGGGGGCATTTGATCTTGCTGACGCATTAACCTTATCTGAAATTGAGAAAATGATGGAAACCAATCAAATAGAATCGAATTTACATTCAATTGATTCACTATTTGACGAATACCCTAAACTTGTTGTATCATCAGAATATGATTCATATATTCATAATGGTAATAAACTACCAACAGAGTTTGTTCATGCGTATATTTCAATAAAAAGAAACGATTTAACGTTGAATAAAAGGTATCGACTTTATGATTCAAATGAACATTTTGTCGGTCTTTATGTTATAGATAAACAGAAGGATACTCCGATATTACGTGTCGAGAAAATGTTTTATTAGTGAGGTATGGGATGAAATTTATTAATGATATTCAAAAGAGCATTATAAAAGATACTGTTGTTGTGCTTGGTAATTTTGATGGACTGCATAAAGGCCATTTAACACTCCTAACAAAGGCAAAAGAAATTGCGAAAGAGCGACAATTATACACCGCTTTTTTTACTTTTTATCCACATCCAACCCATGTTTTGTCCAAACATGAAGTTGCTTTAATTAACACGGACATGGAGAAACAACATGTTGCTGAACATGAAGGGATGGACTATTATATACAATTCCCTTTTACAAAAGAAACAGCGAGCATGGAACCGGAAATCTTTATACAAAAGATTTTATATGAACATTTAGGAGCCAAAGCTGTCGTTGTTGGTGAAGATTATGCGTTTGGAAAAATGCGAAAAGGTAATATCGAAACCCTTGAACATTTTTCAAAACAATATGGATATACCTTACATGCATTGAAAAAGATTTCCTATAATAACCGTATCATTAGTAGCACATGGATACGTGAAGCTATTCAAGAAGCAGATATGGATTTAGCTGAAACACTTATGGGACGACCGTATTTTGTAACCGGTGTTGTTATTGAAGGTGCAAAACTAGGACGTACTATTGGATATCCAACGGCCAATGTAAAACCGGATGGTCACAAACAACTTCCCCGTAATGGAATCTATGCGACAGAAGTTGATGTCCTTGGCAAGACCTATTTTGGTCTGACTTATGTGGGAACGAAGCCAACGATTGATGAAAACATTTATGAGATACTTGTTGAAACGTATATTATTGATTTTGATCAAGAAATTTATGGTGAGCGTATTTTGGTAAAATTCCATAAATTCTTGCGAACAGAAGAAAAATATGACTCCATTGAAGAATTAGTAACACAGATGAAAGAAGACGAGAAAGATCTAAGAGCCTATTACAACTTGTGAAAGGACGATGTATATGTCAAAGTCAAAATGCTGTGGAAAATGGAAAAAAAAGGGTAAGTATTGTAGTGACTGCCCCTTACTTGAATTGAAGGATGTAAAAAAGAAAAAAAAGAAGAAGAAATAAGCCTTTATCCTTTACAATAAAAGGAAACTATGCTATTATTCTTAATTGGAAGTTAGCCAATGCTAGGGGTTAGGAATCTCCGTCCGATTTCTTGGCAATGGCGTTATTATACAAAAGGAGGTTCATATTATGAACAAAGAAACAAAACAACAAATTATGAAAGACTTCGGTCGAACTGCAAATGATACAGGTTCACCAGAAGTTCAAATCGCTTTATTAACAACACGTATTAATGAACTTAATGAGCATTTAAAAATGCATAAGAAAGATCATCACTCAAGACGTGGTCTTCTTAAAATGGTTGGTCACAGAAGAAACTTATTAAGATACTTACAAGATACAGATATTGAAGCATACCGTGCATTAATTGCTCGATTAGGTCTTAGAAAGTAAATTTTATAGAGCGGATTATTTCCGCTCTATATTTTTATAGGTCAAACCTATACAAATATTTTTTTATCTAGTATAATTAGTATAACGCGCCCTGAAGTTTTATTCTATTAGTCTCTAGTTTTTGTTCTCCAAATAAAGACGTGGAGAATAGACACTAAAGACTAAGGACTCAGGGCATAAAGAAAGGAGACATTTTATGTCAAGAGTATATTCAACAGAATTAGCCGGTAGAACACTTAGTGTTGAAATCGGTAAAGTAGCAGGTTTAGCTAATGGAGCATGTTTGGTCACTTATGGTGAAACTGTCGTATTATCGACAGCAACCGCTTCAGAAAAACCAAGACAGGGGATTGATTTTTTTCCATTAAGCGTAGATTATGAAGAAAAATTTTACGCTATAGGTAAGATTCCGGGAGGTTTTATAAAACGTGAAGGACGACCAAGTGAAAACTCCATATTAACATCACGTATTATTGACCGTCCTATTCGACCATTATTTCCTAAGGATTATAGAAATGACTGTGCCGTTGTCAATACTGTCTTATGTGTAGATCAAGACAATCAACCGGAGGTTGTTGCAATGAATGGTACATCCATTGCATTAGCAATATCGGATATTCCATTCCTCGGCCCAACAGGAGCAACAATCGTTGGATTAGTTGACGGCGAACTCGTATTTAATCCAAATGCTGAAGAACGTGAAAAAACAGATATGACTTTAACCGTATTTTCAACTGCCGATAAGATTACAATGATTGAGGCTGATGGAAACGAAATTCCTGAAGAGGTTATGATTGATGCGATTTTTAAAGCTCATGAATTAAATAAAGAGATTGTCGCTTTTATTAATTCAATTGTAGAAAAAGAAGGTAAGCCAAAACAAAAGTATGAAGTTACTGGTATTCCGGAAGAGATGTTTGTATCGATGAAAGAAATCATTCCTTCAGACGAAATGGAAGCTGCCGTATTTACAGATGATAAACAACAGCGTCAAGATCGCCTCGGTGTTTTCCAAGAACGTTTAGAAGAAGCCTATGCAGAAAACGAAGAATGGTCAAAACTTATCGATGAAGGCTTATATCAATATCAAAAGAAAACAGTACGTAAAATGATTTTAAAAGATCATAAGCGCCCAGATGGACGAGCTTTAGATGAAATAAGAGCTTTAAGTGCTGAGATTGATATTTTACCACGTACACATGGTAGTGGATTGTTTTCACGTGGTGAAACACAAGTATTAAACATTACAACATTAGGAGCTCTTGGAGATACACAACGTATTGATGGCTTAGATGATTTAGTTACAGGTAAACGCTATATGCATCATTATAATTTCCCGTCTTATTCCGTTGGAGAAGCAAGACCACCAAGAGGACCGGGACGTCGCGAAATCGGTCATGGAGCCTTAGCCGAAAGAGCTTTGCTTCCTGTATTACCGTCTGAAGAAGAGTTCCCTTATGCTATTCGTACAGTATCCGAAGTTGTAAGCTCAAATGGTTCAACTTCACAAGGTAGTATTTGTGCAAGTTCATTATCCTTAATGGCGGCAGGTATTCCTATTAAGAAACCGGTAGCCGGTATTACATGTGGTCTTGTAACTGGAGATACGGATGATGATTTTGTCTTATTGACAGATATTCAAGGACTTGAAGACTTCTTCGGCGATATGGACTTCAAAGTTGCCGGAACAAAAGATGGTATTACAGCGATTCAGTTAGATATGAAAGTTCATGGAATCACAAAGGAAATCATTGAAAAAGCGATTTACAATACACAAAAATCGCGTATGATTATCCTAAATGATGTTATGAACGTTTGCATTAGTGAGGCTCGTAAAGAGTTATCTCCATATGCACCTAAAATTATTCAAACAATGATTGATCCTGAAAAAATCGGTGAAGTGGTTGGACCTCGTGGAAAAACAATTAACCGTATCATTGACGAAACAGGTGTTAAAATCGATATCGAAGATGACGGTCGTGTATTTATATGTGGGGAGGACCATGAAATGGTTCAAAAAGCCCTTAGTATTATTGAAATGATCGGAAAAGATATTGAAGTTGGTACTGTCTATAATGGTACAGTTGTTCGTATTACTAACTTTGGTGCATTTGTTGAATTAGCACCGGGTAAAGACGGACTTGTCCACATCAGCAAATTAGCAAAAGAGCGCGTGAATAAAGTGGAAGATGTCGTACAAGTCGGTGACAAGATTTCTGTTAAAGTCATGGAAATTGATAGTCAAGGACGTATTAATCTTTCTAGAAAAGCTTTATTAGAAGATTAACCAAACTCGTTAATCCAATAAACATCGTTGAATAAATAGCTAATCTTAGGGAAAACATAAACCTCGTTTGTGTTTTCCCTGAAATTTATGTTTAGCTATAGGAGGAATTACTTGTTATATAACAAAGAACTATCGAATCATATGCGTATTATTGGAGAAGAAGTGCCTTTTGTAAGGTCTGTCTCCATTGGTATCTATATAAAAGTCGGATCCGTTGATGAGAACTTAATCAATAATGGAATTACCCATTTTATTGAGCATATGTTTTTTAAAGGAACACCCAAGTATACAGCTAGACAATTAGCCGATACCATGAGTCGTATTGGTGGAAGAATAAACGCATATACGTCCAAAGAATATGTGTGTTTTTACGCCCACGTACTTGATGAACATCTTGATGAAGTCATTGATATTTTATCGGATATGATCCAACATTCTAACTTTTACGAAGAAGACATCGAAAAAGAAAAGGGGATTATCTTAGAAGAATATTCCATGTATGAAGATAGTCCGGAAGAAATCGTACTCGATGAAATGCATTCGACGATTTGGCCAAATCATGCAATCGGTTATAATATTATAGGGACCAAAGAAACAATAAAAAACATGAATCAAAAAATGTTACAAGACTATGTTGCATCACGCTATGTTGGAGATAACATGGTTGTCTCAATTGTGGGGAAGATTAACTTTGAAAAAATTGCGAAAAAGCTTGAAGATGCCTTTTCAGATATTACTTCCGGAGAGAAAATACGTCGTACATCTCCTATTTTATACGCTCCCGGAAAAAAAGTCTTCAAAAAAGATATTGAGCAGGGACATCTTGCGATTAGCTATCCATCAATTGATTATTTCCATGAAGATACTTATGGCATGAATATATTAAGTGCCATTGTCGGTGGTGGATTAAACAGTCGACTCTTTCAAAGTGTTCGAGAAGAAGAGGGACTGGCCTACTCCATTTATAGCTATGTAGAAACCTTTTATCAAACAGGCCTATTTACAACCTATGCGGCAACAAGCGCAGCACAAATTCCACAATTATATGGTGCAATTCGACACGAGGTAGATAAACTCCTTAATAATGGAATAACCGCGCGTGAATTACTTGAAACAAAAGAACAGCTAAAAAGCAATACAATTATCGGTATGGAAAACATGGGGGCACGTATGTCCCATTATGGAAAAGGTAGTCTTTTGAAAAATGATATCACGTCCATGGATGACCTCATTGAGGGTGTCAACAATGTTTCTCTTGATGATGTTAATCGACTGATACGTGAAACATTTCAATATAATCAGGAAAGTATTACCTTAGCAACACCATTTGAAGAAGACATTGATAAGTTATAGTAGATGAATAGAAACGAGGAGAGACGATGGAAAAGATAAAAGTTTTTGTTGAACGAACAGAAGAAGGAAAGACACTCAACTTACCTGCATATCAAACGGAACACTCAGCCGGTATGGATTTATATGCCTGCTTGGATAAAGATAAAATTCTAGAGCCCGGTCAGATAACATTAGTTCCAACCGGGATTAAAATTGCCATTCCTGATGGTTATGAAGCACAGATTCGTCCACGTAGCGGTCTAGCATTAAAGCATGGAATATCTTTAGTCAATACACCGGGAACCATTGACGCAGATTATCGTGGTGAGATCAAAATCATTATGATTAATCATGGAAGTGAAAACTTTTCAATTATTCACGGGGAACGTATTGCACAAATGGTATTTAACCCTATCGTACATGGGGTGTTTGAAGAAACTAATCAACTAGAAGAGAGTCTACGAGGTGAAGGCGGCTTTGGGCATACAGGCAAATAATCAAAAACGCAGTGGAAAAGAACGCTTACGTGGTGAATATGGATACACACGTTATATGAAGCAACATAATTATCAATGGGCACTTATCATGCTCATTGTATGTCTTCTAACGTTTACTCTTGGAAAAACTGTATTTTCAGATATTGAACCAATATTTATGGTGGTGAGTGCATTGCTCATTCTGCCATTTGCCCAGTTTTTAGCTAAAGCAATAAGTTTTTCCGGCTATAAACCTTTGAGTGAAGAAGACTTCAATCGTTTAGCGACAATAAGTGATGACTTTTTGGTCCTAGGTGAACTACCAATTATTCGTGGAAAAAGGACCTATTTCTTTCAGAGTTTAATCATTACATCCGTTGGCGTATATGGATTGATTTTAGAAAAAAATGATCCCACTCAAGCAAAAAAAATTATCGAATCCATTATTCAACCTAAAGGACATCATGAGCCCGTTAAAATTTATAGGGATTATGATCAATTCTACTTAGACCTTAAGACCAAGATAAAATCTCAAGTTCACGGGGCTGATGAATCTAAAATGGAGCGATTAGCAGAAGCAATTATTATTAAAGTGCATTAATGAATGGATGATATATATATGAAATCGATAGAGATCACAAAACAATATGCCGGCGAACGTGTGGACAAGATTTGTTTCAAAGTCTTAAAAAATGCCAAAAAATCCTTTATCTTTAAAATGTTTCGCAAGAAAAATATTGTATTAAATGACAAAAAAATTAAAGGGGATGAACGATGTCAACTTGGTGATTCACTTCAGTTTTACCTTGCCGACGAGACCTTTAATAAATTTTCCGGGATTGAATCAAGTAATGCTAAGGCTGAAACAAAGGATACGCTGACAAGCCAGGCTCTTTTGAAAGATCGTATTATATATGAAGATACACATGTATTGATTTACTCAAAACCTAAGGACATATTATCTCAACCTAATGGAAAAAATGCCAATGTGGTTGATCAATATGGTCAGTATGCAAAAGCTCAAGGGATTGTCTATGACAAACTGTTAGACCGGTATGGTGTGTGTAATCGGCTCGACCGAAATACAAGCGGACTCCTCATCATCGGAAAAAATGCGTTAGCTCTTCGGCGTATGAATGAAAGTATTAAAAATCATCAGGTGGATAAACGCTATCGTGCTCTTGTCCTTGGCCGCCTAAATAGTTCGATTGAACTTAAAGGCTATCAGAAAAAAGATAAAAACAATCAAGTAACAATGACAATGGATAAAGCTGATGATTATATACATACAGTCATTCATCCAATCGATTATTGCGCCGATGAAGATTATACCCTTGTTGATGTTGAACTTCATACAGGTAAAACCCATCAGATTCGCCATCATTTATCAAGCATTCATCATCCGATTATCGGAGATTTGAAGTATGGCGATAATCAACGGAATACATACTTTTTAAAAAAATATGGCATTAATAATCAATTGTTACATAGTTATTCCTACACATTCTTAAATGTTGATGATCCATTAGCCTATCTCATTGACAAAACATTTATTGCTCCTTATCCCAAGGAATTTAGAACACTTTTAGGAAAAGGTGATCTTTTATGACACGACAAAATAGTATTCAAGAATATGCACAATCAATTGGTATAGCTGATATTGGGTTTTGCGATGCAAAGCCTAACATTGGTTATGCCAATTTTATTAAAGAGAGAAAACAGGCGACTAAATCTTATCTCGATGTCGATTATAAGGTGACAACATCCGAAACTTATGATCCTTCCATACATTTAGACCAGGCGAAAACAATAATTGCACTTATATATCCCTATCATATGGACCTTTCGAAGACGGACCAATTGCAATCCGACGAGGTACGTATCTCAAAAGCATCTATTTTCACCGACTATCATGAAGGTGTTCTAAAGCAATGTCATCAATTAGAGGCATATCTACAAAGGACCTATGCCGCGAATACGAAAGCCTATTCAGATATGGGCCCCTTAAATGATAAATCGATTTTACTTCGAACCGGATTAGTAAAAATCGGACGAAATAGTTTGCTCATTCATCCAAAGTTCGGTTCACGCTTTTATATCGGTTACATTTTAACGGATTTAGATTTGGGCATTGAGACAAAAGCTATTAAATCATTCGATGAATATGAACGTTATTTCCACCCCTTTTGTCAAACATGTGGGCGGTGTGCAAGAAGCTGTCCTAATCATGCCATTCAGACCTTTGGCCGATTAACGTCAAAACGGTGTATCTCCTTTTTGACCCAGTCCAAAGGATGGGATGAAAGGCTGAATGAGCTTGGTGGCGATTTGACCTTAGATAGCTATGTCTATGGATGTGACACGTGTCAACGGGTATGTCCCTTAAATGGTATAAGGCTTGATGCATATGACCACAAGGCGCTTGTTGAACCTAATCAAAAGATTAATGAGCTTTTAAGTTTATCCAATCGAGATTTCAAAGAAAAATTCGGTCAAACATCCGCCGGTTGGATTGGTAATAAACGTTTCAAACGAAATATTTACCAAATACAAAAAGAAAGAGAAGGTAAATAAAATGGCCTATTATCGTAGCCGAGGACTTCGGGGAAGTGCCTTAGAAGAATACATAAATTTAACCAACGTAAAATATCGAGAACATCAGTTGGGTTTGATCCAAAAAATACCGACCCCTATTAAACCGGTCGAACTTGATTCGGTTAATGGAAATATTAAAAAAGCTTTTTTTGAAGAACGGTCTACCGTGGATTATATTGGACTAGTGCAAGGATATCCCATTTGTTTTGATGCCAAGGAGACCAAACTTAAACGATTTCCACTTAAAAACATTCATCATCATCAAATTGATTTTATGAAAGATTTTGAAAAACAAGAAGGGATTGCCTTTTTTTTGATTCATTTTAGCTCTGAAGATACTATTTTTTTTGTGCCTTTTACATTTATTGAAAAAAAAATAGCCCTATCCAATGAAGGTGGCCCTAAATCAATTCCTTATGAGGAGTTTACTAACTTTTATCAAGTCCATAATAAAGAGGGGTATATTGTCCATTATATTGATGCCCTCGACCGCTTTCTCCAAGAAACTTAAAAAGATTCCGAAAAACAATTGACAAGGATAAGATCATCCCATATAATAAAAAACAAGTTTAATAAATTAGCAGATTAGCACTTTACCATAATAAAGCAAGGAGTGAAGAAATGAACAAGCAAATATTACACACCGTTGAAGGATTAAGAGATATTCATCCTTTGGATACGCGAAAAAAACAACAAATTGAACGCAATATTCTCGATCTATTTAATCACTATGGTTATGAACAGGTTCAAACACCAACCTTTGAATATTATGATATATATCATTATGAGCGTGGTACAGAGGATAGTAAAAATTTATATAAATTTTTTAATCGTGAAGGAGATATTCTTTCATTGCGTCCGGATGTAACCCCAAGTATTGCAAGATACACAGCAACGTTTTATAATCATGAAAAATCACCTAAACGCTTTTCTTATCTTGGGAATGTATTTTATAATAATGAAAACTATCAAGGCAAACTTCGTGAATATACACAAGCCGGTGTTGAATGTATCGGTATTGCTAATGCCGATGCTGATGCTGAGAGTATAGCCCTCGCCATTAATGCTTTACTGGCATCCGGCTTACAAGAGTTTCAACTTGATATTGGTCATGCTGGTTTTTTCAAAGGATTAGCAGCAGAAGCTGGATTATCCAATGAATTTAGTGAAGAAGTTCGCAAACTAATTGATGATAAAAATTACATTGCTATTGAAGAGTTGTTAGAAGACCTGAAAATAAATGAAACAGCAAAAAAAGGTTTACTTGAATTACCCACTTTGTTTGGACAAGAAGAAGTGTTAGAACGTGCCAAAGAGCTTACAACCAATGCTGTTGCTCTAGGTGCCATTGAGCGGATTAAAGAGGTTTATGAAATCCTCAAAGACTATGACTTAAGTGAATATGTTTCCTTTGATTTAGGCATGGTCTCTCAGTTGCAATATTATACCGGTGTTATATTTAAAGGATATACCTATGGAACAGGGGTTAGTGTTGTTGATGGAGGCCGTTATGACGCCCTACTCAGTACATTTGCTTATGATATGCCGGCTGTTGGATTTGCCATTCGTATTGATGAATTATTAAATGCCATTACACGTCAAGGGATAACGATTGACGTTCCGTCCATTAATACATTGATTGTCTATGAGCCTCCCTATCGAAAAACAGCAATACAATTAGCAGAAGTTTTACGTCGTCAAGGGATGACGGTAGAGTTGGATACTCAAAATCATGATTTAGAAGAAGGAAAATTATACGGTCAACAAAAATCCATTGGTGGTATGATGTATATCAATGACGCCAATGCCGTCCAATTGATTGATTTGAAGACAGAGGACACAACAACAGTAAACTTGAGTGATTTGTCAAAAGGAGGCCTATAATGCGATACTTAACATTTGCTTTAGCAAAAGGTCGATTAGCAAAAACTGCATTAAAAATGTTAGAACAACAGGGGATTACCTGTGAAGAAATGTATACAGACACCCGTAAACTGATTTTTGTCAATGAAGAATTAAAGTTAAAGTTTTTCTTGGCAAAGGCAAGTGATGTCCCAACCTATGTTGAATATGGTGCCGCAGATATCGGTGTCGTGGGTAAGGATACAATTTTAGAAGAACGTCGTAATCTCTATGAAGTGGTGGATTTAGGCTTTGGCAAGTGCAATATGGTTGTTGCCGGTCCGGAATCCATGAGTGAGCAACTTAAATATAATAACTCCATCCGAGTAGCCACCAAATACCCCAATATTGCTAAGGACTATTTTTATAATAAAAAGAATCAAAAAGTAGAGATTATTAAACTAAACGGTTCGATTGAATTGGCTCCGCTCGTTGGTTTATCGGAAGTCATCGTTGACATTGTGGAAACCGGAACAACACTTAAAGAAAACGGCCTTGTTGTCCTTGAAACGATTTGTCCATTATCTGCACGCATGGTTGTTAACCGTGTAAGTATGAAAATGGAGAGTGAACGTATCAGTAAAATTATAACGCAATTAAGAGATTCGCTACAATAAATGAAAGGGTGAGACGATGAAAACCTATGATTTGCGAGAAAGTACAGCATTAAATATTGATGATTTTTTAGCAAAGCGTGAACAAACATCCTATGATGAATATGAAAATCGTGTCAATGATATTTTAGAAAATGTTAAAACAAAGGGGAATGCAGCACTTATTGAATACACCGCCCGATTTGATCAGGTTACATTAGACGAAGAAGCATTAGTTGTATCTGACGACGAAATCAAAGAAGCTTATGAACAGGTGAGTCCGGAATTGATTCGTGTGATTAAGCGAGCCTATGATAAGATTTATACTTATCATATGAAACAAAAGCAATATTCATGGTTTGATACCGATGAATTCGGAACCATGCTTGGCCAAAAAGTGTCTCCCATAGAGCGGGTCGGTGTTTATGTTCCGGGAGGGACGGCTGTTTATCCATCCAGTGTTTTGATGAATATTATACCTGCCCTCGTTGCAGGGGTTCAAGATATTACCATGACAACACCCTTGCTCAAAACCGGAAAAATAAATCCGACAACCCTTGTTGCCGCCCATATATGTGGTGTGACAAATATAATTAAAGTAGGCGGAGCGCAAGCCATTGCTGCCTTGGCTTATGGAACAAGAACCATACAAAAAGTGGATAAAATTGTGGGACCCGGAAACATATATGTTGCACTTGCCAAGAAAAAAGTCTATGGTCAAGTCAATATTGATTCTATCGCAGGACCTTCAGAGATTTTAATCATCGCCGATGAAACGGCGGATGCCAAATATGTTGCCGCCGATATGCTTTCACAGGCGGAACATGATGTCCTTGCGTCTTCGGTTCTTGTTACCACAGATGCTCAATTAGTTGAAGACGTCAAAGTTGAGTTAGACAAACAGGCCAACGCCTTATCACGAACAGAGATCATGTTAAAATCGTTAGAAAATTATGGAGCCATTATATTGGTCAAATCCATCCAAGATGCGATTACTATTTCCGATCAAATTGCTCCGGAACATCTTGAGATTTGTACAAAAGAACCTGTCATGGTGATGAATAAAATCAAACATGCCGGTGCCATGTTCTTAGGTAACTTCTCCCCGGAGCCATTAGGCGATTATATGGCCGGGCCAAATCATGTATTACCGACTAATGGAACAGCACGATTTTTCTCACCATTATCCGTTGATGATTTTATTAAGAAGAGCAGTATTATATATTATAATGAAGACGCACTGGCCTCTTTAAAAGATGATATTGTGACCTTTGCAGAAAATGAGGCCTTGACCGCTCATGCTAATGCAATTAAAGTGAGGTTTTTAGATGAATAAGTATATGCGAAAAGACTTGCAATTTTATAAACCCTATCATTCACCGATTAAACCGTATGAAATCAAGGCAGATGCAAATGAAAGCCCCTATCCTCATCATGAAGCCTTTGTTGAACACATGAAACAATGGATGGAAGACAAAGATAATATAACACGCTATCCGGATACAGATGCTGTCTTGTTACGTCGACGTATTGCAAAACACTACGAAACATATAATGTTCATGAAGAAAATGTTATATGCGGGGTAGGATCGGATCAAATTATTGATATTATTATTAAAGTCTTTGTTGAACCGGGAGAAACCATATTAGCGCCTACACCATCCTTTAGTATGTATAAACTCGGCGGATTGTTAAACCATGCCTATGTCCATGAATATGCATTAGATGATGAGTTTCATTATGATATTCCGGCATTATTAGACTTAATTGAATTCGAAGCACCAAAGCTTATTTTTCTCTGCACACCCAATAATCCCACAGGTGGACTCCTTGATCGAGCGTCTATTATTCAAGTTTTAGATAAAGCAAAATGTCCGGTTGTTGTTGACGAAGTCTATGCTGAGTTTTCAGGAGAGACTATGTTAGATCTTTTTGAGAAATATCCAAACATGATCATTTTACGCTCTTTTTCAAAAGCATATGGGCTGGCAGGACTTCGTACAGGTTATGCCATTGCTAATAAAGAGATGATTGATACCTTATATATTGGAAAGCCACCCTATAATTTATCCAATTATTCTCAAGAAGCATCTATTTTTGTCTTGGACCACCATGAATTTTACATGGACCAAGTTCAAGCAATAAAAAAAGAACGAGAAATTATGAAAAGACATCTTGAGACATTGCCCTTCGTAGAAAAAGTCTATGAGAGTGAAACGAACTTTTTGCTTATTAAAGTTGAGCGTACAGGCATTCAAAAACTGTTAGAAGAGAAGTTGATTCTTATACGGGATTATCCACCAACCGGAAATCTGGCCGGATGCATTCGTATTACTATTGGAACGACTGAAGAGAATCAACGGATTCTAGAGAAATTGAGGGAGGTATAGCATGGGACAAGAACGCACCGGAAAACTAAGTCGTGAGTCAAAAGAAACAAAAATATCTATTGAAGCAAATCTAGATGGGACCGGTCAGTATAGTATTCAGACCGGCGTCGGTTTTTTTGATCATATGTTGAGTCATTTATCAAAACAAAGCTTTATTGATTTAACGATTGACGCTAAAGGAGATACCTATATTGATTCTCATCATACGGTTGAAGATGTGGGTATTGTATTGGGCACATGTCTATCCCAAGCATTCGGAACAAAAGATGGCATTAAACGCTATGGTTTTTCCGGGATTCCCATGGATGAAACCATGGTCTTATGCAGTATTGATTTATCCGGCAGACCCTATTTAAGTTTCAATGCCCCCTTTACATCAAACCATTTGGGGGATATGGACACTGAAATGGTGGAAGAATTCTTCCGTGCCTTATCAACAAATCTAAAGATGAATTGTCATATTGAAGTTCTTCATGGCAAGAATAATCATCATATTGCAGAAGGTATTTTCAAGGCTTTTGGTAAAGCACTTGATGAAGCGAAAACCATTGATCCAAGAATTCAAGGAGCACATTCAACCAAAGGACTATTTGACTAGGAGGACAACCATGGCGATTGGAATTATCGATTACGGTATGGGAAATTTAAAAAGTGTCTCAAATGCCATTCAATTTTTAGGCGGAGAGTGTTTTATTAGTGATGACTATGATGCCTTATATCAGGCAGAACAACTTATTCTTCCCGGTGTTGGTGCATTTAAAGACGCAATTGAACTCATTCGCGAGAAAAAATTTGATACATTGCTTAAGGAAGCTCAAGAACAAGGAAAGCCCATACTTGGAATCTGTTTAGGAATGCAGCTGATGTTTGACTCATCCGACGAATTTGGTCATCATCAAGGTCTTGGATTGTTACCAGGTAAAATAGTTAAACTTGATGTTCCGCTTAAGATTCCTCATATGGGATGGAATCGTTTAGATATTCAAAAACAAGCTCCTTTATTTAATAATTTACCTGAAGAAGCTTATGTCTATTTTGTGCATTCCTATTATCTTGAAACCCATGCTGATATTGTCAGTGCAACGACATATTATGGAAAAGAGATTCAAATAGCAGCTCAACAAGGTAATACCTATGCCTTACAGTTTCATCCTGAAAAAAGTGGTTCAGTAGGACTTCAGATCTTAAAGAATTTTATGAGTTTGTAAATGGAGGTTATTATGCAATTATATCCGGCAATTGATATTAAAAACGGAAAATGTGTTCGTTTATTTCAAGGACAGTTTGATCAAGAAACTATCTATAATGAACATCCACATGAGGTCGCAAAACAATGGGAAGATTTAGGTGCAACATATATCCATGTCGTGGATTTAGATGGTGCCCTAGACGGACAATGGGTAAATCAAGAAGCTATGCAAAAAATCATAGATATGGTAAAGGTGCCTATTCAGACGGGTGGTGGCGTACGTACGCAAAACGATATTAAGCAACGTCTTGATCTTGGTATTGAACGGGTTATAATCGGAACAATGGCTATAAAAAATCCAGACTTTGTCCGAGAAGCGGTTCAGCGCTTTGGTTCAAAGCATATCGCTGTAGGCATCGACGCAAAAAATGGAAAAGTAGCCACTCATGGATGGGAACAAGTCAGTGACATTGAAGCGGTTGATTTTGCTCGAACAATGAAAGATATGGGTGTGGAAGTTATTATCTATACGGATATCAGTAAAGACGGAACCATGGCAGGACCTAATATAGAACAGACAAAAGCCTTAGTTGATGCGACAGGTATGGATATTATCGCATCCGGTGGTGTTTCAAAAATGCAAGACTTAAAAAACACCCAAGCAATTGGTGTTCAAGGTACCATTATCGGTAAAGCACTCTATTTAAATGCCATTGCTTTAGACGAGGCCATTGCAACATTTGAAAGAGGTGAATAAATGCTATCCAAACGAATTATTCCTTGTTTAGATGTAGACAAAGGGCGCGTTGTAAAAGGTGTCCAGTTTGTGGATTTAATTGATGCCGGCGATCCGGTTGAAGTGGCGAAAGCATATAATGAGAGCTTGGCCGACGAAGTGGTATTTTTAGATATCACCGCTTCACATGAAGATCGAGGAACCATTGTTGATATTGTTCGTAAGACAGCTGAACAAATATTTATTCCACTCACAGTTGGTGGAGGTATTCGAACGCTTGAAGATTTTCGTCGTATTCTTCTTGCCGGTGCGGATAAAGTATCGGTAAATTCTGCAGCCATCGCCAGACCGGAACTGATTAATGAAGCCTCTCAAAAATTTGGTTCTCAATGTGTGGTTGTTGCCATTGATGCAAAATACAATGCAGAACGAGGAAGTTGGGATGTGTATTCCCATGGCGGTCGACAAAACCGTACCTTAGACGCAATAGAATGGGCCATAGAGGCAGAAAAACGCGGTGCAGGTGAAATACTCCTAACCAGCATGGATCAAGACGGTACAAAGGCCGGATATGACAATGCCCTTACACGAAAAGTTAGTGAATCGGTAAATATTCCGGTCATTGCCAGTGGCGGTGCCGGAACAATGGAACATTTTAAAACCGCAATTGTGGAAGGGAAAGCAGATGCAGTTTTAGCCGCTTCCTTATTCCATTTTAAAGAAATTGACATTAAAGACTTAAAAGAGTATCTTAAAAGCGAAGGTATTCCGATGCGAATGAACTAATATAGATTTCAAGGAGGACAATAAATGATGAATTTTTCAGATTTAAAAACGAATGAACAAGGGCTGATTCCGGTCGTCACACAAGATTACAAAAGCAATGAAGTTTTGATGCTCGCATATATGAATGAAGAGGCATTTACCAAGTCGATGGAGACAAAAAAAGCCCATTATTATAGCCGCAGCCGCCAAGAATTATGGTTTAAAGGCGAGACAAGCGGACATTTTCAACATATTCAATCCATTTTAATTGATTGTGATAACGATACCTTGGTTTTAAAGGTAAAACAAGAAGGTGCTGCATGCCATACAGGTGAATTTTCCTGTTTTTATCGTGAGATTATGACTGCTGAAGATATGCTTGAAGTACAAGATGTTGTCACCTCAAAAGTGTTAGAAGAAGTCTATCAAGTTGTACTTGATCGTAAAAACAACCCAAAAGAAGGATCCTATACAAATTATTTGTTTGATAAAGGCATTGATAAGATTCTTAAAAAAGTGGGGGAAGAAACGGCCGAAGTCATTATTGGCGCGAAAAATGAAGGTTGCGAAGAGATTATTTATGAAATCAGTGATTTATTATATCATTTAACCGTTTTAATTGTTGAAAAAGGTGCCACATGGGATGAAATCTTTAAAGAGCTTGGTAAGCGTCGATAAATTTCTTGCTTATTTCGGTGTGAACAGATGCGTTATATGATGAATTGGCCCAAACATAATCACACGATCGAGGGGAAGAATAAGCTGTTCATCATCAATATCGCCAATATATATATCGCCGCGTTTGATAAATAAAACCCGTATACCGTACTTATTACTAATACGCGATTCAAAAATTGTTTTGTTGGCTAAGATTGTAGGCACTTCAATAATTTTCACTTCAACGATACCATATCCATGAAAATTATCAAGGACAAGTAAGGGATTTGATTTTTTTGAGTACATCCATCGATTGGCAACATTTTTAATAAATACATTGAGCCGTGTTTTAATAAATGGAACGCGTCGGTGCATAATAATGATAATTAAAAATACGAAAAGACCTATAAATGCTTGAATATAATTAAAAGTTGGGTCTCGATAAAGATTAATGGTGATATTAACCAAGGTTGAAATAACGGACACATTTAGGAGGTTTCCGATAATCATAACGATGATAGCCAGTTTCCTTCGACGTCTTGAAGTAACAATCACTTCACTTTCATTGGTTGTAAAACCGGAATTTGTCAATAGAGAAATGACTTGAAAAATTGAACGTGTATGGGATAATCCGGTGAGCATAAAAATCACTGTGAAAATTTCAATGATAAAAAGGTAAATGGATATTAAAACAAGTAATACGAAAAAAGCTAGATTAAGTGACATTGATGTTCTCCTTTCAGAAGGTTTTCTTTTATTTTATCACAAATACTTATTCTATCATATTGTAAATCTTATAAAAATATGCTAAACTTGTTTAGAATACGAATATTCATAAATGGAGATGATTAGATGATAGAAAAAATGTTCAATAGTCAAAGTAAAAATATTATCCATAAAGCTTTAGATGGAACATGGCAACGCAATCAACTACTTAGTGAGAATATTGCCAATGTTGATACGCCCAATTACAAGCGCAAGGATGTTACTTTCGAACAATCCCTAAAACGTGCAATACGTAATAATAAAACGAATGCAAGAGATTTAGACACAATGAGTTTTCGAACGATTACTGATCAGCCTGGATTAAGTTACCGTAAAGATGGCAATAATGTGAATATTGAGACTGAGATGGTCTATCTTGCAGAAAACCAACTAAAATATAATACACTCATCGGCTTATCCGGTTATGACCGAATTAAGTCCGTTTTAAACTAGTAGATGCCGCATTTATATGCAGCATCTTTTTTTATTAGCTTTATAATAGGATTAAAGTCTCAGAACAACTTAGTTTTGACAGTCCATTCATATATGTTATAATTAAAAGTGTATCATTAATTTTGTTTATATATAGGAGGTATGTTGGATGAGAAGATTTCTTAAGAACGACTTAACAAATTTACTTAGTCATGAAAGCGAATTATGTATATCCATTTTCGTACCGACACAGAAAGTTGGAAATGAAGCACAGCAAGGTCGGATTCGATTGAAAAATATGTTAGAGGATATTTCGCATGAATTGAAGAAAAAAAATTATAAATCAGAAAAAATTCAGGAGATACTAAAACCGGCAAAAGATTTCGTGGATGATATTCCTTTTTGGAGTCATCAAAGTAAATCGTTAGCAATTTTTATCTCGCCAGATGCCTTTTTTTACTATCAATTACCAATAGATGTTGATGAAATGATGATGATCAATCATCGGTTTTATATAAAGCCATTAATTCGGATGATGAATGCTATTGATCAAGCCTATGTTATCGGTGTTAGTCAAAAAGACGTCAAAGTATTTCATTGGACGACCTACGGCATCGAAGATGTTACACCGGATGATTTCCCCAAAAATATATGGGATGAATTAGGCTATGATACTCCGGAACGTCATTTGCAAAATAATGGAGGTATAAAAGGAGTAAAAGGTTTCCATGGACATGGTGGGATTGAAGAAAATGAACGTGCAAATTTATTCCAATTTTTTAGAAAAATTGATCATTCAATGAATGAACTTAATCAAGACCTAGAGATTCCTTTGATTTTTATAGGGGTGCAATATTTATTCCCAATTTATAAAGAAGCTAATACGAAGCTTCATCTTTTAGATAATTTTATTGAAGGTAATCCGGATGAGTTTACTCATGATATTATCCATAAAAAAGTGGAAGAACTATTAAGACCATATTTTGAGGAACGTCTACAAAAAGCGTATCATAAATTCAATACAAATCAAAGCAGTGATAAAGTATTAACTGAACTAAAAGAAATTGCTGTTGCTTCTTATTTTAAAAAGGTCGATCAACTATTTATTCCGAAGAAGAAAGTTCGATGGGGTAAAGTGAATATAACAGATACAGAGGTTGACATTCATTTTGAACATCAAAATGCCGATGAAGACATTTATGATTTTGCCGTTTATCATACATTAATTAATGGTGGTCAAGTTTTTGAACTTCAGGCGAGTGATGTTATAGAAGCGGGTGCGGTTGTTCGGTTTTAATAGTAAAAAGGGACTTGAATTTAAGTCCCTTTTTTTCTATATTTATAACTCGATTAAGGAGAAAACTAATGGCTAAACCTATGACAGAAGGTAATCCGGCAAAGTTGATTTTGTTTTTCACCATTCCTTTGATTCTTGGTAATTTTTTTCAACAACTCTATAATATGGCAGATACCTTTATCGTAGGGCGAACGATTGGCGTTAAAGCGTTAGCTGCGGTTGGTTCTACAGGAAGCTTGCTGTTTTTTATTATTGGATTTGCCTTTGGCTTCACCGCCGGCTTGTCCATCATTACCGCACAATGTTATGGAGCAAAAGATTATGAAGGTGTGAGAACGAGCTTTGCTGCGAGTATATTACTCAGTATTATAGTGACAATTGTTTTAACAATACCAAGTACCTTATTTGCTCGACCGGTACTTGAGCTTTTAAACACACCAGCAGATATTATTGATTATGCCCATAACTATTTAGTTATTATCATGTCGTGTATCTTTGCTCCCATGTTTTTTAATTTATTTTCAAATATAATTCGAGCATTAGGAGATAGTAAAACCCCTTTGTTTTTTTTGGCCATTGTATGTGTATTAAACATCATACTTGATCTTGTATTTATTCTAATATTTAAAATGGGAGTACAAGGTGCAGCCATCGCAACAGTTATTAGCCAATTAACAGCAGCTTTGTTATGCTATGTTTATATTCGAAAAAAGCTTTATGTACTCCACTTAACACAAGAACATTTTATTAATGCTCCGAAAATGTTCCTGCGCCACATACATGTGGCTATTCCTATGGGATTTCAGGCATCTATTATTGCTATTGGTGCCATTATTCTACAATTTGCCTTAAATGGACTAGGTACGATTTCAATCGCAGCTTACACAGCAGGGAGTAAAATAGATAGCGTAGCCGTTATGCCCTTAAATTCCTTTGGAGCAACCATGGCAACCTATACTGCCCAAAATTATGGGGCCGGTAAGTTAAAACGGATTAAAGAAGGGGTAAAGCAATGCGTAATTATGGCCTTGATTTTTAGTTTTATCATTGCACTGATTAATATTACATTAGGGCGTCATATAGCGCAGGTTTTTCTCGGACGTGAAGCAGTTCAGGCGGTTAATTATGCAAGACTGTTTTTAATCATTAATGGTTCAATGTATTGGGCTTTAGCGTTATTGTTCATTTATCGATTTACATTACAAGGACTTGGCCATAGTTTCATTCCAACGATTGCAGGAATAATGGAACTTATCATGAGGGCCTTTGCTGCCATTGTATTAACAAGTTTGCTAGGATTTATGGGTGCATCAATGGCCAATCCCTTAGCTTGGATTGGTGCTTTGATTCCGCTGGCATGGACATATCATAAAGAAATAAAAAAACTAGATTTAGAAATCAACCTACAAGAAGCCACGCCCTAAAGGGAAGTGGTCGCTTTGTTCTTACTTCAAGATAGTTTCTTAATTGAGCCATCTGCATTGAAACTTTGCAGATGGCTTCAATGAAACTATCCTTCCGTGAACAATCCGCGAAGCGGAACGCGACAGAGTCGCTTTGTTCTTTTGATAGGAAAGTCCTACTTTTCTATCAAAGACATTTTAGAATCAAAAAAATA
>CAZVKG010000043.1:0-28332 GCA_964627665.1 uncultured Eubacteriales bacterium | reverse complement strand
TATTGCAACAAAAAAGACTGTGCACTAACTTATGTTAGTGCAACAGCCCCTTTTTGCTATAATAGAGTTAGAAAAAATATGCGATAAGAGTATACTTAGGAGTGATGAAGATGTTGAGCGATGAAACAATGGAAAAACTAACGGTTTTAGCCGACGCGGCAAAATATGATGTCTCATGTTCGTCGAGTGGAGTTGGGCGGAAAAACAGTGGCGGTATTGGCAATTCTCAAAGTTTTGGAATATGCCATTCATGGGCCGCCGATGGACGATGCATAAGTTTGTTGAAGATATTAATGACCAACGTCTGCGCATATGATTGCGCCTATTGTGTCAATAGGGTCTCTAACGATGTTAAACGTGCAAGTTTTACACCGGAAGAAATTGCTGAACTGACGATTGAATTTTATAGAAGAAACTACATAGAAGGACTTTTTTTAAGTTCGGCCGTTGAAATAAATCCCAATGCTACAATGGAACGAATCGTCAAAGCATTAAAGATTCTTCGCAATCAACATCACTTTGGTGGCTATATCCATGTTAAAGCAATTCCCGGTGCTGACCCCTTATTAATCAAAGAAGCTGGGTATTTAGCAGACAGAATGAGTGTCAATATTGAGCTGGCAACAGAAGAAAGTCTTAAACTCTTAGCGCCTCAGAAATCCATCAAAAAATTATATCTACCCATGCAAGAGATTAAAGAAGGTATTAGCCATGCCAAAGAAGAACAAGGAATTTATCGACATGCACCATCCTTTGTACCTGCCGGTCAATCCACACAAATGATTATCGGTGCAACAAGAGATACGGACCAGTCCATTCTCTTTCAAAGTGAAAAGTTATACAATCACTTTAATCTAAAAAGGGTATATTACTCTGCCTATATGCCGGTGAATGAAGGGAAGCTACTTCCTTCGTTGCAGACTGAACCGCCACTATTACGTGAACATCGATTATATCAGGCGGATTGGCTGTTACGCTTTTACCATTTTTCAGCAGAAGAACTCTTAAGTATACAGCAACCGAATTTGGACATGGATGTGGATCCTAAGATGATGTGGGCATTACGCCATTTAGACCAATTTCCGATTGAAATTAATAAGGCGACATATAAAGAATTGCTTCGTATCCCAGGTATCGGCGTGAACTCAGCTCGGCGCATTATGGCTCAGCGACGGGTGCAATCAATCAGCTACGATGCTCTCAAAAAAATGGGCATTGTTCTCAAACGCGCCCGTTTTTTCTTAACATGTCAGGGCAAATATTATGGAGATTCCACTATATCCGAGGCCCACATACGACAACAATTGGTGCCGGCAGAGACCCATCATCAAGTATCCCTCTTTGAACTGGGGGCGATTTCATGATTTTACTATATGATGATAGTTTTTATGGATTACTCACCTGTGTTTTTGAGCACTATTATGTTGAACCAGTGGAAGAAATATATTCGAAAGAACGATTTAAAGGTTCAATTATTGATAGCTATCGTTTTGTAGAAACAGACCAAAAAAAAGCCAAGCGTGTTGAAAAAGCTATTCGTGAAAAATTTTCTGACGATGGTTACATGGCATTATATCGAACGTTTTTATCCAATGATGACCATAAAGACTGCTACATACTTGACTATTTAATTCATGGATTCAAGCTCGGAAAAAAGATTGATTATCTTTACAGTGAGCCCTATGTTATAAATATTCGGAAATTGAACAAAAAAGTCGGTTTCGAATCCCATCGCTTTTTAGGCCTTCTGCGGTTTGAGCAACGCGGTCCCTATTTATATGCACAATTTCAACCAGACCATGATATATTGCCCTTAATCGCAGGACACTTTACAGATCGATTAAAAGAAGAACAAATAATTATTCATGATACATCTAGAAATAAAGCCATACTCGCACATCAAGGCAAATGGCTTATTCAAGATATTCCCAAAAATCAACATGATCACATGTTAGAAAACCTTCCCATTAGCGACGAAGAAAAAATGTTCCAAGAACTATGGAAAGGTTACTTCAAACACATAGCCATCGAAGGACGCTACAATCCAAAACTACAACAAAACTTTGTGCCCAAAAAGTATCGTAAAGATGTGCTGGAATTTAAGTAAAAGGATGTCTGAGTATAAAATAGCCGCCGACGTATTTCATCGTGGTCTTCTAACCATGCTTCTGAAAGTGAAAAAACGGATTCCAAACTCACTTGCGTTCAAACAGAGGAATCCTTTTCTTTTTTCCCTTCCCTTAGCAAGGAAGAATTCCATCGATTCAAACGAAAGCGCATATTTCACACTCAGACATCAGCTAAGAATCAAGAAACAGATGTCTATAAGATAGATTTTATTTTATATTTTTTGGGTGAGCGTGGGTCAACAATGAGTTTTTGGAATAAGTATTAGAGTTTCTTCGTGAAAAGAAAGGCGTATGCAAGGCAAGGATTCCTCTGTTTGAGTGTCAACGAGTTTGGAATCCGTTGCATACGTCTTTTTTAAACGAATAGAAACTCAATACGCAATACCTTAACAAATTGTTGGCCCGCACGCATAGTAAAAAAGGATAAAAAAAGAGCACCTAAGCTCGGAGCCAGGTGCTATTGTAAAGGATGAGGGGGAGAGTATTAATATGTAAGAGGTAACTATTTCTTACAGTTACTATAATACAGTAGAAATATGTCCGTGGTATGCAATAAGTATGAATGAAGTGTTAATTAATGCCAAAGGTAAAAAACGGATTCCAAACTCACTTGCGTTCAGACAGAGGAATCCCATCGATTCATACGAAAGCTCATATTTTACACTCAGACATCTGCGAAGATTATGAAAATGAAGCCAAAGTATAAAATATTTAGCGACTAGGATTTGTTTGCGGAATGTGATATAGAAAAAGATGGCTGCATACAAAAGATGAACTTTCGCATAAGCCTAGTGGTTCAAGGTGAAAGTAAAAGTGGTTGCAAGGCAAGGATTCCTCTGTTTGAGTGTCAACGAGTTTGGAATCCGTTGCATCCGCTTTTAATAAACCATAGAACCATTTGGCGAAATGCGACGGAGAATATTTTGTATGTAGCCATCGTGTTTCTCATAAAATAACCGAAAACAAAAAAAAGAGCACCAAAACTCGAATCTTGGTACTCCTTTAAGGATGAGGGGGAGAGTATTTAATATGTAAGAGGTAACTATATCTTACAGTTACTATAATACAGTAGAAACATGTCCGTGGTATGCAATAAGTGTGAATGAAGTGTTAATTAATGCCAAAGTATAAAATATTCACTGACGTATTTCATAGTGGTATTCTAACCATGCTTCTAAAAGGTGAAAAACGGATTCCAAACTCACTTGCGTTCAAACAGAGGAATCCTTTTCTTTTTCCCCTTCCTTCAGCAAGGAAGAATCCCATCGATTCATCCTTAGCTCTTAAATTTATTTGCGATTGTGATATATAGAGAAGCGTGCCTGAGCACAAAATATGAACTTTCGCATAAGCATAGTGGATCTAGGTGAAAGTAAAAGTGGGTGCAAGACAAGGATTCCTCTGTTTGAGCGACAGCGAGTTTGGAATCCGTTGCAACCGCTTTTAATAAACCGTAGAACCACTTAGCGAAATGCGACGGAGAATATTTTGTGTTCAGGCACGCTTCCCCCTATTACAATAGTAAAAATTTTAACCTTTACAGTAAAAATAGTAACCTTACTTTTCACAAACCCATATCCATTTATAGTATAATAGAAGTATTATATTAGATAGTGGTGATAGAATGAAAACATTAATGACTCGAATGAAACAGATGAAGATACGTACAAAAATTATTGCCCTGTATATTACGCTTTTAGTGGCAAGCTTTATTATAGGTATTACGATTATCTACGCGATTTTTGATCGAAATACAGAGCGAGAAGTTGGAGAAGCAGGGCTACAGACCGTAAATGTCTTAAAGGGAAATCTGGATTTAATCTTTGAGAATATTACCCAGTTTTCAAACATGATCTATTTTGATAAAGATATTCAACAAAGTTTAAAATCCATTGAAGGCAGTAATATTTCGTCATCCACATTACAGACGGTTCAAAGTAGTTTGTCAAACATGATTTTATCTGGTGAGTATATTTCCAGTGTTATTCTCATAGATTCTTATGATAGTCATTATAAATCTTATAAAGTCGGTCCCATAGCAGTCAATACAGAGGATTATAAAAATACGCGTTGGTTTAAGCAGATGCAAGAGGCCAATGGGGATGGATTTTTTGTGCATAAAAGTGAGAATATTGTTCAGTACACAAGTCGTCCAAACGTGAATTATATCACCTATATACGTGAAGTCGGTGATATGAATACCTACGATTATCTGGCGACATTGTTGATTCTTATTGATGAATCGGTTATTCAAAAATACTTTGAGGACGTTTCGGAAGATGCTAATTCAAGCTTTTGTATTGTGAATTCAGAAGGTGACTTTATTATTTCACCGACACAGAATCGGGAAGTTTTGTATGAGACCATACAGGAGAGATTACAAGGGGAGGCTTCATATGAGCCCATCCAATTCATGGGAAATGATGCCATGTTTATTCAGAAAGATTTAGGTATTAATGATTGGAAAATCATTAGTGTTATGACCATGAATAGTAAAAATATTATGCAAAACACCTATCAATCAACAATCATAGCTTTCCTAGCATTTAATTCTGTTATTATTGCCATTAGTGCTATTGCACTGACACGACTGATTTTTAAACCTTTGACGAAAATACAGACACATATGCAAGGGGTAGAACGAGGCGAATTTGTGCCCATGGCAATTGAAGCCGGATATGATAATGAGATTGTTTCATTAAAACGCGTCAATAATCATATGATTCATTCCATACAAAAATTTATTGAACGAATTAAAGTTGAGGAAAAAATTATCGCAAAAAATGAGTTGGATCTTATTTTTGCTCAGATTAATCCCCACTTTTTATATAACACCTTAGATGCAGCATCCGCTCTAGCGCTCATTGAGGATAATAAAAATTGTTTTAAGTTGATTCAGGCCTTAGGTGATTTTTATCGAAACAGCTTAAATAGTGGAAAAGACCTTGTCACCGTTGACGATGAAATCATGAGCGTCAAAAATTATATGACTATTTTAAACATTCGATACGATAATCGAATCAAGATGCACTATGATATAGAAGAAGAAATGGCTCAGCTAAAGATGTTGAAACTGATTTTGCAACCGGTCATTGAAAATGCGGTCTATCATGGTATAAAAAAACGGGAAGGCCAAGGAAATATATACATCAAAGGTTATATTGATGAAGATGAGATGATTTTTATTGTCAATGATGATGGTGCCGGAATGAGTGAAGATCGTATTGCTGAGGTGCTTGAAGGAAAGACCCGAGTGGATAAATCCGGTTTTGGTTTATATAGTTTAATTCAAAGGATTTCGATTTACTATGATATTGAATCTCCAGTTACTGTCAATAGTGAAATCGGACAAGGGACAGAGATTACAATACGCATCAAACGAATAGAAGGAGTTGATCGCCATGTCAATTAAGGTATTGATTGTTGATGATGAAAAACTGGAACGTGTTTTGATAAAAAAAGGCTTCGCATGGGAAGAGCATGGGTTTGAAGTCATTGGTGAAGCCCAGTCTGGAGCGGAAGCACTTGCTTTTATGAGTGGCAATCGTCCGGATATTGTATTGACGGATATTAACATGCCTAATATCGATGGACTGGAGTTTATTGAGAAGGCAAAGGACGAATTTAGTCACTATCAGACTAAATATGTGATTATCACCGGATATCGGGATTTTGAATATGCGCAAAAAGCCCTCCGATTAGGAGTTGAAGATTTTTTGCTTAAGCCAATTAACATTCAAAATATCAACGAAGTCATGTTGAAACTAAAAGAAAAAATGGAATCCGATGCACTAGAATTACAGAAAATTCACCAACTCAAAGAATCAGCGGATAAGAATAAACGCATCCTACGGGAAAGTTTTTTGCAACGCCTAGTGGAAAATCATATATCTAAACCGGAAGCCATCAGTAAATTGGAAGTATATGGGTATGAAGAACTTCAAAAGCAAAGTGTCTGTTGCAATATTCAATTGGATCAAAGTATGGATGAAAGTGTAAGAAAAGAATACAACCTTAAGATTCTTGACATCCTAGATGCAATGCAAATCGGCTTTGAAGTTACCTTTATTCACTATCTAGGTAATACAATTGTCTATTTTTCAAGCGTCAATTATGATGCAATCATTCAGGCCATGAATATGGTTAAACATAAAGTAAGCCATCTCTTGTCTATCAATGTCAGTATTGGAATTAGTCAAGTGTGCACAGCTTATGAAGGCATCCATCAGGCATATCAAGAAGCAGAAAAAGCCTTGAATGCGCGAATGATGCTAGATGAAGATCGGTGTGTACTTTATAAAGATTACTTAGATTGTAAGCAGACCGTGAACTTGGCCGATATGGATTGGGAAGATTTCGTTTTTTCGGTACAAAACGGATTGGAACAACAGGTGGATACTTTTGTAGATACCTATATCATGGAAATTCGCAATTCAGGTAACATGGACTTGCAATGGCTAAAATTTATGACGATTAATATATTGACAAAGGCAGAATCCGTGCTTCATAAGCAAGGAAAATCTTTGTCCAGCCTCAAAGAACTGAAGCGATTTGATGAAGATGTTGATGGAATTGCATCCATCGATGGCATGGAAGCAGTTATTCGTCGAACCCTTCAGATTATTATGGAATTCAACAAAAATCGAACACCCAAAAAAGGAAAACATGTTATCGAACAAGCGCTTGAGGTCATTGATGCCCATATTTTTGATCCGGAGATGAGCTTATCCTTTGTTGCATCAAAAATATTTGTTAACGATTCCTATTTGAGTCGCGTTTTCAAACAGGAGACAGGGCAGGCATTGACGGCTTATGTGATGAAAAAGCGTATTGATGAAAGTATTCGCTTGCTCAATACGACGAATTTAAAAGTCTATGAAATCGCCGAGCGCATAGGGATTAGCAATGCACATTATTTTAGTATTTGTTTCAAAAAACAGATGGGAATGACCATAAAACAGTACAAAGAATCAAGAGAGTAAAAATAATGACCTTTTACCGCAAAATTCTAAATTGAGTTAAAATCCCCTCTATCCTATAATAAGGACATCAAACAAATAAACTATCAATTATAAAGAAGAGGAGATTTACATGAAACTTAAGAAAATAATTACCTTATTACTAGTTTTAGTTATGATGGTTAGTGTAATAGGATGTGGACAAGATGATGCAGGGACATCCGATAATACTTCATCCAGTGAAGGTTCAGCAACAAACGATTCAGGAACATCGGAAGGCGAAGAAGTCGTATTAAATGTATGGCATCAATGGTCCAATGATACAAACGAACTTAAGAAATTATATGATGAAGCGGTAGCAGAGTATGAAGCCGATCATCCGAATGTAGTTATTAATACAGAAACACTTGATACAGAAGCATACAAAACAAAAATCGCAGCAGAATTTGCCGGAAGCGCTAGTGGAATCGATGTATTCTATTACTGGGGTGCCGGAATGGCTAGAAAACTTGTCAATGCAGATGCCTTGTTACCCCTTGATGAATATATCACTGAAGAAGTTAATGAACGTATTTTACCGGGTTCAACAGGTGCCTTTGAATTTAACGATCAAACCTATTCAGTACCTATGTTTTCCTGGTACATGACATTATTTGCAAATAAAGCATTGTTTGACCAAGCAGGAACAGAAATTCCAACAACATATGAAGAACTTGTAACTGCTTCAGAAAAATTATCAGCACTTGATGATGTTACACCATTTGCAGCAGGAGCAAAAGACGGCTGGAACGCAGCATTTATCTATCAAGCATTAGCACTTCGCGAAGTTGGAGGAGAAGATGTCAATGCAATGCTTCGTGGAGATGTACCGTTTTCAGAAGTAGGGTATCGTCAAGCGGCGGAAAAAGTTTCAGCATTGTATGAAATGGGTACATTTGGTAGAAACCCATTAGAATCCGGTAACGATGACGCCAACAGTGCATTTATCACAGGAAAAGCAGCAATGCGACTTATGGGTAGCTGGTTTGCAAACCAAGTATACACAGATACGACAGCAACGATTGATCCGGACCAAGTCGTAGCAGTAAACATTCCAATGGTAGAAGGTAAAGGAAATGCTTCTGACTATGCCGGTGGATTTATTGAATCTTTCTGGGTAAACAAAGGAACAAGTTATCCTGCAGAAGCAGCAGAATTTGCAATCTATATCAATGAAAAAATGGGTCAAGCAGCTTACGAGACTGGAACAGGTTTTTCCGGTTGGACAGGCGATTTTGATGAAAGTGCTTTAAATCCATTATTTATTCAAATCAAAGAATTATTAAGTGAAGGTGAGACAGGTGTTCTTGCATGGGATACGTCACTCGATTCAGAACCGGCAACGATTCATAATGAGTTAGTACAAACATTATTTGCCGATGGATTTGATATTGATGCCTTTATTGAAGAGCACGAAAGTGCAATTAATCAATAAATTAACTGTGGGGGTTATCGCTTTTCAGTGATAATCCCCATTTATGAATAATGGAGGTTACACAATGGATAGAATTCTTAGTAACAAGTGGTATGTTGCCATATTCGTCTTACCGGCATTACTTATTTTCCTTGCCTTTGTTATCATACCGATTATAACAACAGGCGTATATAGTCTGTATGACTATAGTGGCATTGGTGAAAAAACATTTTTAGGCTTTACAAATTATATTGAACTATTTACAGAGGATCGTTATTTTCCGGATTCAGTTAAGAACTCATTTATTCTCGTAGCGGCATCCTTATTTATTCAGTTACCGATATCTTTTACGCTAGCGCTCATATTATCACGTGGTGTGCGAGGAGAAAAATTTTTCAGAACAATCTATTTTGTGCCTGTTGTTATATCCAGCATGGTTATCGGTCAGTTATGGATGCGAATTTTTAAAAGTGATTATGGATTATTGAATATTCTCATTCGCACAATCAGTGGGAGTGATTTTGAATATGCCTGGTTAGCTCAACCTAAAACAGCCTTTTATGCAACAGTTGTTCCGGCGGTGTGGCAATTTATTGGCTATCATATGCTCATTTTTTATGCAGGGATCAAATCAATACCAACAGACTATTATGAAGCAGCACAAATCGACGGAGCGTCCAAGTTTAAAACGACAATTAAAATAACAATCCCCTTGCTCTCACCGGTAATCAAGACATGTACCATTTTTGCTCTAACAGGCGCCTTGCGTTCCTTTGACTTGATCTATGTTATGACAGGTGGAGGACCCAATCATGCCAGTGAAGTGCCATCGACATTGATGTATACCAATCTTTTTAGAAAAGGTTTATATGGATACGGAAGCGCACAAGCCTTTTTCATCGTTATTGAGTGCTTGTTGTTTAGCTTGATTATAGCTCGAATTTTTAAGCGTTCAGAAGAAAACGTGTCAATACTATAAGGAGGAAATCATGAAAAAAATAAAAAAAGAACTTCAATTTTTGATTCTTATTTTCATCGCGCTCACCCAGATATTTCCTCTTTATTGGTTGATAACCTTTTCCTTAAAAACCAACAATGAAATATTTGGCGATAATGTCTTAGGGCTACCGGAAACATGGCGCTGGGTCAATTACACCACTGCATTAAATGACGGAGGAATCTTGCTCTATTTTATGAACTCCGTCATCTATTCAGGATTAACTGTTCTGGTTGTTGGGATACTAACAGCCATGGCGGCCTATGCCATCGCAAGAATGCACTGGAAAAATAAAGCACTCGTTTTTTCTATATTCACCATAGGAATTATGATTCCGATTCAAGCAACACTCTTACCCTTATTTCAAATGATGGACTGGATGGGACTAAAAGGTGGATACTTAGGCCTGCTCGTTCCCTATATTGCCTTCGGAATCCCTATGAGTATCATGATACTCACCGGTTTTTATAAGGCAATCCCAAGAGAAATGGAAGAAGCAGCCTATATTGACGGATGTGGAATTTTTCGAAGCTTCGTAACGATTATTCTACCCATTATGCGACCGGCACTTGCAACAGCCTCAATCTTTACATTCCTCGGAACATGGAATGAGCTGATCTTCGCCAATACACTCATCGATAGCTCAGCCTACCGAACCCTTCCCGTCGGAATCATGTCCTTTGCCGGACAATACACAACCGATTGGGGGCTCATCGGAGCCGGTATGGTCATCGCAACCCTACCAACAATCCTCATCTACTTCTTACTAAGTAATCAAGTACAACAAAGCTTGATGGCAGGAGCAGTAAAAGGGTAAGATTAGCCTGCATGTATGAAATACTTGCAGACTCTTTTTATTTCGCGAAGACCCACTAAGCTGATGCAAAAGCGCGTATTTCATACATGCAGGCATTCTATTGAGAAAGATTAAAGAAGATGCTTAGGTGCAAAATATGAACTTTCGCATGAATCGTAGTGATTCTTCATTGGTGATGGGACGAAAAAAAGAAAAGGATTCTTCTGTCTGAGCGAAAGCGAGTTTAGAATCCTTTTTTTTCGTACCGGAAGCAATGCTAGAAGCACAAGATAAAATGCGTCTGAGAATATTTTATACCTAAGCATTTTTCACCTATTACTTTCTCGCCCTTATCTGCCGATATAATAAACAGAAGGAATTAAATAAGTGCCAAGGAGGGCAAAGTTATGAAGTTAAAATATTTACTTCTTTTTTTGGTACTGTACTTTCTGTATTTTATTGGATTAGTGTATCAAAATCAAATGCTCGGTGACATCTTATCACCAATCGTAACATTGATTGTTTTCATACCTACCTTTTCAGGCTTTTTTCTTAAAGAAACGAATCGCTTATTGAAACTTGCAGGACTATTCCTGTCTCTTTCGATTTTTGCATGGTTTGTGTGTGATCTCATGTGGGGGTTTTCTTCCTTGATTCTTCATGTGGATCCTGAAGAAAATATGTTCATTGTAAATGGGTATTCATTTACCAATCTTTTTATCATTTTTTCATTAGTGTGTTCAGGAACATTTCAAATTAAAAAATGGAATAAAATGCAAATGCTACTAGATACGCTCATGGTATTGATGAGTATAAGTCTTATTTTTTGGGTATTTGTATTGGAAAAAAGTTTCGATCGATTAGAGATTATTGCATCGGATCCAATCGGTATGTGGTCTATAATCAGTAGTATTTTGATATATACCTGGACGAATATATGGTTTTTTTCTGTTCGCAATAATGAATCACCCTTTTTTCTTGGATTTGCTGCAGCGGGTGGGGTTATCTTCGCTTTAACCGATGTAAGCTTTTATTATTACTACTATTTTTTGGAGTATGAACCTAATTCTCTGTTGGATGGTGGATATATCATTGCCTTTACCTTAATGGGGATTGGCGGTTATATTAAAGCAAAAGGTTACGACAAAAAACAATCCAATCAATATGAAAAGGGTCAGTTGGAAATGATGCACTTTAAAAAAGAACTCATTTTCTTGCTAGTTCCCTTGCTGATGCTTATTTTTGAAGGTTATCAGACAGAGGTTTCTATTTTCACGCTAGGGATGACAATGTTCTATTTTCTCTTTACAAACTATACGCAAAATAATATCTATCGTGATGAATTATTAGCCAAAGAAAAAAACTACGTTTTACGTTTAGAAAAAGAGGTTCAAGAACGAACAGAAGAAATTGTGAAAATAATGAATACAGATATTGTGACAGGATTAAAGAATCGAAGATTTCTTGAAGAATATCTAGAGATGACTACAAACGCATTAAAAGAAAATGAAAAAATTCATTTGCTATATATTGAGCAGAACAAGTATAAAACGGTTCAATCAATTTATGGAAAAACAATTGCTGAAAAGGCATTAGAAGAATTGGGAAGACGTATGCAAAAAATCGTCGAACAGCACAATGGAATTCTAACGTCTTACGGTGAAAACAATTTTGTTGTGACATTCAAAACTCGGGAAATCTATGCATATATACTCGAACTTGCCGAGAAAATCGTCAGTATATGCAGTGATCGATATAGCATTGAGGACCATGATATTGGGATTACCTTGAACATAGGAATATCTTGCTATCCCCTAGATGCTACAGATATTGATACATTAATTCGAAATGCAGATACGGCTATGGTAGAGGCAAAACATGTGGGTGTGAATATAATCCGTCAATATGATCATCATATCGGCGCATACTTGGACCAAAGAGCGCGTATAGAAATGAAATTAAAAAAAGTTTATTTTAATCAAGAGTTTTCCTTGCAATATCAACCACAGGTGTCAAGTATTGATGGAAGGATTATTGGCGTAGAGGCCCTATTACGATGGTACACGCCAAGTGGAGAGTATATTCCGCCCAATATTTTTATACCATTAACCGAAGAAAACGGAATGATCTTTTCTGTGGGGCGATGGGTCTTAAATGAAGCGGCTAAGCAGTTGAGGTTGTGGAGAGACACTTACGGAATCAATATTCGGATGGCGATTAACGTATCAAGTAAGCAGTTGAGGGAAGAAAATTTTCTCGAAGAATTAATAGAAACACTTATGGAATATGCCATTCCGACAGAATATTTTGAAATAGAAATCACAGAAAATGTTCAGTTAGAGAATAACACCATGATTAAAAGCATGCTTCAGAAAATTCGAAAAATGGGGATATCTATTGCCATTGATGATTTTGGAACAGGATATTCTTCATTACATTATTTAAAAGAGTTACCGATTGGACGCATAAAAATTGCCAAAGAACTGATTGATCAAATTTCAGAGGATATTTACTCAAGGTCAATTGTCCAAATGGTCGTCAATGTAGCGAAAGTAAAGGGGATAAAAGTAATTGCTGAAGGGGTAGAGACAAAAGAGCAATGGGAGTGCTTAAAAGAATTGCAATGTGATGAGATACAGGGGTATTTATTTTCTAAGCCATTGAGTCCAAGAGATTTAGAGGAACAATGGTTAACATCAAAGATGTCTAGAAAGGACGTGCTCGTATGAAAATCAAATGGAAGATTAGCTTAATAACCACGGGTATCATCATTGCGTTGACACTTACAATTGTTGTTTTTATGCATATGGAAACCAGCAATTTAGTCATGAATGAAACAAATCATGAACTACAGAACTATTCCAACTTAGGTTTACAGTTAATTAATAAAAGTTACCCTGGGGAGTGGAGTATTCAAGAGGGAAGCATGTTTAAAGGTGATATCATGATGAATGATAATACAGAGATTATTGATGAAATTACAGCCGATGTCGATATTTTGGTGACTGTTTTTCAAGGAGATACACGTGTGACAACGAATGTATCGGATGCCAATGGCCAACGACAAGTAGGAACACAAGCCTCTGATGCAGTTGTTGAGCAGGTATTAAGGCGAGGCCAAGTCTATTCCGGTACAGCAGATATTTTAGGTCGAACATCACAAACGGTATATGTTCCCATTAAGGACAATGCCGGAGACATCATAGGGATGTGGTTTGTCGGAGTCTATATGGATGAGGTTGCTGACAGCATCAATAGTGCCATGCTTCTTGTTGTTGCATTGGCTGTCATTTTACTAATTATAAGCAGTTCCTTAACCTTTGTTTTTGGGAGCATGCTCGCAAAAAAACTATATATGGTCCAAGAGCGTATGAAATCTATGGAACAAGGCCAATTTAACATCGAGTTCCCGGAAGTGTTACTATCTCGAAAAGATGAAATCGGACAAATCGCAAACTCAGCAAAAGTCATGAAAGAACAGATTATGGAAGTTCTTGAAGGCATAAAAAATGAGTCTGAAAAGCTGAAGCTTTCTGCAACAGAGGCATTTAGTGACATGGAAGTTGTTCACGGAAGTATTGAAGATATTTCAGCGGCAACAGAACAACTCTCTGCTGGCATGGAACAAACATCAGCATCAACAGAAGAAATGAATGCATCAGCGACAGAGATTGAAGTCGAAGTGGAAAACATGAAAGATAAAACATACTCTGGTGAGACCCTTGCAAAAGAAATAAAAGATAGGGCCGGAAAATTAAAAGAAGAAACCATGGCTTCCTATAACAATGCCACAGGTATTTATGAAAAAACAAATCAACAATTGAGAGAATCAATAGAAAAAACGAATGCAATCGAAGAAATCAAAGAATTGTCTCAAACCATTATGGCAATTACGTCTCAGACAAATCTATTAGCTTTAAACGCTGCAATCGAAGCTGCCCGCGCAGGCGAAGCCGGAAAAGGGTTCGCAGTCGTTGCAGACGAAATACGAAAATTGGCTGAAGATTCAAAACAAGCAGTGTCAAGAATTAATGATATAACAGAAAATGTATCGGATGCTGTAATCAGCATGGTTCAAGACTCGGAAGAACTATTGGGATTTGTAGATACACAAGTGCTTAAAGACTATCAACTCTTTGTAAAAACAAGTGATCAGTATAATCAAGATTCGGATCAAGTCCAAGACGTCGTAACAGACATCAACAAAGTCGCGGCACAATTATTCGCGACTATTCAACAGATTCGTTTAACTATCGATGAGATTTCAAGAGCCTCAGCAGAAGGTGCCGAGGGAACAAACCTCATTGCCGAAAAACTAACCGACATCGCCTTAAAATCAGATGATGTCCTCACCCGTACAACAGAAAATCAACAAAGTGCCAACCGATTAGATGAGAAGGTAGGGTACTTTAGTGTATAGGAGAAAAGGTTGACGCATAAAATAGTTGCCGATTCATTTCGCTAAATGGTTCTAACGTTTATAAAAAGCGTGTGCAACGGATTCCAAACTCACTGACGTTCAGACAGAGGAATCCTTAACTTGCACACGCTTTTAATTTCACGAAGAACCATTAAGCTCATGAAAAAACGCCCATTTTACGCGCAAACCATTCTACATACTCAAGCTACAGGTATAGAAAGATATGTAGGTGTAAAATAAGAACTTACGCATGAATCGTAGTGATTCTTAATTGGTGATGAGGCGAAAAAAAGAAAAGGATTCTACTGTGTGAGCGAAGCGAGTTTAGAATCCTTTTTTTCGAATCAGAAGCAATATTAGAAGAACAAGATGAAAAGCGTCGGAGACTATTTTATACCTAATATCACAACCGCTACAGCTTATAAAAAGCACGGATTTTCATGGCCAAGCACCACGTTCAACACAATTACTTAAGCTACAGGTATAGAAAGATATGTAGGTGTAAAATAAGAACTTACGCATGAGTCGTAGGGATTCTTTATTGGTGATGGAGCGAAAAAAAAGAAAAGGATTCTACTGTTTGAGCGTAAGCGAGTTTAGAATCCTTTTTTTTTCGTATCAGAGCTAATATTAGAAGAACTAGATGAAAAGCGTCGGAGATTATTTTATCCTAGATATCGCCTTAATATCTCCCTTTTTGCATCCTCATGGAATACTGCTTGGGTGTCTCCCCATAAAACTTTTTGAACAGATTGATGAAGTAGGATATATTTTCATAGCCAAGAGCGTAGCAGACATCGGTTACGCTTTTTTCTTTGAGATCTTCTTTTGCCGCCTTGAGTTTAATGAGGTGTTGAAATTCTTTTGGGCTAAATCCGGTTTCTTGCTTGAACCTTGAGGAAAGATTTGACGCGGACATATTGAGTTCATAGGCAATGGATTGAATGGAAACACTGCTATATATAGTTTCTTTTAATGTGCGAATGGTGAACTCAATGGGATCATTTTTGATGTCAAAGGAATTGTCCCGTAGACATTGGTTTTTGATTAAATGATAAGCCAATTCCTGTGAGGTAAGGTCAATTAAGAAACCTTTATCCGGATTATTGGTGGAAAAAAGCTTTTTGATACGAGTTAGAGGATCTTCAATGCTTCGAATGGTATGAGCATGAATTCGATCAGGGTTTTCGTCAAAAAGATCGCAATTATATTTATCTTGAATATGTTTTTTTGTGGTTTCAATCAGTTTGTCGCTTAGTTCAAAAACAACCGCTTGGGTATTTTCTTTGATGTGCATTTTTACACTTGAATGTGGTGGGAGTAGGATAAATTCGGATGTGGAATAGTCAAAGTTTTGACCGGCGTTAATAGTCACATTTTTTTCGCCATCGATAATGGTGCAGACACGATTATAGGCATAGGAACGGTAGGTTCCGGAATACCCTTTGGGAAGATCATAATACAATATTTTTAGATATTCGGTTTCATAATCATGGTGATATTCTAAGCAACGGTCAAAATTATTTAACATAGAAAACCCTCCAAAAATCTATAGCAATTTTGATGTTAAAGATACTAATAATACTATCATAAATGGTAAAAGTTAACAATGAAAAAAGAATAGAGAATAAAAATATGTGATGTTTTTTGAAAGTATCGAATAGTTTAACAGAGAAAAATTCGTTATAATGTATATATAGTTATATTTGATTGAGGGGGAGAGCATATGCAGTACAAAAAAAAGAAGATGATTATTATTGGAGTCGTCGTTGTTATTATTTTTATACTTATTGTTGGATGGAGAAGTGCAAGTCAGAGTAGACAAAAGGAAGCGATTCGCCTTGCAACAACAACAAGCACAGAAAACAGTGGACTGCTTGAATATATTCTTCCGGAGTTTATTGAGAAATACAATAGAGAGGTTAAAGTCATTGCAGTCGGTAGCGGAAAAGCATTTCAAATGGGAAAAGATAAGGAAGCGGATGTTTTGTTGGTTCATGATCGGGCCGGCGAAGATGCATTTGTCGAGCAGGGCTTTGGTCAAGGGCGATATGATGTGATGTATAATGATTTTGTTCTTGTCGGACCCATGGATGATGGACTTATAAGGCAAGATGAGCAAAGGGATATCCTTCTGGGTTTTAAGAAGATTTATCAAGAGGAAAAAGCATTTATCTCGCGTGGAGATGATTCCGGCACACATAGAAAAGAGTTACGGCTTTGGAGTGCAGTTGAAATCGAACCAGAGAGTGGTAATTATATATCCGTTGGAAAAGGTATGGGTGAGACCTTGATTATGGCAGATGAACAGCTAGCCTATACATTAACGGATCGAGCAAGCTACCTTGCCATGCAGGAGGAGTTGGATATCGGTATTGTTATCGAAAATGATGCTTTATTATTTAATCCTTATGGCATTATCCCAGTCAGCGCTGAAGGGGCTGATTGGATTAATCAAGAAGGTGGCCAAGAATTTATTGATTGGATATGTTCAGATGAAATCCAAGAAAAAATCGGTCAATATGGTGTTGAGGAATTTGGGCAAGCCTTATTTATCCCAAACCACCAATAGAAAATTTGAGTCAGGAGTGAGATGGTGGACTATATTATTGAAGGCATTATAGAAGGATTCAAACTACTGATTGGTCTAGACCAAGACGTATATAAGATCATTGGATTATCCGTTTTTGTGTCATCCATATCAACGCTTCTTGCAGCGATTATTGGTGTTCCTCTTGGAATTTACACGGGCTTGAAAAACTTTCCATTGAAGACAACCTATGCACGCCTTGTGTATACCCTGATGAGCTTGCCACCGGTTGTCGTTGGCCTTGTTGTGGCCTTATTCTTGTCACGAAAAGGGCCATTAGGCTTCATGGGATTTTTATACTCGCCTACGGCAATGATTATCGCTCAGACCTTGCTGGTCACTCCGATTATTGTCGGGAATATTTTTAATCATACCAAGGAACATGGCTTGACCGTGTATAATCTGGGGAAAACCTTAGGTGCAGGACGACTTGAACGTTTTTTTCTCTTGTTGAGTGAACTTCGAGTTGCGGTTTTAATCGCCCTTGTATCCGGACTTGGTCGCGCCATATCAGAAGTTGGTGCAGTGATGATCGTTGGTGGTAATATTCAAGGCTCAACCCGAGTCATGACCTCCTACATTGCTATGAATCATAATATGGGAAATTACGGAATGTCAATTGCCATGGGGATGGTTCTCCTGGTCATTGCATTCTTGCTCAATTCAATCCTATACACATATATGGAAGGTGAAAAACATGAAACTATCCATACAAAATCTTAAACAATGTCATGGAAAAAAAGAGGTCTTGTATATCCCGCAAATGGAGTTCTGTGAAGGTAAGGTATATGGGATTATAGGTCCCAACGGTTCCGGAAAAAGTACCTTTTTGCGTTTGATTGCAGGCTTGGAGCAACCCATTTCAGGAACAATTGACTACAATGAAAAAAATATCAAGCAGGGGTCGGTGAAAGATGTGACCTACATGGAGCAAAAACCCTATATGCTAAAACGGAGTGTATATGAGAATATTGCCTATCCCCTTCGAATACGAGGAGAAGAAGAAGCAGCTATTCGAAATAAAGTCAATGCCCTAATGGACCAATTGGAGTTGCGCGCTTTAGAACATCAGAATGCAAAAAGTCTCTCCGGAGGCGAAGCGCAAAAAGTTGCCCTGGCACGTGCAATGGTTTTTGAGCCAGCACTGTTGCTCATGGATGAGCCAACAGCGAATTTAGACCAAAAAACTCGCAAACTTATTGAAAACATGATTAGGCAACGCCATAAAGATCCCCATCGAATAACCATCATGGTGACCCATGATGACCTTAGTGAACAAAAGATTTTTGATGAGATCATTCATATTGAGGAGGGAAAGTTATGTATACTGTCGGTGTAATAACGGCTAGTGATTTAGGAGCACAAGGAAAGCGGGAAGACCTTAGCGGTAAGATGATACAAACCATTGTCGAAGAATATGGCTATATCGTCAAAAGTTACGCTATGCTACCGGATGAAAAAGATTTATTAAAAGAAAAGATGATTCAAATGGCCGATGAACAGCACGTCAACCTGATTTTGACAACCGGTGGAACCGGCTTTAGCCAAAGAGATATAACACCGGAAGCAACCCTTGAAGTTATTGAAAAACCAGTTCCCGGCATTGCGGAAGCTATCCGAAATAATAGTTTTAAAATCACACGCCGAGCGATTTTGTCCCGAGGAATTTCAGGAATTCGTGGGCAGACCCTTATCATTAACTTACCCGGTAGTCCTAAAGCGGTTAAAGAGTCTCTGATTTTTATTATAGAAGAACTCGAACATGGAATCAAAATACTGACCGGTGACGCAAAAGAATGTGGGGGATCTTAAGTGAAAATGGATTTTTTGTCAGTCAAGACGATTGAAGAAGCACAAGATATTCTCAAACAAATGGCAGAATCGCAGACGCCTAGAAGGGAAGAGGTTCCTCTAGAGAAAGCATTGGGAAAGGTTTTAGCCCATGACGTCTATGCCCAAGAAAACTTGCCTTCCTTTAACCGATCGACAGTGGATGGATATGCTGTTTATTGTCAAGATGTATTCGGTGCATCGGAAAGTATCCCTGCCATTCTTCAGATGAAAGGGTCTGTTGACATGGGATGTGAAGCTCCAAAAGCCTTGAATTCGGGAGAATGTGTCTATGTACCGACCGGAGGAATGCTGCCGGAACATACGGAAGCCATGGTCATGATCGAATACGCGGAAAAACTCGATGAAGAGACCATCTTAATCTACAAACCCGCAAGTCATGGTCAAAATATTTCCTATGCAGGAGATGATGTGGGACAAGGTGAAAAAATATTAGGACAAGGTAGAAAACTGTCGGCCTATGATATAGGAATTTTAGCCGCAATGAATCTTGCAAAGGTTTCAGTTGTTTTATCTCCGCAAGTAGCTATTCTCTCGACCGGCGATGAGGTGGTTGATGTGGGTCAAAGCTTAAAGCCCGGTCAGATTTACGATATCAATGGGTATGCATTAGGTGGGCTTATTGAGTCTTATGGAGCCCATCTTGTCTATAAAAAGATTGTTATCGATGACTTTGACTTGTTAAAAGAAACAATGGATGAGGCCTTAGAAGAAAGCGAGATGGTCTTGCTTTCCGGAGGAAGTTCAGTCGGTGCTAAAGACTATACAAAAAAACTCATTGAGTCTTATGAAGATGGAGACGTATTCGTTCATGGCTTAGGCATCAAACCGGGAAAACCGACCATTTTAGGAAGAATCGGTCAAAAGCCCGTCTTTGGTTTACCCGGTCATCCCGTTTCGGCTTTAATGGTTTGCCAACAAACGGTCAAAATCTATCTCAGCCATTTAATGGGAAAAGAAGAACGTCCTATATACCTGTGGGCAACCTTATCCGGGAATGTGCATAGTTCTCCGGGAAAGACAACCTATCAAATCGTTTCGTTGCGAGAAGAGGGACAGGATTGGATTGCAGAGCCCTTATACGGGAAGTCAGGAATGATTCATCTATTAACAGAAGGTATGGGCTATTTCGAAATCGAAAAAGATCGGGAAGGTTATCATCAAGGGGAACGCATCAGAGTGTATCCCTTAAGGGAAGGGAGTTTATAGATGGAGAGAAAAGTCTATATTGACAATCAACCGTTAGAAGAAGCGCTAAAGTTATATTTGGATTCTGCAGAGCTCCGTGTTGAAGCAGAATTGATTGATATCAGCGACGCCTTTGACCGTGTAACCTTTGAACCGGTATATGCCAAACGATCCTCTCCCCATTATCATGCCTCAGCCATGGATGGGATTGCAGTTCGGTGTGAGGCCACCTTCGGAGCAACGGAGCGAAGACCCATAACCTTAAGAGAAGGTGAGGATTTTGTCTATGTAAATACCGGAAACCCACTGCCGGACGCTATGGATAGTGTCATTATGATTGAAGACGTTGACGACATCGGCTATGGAGAAATTCGTATTATGGCCCCTTCATATCCATGGCAACATGTCCGCCCTGTGGGTGAAGATATTGTTAAGGGAGAGATGATTCTACCCTCCAAGCATCGAATTCGAGCCTTAGACATGGGGGCATTGATTAGTGGCGGTCTTACAAGGATTAAGGTCTATCCCCGTGTGACCGTTGGGGTTCTTCCTACAGGCAGTGAGATCAGAAAATACACAGAATCCATCGAAAAAGGAAGCCTTGTGGATTCAAATTCAAAAATGTTTGAAGGCATGATTTTAGATAATAATGGAATTCCTACATTATACGATCCGGTAGCGGATGATTGGGATTTACTGAAAGAGGCCATTCAAAAAGGGGCCAAAGATAATCAAATACTGGTCATTAATGCAGGATCATCGGCCGGCTCAAAAGATTATACTGTCGATTTAATCCGCCAACTGGGAGAAGTTATTGTTCACGGCATTGCTATAAAACCCGGTAAGCCAACCATACTCGGGCGCATTGGACAGTCTTGGGTCATTGGTATTCCGGGATATCCGGTCTCTGCATATTTTGCTTTTGAAAGTTTTGTCAAACCTCTTATGGAACGCCTAACCGCTTATCAGTCAAAGGCAGAAAACCTTGAAGCTATTTTATCTCAACGGGTGATGTCATCTTTAAAGCATGAAGAGCGAGTGCGAGTCACTTTAGGCTATGTGAATGGTCGCTGTATTGCCACTCCCTTAAGTCGTGGAGCCGGTAACACCATGAGTTTAGTCAAAGCAGATGGAGTATTAACGATTCCGCGGCATTTAGAAGGCATCGAAGGTGGCAGTCAAGTCACCATACGCTTATTAAAAAACCCTGATACGATTAAAGAACGCTTACTCTTGATTGGTAGTCATGATTTGATTTTAGATGTGCTGGCAGACCAATTGTCACTTGCCTCAGGACATGTGGGTAGTATGGGAGGATTGTTGGCACTGCGAAAAGATGAGTGTCATCTAGCGCCGATTCACTTATTAGATCCTGAGACAGGCGCATATAATACCTCCTATGTGAAAAAATACTTTCCTCAAAAAGAGATGCTACTTATTACCGGAATCAAACGACTTCAAGGATTAATGGTTCAAGCGGGGAATCCAAAACGTATTCAGGGATTTGAAGATTTAAGCAAAGAAAATGTTATTTTCATTAATCGACAAAAGGGATCAGGCACCAGGCAGTTGCTGGACTATCAACTTAAAGCAAAAGAGATTCCATTAGAACAGATACAAGGCTATCAGAGGGAAATGAATACCCACATGGCTCTTGCCGCCGTAGTTCAATCCGGTGGAGCAGATGTTGGCTTAGGGACCTATTCAGCGGCAAAAGCTATGGATTTAGATTTTATACCGGTTGGATATGAATCTTATGAATTTTTGCTTGAAGCCTCATTCATAGATGATGTACGCGTACAAGAGCTGATAAAAATTTTAAAATCTGAACGATTTGCTAATATCCTGACAGATATTGGTGGCTATGAACTCGACAAGCCGGGGACTATAAGAAAAGTAGGTGAATAATCATGAGAGATTTCCACAATCGTCGAATCAACTATCTTCGATTATCCGTCACCGATTTATGCAATTTAAGGTGTCGCTATTGTATGCCGGAACAAGGCATCGAAAAAAAGAATCATCAAGAGATATTAACTTTTGAACAAATCTCTACCTATGTAGATACACTCGTCCACATGGGCATTGATAAAATTCGAATTACCGGAGGGGAACCTCTCGTTCGAAAAGATATTTTAACCTTGCTAAGCGCCATTGGACACCATAAAGAGATTAAGGAATTTACCTTAACTACCAATGGACTTTTACTCAAGTCAATGGCCGGTGCCCTAAAAGAAGTCGGTATTCAGCGCGTAAATATTAGTTTGGATTCCTTGAATCCGGAAAAGTTTCGAAAGATGACCCGGGGAGGCAACCTGTCCGATGTCATCGAAGGAATCGAAGCGGCAGAAAAGGCCGGATTGACGCCCATAAAGATTAATGTGGTACTCATTGGTGGCTTTAATGATGATGAGGTTGAAGACTTCATCCGACTGACAGTAAACAGAAAAATCGACGTTCGCTTCATTGAGCTAATGCCCATTGGTGAAGTGGCCCATTGGTCTTTAGAAAACTTTATCTCAGCAGATACGGTATTGCAAAAGGTACCTGAACTAATAAAAGCTGATGACACAGAGCATGGATCGCCGGCCGTTCATTATCGCTTGCCCTATGGACAAGGACGGGTTGGCTTGATTCGACCGATTTCATGTAAATTTTGCAAAGACTGTAATCGGATTCGCTTAACATCTTCTGGACAGCTTAAATACTGCTTGCATTCAAACGATGCCCTTGATTTGCGACAAATCCGGCAAGAACCGGAAGCCTTAGAAAAAGCGATTCAGGACTTTATTATGAAAAAACCGTATGAACATCAACTGGAAGACGGCTGTTATAGTCTAGCCAATATGGTTGGAATCGGTGGATAGGGGGAGAAAAAAATGTTGACACACTTTAATGATAATGGTCGAGCCCATATGGTGGAGGTCACCGATAAAGATGACACCCTGCGTCAGGCGACGGCTTATGGAAGCATCAAGATGGCTACAACAACAATTGAACATATCACAAACATGGGAATCAAAAAAGGAGATGTGCTAGGCGTGGCCCAAGTCGCAGGTATTATGGGGGCAAAAAAAACCTCGGATCTTATTCCTATGTGTCACCCGCTCATGCTCACCGGAGTAAACCTTGAATTTAGAGTCCAAGACGATGCCATTGGCATTAAGGCGACAGTAAAAACAAGGGGGAAAACCGGTGTTGAGATGGAGGCGCTGACAGCGGTCTCAACCGCAGCCTTAACTATTTATGATATGTGTAAAGCGGTCGATAAAGAGATGGTAATTGAAGGCATTCATCTTGCTGAAAAAACCGGTGGAAAATCAGGAACATATCGAAGGGAGGACGATTATGGAAAAAACGCTTGGTAAAGTAACAGGAATTAATATAAGTAAGGTAAAAGGGGTTATAAAAGAACCTATTCCTGAAGGCATGTTTATTGAAGAACATGGATTAGAAGGGGATGCTCACGCAGGAAAGTGGCATCGACAGGTGAGCTTGTTGGCCCAAGAGAGTATTGATAAGATGACGAACATTGGTATTAAGGGCCTGTGCAGTGGGAAATTTGCAGAGAATATTACAACCTCCGGTGTCATCTTGCATGAACTACCGGTAGGAACAGTCCTTCACATTGGTGACACCATTCAAGAAGTTTCTCAAATCGGCAAAGAATGTCATTCCGGCTGTGCAATTAAGGTACAAGTGGGCCAGTGTATCATGCCAAAAGAAGGTATATTTACACGTATTTTAAAAAGCGGAAAAATCAAAATAGGGGATGAAATCATCCAAAAAATATGATAAAATAATAGTAACTAAATATGAGAATCTCAATAACAAATCCGAGTTAGTAACTCTAAAGCAAATGCCATGAGAGCTAACCAATGGGTTGTGTGGGAAACCGCTAAACCTCCCGCGTTTGGAAAGGATTGTTACATAAATGTTACTGTCAACGATTATGTAGTCTATTATTTCAAAACGAGGAGGTTTTTTATGTACGCATTTGTTGGAAAAGTATTACGCATTAATCTAACCGAAGGAACAAGCACAGTAGAGGATTTAGATCCTATACTAGCTGAAAAATTTGTAGGTGGCCGTGGCTTGGCTACAAAAATGTATTCTGATGAAGTTCCGGTAGAAGTTGATGTATTTGCGCCGGAGAACAAGCTTTTTATCGCAACAGGTCCTTTAACAGGAACCCCAACCCCAACCGGTGGCCGCTATATGGTAGTCACCAAGTCGCCACTAACCGGAACCATTGCATCGTCCAATTCGGGAGGATACTGGGGACCGGAACTTAAATTTGCCGGATATGACATGGTTATTGTGGAAGGAAAGGCAGAAAATCCTGTCTATGTCATGATTGAAGATGACAAAGTAGAGATTAAAGATGCTTCCCATGTGTGGGGAAAAGTCGTTTCAGAAACCACAAATACATTGGCAAAAGAAGCGCCGGAAAAAGCGAGGATTCTTGCTATAGGACCGGCCGGAGAAAAGCTTTCAAAAATGGCATCCATTATGAATGATTTTGACCGTGCAGCGGGACGTTCCGGTGTTGGTGCAGTCATGGGATCTAAAAATCTCAAAGCAATCGTTGTTCGCGGAACAAAATCAGTAGAGATTGCTGATCCTGAAAAACTACGAAGTGTTGTTAAAGAATGTAACGCAAAGATTCGTGAAAATGGTGTAACCGGTCAAGGTTTACCGGCTTATGGAACGGCAGTTTTAGTCAATATTATCAATGAAAACGGGGTATTCCCAACCAATAACTTCCAAACATCCCAATTTGACAAAGCAGAAGACACAAGTGGTGAGCTACTTGCCGAAAAATACCTAGTACGTAAAGATCCATGTTATCGCTGTCCGATTGCCTGTGGACGTTACTGTAAAGTAGACGATGTTGAAGGTGGCGGCCCTGAATATGAAACCATATGGGCCTTTGGTGGTGACTGTGGTGTGGATGATCTCGGTGCCATTATTAAAGCCAACCACTGGTGTAATGAAATGGGCTTAGATACTATTTCAACAGGAGCAACGATTGCAGCAGCTATGGAACTATATCAACGTGGCCATATCAAAGACGAAGACCTTGAGGGCCTTTCCTTAGAGTTTGGTAATTCAGAAGCTGTTATTGAATGGACAAAACGCATCGGACTTCGTGAAGGCCTAGGCGATAAAATGGCAGAAGGATCTTATCGATTAGCCGATAGCTATGGTGTGCCGGAACTTTCCATGACCGTTAAAAAGCAAGAACTTCCTGCCTATGATCCTCGTGCAATTCAAGGACAAGGTCTTCAATATGCAACATCCAATCGTGGAGGTTGTCATGTGAGAGGTTACTTGATATCACCGGAAATATTAGGTCTTCCAGAAAAGCTAGATCGTTTCACATTAGAAGGCAAAGCAAACTGGGTAAAAATATTCCAAGATTTCACAGCCTTCATTGACTCTTCTGGATTGTGCTTATTTACCTCCTTTGCAATGGGAGCAGCCGATTATGCCGATATGGTCAGCGCAGCAACCGGTTTTGACCTTACAGCTGAAAAAGTTCTTGAAGCAGGAGAGCGAATCTGGAATATTGAGCGTCTTTATAACTTGCGAGCAGGTATTGATCCATCACAAGATACACTTCCTAAGCGTCTATTGGAAGATCCGATTGAAGCAGGACCCTCCAAAGGAAATGTGGCGAGATTATCTGAGCTGCTTCCTGAGTATTATGAATTACGTGGATGGACGGCAGAAGGGATACCTTCAGAAGAACGTGTAACGGCATTAGGATTATAAATAAACAAAAAGATTTAAAAGATTCAATCTGAAAAAGTTTGAGGGCTGAGATTTTCAGTCCTCTTTCTACTCATAAAGTCCTATATTTTAGGAGGAAACATGAAAAAAGTATATTTGGAATTAACGGACCGCTGTAATCTAAACTGCCGATTTTGTTATCGTCAAACATGGACGCAAGCTCCGTCAGATATGGATCCGGAACTTATTGATGCCTGTATTTGCGAAATCAAGTCTATGGACAATGTTGAAGAAGTTGTTTTAGGTGGAATCGGTGAACCTACCTATTTTCAAGGAATAGAAAAGGTTATAGAGGAATTAAAAGACAAGAAGATAACGATGACAAGCAATGGCGCCAGTATCAGCGACGCCTTAGCAAAAATATGTGTTCAACACGTCAATCATTTGATTATTTCAGTGGATGGGATGGATGAAACCTTTTATGCGCTCCGCCAATTTCCCTTACAAGAATTAATAAAAAATGTCGACAAAATTGTGGCGCTCAAAGAAGCTAACCAATCCTCCCTTCCAAAAATTTCCTTTCAAATGGTTCTGACCACGATGAACATGCATGAAATCAAGGATGTGATTGACCTAGCAGCTAGGCACGGAGTCGCCCAGGTGATTCTATCAAATATTGTGCCAACCCAAGAAGAAGACCTTGAACTGGTGCCTTATTATATGTATGAAAAAGAGCCGCTTCACTCCATTATAAAAGCAGCAAGTACAAAAGCCTTAATTAAGCGCCTAGAGCTGCACATTCCTGAGACGCGACTAAAAACAGAACGCCACTGCCGATTTATTGAAGAAGAATCCATGATGGTCAATGTAAAAGGTCAAGTTGTGCCATGTTACCGCTTTGCCCATAATGGAACAGAGTTTGTTTTCGGACGAAAAAAAGACATTAAAATGCATAGTTTCGGCACGGTGCTTAATCAAAGTTTAAGAGAGATTTGGAATCAGCCATCCTATGTCAATTATCGAAGTATTGTTCACAATAATCACTACCCTTCATGTATGGACTGCGATTTAGTTGATGGATGTGATATGGCCAGAAATGCCGAATTTGATTGTTTTGGTAACACGCCCTCCTGTGCAGACTGCCTTTGGGGACGAAAAATCGTTTATTGTGTATAAAAGTTTATTGTATTTAAGAGTTTATTGAGTATAGGAGGTTTGCCATGAATATTACAGTAAAATTTTTTGCTACCCTGCGGAATGGACGTGGAAAAGTCCAGGTCCTTGAAGTAGAAGAGCCAACAACAACACGTGACATCATAAGTCACTTTGACATTCCTGAAGAGGACGTTGCCATATTACTCATTAACGGACGGGATGGTGACCTAGATAGGCCCTTAAAAGATCAAGATGTTTTGTCCATATTTCCACCAGTAGGAGGTGGGTGAGATGGCAACGATGCATCGTTATGATCGCAACAAAAATTGCATTAGCGCAGCGGAACAAGAAAGATTAGCACAGGCTAGAGTTTGTGTTATTGGCTGTGGAGGCCTCGGTGGATATAACATTGAGATGCTTGCTCGGGTCGGTGTCGGACACATTAGCGCCATCGACGGGGACGTCTTTGATGCCAGTAATCTTAACCGCCAACTTTACTCGGACATGGACGTTATCGGTCAAGGAAAAGCCGATGTCGCAGCTAGACGCGTCCATGCATTTAATCCGGATATTACCATCACACCAATAAAAGCCTTTGTAAGCGAAGAAAACGGAAGAGCATTACTGGAGAACCATGATATCATCGTCGATTCCCTCGACAATATCGAGATCAGAAAAACAGTCGCTAAACTCTGCCGCCAGTTAAATATTCCTTTCGTCTATGGTGCCATTGCCGGTTGGTACGGGCAAGTCTCCACCATCATGCCCGGCGACCGAACTCTAGAAAAACTCTACCGAAGCAATGCAAAAAGCGGAGCGGAGAAAGAACTGGGCAACCCATCTTTTACACCGGCCCTCATTGCTTCTATGCAAGTGGCCGAAGTCGTCAAAATCCTGACCCAAAAAGGCGATATCCTGCAAAACAAAGTATTATTCATCGATACCCTTGATCACGAATATTGGGTTCAACCGCTATAGTCATTTAACCTAAAGAGATATCTGAGTATAAAATAATCACGGACGTATTTCATCGTAGGATTCTAACCTAGCTGCTGAGAG
>CAZVKG010000042.1:0-28522 GCA_964627665.1 uncultured Eubacteriales bacterium | reverse complement strand
TTAAAGTGCTTATATTGGGCGGTTAACATGCTCAAACTAATCGGTGTACTCACAAGGCAATATGGCTCTGGTGGACGTCTCATTGGAAAAAAAATTGCTGAGCATTTAAACATTCCGTTTTATGACAAAGAGCTCATCAGCTTAGCTGCTGAAGAAACCGGATATGCTGAAAGTTTTGTCACCAAAATGGAACAAAAGAAAAGCATTAATTTCTTTACCAATCTCTATATGACACAACAAGAATTGCCTGCAACCGATCAAATCTATTTAGCTCAGTCAAAAACAATACGTAACCTTGCCAACAAAAGTTCTTGCGTCATCGTAGGTCGCTGCGCAGACTATGTGCTAAAGGATTTTCCTAATTGCATTCGAATTTTTATTCATGCACCTATTGCATCACGGATTGAACGTTTAGAACAGGAATATAAGGAAAAACAAAAAAATTGGGAGGACTATCTTCATAAGCAAGATAAAAACCGGTCTTCCTATTATAACTATTTCACCCAAGAAACTTGGGGGAAATCCCTTAATTATCACATGACATTAGATAGTAGTATCGGCATTGATGAAAGTGTAGAGATTTTACTCCATCTCGTAAAAATATACCAATCAAAATTCAAATAATACCTATAGCATGAAAAAAAGAGATGGAAGTTAATGACTTCCATCTCTTTTAAAAACAACAATTATAGTTTTAAATAAAATTTTAATATCTAACCATACGCACCACTCAGATATGTATTCAGAATCTAACCTTACGATTTCTTCAAAATCCTCAATATTCGATCGGCCCGATACTTGCCATTTGCCCGTGATTCCTGGAACAATACTTATACGACGACGATGACGTTTCTCATAAGCTTTCACTTCTGCAACCGTCGGAGGACGTGTTCCTACTAAGCTCATATCCCCCTTTAAGACATTATAAAATTGAGGCAATTCATCAATACTTGTTTTGCGTATAAACGCTCCAATTTTTGTCACTCTTGGATCATCAGACATTTTAAACATATGTCCTTGCATCTCATTTGATGCCATTAATGCACTTTTTTCCTTTTCGGCATTAACGCCCATAGAACGAAACTTCCATACTTTAAAAACTCGACCATTTTGGCCCACACGGTCTTGCTTGAAAATAATCGGTCCAGGGGTTTCTAATTTAATCAATGGTCCAATAATTACAAACGCAAGCCCAAAGAAAACCATCCCGATTAAACCTCCAAAAATATCAATAATTCGCTTCATAAACAACTGATTTTCATTTAAACTAACAACATGAAATTTTAAGACAGGTAAATCACCCACCATTGCAACTTGCGCCTTTGAAGTATGAGTATCTTGAATATCTAATAACATAGTAATCGTAATTCCCATATCTTGGCACATGTGCAACGCATCTCTTAACCGTTCATCGTAACTTAATGGTCGTGCCACAGTAATCTCGTCAATGACATATCGATCTACAATATGGTCTAACTCTTCTAGTGTAGCAATATGCTTCAGATTATCATACTCTCTAGGTTCATTGATACTAATGTACCCAACTAAATTAAAGTTCAAATAATTATGTTTTTTGATTTCATTAATGTATGTCTGACCTCTTTCGGACCAGCCAATAACTAATATATTCTTACTGTGTTTATAGTCTTTGACATCAATATAAGAAAACTTTTTGAGAAGCAAGCGATTAATAAAAACTAAAGCAATTAATGCAATCATAAAATCTAACAAAAATAGTCTAGAAATATTTGCCTTAAGATAAAACATAACTGCTCCAAGTAAAATATTTGTTGTCAAAAGTGAAATCATCATGCGCATGACTGTCATGATATTCATGTTTCCATAATTCTTTATTGTAATTGTATAAATGTCAAAAATCAGGAAAAATGCAATTAGAAAAAATGCGACTAACATTACAAATGATATTTTTTCAAGTCCGGACAAAGTTAAAACTCCAAATTGAAAATCTAGGTACGCAATTTCAGCAAAAATATAAGCTGTTAAAATACAAATCAAATCTGTCAACAGATAAGTTAGCTTACGAATTCTTATCTTCCATCTTAACATGTAACCACCTCACTACCTTTACACTCTAGTTAAATTATTCTCCGACGTTTTTTATCTCTATATAGTATCATCATAATCCTAAACAAAGAATTTGTCAATTCGTAACTGTGTCTTTAAATTGTCAGACATTTTTCATTTCGATATTGTTTTTTCAGTTTTTTATTATTCTTTATAAAATTCTTTATACCAGTCAACAAAACTTTTTATTCCCTCTTCGATTGATGTTTGAGGTTTGAATCCAATTGTTTCTTCTAAATCATTGACATCTGCATATGTTTTAGGTACATCACCCGGTTGCATATCCATATATTGCTTCTCTGCCTCTGCACCGAGAGCATTTTCAATAACCTGAATAAAATAATTTAATTTTACCGGTTGATTGTTTCCAATATTATAGATTTTATATGGCGCAGAACTTTCACTCATTTTCCCCTCTTGGTCAGTCCATTCCAAGTTTTCGATAGGCGGTTTTTCAATTAACTTTGATATTCCTTCTACAATATCATCGACATATGTAAAATCTCTTTCCATTTTTCCTTGATTAAATACTTTGATTGGCTCCTTGTTAACAATCGCCTTTGTAAACAGAAAATAGGCCATGTCCGGTCTTCCCCAAGGACCATAAACCGTAAAAAATCGTAATCCTGTTGTTGGAATATGATATAAATGACTATATGCATGCGCCATTAACTCATTTGATTTTTTTGTAGCTGCATACAAACTCACGGGATGATCTACAGAGTCTTCGGTTGAAAAAGGTATTTTTTTGTTCCCACCATATACAGAACTTGATGATGCATATACAAGATGTTTTACAGGGTTATGACGACATGCTTCAAGTATATTCATAAATCCTATAATATTTGATTCTATATATACATTTGGATTTTCAATGCTATATCTAACACCAGCCTGTGCTGCCAAATGAATAACATAGTCAAATTGCTCTTTATTAAACAAGTCATTAATCGAATCGGTTTCTGTAAGGTCCATTTTGATAAATCTAAATCCCTTAACTTCCAACAGCAAATCTAATCGTCCTTGTTTTAATGTTACATCGTAATATTCATTCATATTATCAATACCAATAACCTCATAGCCTTGACTGCACAAATGACTCGATAAATGAAAACCAATAAATCCTACAGCACCAGTAACTAAAATTTTTCCCATCCTTTTAACATCCTCTCTTTATCTCTCTCTTTTAATTTTTTTCATAAAACCACTTCAGTGTTTCGTTGAGTTTAGTTTCATCTAACTTCCAATAATAGATGCCATCAATCTTAATTGAGCTCCCTTGTAATGTGACAAACTCAATATCATCAATATCCGACAACACTTCTGTTACTTCAGATAATTCACTTACATGTATATTTGTATTTGTATAATTATTATTACTTAAAAAAAACTTTGTAAGATCGTTACCTTTATATTCTTCCGATAATTTTTTCAATAATGCTATCGCAAATTGTTGTTGACGTCGAATTCTACCAATGTCTCCATCTCCAGAATATCTCCAATGCACATAATCAAATGCATCTTCTCCATTAAGCTTTTGATACCCCTTGGATAGTTGTGCTCCATGAGAATTCATATCAACCTCAACATCTACCCAAACTCCACCAATTTGATTGACAATTGCTGCAATCGGCTCCATTTCAAGCGTGAAATATTTTCGCATTTCTTCTTCATCTAGTAGTAAATTAACAGCCTCAAGCATACTTGCTTCAGCACGTCCTTTTAATGTTCCAAAAGCGTACGCATGATTTATTTTATCCTTTTTATCTGTAATTGGTAAATAGGTATATGTATCTCTAGGAATAGACAAGACTTTTGCCCATGAATTTTTTAAATCAACACGTAAAATCGATATACTGTCTGCTCGATAAATACTATATTGCGAATCTCTTTCTTCCGTTCGATCTATTCCTAAAAAAAGAAACATACGAATATCTTCAGCATTTTCATCTTCATTCTCATTTATACGATTATTTGTGTTATTTTCCGTTTCGCCCATATTATCATTTTGTATCTTTTCTTGAATATCCGGACTTGACGTCTCTTGAATAAAATCAGGCTGATACATGGCATCTATTTCTTCTATATGATTTGCTTTAGATAGTATCCAAAATATCATCATGATAAGAATAATAACTCCAATAATACTAGAACTCGCAGTTAATATCGCTTTTCGTCTATCCATCCTTGTTCCTCATTTCTATTTATATCTTTATTATTATTTTAGATTATCACATCCGATAAACAAAGTAAAGAAAAAGCCTACCCTGTATTGGTAAGCCCTTTCTTTTTTATAGAAGTTCTCTTATTTTATAGTCACTTCTAATTTTTCTACAAAAATACTTTCTCCATCTTGTCCATCAGCGATTATAAATTCAAGGTATTTATCTGAATCTCTCAAATCACTTACATTAATTGTAAAATCAAATTCTCTTGTTTTCACGCCATATCCGATTTTCCATAAGCCTAAACCATCTCTTAAGCCAACATTATTCAAATATAACTCGCTGGTTTCACGATCAGTACTTTTTATTGTAATTTTAACAACAACGGTATCTCCAGGATTTGCAGCAGTTAAGTCTATCGTTCTTAATGCGTTATTTGCACCTTGAACAAACTCAACATTACGAGCTGTAAAGCTATTGATCATTGGTTCTTCAACTACCGGTTCTTCAACTACTGGTTCTTCAACAATCACTCGATTAAATTTAACACTTAGATTGTCAATAATAATATAGTCACCATTTTGTCCACCTGCTATGATAAATTCTAAATACTGATTACTATTAGCAAATTCCTCTGTAATCGTAAATTCGATATGTCTTGGCTTTACACCATTTCCAATTACCCACTCAGATTTATCACTTCTCAACCCGGTATTATTTAACACGAGTTTACCATTTGACGTTTTTGCTTCAATTATATCCATGTCAATGATTACTGTATCTCCAACATTCACTGTTTCAAATTCGTCATATACATATGATTCATCTGAACCTTGTGTAAACACAACTGTTCCTGCTTCAACTACCGGTTCTTCAACTACCGGTTCTTCAACTACCGGTTCTTCAACTACTGGTTCTTCAACGACCGGTTCTTCGACTACTGGTTCTTCGACAATCACTCGATTAAATTTAACACTTAGGTTGTCAATAACAATATAGTCACCATTTTGTCCACCTGCTATGATAAATTCTAAATACTGATTACTATTAGCAAATTCCTCTGTAATCGTAAATTCGATATGTCTTGGCTTTACACCATTTCCAATTACCCACTCAGATTTATCACTTCTCAACCCGGTATTATTTAACACGAGTTTACCATTTGACGTTTTTGCTTCAATTATATCCATGTCAATGATTACTGTATCTCCAACATTCACTGTTTCAAATTCGTCATATACATATGATTCATCTGAACCTTGTGTAAACACAACTGTTCCTGCTTCAACTACCGGTTCTTCAACGACCGGTTCTTCAACTACTGGTTCTTCAACGACCGGTTCTTCGACTACCGGTTCTTCGACAATCACTCGATTAAATTTAACACTTAGGTTGTCAATAACAATATAGTCACCATTTTGTCCACCTGCTATGATAAATTCTAAATACTGATTACTATTAGCAAATTCCTCTGTAATCGTAAATTCGATATGTCTTGGCTTTACACCATTTCCAATTACCCACTCAGATTTATCACTTCTCAACCCGGTATTATTTAACACGAGTTTACCATTTGACGTTTTTGCTTCAATTATATCCATGTCAATGATTACTGTATCTCCAACATTCACTGTTTCAAATTCGTCATATACATATGATTCATCTGAACCTTGTGTAAACACAACTGTTCCTGCTTCAACTACCGGTTCTTCAACTACTGGCTCTTCAACTACCGGTTCTTCGACTACCACTTTTTCTTCAAATACTTGTTTTTCACCATTTACATAGATATCTATGTAACTTACATCAATAGATTCGCCGTTTTGTCCACCATCAATTTTAAAGGCTAAGTATTTGTCTTTGTCTGCATAATCTGCATTTACATCAAAGCTTATTGTTCGAGTTTTGATGCCATAACCTATTTGCCATTCTGAATTTGCAGAACGCAAACCTTCATTATTCAAAACTAATACACTTGATGTTCTGTCCGTATTTGTTATTTCTAATTCTATAGTAATTCGATCACCTTTATTTACTGAATTAAGAACTGGTGATTGGATAGTATCTTCACCACTTTCTATAAAGTGAAAACCATTTCCATCGATGTAGCTGCTACCTCTTGCTATCCACTCACCTTGATTAAAAAAATAATCGTCGTTTACCTCTTCTTCCTCTTCTACGACCGGCTCTTCAACTACCGGTTCTTCTAAATATGGATTTAGTGTAACAAGTTCTCTCGTGTAATCATCTAGTGAAGCTGCGTAATATATTGTTTTTCCCCAAGTTCCAGCCCAACCATAACCTAATATCCGTTCTAAACTTATATCATGAATATCATAAGATACTGATCCATCTCTATCTCCAAAAATTCCTTTATTTGTTCCGATTTCGTAGAATCGATACCACGTTCTCGTTCCTGGTGAAGATATGAAATATTCTCCATTGACTCCATTTCTTACGTATTTTACATCTTCTAAAACAGTCTCATGAAACCAAATTTTTGCTGAAAGAATACTTTCTCTTATTCTTGGGTCTGAACTATTTAATGATTCCAAAAACTCAACAATCTTTGCTGATTCTTGGCTAATTTGAGAAATCGGTTCAAAAGAGCGTCCTTTTGTTGTTTTATATGTGTAGGGATCATGTTGTCCACCCCATACTGTTTTAACTCCATTAACTTCTATCTGTGCCTTCAGTATAAAATCCACACCACGATTAAAAGAATCTTGAATCTTATTATATAATGTAGAACTAATCAATCCGTTATTATATTGACTTTCTTTATCCAATACACTTTTGTATAGGGTAAGAACATTCACAGTTGCATGATCATTAAATGTTGCATCATTTTCATATACCGATCCAGCAGCTTGTTGTTCTGGATATACCTGTGGAAAGCCACCTGACGGATACTGCATTTTTAATAAAAAATCAAAACCTTTGATAATCGAAGCTTTTACTTCCGAATTACGTGTATCGTGATACACTGCCGCCAAATATTCAAGTTGTGATACTGTCGCATCATTATCAATGGTTCCAAGTGGTGTTACACCATCACGTTGATAATACTTGGCTTTATTTTCTGTCCCATTCCAATATCTCGTAAAGATTTCCGGTTTGTCCTTAGACCAACCACCATTATCTAGTTGCCAGGACATAATGTATTTTGCCACTTGCAGGCTTTCAGATCCTGCTTCTACTGGTACACTCACAAGATTCACTGCCATAAATAAAACTAAAATCGCTACTATAAACCGTTTCATAAAAGACCTCCTAAGTCCTAATCGAATAAACGAAAACAAAACATCTCTTTGGAAACTGGCTACCACCCTTACGGGAGACCCTATAGCTTTGCGTCCTTACTTTTCAATAAGTTTGCCTTTATCAGTTGAAGTTCGTTGAACTCTCTTGATCCTTTATGAAAGAGTGTTGTTTTGTTTCTTAACTTAATACATGTATTTGACAACAAAAAAACTCCATTTGGCAACTGGCTACCATCCATCGGAAGGTCCTATAGTTTTGCGTCCTTACTTTTCAGTAAGTTTGCCTTTATCAGTTGAAGTTGTTAAATACGAAGTACTTGACTACATGCTTATTATAGCACGAGTGGCTGACCTCGTAAATAGGTCAGCCACTCTTTTAACTCTTTGTTCATGCTTTGTTCAAAGGGTTCATATCTTAATGTTTTTTTACCTCTTAGTCCTAGTTTTCTTTTGTTTTTTTAGGGCTTTATACCTAAGTATCACTAGGACTAGAACCCCACTCATCAAGCCAATGAAAATATTTATGTATAAGTTATGTCTTTCCTCTCTTGTAATCATATCTGATTCACCCAATTCTTCATAATAAATCTCTTTTCCCCATGAACCTCCCCATCCATATCCATGTCTTCGTTCCTCACTAATTTCTAAGATATTGTGTGTAACCGTTCCATCACGATCACCAAAAAGAGGTTTATTGGTACCAATTTCATAAAATCGATACCAAGTAAGATGGCCAGGGCTATGGATAAAATACGCACCATCAATGCCATACCTCTCATATCGGGTATTTTCAACAACAACAAGCTTTACCCACTTCTTAGCAGCATAAACACTTTCTATAATGGATGACGTTTGAGGTTCTACTGTTTCCAAAAAATTAATGATCTCAATCGATTCTTTACTTATTAATGCTTTTGGCTCAAATGATCGCCCTTGAACAGTTTCGTAGGTATGCGGATCATGCTGCCCCCCCCAAACTGTCGGTTGACCATTAACCCGAATTTGAGAGGCCAAGATGTATTCAATTCCTCTGTAATAAGCATCTTCAACACGATTTCGTAGATATTTATCAACTAATTCATCTCTATAATATACCTCTTGGTTCGTAATTTTTCGAAATAAATACATAACATTAACCATTGCATGATCATTGTATGTTACCATGTTTTCATATAAAGATACTTCTGCTTCTTGCTTAGGATATACTTGGGGAAATCCACCTGAATCAAACTGCATAGTAAGAAGAAATTCGATACCTCTTAGGAAGCTGTCCTTAATAATAGGGTTACGTGTCTGATCATAGGCTTTCGCAAGGATTTCTAATTCATAAACTGTTGCTCCGTTGTCAATTGTCCCAAGTGGTGTTACACCATCTTCTTGATAGTACCTTGCCTTATCTTCTGTTCCATTCCATAATCGTGTATATATCTCAGGTTTATCTTTTGTCCATCCACCGTTATCAAGTTGCCATGACATGATATATGTCGCCGTTTCTATAAGTTCTTCTGTTTTACTCCCAATAATTTCTATTTGACTCGAAAACATTGTATTCACAATATATAGAAGTAGTAGTATTGTTTTTATTCTGGATCGGTTCATTAACTTATCACCTACTCACTAGAATCCTACCCCAATCACCTGCATATCCATAATTTTGACGCCTTTCTAAACTAAGCTCTTCAATAGAATAATAAATACTTCCATCTGAGTCTCCAAAAAGTGCTCTATTTGTTCCTATTTCATAGAATCGATACCACATTAACTTTCCCGGTGTCTTAACAAAGTGCCTGCCATCAACTGGATAACGATAATACTTAACATCTTCTACCGCAACTTTTTCTAACCAATGCACAAATCCATCAATGGAATCTTGAATCCGTTGTGTTCTTGGCCAAACAGTTTGTAAAAATTTAGCTATTAAAACAGATTCTTGACCAGATATCGACATCGGCTCAAAAGGACGACCTGCAACAGGCTCATAATTAAATGGGTCGTGTTGCGCACACCAACCGGTCAACTCACCATCAACAACAATCTGTGACTCTAAAATGAAATCAATTCCTTTTACATAAGCTTCTTGAATCCGTTGTCGCATTTCTTCATCAACCAAATTCGTATCAAATGGCGGTAACTGATAATATACTTTTTGAAAAAGTGATAGCACCCTAACCGTTGCATCATCATTAAACGTTCCCATATTTTCATATAAGGAATGTGTAGAATCTTGTTTCGGATATACCTGTGGAAATGCACCTGATTCATATTGCATCTCTAATAAAAACTCAAGTCCATTAAGAACAGATGATTTTATGTTATTATTTTTTACATCTTTATAGATCTCAGAAAGTAAATATATTTCTTGTACTGTTGCATCATTGTCAATTGTACCTAAAGGTGTATTTTTGTCCATTTGATAATATTTCGCCTTATTTTCACGTTTGTTCCATTCTCGTTCATAAATTTCAGGCATGTCTTTTGACCATCCCCCATTGTCTAACTGCCAAGACATAATTCGAGTTGCTAATACAAGTTTTTCTTCTGGTGTTTGATTAAATAATTTGTCAGTGTTTGCATCATTTATCGTAGCCTGTTCTAAAGCAAAGTCCCATTTATCTTTAATTTTCGACATGTTGATATTAAACATGGTCATTATTCCAACCACAATCATAATTACTATTTTCATGACTAATCGACTCCTAAATTATAACAATGTTGATAAAAAGCATATAACTTTTTAATTGAATTTGACAAACTATACTTACTCTCAATACTTAGTCTAGCGCGTTTACTCATTTTTGGCAAATCATATCCATTATTCATAATATTCTTTAAAATAATGTATAAATTTTCTTGATCTTTTGCCTGAATTAAAAACCCATTTTTTTCATGGTCAATTACTTCCGGTATCCCCCCTACATATGTTGATATCGGAATACACCCATACGACATCGCTTCAAGCAATGCCATCGGTAGGCCTTCATTGCTCGACGGTAATGCAAATATAGCACAATCTCTTAACAAGCTTTCTTTTTTCTCTCCCGCAATCCATCCAACATAATGGATATTATGAAGTTCATGTTCTTGGATATAAGAATTCATTCGTTCAATGTCTCCATCGCCTCCAATAAACACTTCATAATCACGATACTCTATATTTAGTCGTCGAATAACCTCTAACAAATCAAAAATACCTTTTCGTTCACCAATTCGTCCTAAAAAGCATATATTCTTATTTTTTTTAGGTTGAATCTTTGTTGGAAGCGGTACCGCATTATAAATCACCTTAATGGGTGTCGTTGTAAATGTTTGAATGTATGTTTTCCACTGTTCTGATAATGCTATAACGCCCTGCGCACCATCAAACACATCACGAATTTGTTTCTGCTTTGACGGTTTTGAAAACTGATAGAACTGCATAAATTCAGCCCCATGTAAATGAATAACCACTTTTTTATTATACACCTTTGCAAGCTTGTAAAGATACCGCTTTCGATTAAAACTGTTATTTGATGCCATATGTAAATGAACCAAATCATAAAAAGGCATTATGAAAATAGCCTTTATTATTGCTAAAAAAAACACAAAAGTTTTCTTTAGCTTCGTTCCATCTTCCATTGTCGATATATATTTCATCGGAAAATTTTCAAAGTCCCAATCTGAAAAATATAGATTAACCACTGTTGATATTCCGCCTTTAACTTTTCTTCCCGGACCAAACATGAGTACTTTCATAGGATCACCTAGCCTTTTGTTCAAAATAATATTCATATCCTGCGATGAGTGCCTTACTCGTATGCTCCCAACTCAACTCATTTTGAACACGACGATATCCAATTTCTCCCATTTTCTTTCGCTGTTCATCATGGTCTAATAGCTCAATAATCTTATCTCCTAGATCAATCGCATCATTGGGTTTAGCATATAGTGATGCCTCTTTTGCTGAATATCTTCCTTCTGTCAAGTCAAATTGTACAATCGGCTTTGCAAGTGCCATATATTCAAGCACTTTATTCATTGTAGAACGATTATTCATTTCATTGTATTCATCCGGATTAACACAAATATCAGCCGTATTAAGATATTCAAGTAATTTTTCATCTGATACTCGTCCTGTAAATTCAATATATTCTGATAATCCTAGTTCGAGCGAGCGTTTTTTTATAGTGTCTAGATACGGACCACCACCACATATTCCAAAGAAGATATCCGTGCGCTTTCGCGCATTCACTATATGTTCAACGGCGTCCAAGAGGTAATCCATTCCTTCTTGCTTGCCAATGACACCAACATAGCCCACCATATATTGTTTTCCTCGCTTAATTTCTGGGTTTGCAGGTCGTATTTGTAGACGTTGTGTTTTGGGGCCGCTACGCAATACAAAAACATCCTTAGGTTGCATATGATTTCGTTCTATTGCTATTTTTTTATAAGATTCATTGGTCACAAAAGCCATGGCGGCATATTTATAGGTCATACGTTCAAAAAATATTTGTGACCAATATAACAATCCTTTTTTTCCAAATTTTGCAATATACAATTCAGGGCAAATATCATGATGATCAAAAATATACTGCACTCCATGTCTTTTAAATTTTTTAGCAACTAAAAAAATGTTATCCGGAGGATTACATCCATGAATGACATCAAATCCTCTTTCTTTAAATATGTGTTTTGCAAGCTTTATTTCTTCACGAAGTGCTACGTAATATTCTTTCAAATATCCGATAAACCCTTTTCCTTCTTCTGGCAGGTGATGTCTATATATATACACTCCTTCTTTTTCTTCATACAAGTCCATAAACCCTTTTCCTGTAGGACATATTACAGACACTTGGTAACCTTCTTTTACAAGTGTTGTTGCTTCTTGCCATACACGAGTGTCAAAAGGTACAGGTAAATTTTCTACAATAATTAATATCTTTCTGTTCATATACTCTGCCTCCTCATACCTATGAAGTTCTATTGATTGTCTTTAATATAGCTTTTGTATTATCAATAGATGGTTGTCGCGAATAGAGTTCTATATATCGCTGACGAACCCTTTCTTGAATTTGCATTTTTTCCGTAGGTGACTTTTCAATTTTATTTAGTAAGTTTATTAGATCCTTTTTTATATCTTGAACAACATATCCACTATCTTGATTGACAATATATTCTTTCATAATTGAATTATTATTGATTATGATTAATTTACTTCTTGCCATTGCATTTAATGTCACCATTTGACCTGAAGCTCCTAGGTTGTTTTTTAATGGAATAATAACACCACGTGAATGATCCATATATTTATGAAACGTTATTTTATCAACATCTCTTAAAATCTTCACATTTTCAGGGATTTGAATTGTCTCCAATTCTACATTTAATTTTGATGCAATGATGATAAGCTTATATGGTGAATCTCGAAACGCTTCAATTAAAGGGATATAGTCTCTGTTGCTATACCCTCCTGCAAAATAGTAGTCTTTTTCCTCTGTCGGTATAGCAATCTCTTCGTTCCAAATACCATAAGGCAAAACCAATGTTGATGTCTTTTTTCCAAAAACTTTTTCATATAAGGATTCTTCAAAATATGAAAACAACACATATACCACATGCTTTGATTCAAAAAACACATGTAACACTTTGTATATATTAATGGAAAAATTACTATGTAAAAAGAATCCCCACCAAACAACCTTAGGATTTTTTAAGATTCTTAGCTTTCGCAATAAAAGTGTCGCAAGAGCAACATTATTTCCTGTCACTATTAAACTTTGATACTGATTGATCATTTTTCTATGCATAATCAAGTATTTAATAAATTGACATGCATCTAAAAAACTATCTAGTTTCCCAATAAGTGAAGACTTACGTTTCTCCCACTTCACCTGTATATAGTCTATTTCTCCTGTTTTTCTATAATATTTTATCCAATCTGCATCTGAACGAGAAACAACGATACTTTTATTTTTCATTCACATCCCCCCAACATAAACCTTCATACTCACCATTATACTGAACTTCTTTCCACATTCTGACCAAATCGATGATGATTTTATTAGGATATTCTTCAAGTAAATGCGCAAAATCTTCTTCTTTATTCGCAATGACAATGACTTCTGATTCATTCATTACTTTATTTAAATCATTAGTTATAAAGCGTTGAAGATGAGGTATTTTAGCCTCAATATATTCTTTATTCGTTCCGGTTAATTCTGATAACTTAACATGCTTGTCATAAATAGCTAGAGCAAATCCTTTTCCTAAGAGGCGTTCGACAACGTCAACAATCGGACTGTTCCTAAGATCATCCGTTCCCGCCTTAAAGCTTAACCCCAAAATGCCGATTTTATGTTTTTTCTTGCTCATGATAATCTCAAGTGCATTTTCTTTTTGTATTTCGTTGCTCTGATGAATATTATTGATTACCGGCGTTGAAACAAATAGTTCTGATGCCAAAGTTTTTAATGCTTTTGAATCTTTAGGTAGGCAAGAACCTCCATATGCAAATCCTGGTTTAAAGTAATACGGAGATATATTCAGCTGCTTATCCATGCAGAAAATTTCCATAACTTTATGACTATCAATATTCAATGCTTTACAAATATTTCCAATTTCATTACCAAATACTATTTTTAAAGCATGATAGGTATTATTCACATATTTCATGATTTCTGCAACTTGAATATCTGTAAAGACTTTTTCACCCGGTATTTTTTTATAGAGCTCATTCATTTTTTCTTGTCCTAATGTATGATTTGTTCCTATTAATGTCAAGGGAGGATTGTAATAATCATAAACCGCTGTACCTTCTCGTAAAAATTCTGGGTTGGAAACAACCGTGAACGCTTCATCTCTTGGCTTACCTGATTCTTCTTCAATGATTTCACCAACTTTTTGATTTGTTCCCGGCAAAACTGTACTACGAATTGTTATAATATGAAACTCCTCTTTTTTCTTAATCGCTTGTCCGATTTCACGGGCTACATTATAAATATACTCTAAATTTAAATGACCGTTTTTTGTACTTGGTGTTCCTACAGAAATAATACTCATTTCTGAATTTAAAACCGCCTCTTCAACATTTTTAGTTGCAGATAACTGTTTGTTCTCATGCGCTTGTTGTATTAGATGTTCTATATCTTTTTCAATTATCGTCGGCTTTCCTTCATTGATTTGTCTAACTTTGGTTTCATTAGGGTCTACACCTATTATTGAATGTCCCATTCCTGCTAAACATCCTGCACTTACGCATCCTACATATCCTAATCCGAAAACACTTATTTTCATACTTTCACAACCTCTCTATAATCTTATGATCCTATCTCAATAACAGTTACCATTTGAGTCTCATTTCTGCTTTCTTTTCCTCGCAATTTAATACACAACGTTTCTTCAACCACACCATATTTTTCCGAAAAATACATTGGTTCAATTTCAATAGGGTGGTTACCCGTATAAAATCTTACTATTATTTTATTAGATTGTATAACAATTTCGTTCCTTTCTTTTTGTGTAACATGGCAATTTTTTCCTAAAACATAGGTAGCTTCATATTCATATTCATTAATATGACTATGAGCTATACAATAAATTTGGTCTTGAATAATGATTTTTTTTGGTTTTTGATATTCAACAACACGTTGATGCATGAGAGGCTTATATCCATCATGTTCTGCAATAATAAGGTCTTTATCTCTATCTAGTTCTGATTTAATAAGTCTAGATGTTGCCCTGTGCCCCCACAAAAATGCCCCTTTCATCTCCGATTGATTTTGACTATTTATGGTAATGGTGCTATGATTTCGTGTCTCCCGAAAATAGTTGCGCCACTGAATATCACTATGATAACAATAGGTTCCCGGATCAATGAAAATTTTTTCTCCATCAATCGTTAAGGTAATATGTAAAGCATCGGCATGTCCGTGGGCTGCAATGCTATTAAATCCTAACTCTGCATGATCAAAGGTTACTATTACTTCTTTGTCCCCATAAAGAGACTTTAGAATTGAGTGCCCCCCTTGATCATAAGTCATTGAGCTATTTCGATTAAAATCAATAAACTTCTGATTTAAGCGTTCATTGGATAACAAACACTTTAATTGATCATATGTTTGATTTAATGGGCTATAATTTTTATGAATAATATGACTGCAAAGTTGAAGAACATAATCTTCATAATTAAATGCATCGCCATATAAATCCAATAATTTACCTTCATCATGATCACCAAGATGTGGAATCTGACCATATTTATCCATTAAACGGCCACTGTATTCACACATTAAAAACAAGTGATCTTCCCATATTTTTGGAAAGGGTAGTCCTTGCGCTTCAAGTCTTAGAATAAACAATGCCACCGCTTCCATAATAAAAAACTGATAATGAATCGACTGTTCCTTATTAATTCCGTCAATATGATTTTGCTGACTTAAGGCATCTGTTAGTGTTTCCACACTTTTTTCAACCCAATCTTCTTGTTGAAAAGATATACCAACGATTCCTAAGACAACCATTTCAATAATTAAATGATTGTTAGCTGATGAATATTTGGAATGATATACGACAACATGATTCATTAAATTCATAATACCTTGAGATAAATCTTTTCTTAATTGATAATATTTTCGGTCGTTTGGTATTAATTCTAAGGTCATATACCAAGAAAACGCACGTATAGCCAATTCCATTTCACTTGTATAACTTATTCCCATTAAAAAGGGATTAGAATCCACCCATGAATAAAATTCCAATTTCAATTCTTCAATATATTTTTTTTCTTTTGTAATCCAATAATTTTTCATAAAAATCGGGTAGTGATGATGACGATTATATTCCCAATTTATACGGGCATCCCCCATTTCTTTATTCCCTTTATACTGAAGTTTTCTTGAAGGAACCATGGGCCATTCACGGTCTTGATAAAATGTAGAATGACTGGATTGATTTTCTGTTGAAATATAATGAAAAATTTGATTTGTCCTTCCACACTTTGACCCCGTAAAATTATGTTTTATATTCCAAGGTTGAATACAATCACCATTTTTTTTATAAAGTGTTGAATCAAGAATTGATTTATTCTGTCGTTTAACACTATCAATTAGTGTTAATATGACAATTTGAAATCTCCATACGACTTCTTTTGCTGTCATTGCTTTTAGGCGATGAATATACCAACGTATTTTTTTCATCATCACACCTCCAAATTAAGCCACTGAATTGCAATTGTGTCAATTAAAAAGTCCTTTCCGCGTTGTAGCGCTTGTTTCTCATAATGGGAATATAATTCAGGTTCCTTTAATAATTTTTGAATCGACTGACCAAGCTCAATGTCTCCGGGTGTAATATTATCTGTAAATTCATCTTGCTCATATTGAGGAATGATTATACCGTACTCTCCATCATTTAAGATTTCCGAAGGCCCAGACAGACAATTTACACTAACAATTGGTTTTCCTAAAATCATCGCTTCTGTCATGCCGTTGGGAAATCCTTCATATAAAGAAGATAATACATATATATTAGCTCTTGATATGTATGCATAAGGATTTGATTTAAATCCTAATAAATGCACTTGCTCATGAAGCTTATACTTATCGATCAAAAACTGGAGTTTTTTGGTCATTTCCTGACCGTTCAACTCTTTCCCTAAAATAAGAAGCCTTATCTCCGGGTCATCTTCTTTTAAGGAAGCAATGGCTTTAATTATTCGCCAAAATGCTTTTTGCCGTGAAATTCTACCAACTGCAATGATTGTCTTGTTTTTTCTGTAATAACTACTATCCGAACCAATTGATGCCTCTTGTGCCTTTTGAATTTTATCAATTTGATATGGATTGTAGATCACTTGAATTTTATTGGCATCTATATAAAATTCTTGAACCAAATCTTCTTTACACGCTTGTGATACCGCGATAATTTTATCTGCTTTTTGATACAACTTCCTTACATGTTTTTTCTGCTTTTCATTCAAGTTCAAAGACAGATAATTTCTAACCGAAACAATAGTGTCTTCATTATAACTTGTTTGAATATTTAGTTTATTTGCTAAAGTGGCAAAACTAATCACTTGATCATAATTATATTTCTTTTTAATTTTTAATAGCTTCCATCTATATCCAATAATATGATAAAAAATCTTCTTGACTACATTTTTATCACTATAATTATTATTGACTATATGTTTTGGACCATGATAAATATAGTCGCCTGTATTATTTAAAACTATTAAATCACACGTAACTTCATCAAGATATTTTTCATTGAAAAATTCACACAAATTGATTGCAACGCGTTCTGCACCACCTCCTGTTAATGAGCTGATGACAAAGGCTATCGTTTTCATATAATCGCCTCCACAATTGTTTTATATTGGTTACATACATGGGAAATACTGTGGTTTTCTTCGACATACTGGTAACTAGCACTTCCCATCTCTTGTATTTTATCTTGTGTTAATGTACGAATAAATTCATTCGCCATTGATAAATCCTCTTCACAATATTGACCTAATGCATAACGGTCAAATATATGATCCGGATTAATACCAATAGATAGAATCGGTGTATGGCCTAATCCGGATTGAATAAAGGTATTGGGAAATCCTTCTGCCGAGGAAGTGTTTACAAATAATATTGCTTGGTCAAAATATCTTTGAATCTCACTTGATTCAACATAGGGTATATATTTCAAATTAGGAAGATCACGTATTTTATCTAAAATTTGATCTCTTAAATTTATGCTTTCCACCTGATTATTGATGGGCATTATCATCAAAAACGAATAATTCGGATTTGCTTGTGCTAAGTCAACAAATAGTTCCGGTCGCTTCATCGCTTGTGCACGTGCAACCCATAAAATAAAAGCATCTTCAGTATTTTTCATATATTGTCTATCATTCTTAATCTCAAAGCCATTTTTGATAATTGTCGCTTGTCTTCCTAATTGGAGTAATGCATCTTTTTGATCATTTGTTTGTGCAACTAAAGCACTAGCATTAAATAGTCCATATTTATAAAGTTTATAAAATCTGCTTCCTCTATCTTTATAATGTTCAACGTCATAATTATAGTCATGAGCCAAACGAAATATGACATGCTTTCTTTTTATTTTCTGATGAATAAGTACAAGTAATCCCAAATGATCACTTGCTGTTGTTGTAATAATCACATCTTCATTAAATAACACAATTTGAATAATAAGATATATTTGACGAAAAACCTTTTGAATGCTTCCTTGCTTCCTATTTAAATGTTTGATTTTTTTGACGTGAACCCCGTGAAAATCCATATCCTCTTGGCCTTCGTCCATAACTCTAAATGAAACATTGTATTTAGGATCTTTTGCCATTTCAATTGCTAGATTATAGCAATTAATTTCAGCACCACCTGCAAATTCTTTCCCTTGCTTGGGATAAAACAATATCGTAGCTGAAGGTAAATATATCCCAACTTTAATTTGTTTTTTCATTTTTAGTCACCTCTGTTTCCGAATATGAATAATTATCAGTAAGTCGTTGGTATCGTATAATTAATATACCTAACCCTAAGGTGGTCCACACATGAATATTAATCGAAGATGGGAATAAGGTTCGTCCACTCATTCCTGCCAATAAATACATTGCAAACGAGATTAAGACAGCTAACAAAATATCCCGATCAAAGTCAAGTCTGTTCTTAATAAATGAGAAAAATATATTCAGATTTATATATATAAAGACATAAGCATATATGATGAAACCAATAATGCCACTATCCATTAACACTTCAAAATACATATTATGCGGATGGGAAACATCAAGTATCAAACCATTACGAAAAGCAAAGGATTCAACAATGGCATATCTACCTACACCAAGTAATTTGATACTCATTGGATGACGAAGCCATTCCCACCATAACGGCAGCCATATATCTCCTGATCTTCCTGCAGATAATGTTTGAATGTCTGTCCCTGCTACTAAAGTCAAAAAACGTTCATATACCTGCTCAGGTAAGAAAAGCAACATAATTCCTACAGCAATAATGGTCAGCACATATTTTATATCAATTTTTCCTCTTAATACACCATATGATAAAAAAGTGAGAATAACACAAACATATGCAGTTCTAGAAAACAAAATAGCAATAGCAAATAATGAAAGATAAAACGTCAACTGTACTAGTCGTTTTTTCGAATTAATATACATGGCTAATACAAGAGGAAAACCCATAATATAAAAATTAGCAATGTCATTTCCGTGCAAACCTAAAACCGAACCAATCTCTCCGCGAATCATATTAAAATTCAATTTCTGAGGTACCATAAATACATATATAAATATAATTACTATTGATAAAGCAAATAAAGAAAAGATAACTCCATCAATAATAATTTGCTTGTCTTCATAGTTATAGAATAACAGAATCATAACAACTGGAAACATGTATACTAATTGAGAAATCAGAAAATTACTTATCAATCGTACTACTGAAAGATTATCCGACCAAGCAATACTTATATACTCGATGTAGTCGATTGACTTAAATACTGCAATAACAAAAATTGTAATATATAGCAATAAAATACTAAAATATTTCAAATCGAAAGTTGTCTTAAGATGAATCTTATAGCGAATAATCATCAATCCAAGTAAGGCAAAAAACAATATCACAAAAAGTTTTATAGGAATTCCCGGAATAATCTGAGTCTGCATAATTCTGGTATTAACATAGGGTGTAACAATTAACATAATACCCACTGAGTACTTAATATTATGATATAAAACTATACCAACTATGATTCCCAAGCATAATACTAAAGCTAGCTCTAAACTCATTGCCGAGAAAAGAACAAATAGGAATCCTATCAATATTATTATTCCTTTGTAATAATTGTTCCATAGTTTTTTTAATAACATTATAAGCTCCTTAGCATATCCTCAATAGGTTTAAAACAGTCACGTTGTTTCTTTATAAATGCACTATAATCAAAAGTATCTTCTTTTAACAATTGTGCTGATTTTTCCAACATTGCTTCTGGATCAAATAACAAGTCATTCACAAAGTATCTATCTAAAAGATCTGCATCCTTCAAAAGATAATGTATTTTACTCTCCATATCTTGATATTCTTTCATCTCAAATGAAATAAACGGCTTCTCATTTAACATCGAAAACACAGTTCCATGGAAAAATGATGTAATGATTAAAGAACAATATTTAAACACATGAACAAATTCTAAAGGGTTTAGATTTCCGATGAATTTTGTATTCCCAACATGTTGATAAAAAGAAACATATTCATATTGGCTACCATAATTGTTTTGATAAAGGTTTACTAATTCTTCATTTGTTCCCATAAATCCAATAATTGGTTTTGATACGTCGATTCCCGCACCAACAATTTTTTCATCCAATTCAATTTCCGGAAAATCAATTAAAAAGGTCGGATCACTAACAATGTAGATCTCTTTGTCTGTCATTGTTGAAATCAACATTCTTGTATGTTCATCTCGAACGCTAATACACCTATAATCATCAAAATACGTTCTTAATACCTTCTTTGCTTCTTCTGGATATAATCCATAAGGTGTGCGATTAGCAGAAGCTGCATAACTTATTTTTTTACAATTCAAAACCTCCGGAAGCCAATAAATATTTGGTAAAGGTAATTCATTATTTGTTTTCCATACTTCATCACTTCCGGTAATTATAGCATCATAATTCTGCAGATTAATATAGTCTATTCCTTCTTCAAGAGTATCAATTAACTTAAATGGCGAAAGTTTCATATGCTGTTTAATGAATTTTTTCATACGATAATAATTGATTAAACTCTTAAAACGAATATGAAAACGTCCAAAATTATATTTTTTAAAATCCTGAATTTCTCGCTCCTTGTAATTTATATTGATAATTTCCACATTATTTTCTTTATTCATCATCGAAATTTTTTTATATAAACTATAAGCTTGAAGGATAGCTCCATAGTTATTCGCTCTGTGAAAGGTAAGTATACCTATTTTTTTCATCGTTTCACCGCCTTTTTGAATGCATGATAATAAAACAAAATATCTTTTTTCATAAGAATTAACTCCATAAATTTCACATCATATTTCATCATAAAAACAACTAAAAAACTTACTCCACAAAATGTATAGGATACGAAAGATGCCAATGCTGCTCCATTGATATTCATCGTTGGAATAAGTAGAAAATTCAATCCGACATTGATGAGCACCGATAGACTAAATATAACTACCGAAAGGATTCTTTTTCCATCAGCAATAAATAAGGTGTAAATAAATTTATAAAAAATCATAGATACATTACCCCCAATAATAATGACTAAAGGTACGTATGCACGAATAAATTCATCATCATATAAAAATCCAATTAGCCGTCGTCCAAATGCGACAAAAAACAGAACCATAAGTAGCGAAAATACAAAATTAAACTTAATTGCTTCCACAATGGATTTAATGTCATTCTTTTTTGCATTTTTTCCAAAGAGTACATCTTTAAATGCATCAGGAATCAACCACAATTGTCCGCCTAAGTTTACTGCTAATGAATATATTCCAACATCATCAAACTCCGCCATTTCTTTTAAGATAAAAATGTCAATATTATAGTTTGATGTAATAAGTAAAAGCGTTAACAATGGTAATATTCCGACTTGGACTGCTCGAACAAAAAGAGATCGGTCAAATCGAACCCCTAAGTTAAATACGCGGATTTCTAACATACTTAATTTGGTAGCAATATCAACAATTAGTTGAAGTAGTAACATAAAAAAGATGAACAACAGATTTGCGTCAGGTAAGAAAAAGAAAATGACAAATAAGGAAAATGTATGTACAATAGTTGTCACAATTTTTGAAACATTTCGCACATGAATATTTTCGATAACACACAAAAAATCCATCTGTCTTGCTGTTACATGTAAAGGTATTAATAGTAAAAAATACTTATAATCCACTGATAAAGTAAAAAAAACAAATAATGTTATAATATAATTAAATACCATTTGCCACTTATAAAATTGTATAAATTTTTCTTTGACATTGGGTATTTTTTCTTTTTTAAAACTCGAGTATCCTTGATAAACACCGAGATTCATGAAAATCGCAGCAAGTACAACAATATTCATTACATAACTATAATGCCCTTTTAAAGTTGCACCTAAGTAACGATTGATTAATATGGAATTTACAAGCCCAAGAATAACTAAAATAACTTTGGTCCCTATTGTATGGATATAAGGATTTTTTTGCATTTTTGTAATAACTTTCAAACACTTACCTCTTATCTATCTTTTGTATAGTAATCAACATAGCTATTGTCTTTCACTTTTGTCAATACAGTTCCCAGAATTTTAACATTGGTTCGTTCAAGCTGTTCCTTTGCTTCTTTGACTTCTTCGATTTTTGATTGATTGGATGCTATTACAAGTACAATCCCATCAGCAAGTGTTGCCCAAATGGATGTATCGGACATACCTAATATTGGTGGTGTGTCAATCAAAATGATATCATAATCCTCTCTCGCCTTTGCAATTAAGTCTTTTAGCTTTTGAGAGAAAAGTAACTCTGATGGTTCCGGTGGTTCAATTCCAGACGTTAATATATCTAAAGTCGGGTAATCCGGTACCGATTTCAAAAATTCTGAAAACTCTTGATTTCCAACCAAATAATTCGTTAATCCATTATTTTTTCGTAAGTCAAAAAGCTCATGAATTGTAGGTCTTCTAAGATCTCCATCAATGAGCAACGTTTTCAAAGAATATTTTGCCATTGTAATCGCTAAATTTGAAATTGTGGTTGACTTACCGGCACCTTGTTTAGCACTTGATAATAAAATTACTTTTTTGGGAGAATCAACATTTGTGAACCGTAAGTTTGTTCTTAAAACACGAAAAGCCTCTGCCTCGTGCTCTGTTGGTTGATGAAATGTCACTAAATTTATATTCATAAACTCTACCTCCCTTTAAATTTTGGTATCTCGGATAAAACAGATAAACCAATCAACTTTTCTATATCTTCTTTCGTACGTAAACGATTATCTAATTTGTGTATTATAAATATTATAATTAATGCCGTTAATACGGCAACTATTCCTGCTAAAACTAAGTTTATAAACATGTTAGGTCCTTCTTTATACCTTGGAATATCCGCATAATCTACGATTTGAATATTATCAACGCCAACAATGTCTTGTGCTCGAATCACTAATGTTTCTGATAGTTTATTTGCAATTTGAGCAGCACGATCCGGATTTGTATCAATATATGTCACCGTAACAAATCGGGATTCTGATAAAGTTTCCACGTCCAGGCGATCAACCATGGTCAAATAATTCATATTCAGTCCAAGCTCATCTATGACTTCACGCGTTACTAGTTTTGTTCTTAGCAGTTCCCTATAATCGAGAACTAGTTTAGAATCAATCTGTAAATCTGACATGCTAATTGAAGAGGCAATATCGGTATCTTTACCTATAAAAAGTGTCGTGCTCGCAAGGTATGTTTCGGGTATATATAGATTTGTCATTATAAAGGTCGTTGAACACCCGACGATAACAAAGATTAAAATAAGCCACCACATCTGCAGTATACTGCGTATAAGCTTTTTAAAGCTAATTTCTTGTAATTCATTGTTCATATGCTCACCTCTTGTTATTTAAAGCACGTCAACGAGTTCCACTAAATATTGTCCGTAATCTGTCTTCTTTAAAGGTTCTGCTAAAGCAAGAAGTTCTTCTTTATTTATATAACCTTTAATATATGCAATTTCTTCAAGGCATGCTATATAAAATCCTTGTCTTGATTGAATTGTTTCAATAAAGTTTGATGCACGAATAAGCGAAGAATGCGTTCCCGTATCAAACCAAGCCATACCTCGTCCAAATAACTTTACATCTAATGCGTCTAACTCAATATATTTATTATGTACTTCTGTAATTTCTAATTCACCGCGTTCAGAAGGTTTTATCTGTTTTGCAATCTCAACAACACGATGATCGAAAAAATACAAACCAGGAACTGCATAGTAGGAGATAAAATCCTTAGGTTTTTCAACAATTCGCTTTGCTTTTCCATTTTCATCAAAGTCTACAACACCATATCGTTCAGGATTTTTTACATAATATCCAAAAATAGTAGCACCTTTATTATTGTATCTAGCTTCTTGCAATTCACCCACAAATCTAGACCCATAAAAAATATTATCGCCAAGAACTAAACATACATCATCTGTACCTATAAATGATTCTGCAATAATAAATGCATCCGCCAAACCTTTGGGTTCTTTTTGTATTGCATAAGAAATGCTTAATCCAAGTTCTGCACCTGTTCCTAATAAAACTTGAAACGAATGTTGATCTTCCGGTGTCGTGATGATAAGTATCTCCCGAATATCCGCTAGCATAAGAACAGACAAAGGATAATATATCATCGGTTTATCATAAATTGGTAATAATTGTTTTGAAATCGCCTTAGTTATAGGGTACAAACGTGTCCCTGATCCACCTGCCAGTATAATTCCTTTCATAATCTCCCTCCATTCTATGGTTAATTATAGTTGTTAATGTACCATTTAATCGTAGACCTTAAACCAATTTCAAACGTTGTGTTAGGAATCCACCCTAAATCTTTCTTGATTTTTGAGGCATCAATCGCGTACCGTCGATCATGACCTTTTCTGTCCTCGATATAGGTGATTAAAGAATGATTAATGTGATTAAATTCAGGTTGTCCTTCTAATAACTTTTGTAATATCTCAATAATCAATTCAACAATATCCTTGTTCTGCATTTCATTATGTCCGCCAATATTATATACTTCTCCAATCTTGGCATCACGAAGAACTTTTTCTATCCCACGACAATGGTCTTTAACGTATAACCAGTCCCGAATATTTTTACCGTCTCCATAAATAGGTAATTCTTTGTTATCCAATGCATTAAGAATCATTAGAGGAATTAATTTTTCCGGAAATTGATAAGGACCATAATTATTCGAACATCGCGTTATATTCATCGGAAATCCAAAGGTATCAAAATATGATTGTACAATTAGATCTGCTGAAGCTTTTGACGCTGAGTAAGGGCTATGAGGACTTATGGGTGTATGTTCCGAAAAATATCCTTCCGGTCCAAGCGATCCGTATACCTCATCTGTTGAAATCTGCAAAAACTTTTTGTCTTTTTTGAATCCATTTTCGATTTCCCAATGTTTTTTTGCAACATCAAGAAGTGTCTGCGTTCCTAAAATATTGGTTTGGATAAACACAGATGGATTTTCTATACTGCGATCAACATGACTTTCTGCAGCAAAATTAACAACATAATCTATGTTGTAAGTTTCGAAAAGTGTATTTACTTTTTGACGATCACATACGTCTCCTTGAATAAATTCGTAAGAAGGATATGATTGAATTTCTTTAAGATTTTCAAGATTCCCCGCATAAGTTAACAAATCATAATTAATGACTTGTATTTCTTCCTGTGGGTATTTTTCATAAAGATAATGGATATAATTTGAACCAATAAAGCCTGCTCCGCCTGTAATTAAATATGTCTTCATAGTTACCTCCATATGGATACGTATATATAGTCTTTTCTCATACTATTTTTCGTATCTCTTCTGTGCAATCTCCCATAAAAAGTTATCTTTTTCTATTTCAATATCATTGATTGTCAGTATTTCATCTTGTGCAATATCTCGTGTTACTATAGCGTTTTCAGCTAACGAAACAGATAAGGCATTTTCGTTACGATAAATCGAATAATCGTCTACAAGTCCATAGTAGTCGTAACCGCCAATACAGTCCAACCGCTCTCCCTTTTTCAACGGTCTTTTCGCAAAGGTTGCAACATCAACAAGTGGACGTTCACCAATCGGTTCAATGGTTGATTCTCTATTTAAAACCATATTAACTGCACCGATAAGTATTTCAATAGAGCAAAGATGATAGGGTCTATAGAACAAATAATAAGGCCCTGTTCCCATTTTATAATATTGCATATCATCAATAATTTGTGGATGATTTGAATGTCCAATAACAAATACTCCACCTGAAGGTTCTGCTCCCGGAATAATTTCAATGACCTTGTTTTTGTGAAGTATTCCACCTTCTTTTTTTGGTTTTATATGATTGACAATTTCATCAATTGACATTTTTTTTCCATGCATTCCCCTTACATCCGGCAAATATCCGGTAGCATTACTGACAAGTCCCATTTCAATATTCATCTTCGTTCCATCTGCAAATGAAGATATTTTATAAGGATTTTGTTTATATGCATCTGACCATGGCTTAACCGAAGTCGGTGTTGCATGTATATCCGTAAAATTTTTGAATTTTCCTAAGGCAGTAATCTCAAAACCTAGAATAGAAACATAATCAAATAGTTGCTTAACAACTCCGGGTTCATCTCCATCTTGCCCCGAATAAATCACATTATGTTCTTGCGCCATTTGCTTGAGCTCCGGTCCGATGCAAATATCCATTTCAGGATTGGTAACAATGTGTTTGCCGGACAAAATGCTGTTATATGCCACACGAGCTCCAAATTCAGGTGCTCCTGTCGTGTCAACAACAATATCTGCATCACTCTCATAAATCAATCTCGGATCTGAAACAAGTGCGATTTTATTATTGTTTTGAGCTGTCTTCAATTCTGCCGTTGAAGTGCATTCTTGATACTCTAAGTTATGATTACATTGCTTAACAATGTGGCGAACTTTATCCAAGTCTCGACCATAAATCAATGAAATACGTACACCTTTCATATATGATGCTTGAATAATCATGCCACGTCCGATAAATCCGGTGCCAACAGCAGCAACTTTAATTGCTTGTCCTTCACGTTCTAGTTCATTCAATTTTTTGTATATTTGACTATACATACGCATCCTCCTCTCCCAATCCTTCTAGTCAGTAAAAAAGTTATACCATTTTTTCTTTATATTATTCGTATTAACGTGAATATTTAATAGGGGCTGATTCTTAATAATACGCTTTGGATTCTCATCAAATAATTGATTCGCAATCACCTCTCCAAAACGTTCACGCACAGATTGATATCCTTCTAATAACTTCGGTGCTCTGTTACTTAAATTATGTCCATCTGACGCTATGATATGAACAAGTCCAGCTTCGATTAATTGCATCGCTCGTTTATTTGTTTTTGCATTCGTAAGATAACTTGATGTTAATTGTCCATAACATCCTTGTTGAATTAAATTTATTAGCTTTTCAGGATCTCTTTGAAAAGATACATATCGCTCAATATGTGCAAGAATAACCTGTTTTCCTTTCGCAATGATTTGGAAAATCAGCTCTTCATGAGCAGGATAATATTGGTGAAATGGTAATTCTATTAGATAATAATCTGAATTAGCTAGACTGTATGCTTCTTGACTAAAAATTGCCGAAACCCCTTCTTCATTCAAATGAATCTCATTTCCTAAATACAATTCTAGTTCAAGTTTTTCTTCTTTTAATCTTTCAACTAGCTTATAAAAATTTTCAAACACAAACTCATTTTTATAATCAGGAATATTATAATGAGGTGTTGCAATTATAGAATAAATTCCCTCATTAATAGCTAATCTAGCCATATCCAATGCCGTATCTAAATCTTTAGCTCCATCATCCACACCGGGAACCAAGTGAATATGTGTATCTATCATCATGCATCATCGCCTTTATCTTATTATACGTATTATTCTGTGCAATTGTCAAACTATATTATTTTATTAATAATCATTGTCTAATAATAACTATGATTTTACATTGATATTTATCATCTGTCAAATTTTGGTAATTTTTTATCTTTTTCCGATAAAATAATCTGCGAAAGCTCAACCGGCCAAGATATATTTAAAGTGGAATCATTATATATTATCCCTCCTTCGTCTTCGGGATGATAATAATCCGTTGTTTTATATAAAACTTCTGTTTGATCTTCTAATGTCAAAAAGCCATGTGCAAATCTAGGAGGCACATAAAACTGTCGTTTGTTGTCTGCAGATAATATGGTCG
>CAZVKG010000041.1:0-28692 GCA_964627665.1 uncultured Eubacteriales bacterium | reverse complement strand
AATATTAGATATATATAATTTACAGCTTTATTGAACTTTTGTCAAATTTATTCTTTATCCAACAGTCTCTCCTCAGACTCTGCTCTTATTATCAAACCACATCTGCCTTACCGTTACAGTAATACACACGGAGAAGTAACCGAAACAAAAACTCACTGGAATTACTCCCAGTGAGTTTCGGCGACTTTTTAGCGATTAATGATCTCGTTCCATATATCTTCATGAATCTCAATACCTGCTTCATGCTGTTCTATTCGGGTTGCATAGGCCCGTTCCCCCGGATAACGAACTGGTCTATCAACGCTGTCAAGTTCCGATGCGTTTATGTAGTCTAAGGTCTGACTAACCGTCGCTTCAATATCCTCAGAATTATTCACTTTCATTGGATCGATCGCAATAAACACTTGGCTAATACTGGTCTCTTTGGGTAGTTTTCCAATATCTTCCACACTATTGCCTCCTGATAAAACAGAAGCCATAAGGTCTAAGACAAGAGAGAGTCCTGACCCCTTCCAAAAGCCCATCTGAAGTACACGAGAGGTCTCTAATATTTCATCCGGATCTTTCGTGAGTTGACCATCACTGTTAAAACCACCATCAATGGATAAATGTCTGTTTTCCAAACTTGCTGTGGTTAAATTCCCATAACTAAATTGGGCCATTGCCATATCTAAAACCACGTGTTCTTGATTATTTCGAGGAATTGCAATAACCATTGGATTATTTCCAAGTCGACAATCTTTTGCTCCCCATACCGGCATATTCGGCATGGTATTGGTCCAACAAATACCTATGCATCCAGCATCAGCCGCCTGCCATCCATACGTTCCGCCCCGAAGCCAATGATTGGTGTTTTTTAATGCGACAATACCGATTCCGAATTCTTGCGCCAACTCAATTGCTCTATTCATACTCAGTTTTGCATTTGTAATTCCAAATCCCTGATGTCCATCCCATCGCTCAATCGCTCCAAATGAAGCTTGACAAGAAGGCTCTGCATCTTTATCAATAAAATTCTCGTCAAGAAGTTTCAAAACACTCGTAAACCGATTTATCCCATGAGATACCACACCATCGAGGGTACTATTGGTGATGGTTTCTGCAAGTATTTTCGCTTTATCTTCTGCAATTTCTTTCTTGATTAATATAGTGTAAAGCGTTTCATAGACTTCTTCATAGCTTATGCGCATAAAATCCTCCTCTATTTCATCTTTAATCGTTGCCCCTGACGTAGAAGTGTTCGTTGTTCCATCATATAGTAATCTAATTTTTCAAGTTCAACTAACATTTGCTTTTCTTCATCCGTTGTTTCAATTATATCAGAAATTCCACCATGATGGATAATAATTCTGCGATCTGCCATTAGAGCTAAGATTGGATCATGGGTGGCGATTAATACGATTTTTTCCTCTTTCACCAAAAGTTTAAGGGCTTTTTTACGATCAATCCCTGCATTTTCGATTTCATCAATCAGTACGATCGGTGATTCACTTAAAATCGCTGTATCTGCAATCATTAAAGCCCTTGATTGACCTCCTGAAAGGCTGGTAATGGGTGTATCTAATTCAAACGATTCCCCTGCCAACTTATTTGCTGCCATAATGATTTTATCGATTGCACCTTCAATATCTTCAATCATTCGACTTGCTGCGTGAAGTTCTAAAAACTCTTGAACCGTCAGGTCCATAACAAAATTCATGTTTTGTGATAATTGTGCTACGAGTTTATTGCCCGATGAAAACCGCCATTTTTTATCTGGTGTCTTCTCATTGATCAAAACACTTCGACGTGTTGGCGTATCCTTGTCTGCCGTCCATTCAATATCTGCCAGCAATCGGCTCTTACCTGATCCTGTCGGCCCAACAATAGCAACAATCTCACCTTGTTGAATATGTAGTCGCTCATATTCTTCCGGCTCTTTGAATTTATTGGTTCCAGGCAAGAGTGTAAGTGATCTCACTTTATCCTCATCCTTAATACCTAAGAATTCAAACATTTGCTCTACATAGGCGTAGTAGGCTTCAATACTATGCTCCACATCAATGGCAAAATCTTCTCGCTCTTCTTCAGTAAGCTGATTGTAAGTCTCTATGACACTTAAGGAAGGATCATAAAAACGGTCCTTATGTTCTTCAAAATAACTTTCCATAAAAGGATACTGCTCGACTACTTCAAGAATTTTTAATCGTAAAAACTGTTCTCTATCCATTTTGATCACCTAGGTCCATCTTTCTCACATTTCCCATCTGATAGTCTTCGCCAATACGTCGTTCTCCCAAACAATATGAACACAAAGCCGACGGCATAGAAAAACGTAATTCTTTACCTTTCACCGTATCAATATGTGCCTGTTCATCATAGATAAGTGTACTAAGTTCATAGGCACCTTGACCGGTTAATCCATTGATATTCATCGTCATTGCTTTGGGATTCACTGAGCGTACTCTTGATGCAAACACTTCCCGTTCCGCTTGGGAAACAATATCTCCTTTTGTAATGACAACAATATCTGCTGACTTTAACATGGGGCCGATTTTCTTGGGTGTGTTTATCCCCGAAAGATTATCAATCACGCAAATCGCCTGAACTTCTTTAATATATGGGGAACACCGGTTACAAAGGCCCGCACTTTCAGTAATAAGAACGTCCACCTCTTGTTGGAGCCCCCACTGAACAACTTCTTCAATATTAGAAACAAAATAATGATCTGGGCATAAGGCTCCGGATAGTCCTTTTTTTACCGGGACGCCTAATTTTTCATATAAAAGATCATCATCTGTATATAAACAATCAAATTTTACAACACCCACTTTGAGTTCACGTTGTTGCAGTGCAGCAATTGTTTTTATAATCACGGATGTTTTTCCTGATGACGGTGGTCCTGATACTGTTACTAAATTCATCTTAAGCACCTCCATTAAATGCATGCATACACTCATCAATCAATTCACCAATATCATGGGCTTGAATGAAATCCCACCCTAGCCACTGATAGGTATTTTCCAAGGCAATACGATTATCCACCTGTGGATGCACACTTGGAAATCTTCCATTATGACTTAAAATCTCTCCAACTTCTTTGGATGCAAAAAAATCAACAATGGCTTGTAAGCTGTCTTTTTTTGATTTTTTACTCAACATAAAAATCGGACTAATAATCGCTCCATCTTCCGGCCAAATGGCTTTCATGGGACTTCGTTCATGGACCATTTTCGTGAAAAAATAAGGCATAATCGTTACAAGCGGTTGCTCCTGCTTTGTATTGGACTTAACCATTTCTGCCGGATGCATGCTTTTCATTAATGTTTTGCCGAGTTTTTTTACACCATCGATACCATAGTTTTTATAGATATTGAGCAGAATAGCATTAAATAGGTCAAAGTCTCCAACCGGTAAACTCACTTGATTATCAAAGTCTCCGGTTAATAAATCTGCCCATGTTTTGGGAATTTCACGCTCGCCTAGCGCATTTGTATTTACTAAAAAAATAGCAGGAACCACACCCAGAACAGAATAGTCTCCATCGGGATCTTTTAGAGAGTAAGATGCATTGTCAAAATCCGAATTATATCCGTCCCATCGAATTAAATCTTCAAAAACCTTTTCTGCCTTGTAGTGCCCCATTAACTTTTTATCAAAGAATAGGTCAAACCCTGCCGATAAGAAAACATCTGCTAATTCATCTTCATGTGGACTATTCTCTAACGTCTCTTTAATCCAGTCAACGCCCATTGAAGCCGCTTTGAGTTCATAGTTAATATCATTTTTATAGGTATCTTCTTGGCCTTCCAACCATGCTTCAAACCCTTCCAGCAAAGGAATACGTACTGGACACGGTAAAATCCCTTGTATATCAATAGTGGCATCTGTCTTTCGCTCGTTTTCAATCAGTGTTGTATCTGTTCCTTTTCTCTGATCATTAATCACAGATTCCAATTCTTCCAGAAATAATTCAACATTCATTTTCTTTGACTTAGCAAGAATTTCTAAGGTTAAGTTTTTACCTACTTTTTCAAGCATTTGTTGATCTTGTACTTGGGTCAATCCTTGACTTATCAAAAAATCTTTAACTTCAGGGTATCTTATCACTATATTATAAAGTGTATCTGTTTTTTTCATCATAATTCCTTTCCGGTGAATGTTATTGTACCATACCCTTAGTATATCAGAGATAAAACCCCATCTTTGTAGCTATAGCTACTCATTTTCTTTTTCTAAATAAAGGCCTTGCAATTCTTGCAAAAGACGTCCCGTAATTCCCCACACTGTTACTGTTTCCAACGGATATACAAAAATCTTACGATATCCCAAATCCCATTCATCTTGATAAATTCCCGGCAATTTTAATTGTTTGGTCGGAAACAACTGCTTTTTGATTCCTTCAAGGTTATACTCATAATCATATGCTTTTAACTTAATGCGATATTCTAGGGGTTTTTGGTGTATAATTTCTTCAAAAGGAACTAAAACAATTTCCTCAACCTCCGTTGGATTATAGGCCGAAAAATAGCTTTCCTTCCATTGAATCTTACCAACATAACAGTGGATTACTGAGCGATGTTGATGAACCATAATTCCTAGTTTGCCTAGGACCTGAATATCTTCTTGATCAACACCTAACTCTTCAATCGTTTCCCGAACAGCTGTCGCTTTCAAACTCATATCTTCTATTTCTTTACGCCCTCCCGGAAACGACATTTCTCCTGGTTGACTAACATATGTACTACGTTTTTCAAAAAGAATATAATCGCAATCCTTATAACTTACAATGGGTATTAGCACTGCCGATTCAAACATCTGATCTTCAGCAATAATCCGTTCTTTATTATTTTCTAAATGAAGCAAATGCTTAATTTTATCAACATCCATAGTGACTCCCTTTCTTTGGTTTTGACTATTTTTTATGGTATACTAAATATATCCTTCCGTTTGGCCGATATATTTAATGTAGTTAAATGCCATTGGAAGGCATTCACGATATTCAAGGAGGAATGCATATGTTTAATTTTAATGTGAACCCGAATCACCAGGCTCAAGTTAATGCATCAACAAATTCTGCTATAAATAAGACAGCCAATAAACAGCCGAAGGAATCTGAACAAGAAAAAATTCCGACTGATTCCTACGAAGCTCAAAAAGTCAAACAAAACGATAAGAAAACATATACCGTCGACTTAGAAAAAGTTCGCGCTATGAAAGAAGAGGCCGATCTTCGAATGCTTGAACTCTTTAGAACGACAGCAAAGCAAACCACTGAAAAACAAATCTCAGGACCTCGTGGCGACTCTTCAATCATGACCTTAAAATTGACCGAAAATTTATCCATTGAATATACGGCTGAAGATGTCAAGCAAGCTCAAATAGATCTTGCCCCAGGTGGCTATTGGAGTGCCGATGAAACATCGACCCGTTTAGTCGATTTTGCCAAAGCCCTTTCCGGTGGCGATCCTGCAAAAGCTGCTATGTTAAAAGATGCTTTTGAACAAGGATTTAAAGAAATTGAAGAAATGTTTGGTGGTACACTTCCGGATATTTCTTATGAGACCTATGATTTAACCATGGAAAAATTTGATCAGTGGGCAAACGAAACGGAATAATAAAGACGAGATAATATGAAGTGAGCACTTAGGTGCTCACTTTTCTATTGACCTTATTTATATTTCGTGTATAATATTAATTGATATTGATTATCGTTTGCATTTGATTCTTATTCTATTTGTGTATTATTCTACGTTGCGTTATACTTAATATAACAAGAATCTTTGCAAATTTCCATATATATTTAAGAAGGAGGTAATTTATGTTACAATCATTGACATTTGTATTATCCGGGCAAGCCGGTCAAGGTCTTGCAACTATTGAAAAATTACTGAGTCAAGCTATTAAAAATGACTACTATGTTTTTAGCACACCCGAAGTGATGAGTCGTGTTCGCGGCGGTAATAATACCGTAGAAATCCGCGTCGCATCCCAGCCTGTTGATGCCTATAAACATACCATTGACATACTTTTTTTACTCAACGATCATTCTTTTTATCGTTTACATGATCGTATTAATGAAAAAACCGTTATTTTTGGTGAAAAAGAGTTTATTGACGAAGACGTCCTAAATACAACCGGGGCAACCTTTTCAGAATTAAAGTTAGAAGATTTAGCTTCAGATGCAGGTAGCACACTATATAGCAACACCGTTTTATTTGGTTTTATCAGCGGATTACTTGATTTAAATACCAAAAATGGTGAGGATCCTATTCGCAAAAATTTCGAATCAAAATCAGATAAAATTATTGAAAATAATATTAAAGCTTTTCATAAGGGTTATGAACTCGGGAAAGCATATGATCGCAAAATTGCTATTGAAAAAACTGACATCATTAAAAACCACCGCATTATAAGTGGCACAGAGGCTGTCGGAATTGGTGCTCTTGCTGGTGGTGTTAACTACATTGCTTCTTATCCAATGTCACCCGGTACTGGCCTTCTTCAATATCTCGCGGAAAAAGGAAACGATTTTGGTGTTATTGTTGAGCAAGCCGAAGATGAAATCGCTGCGCTTAATATGGGAATAGGTGCTTGGTATGCAGGTGCTCGTTCGATAGTAACAACATCTGGTGGTGGATTTGCATTAATGGAAGAGGCTGTGAGTCTTGCAGGAATTACCGAATCCCCTTGTGTTATCCACGTTGCTCAACGTCCCGGTCCCGGCACCGGCCTTCCGACACGAACTGAGCAAGCCGACCTTAATTTAGTGGTCTACGCCGGTCACGGAGAGTTCCCTCGTATTGTCCTTGCTCCTGGATCTATTACTGATGGTGTTCTACTTACACAGAGAGCTTTTTACTTAGCTGATAAATACCAGGTTCCTGTATTTGTATTAACAGATCAATTCTACGTAGACAGTAACTTCTCCATTGAACCCTTGGAATTATCTGATCAGTATTTAGAATCGCATGTTGTTGAATCTGATGAAGATTACTTGCGATACAAAGTAACTGAAAACGGATTAAGCCCAAGAAGTATTCCCGGTTACGGAAAAGGTTTAGTCAAAATTGATAGTGATGAGCATGACGAGCGTGGTAGTATTACCGAAGATTTCAATGTTCGGGTCACAATGAATGAGAAAAGACTTAGTAAGCAAGACCTCATTCTCCAAGAATATATAGAGCCTGAGCTTATTGGACCTAAAGACTATAAAAAACTTATTATTAGTTGGGGGTCAACCTATGGTGTTATAAAAGAGGCTGTCCAAAGTACGGACCATGAAGATCTTGCATATCTACATCTCAAAGAAGTCTATCCACTTCATGAATCAATTACCAAGTACATCGATCAGGCCGATGATGTAGCTATTTTTGAGATTAATGCAACAAGCCAATTGGCTAATCTAATTAAGCTTCATCTTGATCGTGATATAAAAACACGGATCAACAAATATAACGGTACCCCGTTCAGCATTGAAGAAATCGATGCAAATATTAAGGAGGTGTTCTAATGAAACCTTATGAATTTGATTATGAATTAGATATTGCTTGGTGTCCCGGATGCGGTAACTTTCAAATCAGAAATTCCATCGTGGATGCCCTTCGAGATTTAGAGATTGATCCGACACAACTGGTCTTGTCGTCCGGAATCGGTCAAGCTGCAAAAATGCCACAATATATTAATACCAATTATTTCAACGGATTACACGGTCGTGGAATGCCTGTTGCCGTTGCTGTCAAATCAGCAAATCCTGAATTAACCGTCATTGCAGAAGGTGGCGATGGTGATATGTATGGCGAAGGCGGAAATCACTTTATTCACAATATCCGTCGTAATCCAAACATTACCCATATCGTTCACAACAATATGGTTTACGGTTTAACAAAAGGACAAGCATCACCGACAAGCCAACTCGACTTTGTCACTCCGGTACAAGTTAATGGTGTGCGTAATATTCCCTTTAATCCCTTAGCCGTCGCCTTAAGCCTAGGCGCCACCTTTGTGGCAAGAGCTTTCTCCGGTGATCCTGAACAAACCACAGAAATCATCAAGCAAGCTATTCAACACAATGGTTATGCTCTCGTTGACGTCTTTCATCCCTGTGTGACCTTTAACAAAGTCAATAACTTTAAGTGGTTTAAAGACAATACTTACTATTTAGATGATGAATATGATCAAACCAATGTAAAAACTGCAATGGACAAAGCTTTAGATCTTGAAAAATATGCTCTTGGCGTTCTCTACAAAAAAGAGGGTGAAAAATCTTTTGAAGATCAACTTCATGTGTATGAAGAAGATAAGACACCTATTGTTAAGCGAAAGCGAAATATCAAAGATGTTGAGGCCTTGTTAAAAGCATAAATTTTTATAAAATTAAGAGGACTGCAAAATAAGCAGCCCTCTATTTTTTTACCCTTACCTATCCTTTAATTGCACCTGCTACCATACCTTTAATGATTTGCTTACTAAAGACAAAATAAAAAACAATAATCGGCGACATGGTTATAAGCATGGCAGCCATGATTTTCGTATAGTCTGAACTAAATTGACCTGTAAACTGAGTCATTGCTAATGGAACGGTTTGCAAACGTTGATCTCGAATAAGTACAAGTGCAAATGAGAACTCATTCCATGTCGCAAAGGTTTGAATAATTCCAATCGTAACTAAGATGGGTTTACAAATCGGTAAAATAATGCGAAATAACGTTGACGTGAAACTACTTCCATCAATGTTGGCCGCTTCTTCTAACGAAACCGGAATGCTCTTCACATATCCTTCCACTAAAAATATTGCAATGGGTAAACCAAAAGCAACATATGGGATAATTAATGTAAACCACTTATTCCCTAAGTTTGTCGCCCTAAACACAACATAAATTGGTACGAGAAGTGAGTGAATCGGTATCAACAGTCCCATAAGAAACATTACATATAAAATTCGATTACCTCTAAAACGAACGCGCGATAAAATATATCCCACTATAAATCCTAAAAATATAATTAATACAATCGATAAAACCGTTGTTCGAATACTATTAAGCACCGATTCAAAAATACGATAATCTGCATTTGTAAGAATGCGAACATAGTTTTCAAAACTCGGATTCTTAGGTAAACCCATTATATTTGCATTGAAATCTCTTTTTTGTTTTAATGATGAGTAAAACATCCATACCAGTGGAAATATACATGATAATGAAAAAATTCCTAAGGTAACATTTAAGAAGATTGCCAATAGTTTGGTCTGTATCGTTTTCATATTATACAACCTCCTTGTCTGAGGATAATAATTTGGTTCCCAGTTGGAACACGCCAATAACTAATAAACTTAGCACGAAAATTCCAATTGATATTGCACTACCATATCCCATATTCTGTTGCATAAATGAAACTTTATATCCATATAAAGCCATAACCATTGATGCATTTCCGGGTCCACCTGTCGTCATAACAAATATGTGGTCAAAAGCTTTCATATTCCCTGCAACACATAATGTAACACATACTAACAAGGTATTCTTAATTAAAGGAATAATGATGTATATAGCACGTTGTATGGCATTAGCACCATCAATTTCCGATACCTCTATAATTGACTTGTCGATTGACGAAATTGCTGATAATAAAATAATCATAAAATATCCGATAAATTGCCATATTAATGGAATTGCAATGAGTAGCATAACAAGGTCCGGTTCATTTAACCAAACTTTCGTATGTTCTTGTTGTCCTATAAGTTCTAAAATCCAATTCAAGATACCACGACGATAATCAAAAACCATTGTCCAAATAAATCCAATGGCTACCGCAGCTATTGTGCTTGGAAAAAAACCAAATGTTCGATGAATCCCTTTGAATTTTACCAATCTTGAATTAATCATAAGAACAAAAAGAAGTGCCAGTCCAATCTGTCCGATAATACAAGCAATAACGAGAAAAATGTTATGCTGAAACGACATCCAAAATATTTCATCATTCATCAGTGTTTTGAAATTCTCTATGCCAATAAAACTTTTATTTGGTCCACCTTGCCATTCAAAAAAACTATAGTATCCAGCTGTAACTAACGGAACAAATACAGCAAAAACATAAATAGCTACAGGTATCAGCAAATACGCAAAGATTACTCTATTTTTAGGTCGTATTGAATTAAGCATGTTGCGCCTCCCTTTTAACGTATATTATATAGGCCTCACATAAATTGTTACTATGTGAGGCCTATATACATTAATTTACACTTGAAAATTAGTAGTTTGCTTCATATGATGCCTGAGCATTCTCAGCAACTTTTTGTGGGTCAATATCCCCATTAAGCATCATTTGTAAGTCTGTATTTAAAACATCCCAAACGGCACTTGAAATATATGAATCATAAATCTCACATGCTTTATTATCTACATAAGAATAGTTATAAAAATCAACTGTGAATTGATCAAAGTTTGATAAGTCCACATTATCGACTTTTGTAAGTCCTCCTAATGCATAGTTTGCTCCAACATATTCCGCAAAATCCGGTCCTGTTACTTTATATGCCAAGTCAATAGCAGCCGCTAATTTTTCAGGATCATCCGCTAATTTTGCATTAATGGCAACTGCGAATCCCATACCAATAGCATGTGTTCTTGTTGTCGCATCTGCACCTGCCGGCTGAGGAATAACTGCAAATTTTGTCGTATCATATAAGTCTGTTCCATCTAATACAGATTGGATATAAGATACATCCCAGTTACCGCCAATAAAGGCTGATGCATCACCTGCAATATAAAGTTCTCGAGCATCTTCATTATTAACTGCATTGAAGTCAGGATTAAATACACCCGATGTGAAAAGATCTTGTGTGAATTGTAAGGAATCAACAAATTCTTGATCTGTAAAAGCAGCTCCTGATTTATCAACCATTGAGTAGAACCATTCATCTCCTGTAAATCGATTACCCACTGCTGATAAGAAACATGAATTCGCTTGCCACTTGCCACTATTACCAAAAGCAACGACATCCATTCCTTGTTCATCAAAGAATGCTTTCGCCTCTAATACTTCATCCCATGTTTCTGGGAATGTGTCATAACCAGCTTCTTGCCAAATGGCCTGATCATAAACAACAACTGTCGTTGTTCCACCCGTTAATACCGGCAATCCATATATGCTGTCATTGTAGGTAAATGGGAAGAAAAAGCTATGATCATATTGGTCATTGTATGGTGAACTATTGATAATCTCTGTCATATCCATGACTAATCCTTGCTCCGCCCATGCACGCGTGTTCATTCCCTGTAATAAAAATACATCAGGAAGGTCATCTGCTGCTGCTAAGGTCGCAATTTGTGTCTTGTAATCGTCATTTGCTAAAACATTTTGAACTAATGTAATATCTGGATTTGCTTCATCCCATTCTGTAACCATGGTACGGAATCCATCAGATCCACCATTACCTTCTGATTCTTCAGATGTTGAGAAATGCATTAAACTAAGTTCACCTGCATATGCTCCGTTCTCTTCGGTTGAAGTATCTTCGGTTGATGCATCATCCGTTGATGAGCCTTCCGTTGACCTGTCTGTAGAATCGTCTGTTTGTCCACAACCAGCAAATAAAGCGGTAATTAGAAAAACAACCATAAATACGCTTACCCATTTTTTCTTCATAACTAAACCTCCATTTTAAAATATAATTTAACTTAATTTCTATATAAACACCACTAAAAGCGGTAATTATATCATATAAAATTCTATAAAGGTAAACTTCATTGTGATATTTAACATTATTTTCGAAGAAATATATTTTTTAATGTTCACTTTCTATAAATCATGATACACCATAATTAGTTTTTTTACAAGTACTATTAGTCTTTTTTTAGTTAACAAATTAAAATAATTTAATTTATGAACGCGTGTCTATTAGTTAAAATTAATTAAGCAGTAATTCTAATGCTTACTGCTTAACTTTCTCACACTGTAATATTTAGCTCGACCGGGCAATGATCACTTCCCATAACATTCATATGAATCTTTGCATCAATAAGATGTTTTTCAAAATCTTTCGATGCAATAAAATAATCAATTCTCCATCCCGTATTATTTTCCCTTGCCTTACCCATATACGACCACCATGTATACATATCCCTCGCATCCGGATAAAAGTATCTAAAGGTATCAATAAATCCCGATTCTAAAAGCACAGACATCTTTTCTCGCTCTTGATCCGTAAAACCGGCACTCATTCGGTTGGTTTTCCAATTTTTTATGTCGATTTCTTCATGGGCAACATTAAGATCACCACAATAAACTAGGGGTTTCTTTTTATTCAATGCTTGTAAATAGATCCGAACTTCATCTTCCCAATCCATTCTCTCATCAAGACGCTCTAGCCCTCGCTTCGAATTGGGTGTGTAACACGTGACTAAATAAAACGTCTCATATTCTGCAGTTATAATTCGACCTTCTTGGTCATGATGCTCAAGGCCTAAATCGTAAGTCACATTTAAGGGTTTGATCTTCGTAAAAATTGCTGTTCCTGAATATCCTTTTTTCTCGGCATAATTCCAATACTGGTGATAACCTTCAAGCTCCAAGTCAATCTGACCATCTTGTAATTTTGTTTCTTGAAGGCAAAATATATCCGCATCCATTTCCTTAAAACTATCCATAAAACCTTTCTTTACAGCTGCACGAATACCGTTTACATTCCATGATATTATTTTTAACTCTTGGCTCATTTTCTCTCCTTCATCTACATTTTAAATTTTCGTTTTAATCCATTAGCATTCATATATCTAAGCTTACCAAAAATCGGACGTTCTTTCCAACCATGATCATGTTTTCCAAAGCACCATGCAACGCCCGTGTAGCCATTTGGATCTCTGCCATCAATAAAATAGCGATTGTTAAGATATATGGCATGCTCATAGGCCTTTTGATAGTACGGACTCCACTCGATAATTTTTTTACACCAATACATACGCATATAATTGTGCATATAGCCGGTTTCAACCATTTCTCGCATGGCCTCATTCCAATATGGGTCATGTGTTTTACACTCAATCAACTCTTCCAGCGAATATATATATTCACGTTCATCTTCTCGATGCATTGCCATGGTTTGATAGGCCCAATTATCTGTCATTTTGTCAAATTGATCATACCCTTGTGTATAATACACATAATTGTAGGCAAGTTCTCTGCGAATAAATACTTGTTCAATAAATCCCTCCATAGACTCTTTGTCAATATGGTTTCCAGCGTCTTTTTGTTCTGATACATATTTATATAGTCGTTTCAGAATTTCTAAAGAACTTATTTGTCCAAAATGAAGATACATACCCATACGTGATGTATTTCTTGTCACTGGAGATGGATCTTTATAGTCATTTAGTTTAATTTCAAAAAAATCTTTAAGGGTCTCAACAGCCTTTGTATATCCGCCGTGATATATTTCCGAAGGCATAACGGACGAATCCACTCCAAGGGAATCTATTAAGCCTTGATAATCTTGACGGATCAATTTCTCTGTCACATCACATCGATCTACGCTTTCAATTAAGGCTATTTTCCATTTCTTTTGGATACGATCTTGAATAGGAAGATGATCATAATTGGGATACAGACGCCATAACTTTGGACGAATGGTTCTCGCCGCGTGTTCTACCTTCTTTGAAGCTATTGTTACCGGAACGATTAAATCCGTATCAATCTCAATGGCTGTCAAAGATACCACTTCTTTAATTTGTTGCACAACTTCTTCGCGCCATTGACGTTGATGCCATAAATATCCTTTATCCATAATAAGCATTTTTGCATCATTGATATACTTTAACACACCATCAACTGGATGACTTTTTTCCAAAACAAAGCCTATGCCTTTTTCCTTTAACGTATCTGCAACTTCCGCTAACCCTTCAAGCATGAATTGATAATGCCGTGCATTCGCCTCCATATAATTGGGTGTTACACAAAAAACGACCAATAAGGGTAAATTATTTTCATTGGCTTGATCAATAGCATAATTCAAGGCATGATTATAGGTTACACGTTGCGCTTGTTGCATCCAATAAAGAACATACTTTGGATTCTGAGGGCCTTCTCCATAACTATATATTTCAATTCGTCCTTCTTCAATCATAACACGCACCCTTTCCTTATTCTGATTCAGGAATAATCTCCGGAAGTTTTTTTCTTCCCGGAATGGTCCATCCTCTCTCTGAAATATAGACACCGCAAAGAATCAAACCACATCCGACATACATTAATGGCGTAATCACTTCCTTTAACACAATAGCCGATGCCGCCATAGTATATAATGGCATCAAATATATATAATTACTTGTTTTAACAGCTCCAATAAGACGTATTGATAGGTTCCAAAAAACATAACAAACACCTGAAGCGACAATTCCCAAGAAAACAATATGTATCCATCCATTTCCTTCAAATAAAGGAGTGAAGTCGATTCCACCTTCTAAGGCAAAAACGAAAGGACTTGCTACAATAATCCCATAGAAAAATGTTCGTCGCGTAATGATAATCGAAGAAATCGTTCGATCCATCTGCTTCAATGCCAGCGAATAAAATCCCCAGATGACAGCAGCCATTATTGCCAAGAAGTCACCAAATCCATTGAGCTTAAGAACAACTTGTCCATTAAAAACGATAATCCCAACGCCAAGCATAGCAAGAATAAAACCGATGAGTATTTTGAGTTCAAATCGCTCATCTTGCTTAAATACATGCAATATAATCGAAACAAATAGGGGCGCCGCTGCAAGAATCAAGCCAGTATTTGAAACCGAGGTATAAATCATTGCGGAATTTTCTAACATAAAATACCCAAATACTCCTGTTACTCCCGCTATGAAAAAAATAGATTCTTCTCGAACACTTCTAAAGCGGTGATGTTTTGGACGAATAATCCACAAACCGACATAAGCAAGCACAAAACGCATATACATAATTTCTAAAGGTGAATAGTCATCTAAGAGAATTTTACTGGATACAAAGGTAACTCCCCACACAAAAGCAACAAACGCTGCTAAAAGGTGTCCTAATTTATTTTTCATGAATTAATCCTCACTTTGATTTAATTTTTTCCAAAACATCCGATCTTCTCTTGGCGGAAGTTCAAAAGAATCTTTTCCACGAAGAGTAACCTCTTCTTTGTCAATGCCATGATACTCGGCAATAATTCCAGACACTTTTTCTCGACATCGATGGCCTTGACATGATCCCATTGTGGCTCTCGTACGCCGTTTAACACCATCGATGTGATCAATATACAAACCACGACTTAAGGCATCAATAATCTCATTTTTGGACACTTGCTCACATAGACAAACAATATCTTTGTCTTGCTTTTGTATAATTGGCGGTCGATTCGGATTAAAGTTTGGGTCCGCTGTAAGCTCAAGACCGGATTGACTTAATTCATCCGCAATATATTTTGCAATTGCCGGACTAGCTGTAAGCCCCGGTGATTCAATTCCCGCAGCCTGAATGAATCCCGGCACTTTACTTCGTCCCACAATAAAATCATGGATTGAACTGGTTGCACGAAGTCCTGCAAACGATGTTAACATAAAACGCATATCAAAATCCGGAACTGAATGTCTTGCTGTATCCACAATATATCTTAGTACCTCTTCATTGGTTCCTATTTCATCTCGCGTATCCACTTCTTGTGCATTCGGCCCCAACATTAGATTTCCATGATATGTTCGCGTTACCAAAATACCCTTTCCTTTATGGGAAGGTGTTTGAAATAAAACATGTTGGGCCAAATGTCCTTGCTTTTTATCCAAAAGAATATATTCACCTTTTCTGGGAATAATATAAAAATCATCAATGCCAACCATTTCTGCAATGCGGTCACTAAAAACACCTGCCGCATTGACAATATAATCGGCTTGATAGGTTTCCTCTTTTGTAACTATGTGAAAATCATGTTCGCCACCTTTATCTAGGTCAATGTTTACGACTTCTGTGTTTAAAAAAACATCGACACCATTTTGTATTGCATTATCACAGAGCGCAATCGTTAACTCGTATGGCGATGTCACTCCTGAGGACGGACAATATAATGCATGCCTTACATCTTCAGAAACATGTGGTTCCATTGCAATAACTTCCTCACGATTCAAAATCCGCAAGTCATCCACACCATTTTTCTCACCATTTGCTTTTAACTCTAATAATTTTTGGTAATCCTCTTCATTATATGCCAAAACCAAGGATCCACATTCTAAATATCCAAAATGCAACTCTTCATCAAGCTTCGCATACATTCGATTGCCACGGCGTGAAAAGTATCCTTTTTTTGTTCCTGCTTTCGCATCAAACCCTCCATGAACAATGCCGCTATTTGCCTTTGATGCACCACAACTCACATCATTCTCTTTTTCAAGGACTGCAACATTTACTTGATAACGACTAAGCTCTCGTGCGATTGCACATCCAATAATGCCTGCTCCAATAATAACAACATCATATTTTTTCATATAAGCTCCTTTTCATGAATGAATTCAATACATTTTTTAAATGCTGTTGGTAAAGAAATGTCTTGATCAATCGACTTAATTATTTCCGGTGATTCAATCGATTCTACTCGATTCCAAAAATTCGGATCTTCAATAAGAAATAGATGCATATTCCAAATCACATGGGAAAAAACATGTTTTATAGGTCCAACTCGTTTAACGGATGTCGGCTGAAGCCTTATACCAAACTGTTCATCTAAGTAATCTTGAATAATTCGATGTTGAAGGAATACATTCACCTCTGCCTCTATATCTTCAACAAAATCTTCTTCAATGATTGGAAATCCCCAAAGGGAAGCAAGCAAGCCTTCCGAAGCACGCTTCACAAAGAGCATCTCCTGATCTTGGTGAAACACAAATACAGGAAGTGATACTTCTTTTTGCTTTTTCTTCTTTGGTTTAGTAGGGAGTTCTTCAACATGCCCGTTTGCATATCCCTTACAAAAAATACGCACCGGACACTCTTGGCACCTAGGTTGTCGCGGTCTACAATAGGTTGCACCTAACTCAATGAGACCTTGATTAAACCCATACGGATCTTCCGGAAGCAGAGAACGGACAATGTCTTCCATTGAACGCTGCGTCGCTACTTTTGAAATATCTCGTGAATCATTGGTTAATCGTGCCAATACACGCTTCACATTACCATCAATGGCCGGTTCTTTAACATGAAAAGCAAAGCTTAATATTGCGCCACACGTATAAGGTCCAATCCCTGGCAATGCAATAAGTTGTGATTTTTCATTAGGAATCCTTCCATTATATTTTGCCTGAACTTCAACAGCAAATTGTCGTAATCGAAATACGCGGGAATAATAACCGAGGCCTTCCCAAAGACGATGTAGTTGTTCATCCGAAGCCTTCGCTAGCGACTCAAGCGTCGGCAACTCATCTAAAAATCTCAAATAATAGGGAATCACTGTATTTACTTGTGTTTGCTGCAGCATAATCTCTGAGACTAAAATATGATACGGATCTTGTGTCTCTCTCCATGGAAGAATACGCCTCTCTTGATTATACCAATCAACAAGTGTATTGGAAAATTCTTGATCTATTTTTTTTACATTTTCTATTTTTTTCATATGATGATTATACCATAATTCCTTCATTTCGCACACTAAAAGAGACCGAGTAATCTCGGCCTCTTTTAGTACTACTTATATAATTTTCCATCATAATTGTTTACTTGTTCGGCCTTTATCTTCGACCGCCTAAATTAATAATTCGAACTCACAACACATGTGATTGCTTAGGTGTTAGTTGTGACCACCATAAACTCAATTCAATAACTACGTGTCATACATATCCACCTATTATCAACGACTTCTTTACGCCCATTGATAAACATATGTTGTTACACGCCCCTATTTACTAATCGGGGCCTTATCTTACTGCTCGTATAAACCCTACCATTTGGAGCATATCAATCATATCTACCACTCCTTTTGTCAACAAACATGTGTAAGCTTACGATTTATAAGTTTAATAAGGTGAATCCGGATTCAACCTTTGATTATATTATACACCCGACCTTTAAAAAAATCAAGGATATTATCAGATGTTTCCAAAGTTTTTCATTAAATTGTCGGAATCTTTTGTGATAGTTTAATAATTGTACTTTCAATTCAAAAATCTGAAAATACTATAATTCTCTATTTTGTATCGATTAACCGTCCCATAACTTTAATAACTTCATCAACTTTGTCTTCACCTGAATTTTCTTCAAATGCTTCTTTAACACAGTTATTAATGTGTTGTTTGAGTATTTCCAGATTTGCTCGCTTAAGCAATCCGTTCACTGCCAAGATTTGGTTAGCAATATCAATGCAATAGCGATCATCTTCAATCATAGTAACAACACTGTCAATCTGGCCTCTTGCAGTTTTTAGCATTTGCATTGCCTTCTTTTGTTCAGCATTCATAACTATACTCCCGAAACAGCAGCCACTGTATAGCCGGCTTCAGTAACCGCATCGGATAAAACCTTCTCATCAACAGATGTGTCAACATTGACAACGGCTGTCTTTGATTCAAGATCAACCATAACGCTTGATACGCCATCAACATTCTTTAACGCCTCTTCTACACGTCCAACACAGTGCATACATGTCATTCCTTCAATTGTAAGTTTTTTCATCATCATCTTCCTTTCACTTTTTAGTGTTTCTCGTTTTTGCGATTCCTGTGAAAATGTAGGTTTAAATCGCTTTAATCGTAGAGCATTGGTAACGACAGATACTGAACTAAAGCTCATGGCAGCTGCTGCAAACATAGGGTTCAATCGTATACCAAAGGATGTATATAATACTCCTGCTGCAATCGGTATGCCAACAATATTATAAAAGAATGCCCAAAAAAGATTTTGTTTAATATTTCGAATCGTTGCTTTACTAAGTTCAATCGCTGTAAGAACATCCGAAAGATGGTCTTTCATCAAAACGACATCTGCTGATTCAATAGCAACATCGGTTCCGCTACCAATCGCTAATCCAACGTCTGCTTTTGTCAAAGCAACCGCATCATTAATACCATCACCAACCATAGCTACAGATTTTCCTTGAGCCTTAATCTGATCAATAATATCTGCTTTGCCATCCGGAAGAACTTCAGCATAGACTTGGTCAATACCAACCATTTTTGCAATCGCTCTAGCTGTTTTTTCATGATCTCCGGTCAGCATAATCGCTTCAATGCCTAGCTGTTTTATTTTTTCAATAACTTCCGGCGCTTCATCTTTAATTACATCTTCAACAACAATATATGCAACGATTTGGCCTTGAATCGACATGAGTAATGGCGTCTTACCTTCATTTGCAATCTGGTCTAATTCATCTTGAACTCCAGATAAATCCACATCGTGGTCCGTCATTAACTTTTTATTTCCGATTAATATATCTCGATCTTCCATTCGTGCTTTTACACCATGACCGGGAATCGTATCATAAGCATCCGCTTTACGCATTGTCACTTTTTGTTCTTCGCCGTAATGACTAATTGCTTGGGCATAAGGATGTTCTGATTGAGCTTCTATACTTACAAGATATTCTAAAATCGTCTTTTCACTGATCTTTGATTCAAAATAACGAATTTTTGTTACACGAGGTTCACCTCGTGTTAGTGTTCCTGTTTTGTCGAAAACAATAGCATCGATTTTATGTAACTGCTCTAAGGCTTCGCCACCTTTAATCAGAGTTCCATAAGATGCACCTTTACCTGTTCCAACCATAATTGCTGTCGGCGTTGCTAAGCCAAGGGCACATGGGCATGAAATCACTAGAACTGAAACACTCATGACAAATGCAAATTCTAATCCATAACCCAATAGCATCCAAACAATAAATGTCACGAGTGAAATACCAAGGACAACCGGAACAAAATAGCCACTAATTGTATCTGCAAGTTTTGCGATCGGAGCTTTTGTACTTTGCGCATCTTCAACTAGCTTAATAATACCAAATAGTGCCGTTTCTTCACGGAGTTTTGTAACTTTAATCTTACCAAAGCCCGTTTGACAATAGGTTCCCGCAAATATTGTATCATCATTATTTTCCTTCTGAATCGGTAAACTTTCACCAGTAAGCATGGACTCATCCATTAGCAAACTACCTTCAACAAGTTCACCATCAAGAGGTACTTTATTACCGGCTTTAATAACAAGGATGTCACCATGAACAATTTCTTTCACCGGTACCATAAATTGCTTTCCATCACGTTCAACAAGACCCACTTCCGGCGCAAGCTCCATTAAAGCTTCAATTGCTTTTAAGGTTTTGCCTTTTGCACGAATCTCCAAGTACTTTCCAAGTGTAATTAAGGACAAAATCACCACAACCGATTCAAAATATAAGTCATGGGAAAATTGGTGTACTTTATCCATATCATTATAAGAAAATCCATAAGCAACTTGGAAAACGACATATAAGCCATAGACAAAGGCTGCTGTTGTTCCAACTGCAATGAGCGAATCCATATTAGGTGATCTTTTAAATAATGTTTTGAATCCAACAACATAAAATTCTTTATTTAAAATCATAACCGGAATCGTTAATAATAACTGTACCAAAGCCATAATCAAAAGATTTTGTATGCCACTAAGAAATCCCGGTATCGGCAATCCAACCATAGGTCCCATAGCAATATAAAAAATCGGAATTGTAAAAATCAATGAACCAACCAATCGCCGTTTCATATCCCTAAGATGTTCTTCAACCGCCGACTCTGAGCCACTTCGCTTGGACTCTTCTTGATCTGTCTTTAATCGATAACCAATATCTTTGACTTGATCTGCTAATAAAGATTCGTTGACACTATTTTCATCAAATTCAATAACCATACGTTCACTCGCATAGTTCACATTGACTTTATCAACACCTTCTACTTTAGAAAGTTTTTTTTCGATAGCAAGTGCACACGCTGTACATGTCATCCCATCGACTTCATAATTTTTCTTCATTTCATGCCACCTTCCAATCCCCCCTATGGGGGGGGGTATGGTTTTATGATACTACAAATGATAATCTATGTCAAGTAGCTTACGTCTAAATCAACTTTTTCAAATCTTCCATTTCAAAAATATACTTTTTATCACAAAAATGGCAGTTCATTTCAATGGGCTCTCCATCTTGAATCATTGAATCCAATTCATCTTTGCCAATGGTAATCAAGGCTTTTTCAACACGTTCCCGACTGCAATTGCAATAATACTCCGGAGTTGATATGTCATGAACAAGAACTTCGAAGCCTTCTAAAACTTTTTTTAATATACCTTCTTCATCAAGTCCACTTTCATACATCTGGGTGATACTTGGTAAATCTTGTATGTTTTTTTCTAATTGTTCTATGGTCTCTTCCTTTGCTTGAGGAAGCAACTGAATTATAAAGCCTCCACTTTGCCTAATAGAATAATCCACGTCCACTAATACACCTAAGGCTACGACAGAAGGTGTTTGCTCAGAACTTGCATAATAATACGTGATGTCTTCCGCAATCTCACCGGAAACTAATTCCACTTGACCAACATAAGGTTCTTTCATACCAAGATCTTTAATCACGGTTAGATTTCCTGCACCAATAGCACCGGACACATCAAGCTTCCCATTAGCTTTTAAGGGCAAGTCAACAAGCGGGTTATTCACGTAACCTTTCACTTGTCCTGCTCCGTTAGCCGTTACTAAAACACCGCCAATCGGTCCGTCACCTTTTATATTTAAAGTTAATAGTTCTTGTTCTCCTTTTAACATAGATCCCATCATAACACCAGCTGTTAATAATCGGCCAAGGGCTGCACTTGCTACAGGTGTTGTTTGATGATAGGTTCTTGCGACATTAACCAATTCTTTTGTATTCGCTGCAAAAGCGCGAATTTCTCCATTTTTTGTTGTAGCTCTCAATAATTTATCCATTATATTCTCTTTCCTGTTTTTTCACTACGAATGTTAATCGTTCCGTTTGTTCATTAGTCTGTTTCCAACTATAATTATCATAAACACCCATCAGCGTTAGCTTTTCTTCTTGTAGTAACTTTTCGATTAATGATTGTGAATAGGCATACTCCTTATGGTGTTCATCAAAGCGTAGAAAACTATTTTCTTCATCTAAAACAAAAAAGCTAATATCATATGTATTGGCCTTCTTCTTTTCATCATAAGTATTTTCCCAAATATATGCAAGGTCATCATCACGATAGGTAAAGGTTTGATTACCATATACTTTTTCAAAACGATATTGTGTATTCACGTCAAAAATAAAAACACCCTCATCCTCCAGATAATTGTGCACCAAAGAAAAAACTTTTTGCAATTTTTCTATTGAATCCAGATAATTCAAACTATCACATGATGCGATGATTGCATCAACGGTGCCATACAACTCAAAAGACGTCATATCTTGTAATAAAAACAAGGGACTCACACCCCCATCTTCGGCTTTTTCTCGACTCACCATCAGCATGTTTTCAGAACAATCAATCCCAATCATCTCATAACCTAACTGGGCTAGGGGAATAGTCATATTCCCCGTTCCGCAGCCCAATTCTGTCACAAGCTGAATCTTTCGCTCGGATTGACTAAAAACTGTTTCTATAAATTCAACCCATTGTTCATAAGGCACATCGTTCATTAATTCATCATAAACAAATGCAAAATCTTCATATTGACTCGCCATAAGTTTCTACCATTTTTTCGACATTGCACAAAGCTTATAAATCTCGTGAATGTCTTTTGAATCAAGTGGTTTAAAATGACCTAGCGTACGCGTATCATTATTCGTCGCTTTTTTCGCCATTTCTTCATAACGATCGTCCCTTATCTCTGCATCTTCCAATCGAATGGGTAGTCCCATCGATACATAAAAGTTTTCAAGTGCTTTAATCCCTTTAATAATACTTGCATCCGAACCGTCAAATTGAGGTTCAATGTCAAATACACGATAGGCAAACTGTTCAAAACGCGGTTTATTTACTTTATAAACATACTTCATCCACGCCGGAAATACAATACTTAAGCCGGCTCCATGGGCAAGATCATAAATACCACTAAGTTCATGCTCGATATCATGAGAAGCCCAATCTGTTTCACGACCCATATCTAAAGAGTTGTTGTGGGCAACGGTTCCTGCTAACATAATCTCTGCTCTTGCCGCATAATCTTTTGGATTCTCTAATACTTTAGGGCCTTGCTCAATGATGCTACGCATTGTTGCTTCGCATAGACGGTCAGTCAAGTCCACATTGGGTGTATTGGTAAAATATCGTTCCATTGTATGCGCTAACATATCCGACACACCGCATGCAGTTTGGTAGTCAGGTAATGTATACGTTAATTCAGGATTTAATAAGGCAAACACAGGTCGCATCATCGGATGCCCGATTGGACGTTTCAACCATCCCTCTTCGTTGGTTATAACCGCTGAATCACTGGTTTCACTTCCGGCAGCTGGTATTGTCAATACAACACCTAAAGGAATCATATCTGTAATACTTCCTTTACCTATGAAGCATTCCCAAACATTGCCATCATACTTTGCACCAACAGCAATCGTTTTTGCTGAATCAATAACACTTCCACCACCAACAGCTAAAATAAAGTCCACGTTTTCTTTATGACATAACTCAATACCCTCTTGAACCAAAGACAATCTAGGATTGGCTTGCACGCCTCCAAGTTCTACGTAATCCACTTTATTCTTCTGAAGACTTTTGATAATTCGATCATATAGACCGGTCTTTTTTATGCTGCCGCCTCCATAATGTAAAAGCACTTTTGAACCGTACTCGGCTGTATACTCGCCAACCTGTTCTTCAACTGCTTTTCCAAAAACGAGTTCTGTTGAATTTTTAAATACAAAATTATTCATGCACTAACGCCTTCCTCTCTTCTTTTGATTTTTGATAATCCTTGTTGATGGATTCATAATGCGCTATTTTATTGTTGATATTTCTCAAATACCATTTTGTTTCTTCTAACTGCTCTTCAATCAGTTTTTTGTGTTCATATAAGATATCCATACGATCAGGAATGGTTTTGTCTCCGCCTTTATATAATTTCACAAAGCTTTTCATCTCTCGAATCGACATCCCCGTGTTTCTCAAACATAGAATGAACTGAATCCATTCAATATCTTTTTTGGAAAACACTCGATGCCCTTGTTCATCCCGTTCGAGAAAGGGTAACAATCCTTCTGATTCATAATATCTTAATGTATGTGGAGTTAATTGAACCTCCTTAGCAGCATCTTTTATGCTTAGCATCATCATGTATCATCTCCTTTTAAGTTACTCTACAATCTTATCCCTTATAGTATACTCTAAGTCAAGTTTTTGTTCAAGTCGCGCTCAAATCATTGTAATCTTTCATAGAATTGTTCATAAAAATCACGATTTGAATCATAAGGTCTTCTAAAAAACTTTTCTAAGACATACATATTCATCTCTTTAATTTTTTCTTCGTTATTTACTTCTTTCATATAGGCTTGCACATTTTTTTTGAAGTTGCGCCAAGCAAGTACAAATTCATCGTATCTATCGCCATCCGGATTCTCTATCCATTTTTTCACTTTAATTTTAGCCCTATTGGGTTTTACGCATTCATGCACCTGAAGAATATAGCTAAACCGATCCTCATGGTAATATCGGCCTAAGGGAAACAAACGACACACACCGGGTCTATATGCATGCACAGTGCAGCGACCGTCTTCACCTAAACAAACACAACGTTCCTCTTCACCTTCTATTTTCATATTTGGTAATATAAGTAAATCTTCCACATGCATATTTATCTTCGTCAAGAGTAACTCATCAAAAGAACATGCCAATCCTTGCATCATTCGATGAATATCATAAGGGTCTAAGCCAACCGAATCCCCCATACCGGTACAACAAACATAGCAGTCTTTACACCCACCGGTATCTGCTCGTACCATATCATTTAGCTCATATACTTTACCATCTGTAATATCTTCTAAGCGAACATTTCTTTTCATTGTTTATTCTCCTATTCAGCATTCGTTACTTGGCTCTTTGCATGCAAAGCCGACACAACTATAAAATGTTCGTTGATTATTTTTGAGTGGATAGGTATGACGATCTTCTACAATACGAATAACATCATAACCTATTGTCTGAGCACCGATTTCTTTATATACGTCCGTTCTATCCTCTTCATCGCCTAAAGCAATTTTTAACAGCCGACTTCCCCGTTCTTCTTGAAGCAGGGGTAATAAACCATAGGAACAATGCCCTGCAGCTTTTTTTAAGTATTTGCCATATGACTTCAGTAAATCTCTGAAAAGCACTTCATATTTTACGTCTTCCGTGAGCACATAAAGCCGATACAAATTATGCCCCATAACACTATTACCTGAAGGTGTTGCTCCATCAAGAAATTGTTTTTGACGCAGACTGACCTCTTGATTATCCTTAGTGCTAAGGAAAAAACCTCCTTTATGGCTGTCCCAAAATAAGGCTAAAGCTTCTTCCATCATGCCTAGAGCCTCGTTAAGATATTCCGGCTCAAACATGGTCATATAGATCTCAATCAAGCCATCAATGTAATAGGCATAATCATCCAAGAAAACGTGTTTACCTCGTTGTTTACTGGCAATATGGCTCACCAGACGCCCATTTTCTCTCAAGTCCCAAACAACAAAATCTTTGGCTTCCTTTGCTAAGATTAAAACATTAGGATCTCCATATAGTCGAGCCATGTGGGCTAAAACAGACACCGCTAAGCCATTTTGCCATGTGAGAATTTTATAATCCAATGCAGGATATTTTCTTTTTTCTCTATAGCTAAGAAGACGGTTTAAGGCATCTTGCCACTTCTGGAAATGTTCATCACTCAATTGTTCCATTGCTATATGCAGATGATTTTTTCCTTCAAAGTTTCCGGTTTTTGTAATCTGATATGCTTGTATAAATTCAGGCGCTTTCTCTTTTAAAATCATTTCAATCTCTTGTAGGCTAAAGATATAATAACCACCTTCGACACCATCCGTATCTGCATCAAGGGCTGTATAAAAACCACCCTTTAGACTTAACAGCTCTCGACGCAAAAATCCGACTATACGATAGGCAATTGTTTTATAAACAGGATTACCATAATATGCATAAGCAACATTATAGCTTTTTAATAACAACAAGTTATCATAGAGCATCTTCTCAAAGTGGGGAATCTCCCATCGCTCATCCACACTATATCTTGCAAACCCACCACCGACGTGATCATGCAATCCACCGGCTGCCATTCCGATTAAGGTCGTATTCACCATGTTTCTTAATGCTTGATCCGGATGTTCTTGTTCATAGGCCATTAAATACAAGAGTTGATGTGGCGAAGGAAACTTGGGCACTTGACTAAAACCACCATAGGGTGGATCGAAGCGATGCATTATTTCCTTTGCACTTTTTTGACAGACTCCTTCTTCAAGCGCTAAAGGTTCTATCTCTTCCCATTGATGCATCTGATTTAAAAAAGCAGCTCCACTTTCTTCAATCTCTTCGGATTTATCTTCCCACTGATTTGCAATATGTTCCAAAACAGTCATAAATCCCGGTCTTCCAACGTGGTCGGTTGGTGGAAAATACGTACCTCCAAAAATTGGTTTTAGGGATGGGGTAAGCCAAACATGTAGTGGCCATCCCCCTTGACCTGCAATCTGAGTTACAATGGTCATGTATTGATGATCTAAGTCCGGCCGCTCTTCACGATCGATTTTTATACTTATAAAATAGCGGTTCAAATAAGCCGCCACTGCTTCATTCTTAAAAGCCTCTTCTTCCATTACGTGGCACCAGTGACATGCATGATAGCCGATACTTAGAAAGATTACCTTATTTTCATCCCGCGCCTTTTGTAATGCTTCTTCCCCCCATGGATACCAATGTACAGGGTTATATGCATGGGCTTTCAAATATGGTGATGTTTCATTTTTTAGATGATTAGCTTGTCTTTTTTCCACAACTTTCACCCCTCTCTATTTATGAAATGCGACAAATCCACAATCTATAGGGTGGTCAATAATGACTGCACCTCTATGTTTTCGAAGCATTAACGCAATAGTTATGTCACCACCGGCTGCTAAAACATTAAACAAACTAAATAGTAAAACGCCAATGTTTCCGCCGATTATGGCAACAATATATGAACCAAAACCTAAAACCACAAGAGGAAATAAGCCTCCAAAAAGATATGCAGGAACATTTAAGGCTTCTTTGCAATGACAATAGGGGGTTAGGTATTTCCACATCATCCCAAAACGTATACTTTTCCATCCATTTTCACAAAAGCAACTCCACCCAATTCCATGAAGAAGTTCATGTATAGGTATTGAAATAAGTAGCGATAAAAAAAATAAGCCACTTCCCACTAAATTAATTTCTCCTTCTAGCTGTCGCTGTGTTGCTACACTACTATATACAATAAAAAGAAGGACTACAATAGGACCTGCCAAAACAATCGCCATCACATTTGCCTTTACAACAGAAATTATACCTTCTCGTGCTTCGTAGCCATTGGCTTTCATAGTATCCACCATGTTTTCAAATTCTTGCATTTTTTCTTCTTTCAGACGTTTTTTTTCCAATTTTTATCTCCTCCATCTCTTCTTCGTACTAACTATTATTATACTTATTATAAAAATTATACTAATGGCAATGACTATCGCCAAAGGCCAAACATTATCCTCTTTTGAATCTAGCCCTTCCTCTTCTATCTCATTTTCGATAACCACACTTCGAAAACTTGTAACACCTGCATCACTTTTCGCAAAAAAAGTAATCTTGTTTTTACCATCTTCTAAAAAAATAGTATGTACAAATTCCCCATTTTCGTCTAATTGAACACCTTGCCCATTAATCGTCAATTCTGAACCATTTTCAATGCTTCCGCTAACAACTACTTGATTATCCTGGAATGTTTTCCCATATAATTCTTCATTAATATGAATACTCGGCGGAAGTGTATTATAATATGTATTACCACTAACGCGATAGATGACTCGATCTTCTCCTTCAAATGAAGCCTCATATTGATTGCTTCCGGATTCTAAAGCAATCGAGATTGAATCTTGTCCTTGAATGAGATAGGTATAGAACTTCTCGTTAAGGATTACATCTAGTATATTTTCATTGATCGAATAATATGACAACTTCAATCTTGAAGATAGGGTCTCCCCTTCTACTGTCCTTTTCAAAAATTCCCCATGAATTAAATCAATATTTTTTCTCTTGAGTAGAGTGAACTGATCCTCTGTCTTAACATACAAAGCAATTGTAAGCGTTTCTATCTCTTGAGGATAAAAAAATAGGACAAAGTCTTCTCTTGTTGTTTCTTTAAGAATGGGCTCTTGTGAATTGCCATCAGCTTCAACAATTAAAAGATATTCTGCATCTCCTCTTCTCGACTGTAATTCTTCCCAACGAACGACACCTGTTAACTGTTCAGAATCAATATAGGTATAAAAATCTTCAACAGAATCTTCAAATTCATCAACGTCAATAATATCAACAATTTCTTGGGCTTGTGCCTGATTCGGATACAGAATCATGAGAATAATTATCAATACTATAGAATATATTTTTTTCATGGATTCTCCTTTCTATTGTATTAAAAGCATTTGGTACATATACTAATTCCATACTCAACTTTCCCAGCAGAAATCAGTGAATAAAGCCTTGATAAATGAGGCTTGC
>CAZVKG010000040.1:0-29186 GCA_964627665.1 uncultured Eubacteriales bacterium | reverse complement strand
TCGATATTTTGGTAAATCGTGTATATAAAGAACAATTGACGCGAAAAGAAGCGGAGATAAAAACCTTGCAAGCGCAGATTAATCCGCATTTTCTTTTTAATACACTCGAATCGATTAACTGGATGGCTCGTTTAAATAATGTGGGTGAAATCAGTGAAATGGTTACTGCATTATCTGCATTGATGGAAGCGGGAATCGGTAAAGGCGGCCCATTAGTGACCATTAAAGAAGAGATTGACTTTGTAGATAGCTACATTTTAATAATGAAGAATCGCTATGGCGAACGCCTAGATTTTAATAAATCCATTGATTCGAGTTTGCTTGGTATTAAGGTGCCCAAGCTCTTGCTACAGCCTCTTGTTGAGAATGCAATTTACCATGGTGTTGATAAATTTCGTAAACAAGGGAAAATCTATTTAATTATTCGAAAAATCGATCAACGTGTTGAGATTGAAGTTTTAGATAACGGACAAGGAATGACAGAAGAAGATATTCGTGAACTCAATAAAAATCTTAACGAAGGGAATGATGCCTATCTGTTTTCTGAAAATTCAGGAATGGGAATTGGTTTGAAAAATGTCAATCGACGAATCAAACTATTTTATGGAGTTGAATATGGCGTTCGAGTTGAAAGCATATATGAAGAATATATGAAAGTGGTGGTTACCATTCCGGTGGTAGGCATCCAAAAAGGAGTTGAAGATTATGTTTAAAGTACTCATTGTTGACGATGAGCCTTATATAAGAAAGGGTCTTGTAAATATCATCAATTGGAAACAATATGACTGTGAGGTGTGTGGCGAAGCCGGAGATGGTGTGGAAGGCTTGGAAAAAATGGAAACGTACCAACCGGATATTATCTTTGTTGATATCAATATGCCCGAGATTAATGGCTTAACCATGATACGACGAGCAAAAGACTTGCTTCCGGAGAGTAAGTTTATTATTTTGACCGGGTATCGAGAGTTTTCCTATCTTCAAGAGGCCATAAAATTAGGCGCTTTTGATTATATTTTGAAACCTTCAAAAATCGAAGAGATTAGCGATGTGTTAAAAAAAGCGGTTATGGAGCTGAAGTATGTACGAGAAATCGAGAATGAACGATTAAAGTTGCAGAAAAATTTTGAAGAAAGCATACCGATTTTAAAGGAAAAGCTCTTGTTTGATATAATTAACGGAACCCAGTTAGGACCTGAAGAAATGGATACCCAACTGGCGCTTTATGGAATTGATTTTTCCGATTATGTGGTGATGATTGTACAGATGGATGAAGACCCAACAAATCAGGAAGAGGCTTATCAACGCCAGCTCTATCAATTTGGAATTATTAATACAGTGAAAGATATTTTTTCTGATCTATATCAGGTGGAAAAAATAGTACTTAATACTAAAGAAGTTGCTTTTGTGGTTCAACCATTAGGTGAAGAACGGGATACGATTCATAGAGTGGATACCTATGTTGAAGATATGCAGAAGTTGATTCAAAGTTGTTTTGACTTTTCGGTAACCGTTGCAATTAGTACCGTTGGGGAAGATGTTCATGAGCTAAATGAAAAAGCAAAAGAATGCTATGATGGTCTTTCATATACCTTTTATCTCGGAAAATCGTCCATTATTTTATACAAAGATTTAGATACATTTTATAAAAGTGAAGACCCTTCAGAATTTGAACGTCACGAAAAAAAACTCATTCATGCAATACGTACCGGTAATGAAGAAAATGTTCGACGCATTCTAGATACCATTCGCCATGATATCGAAGAAAAGCGTGGTGAGCCGGAGCAAGTGAAAAATTTCTACTGGAGTCTTATATATAGTATTAATCATATGAGAATGTCCATTAAAATTTTGGAGAATGATCAAAAGAAACAAGCCGATAATTTGACATCACTATATCAACTTATTGAGAAAAGTACTAATATTGATGAGCTCCAAGAATTACTTGAAGAAGTCGCTAAAACTATTGTCGGACGGATTAATCAATATAACAAGAATAATATCAATGTAGTCCTCCAAAATGCCATCGCCTATATTCATGAGCATTATAATCTGCCAATTACCCTCAACGAGCTTGCAGAGCACACCTATGTAAGTACCTATTATTTAAGTCGCATGTTTTCCAAAGAACTCGGGAAAACCTTTGTTGATTATTTAAACGAAGTCCGCATCGAAGAAGCCAAGGAATTATTACAGGATAATGGGTTTAAAGCCTACGAGGTAGCTGAACGTGTAGGCATCTCTGATGCTCATTATTTTTCGAAACTTTTCAAAAAATACACATCACTCACACCCACAGAATTTAAAGCCCAAGTTGAAAGAAAAAACTAGGCACATAGTCCTATTAATGGTATAATTTAAGTACTAACACATGCCATTAATAAGGAGTGTTTTATGGGAGACCAAGAGAGAAATATTAAATGGAATAAACGGTTGATTCAATTGTTTTGGTTTGGTTTATTGTTTAATATACTAGTTACAGTTGTATATATGCAATTTAGTAACACGGGTCAAGAGCCTTATTTTCTGAAGAATATTTTGGTTACTTCAATTGTATTTGTGTGTGTTATTCTATATTTTGAGTGGAGTCTTCGACGAAAAAGGCGAATTAATGACTATAGCATTATTATTGCTTCGAATTTGATCTTGCTGACGTTTCTTTTAGCTTATGACTCGCTAAAATCAATACTGATTATACTCTTTATATTTCCTGTTTTTATTGCGGTGTTTACAATGAAAAAAAGAATGATTCGATTTGCATTTGCAATAACGTTATGCAGCTATTGGGGTTTGAATTTGTTTTGTCCCCATTTTAATTTTACGGTATCAGAACATATTTCATTTACTTTTGTGTTGTTTATAGCTTTCTTATTAGGAATTGCATTAATCAATCATTATCGAGAACTTAATGATGAACTTCTAGAATCCGTAAAAAATGAAAAGGAACTCTTATATAAAAAGGTCTATATGGAAAAGTTGGCAAAAGTTGATTTGGCGACAAACCTCTATAATCATAAAACGTTTCATGAATATTTAGAAAAGGTTATGGAGCAATTTTCTAGATATCCCTTCCCGCTGCATGTGGCACTCTTGGATTTAGACAATTTTAAAAAGATAAATGATACATATGGACATTCTAACGGAGACCTTGTTATTGAAAAAGTTGCTGAAATAATCCTTGATCATATTGGTGAGCATGATCTTGCATCACGATATGGCGGTGAAGAATTTGGCATCGTTTTTATCGAAAAGTCGCAAGAAGAATGCTTGGAGATATTAGAAAAAATAAGAGCTTCCTTAGAAGCACATCGATTTGAAGATATGCCGGATGAATCGATAACATTAAGCATAGGTCTTGCAACGGAAGCAGGAACATTGGATAAAGATCGATTATTTAAAAAAGCAGATAAGTATTTATATCAATCCAAAGATGACGGAAAAAATCAAATTACCTTTGGGACAACCGGTTAAGGCGATGTATAAAGTCATCAACTGAACCTTGTGGCGTTGCCCAAGAAGTGACAAGTCGAATGGCTGAGTTTTCCTTATCGATTGTGGACCAAACATAAAAGTCAAAATCTTCAGTGAGAGCATCGATGACATGATTGGGAAGAATGGGAAAGATTTGATTGGTCGTAGAATGAATTAAAAAATCATAACCACACGCTTTGATACCTCTTGTTAGTTCACTTGCCATTGCATTTGCATGCCTAGCAAGGTCAAAGTATAAATCATCCTTAAACAAGGTTAAAAATTGAATTCCAAGTAGGCGACCTTTTGCTAAGAGGGCGCCTTTTTGTTTGATATGATAACGGAAATATTGTTTAAGCTCATCCCGGCAGATGACAAGGGCTTCACCAAGCAAGGCCCCATTTTTAGTTGCGCCAATATAAAAGGCATCAAAGAGTGTGGTTAATTCTTCAAAGTTCACATCGTTATCAGCAGCAGTCATGGCAGAACCTAAACGGGCGCCATCCATATATAGATAAAGATTATATTTTGTGCTCATTAATTTAATCGCATCAAGTTCTTTGCGAGTATAAATCGTTCCTGTCTCAGTTGAGTTTGAAACATAGACAAGCTTTGGTAAGACCATATGCTCATCTTCGTGTGCAATCATAACTGCTTCAATCTGTTGAGCAGATAATTTTCCTGTTTGAGTAGGGACGGCAATAACTTTATGACCGGTCGCTTCGATTGCGCCGGTTTCATGGACGAGAATATGGCCGGTTTCTGCAGCAATAACTGCTTCGTGGGGGCGAAGAAAGGCTGAGATTGCAGTAAGATTTGTTTGTGTCCCCCCGGAAAAGTAATGAATATCAATGGACGGGTTAATAAAAAGATCTTTTAAACATTCAGTCGCCTGAATACAAAGCCGATCGTCGCCATACCCATCCATTTGTTCTGTATTTGTATCGAGGAGTGCTTGTAGAATTGATTCATGCGCACCTTCGCTATAATCGTTCTTAAAACTAATCATAAAACCTCCGTCGTTCATTTATTTGTGTCTACGTATTAACGCTTAAACAATAGTATATCGGCAAGTAGATAAATATTCAAGAAAAAAACATTGATTTGTCGATTATTTAAGCGTATACTTATTTCGATTGAAAATTAAATTTATAGAGAAAGAAGCGAATACGTGAATGTCTAAATTAAAACCAAAATTATTTTCAGTCATCAAAGGATATACGAAACAAAATCTTATTGATGATGTGACAGCAGGGATTATTGTTGCAATTATTGCCTTGCCATTATCGATTGCATTAGGAATTGCTTCCGGGGTGACACCTGAAAAAGGGCTAATTACTGCCATTATTGCAGGCTTCTTAATCTCTTTTTTTGGTGGGAGTCGTGTGCAGATTGGTGGGCCTACAGGAGCTTTCATGGTGATTGTCTATGGAATCGTCGTCGAACATGGTGTCGATGGATTAATCATAGCAACAATTATGGCCGGAATTATTTTGATCATTTTTGGATTGATTAATATTGGAAGTGTGATCAAGTTTATACCTTATCCGATCACCACAGGATTTACAGCAGGAATTGCAGTGACGATTTTTTCCTCCCAAGTGAATGACTTTTTAGGTTTGAATGTTGAAGCTTTACCTGTAGAGTTTCTTGGAAAATGGCATATTTATTTTGAAAATATGTATCGAATTGACGGAATAACACTAGGGATTGGTGTCATAGCGCTCCTCATTATTGTTCTTTGGCCGAGAGTGACAAAAAAGATTCCGGGTGCACTCATTGCAATTGTTGTGACAGCAACTTTGGTTCAGATGTTTTCTTTAGATGTTTCTACGATTGGCAGTAAATTTGGTGAAATTTCAGGAAAGTTGCCCACTGTCCAAGTTCCTCGGTTTTCACTTGAGATTATGCGAGCGCTTATAGCACCTGCATTTACAATTTCCATACTAGGAGCAATTGAATCCTTGTTATCAGCAGTTGTCTCGGATGCCATGATTGGTAGCAAGCATCGATCCAATATGGAGTTAATAGCACAAGGCATCGCCAATATAGGATCCGGTTTATTTGGTGGTATTCCTGCAACGGGAGCGATTGCGAGAACGGTTGCGAATATAAAAAATGGAGGAAGAACACCAATTGCAGGTATGGTACATTCGATTACATTGCTGTTAATCATGTTGCTTTTTATGCCATTAGCTAAATTGATTCCCTTATCAACGCTTGCTGCAATTTTAATGGTTGTAGCGTATAATATGAGTGAGTGGCGAGATTTTATTGGATTATTTAAAGCTCCCAAAAGTGATATTCTCGTCTTAGTCATTACCTTTACAATAACGGTTGTTTTTGATTTAGTATTAGCTATTCAAATTGGTATTGTCCTAGCTGCTTTTTTATTTATGAAACGAATGGCAGATGTGACAAATGTTTCTGTTAATCAACTAGATGCTTCCGAAGAAAATGAAGAAGAGTATAATAAAATGGGACATGGAGTGCTAGAACAATCCGATCAAAAAATGGGTCATGTTCAAATCTATGACATAAACGGACCGTTTTTCTTTGGAGCAGTGGATAAGTTTTTGGATACACTTCGACATATTAATGCAGATATAGACTTATTGATTATAAGAATGTACAATGTACCTGCTATGGATGCAACAGCGCTTCATGCACTTAAACGTTTGGTTCGATTGTGTGAGCAAATGGAAATAAAAATGGTCATTGAAGGTGTGAATGAACAACCTAAAAAGCTAATTGAAAAAGCCGGGTTTTCAAAATATTTAAAGAAGGAAGTGTTGGATGTACATTAAAGAAAAAATACAGGAAAAAGAAATTCATAAAGATGGTATTTTAAAAGTGATGGCGATTTTTCCATGTATATTCATGATTTATGGAATCTTTGTTACCGCAAGTACCTATAGTAGCTTCAGTGATGTTATTAAAGGATTTAGAGATATTTTGCTGTCACCGACGGTATTATTGACAGACTTCATTAAAGTGGGTGGGCTAGGCGTTGCATTCATTCACGCGGCAATCATTGGCTTTTTAATGTTACTACTTTTTAAGTACTACAAATTAAGAATTAATGGGTTGCTTATTGCAGCTTTTTTCACAGTGATTGGATTTTCCTTCTTTGGGAAAAATCTCATTAATATACCGCCGATTTTTTTAGGAGGGATATTCTACAGTCGTTACCAAAAAATATCTTTCAAAAATGTTGTTTTGGTGATTATGTTTGGGACGGCACTATCTCCACTTGTGAGTGAATTGATGTTTTCCGGAGTGATTCCGGACAAATATAATATTCCGGCAGGAATAGTGATTGGGGTCTTTATCGGTTTTATAATAGTTCCCTTGTCTTCACATATGTTGAGGTTTCATGATGGGTTTAATTTATATAATATCGGGTTTACGGCAGGAATTATTGGTACGGTTATTACGAGTTTGCTCCGTAATATGGATATTGAAGTGCAGCCGGTCTATATTCTGTATGAAAAACAATCCTATTCCTTGTGGTTATTAATGCTGGCAGGATTTGTAGCATTGATCATTATAGGCGTGCGTATTAAATATAATGGGCTCATGGATTATCCCAAGATTTTAAGACATAAAGGTCGTACGATTACTGATTTTACGTCCTTAGATGGCTATGGACTAACTTTTATTAATATGGGGATTATGGGAATCTATAGCTTAGGCCTTGTTATGCTTTTAGGTGGTGTGCTTAACGGACCCATTCTAGCCGGCGTTTTAACCATTGTAGGTTTTGCTGCATTTGGAAAACATCCCAAAAATGCAACACCAATTATCATCGGGGTTATTATAGCCGCGATACTATTTGGAGCAGATCTAACCACCACACCGGTGATTATTGCGATTCTGTTTTCAACAACGATTGCACCGATTGCCGGGACTTTCGGACCCTTTATAGGGATTATCGCAGGAATGCTTCATTTTATTCTTGTGACAAAAGTTGGTGATATTCATGGGGGAATGAATTTGTATAATAATGGTTTTTCCGGAGGTATTGTTGCCGGGTTTTTAGTCCCGATTTTAGACGCGTTTAAAAAAGGAGAGTAATCATATGCGACATGAAATGAAAAAAATAGGGCGAATTATTGACGAATTAATTACAGCATTATTGATTGAAGATACAAATGAGCTAGAAATAAAGATCAAGACAAGTAATGAAGAAACATCAATTGATATTATAGACTATAATACCCATTATTCGGATGAGGAAGCTCAACGGTTAGACCAATTACTAAACGAACAGAGACAGCATGAAATCGAGGAATATTATTGGCAGCTAGCAGGTGAAACGGATGAAGGCGATGAGCTGGTTTTGCTCAGTGCAATGATTGATTTTGCTGTTGTGGAGATTAAAGATGGGAATTTACATTTAGAACTTATTCGAAAGCATGGTGGCTTTACAAGATAAAGAATAAGTGATACAATTAAATCAAATAATAAGTGGCATGAGAAGATGAGAGCCACACAAACCAATCGCACGCGTGCGATTGGTTTGTGTGGCTCTTTTTCGTGCAAATATCTATAGGAGGATTTTATGGAAACGAAGAAGATGAATGATGTTATTGTGATTGGTGCAGGTATTGCAGGAACATTTGTAGCCAGAGAATTAGCGCGGTATGAGCTGGATATTTTAGTCATTGATCAAGAAAGTGATGTGGCGAATGCAACCACAATGGCAAATAGTGCTATTGTCCATGCAGGTTATGATGCAAAGCCAGGTTCGCAAAAGAGTTTTTTTAATATTAAAGGAAACCCAATGTTTGATCAAGTATGTGAAGAACTGGATGTACCTTTTAAACGTATTGGGTCGTTAGTGATTGGTTTTGATGAAGAAGATCGAAAAACAATTGACAAGATGTATAAGGCCGGCCTTAAAAACCACATACCGGAGATGTCAATTATTGAAGCTAATCACATTAAAGAACTTGAACCAAATATTAGCGACAAGGTAAGAGTGGCCTTATTCGCAAAGACAGCCGGCATTGTCTCTCCATTTGAACTCGCCATAGCATTAGCTGAAAACGGAATAGAAAATGGTGTGAAGTATCAGCTAGAGACAAAAGTTATCGGAATTGAAAAACAAGACAGTTATTATGATGTGCATACCAACAGAGGCGACTATCAGGCACGTAATATCATTAACTGTGCAGGTGTATTTGCCGATCAGATTAGTCAAATGGTAGGGGATACAAGTTATTCGATTCATCCTAGAAAGGGTGAGTACTATCTTTTGGATAAAAAGGCAGGAAAATTGTTTAATCATGTTATCTTCCAAACGCCAACGGACCATGGAAAAGGTGTTTTAATTACACCGACCGTCCATGGAAATGTTCTCGTAGGGCCAGACTCGAATTTTGTCGGTGAAAAAGATGATGTGTCTACGGAAGCGATGAGCCTTCAAGAGATACGTAATGTAGCAAGTAGATCATCCGATAAGATTCCCTTTAACCAAGTGATTCGAACTTTTGCAGGGCTCAGAGCATCCTCCGATATAGGCGATTTTGTCATTGGAGAATCAAAGGTTGCCAAAGGATTTATCAATGTCGGTGGATTTGAATCACCCGGACTTTCTGCAGCACCAGCTGTTGCCAAGTATGTTGTTGAAATTATGGAGGGAATAAGTGGCGGTCTTAAAGAAAAAGTAACGTTTAATCCGAGACGACGACCGATGGTAAGATTTGCAGAGCTTAATCTGGAAGAAAAGCAAAAATGTGTTGAAGACGATCCGAATTATGGGAACATTATTTGTCGATGCGAGCAAGTAACAGAAGCTGAAATCATAGATTGTATTCACAGGAATATGGGGGCAACAACAGTCAAAGGTGTGAAAAAAAGAACCAGACCCGGTATGGGAAGATGCCAAGGTGGCTTCTGTGAACCAAAGGTGGTTGAAATTCTAGCACGAGAATTAAACAGGCCAATTGAAGATGTTTCGTATAATGGGAGTAAAGCGTATATTGTAACGGAAGAAACTAAAAAACAAATATGAATAATCGAGGTGAAATCATGGAAAGTTATGAACTAGTCGTCATTGGAGGCGGTCCGGCAGGACTAGCTGCAGCTATTGAGGCAAAAGATAATGGAGTAGACTCTATTTTAGTATTAGAAAGAGATCAGGAACTCGGAGGAATATTGCAACAGTGCATTCACAATGGATTCGGATTACACGTGTTTAAAGAGGAACTTACCGGACCGGAATATGCAGAACGATTTATTAATCAATTAAATGATTATGGCATTGACTATTGGCTGCATACGATGGTTGTTGACTTTAATGCAGAACATGTTTTACATTGCGTAAGTAAAGAGTATGGATTTAAAACAATTGAGGCTAAAGCAATCGTTTTAGCTATGGGCTGTAGAGAACGTACACGTGGAGCAATTAATATTCCCGGTACGCGACCGTCAGGTGTTTTTAATGCCGGAACTGCACAACGCTATTTAAACATCGAAGGCTATTTGGTCGGTAAAAAAGTGGTCATCCTAGGTTCAGGTGATATTGGGCTCATCATGGCAAGGCGGATGACGCTAGAAGGTGCTAAAGTTTTAGCTGTCGTTGAGTTGATGCCGTTTTCAGGTGGGCTTAACCGTAATATTGTCCAATGTTTAAATGACTATGATATTCCGCTTTATTTAAGTCATACACTTACTGAGATTCGAGGCAAAGAGCGGGTCGAACAAGTTGTTGTATCCAAAGTAGATGATAATCGTCAACCGATAGCAGGAACCGAAATCGTTTATAATTGTGACACCGTCCTATTATCCGTTGGTCTTATCCCTGAAAATGAACTATCTGAAGAGGCAGGCGTAACAATGGACCCACGTACCAGCGGACCCATTGTTAACGAGGCCATGGAAACAAGTATAGAAGGTGTATTTGCTTGTGGTAATGTCGTTCACGTCCATGACCTAGTTGATTTTGTAACGGAAGAAAGTCGTAGAGCAGGTCGATTTGCAGCAAAGTATATACAAAAGCAATTGGTCGATCAAGAAAACATGGTAAAAACAGTAGCAGGAGAAGGAATTGCTTATATTGTTCCGCAAAATGTTCGAATCCGTAATCTAGACAAGCAGTTAGAATTATTTATGCGTGTTAAACAAGTATATAGTCAAGTTGAAATGGTTATAAAAACGAATAGAGGTATTTTAAAAACGATGAAGAAGCGACATATGGCACCGGGCGAAATGGAGCATATAGTTTTGGCAAAAGAAGAACTCGAAGGAAATGATATTCAAGAAATTTTAGTTGAAATACAGGAGGTGCAAGCATAATGCGTCAAGAAAGTCTGATCTGTATTAGTTGTCCCGTGGGATGCTACTTAAATGTCGAAATACCCGAAGAAGGCGAATGGAAAATAACAGGAAACAAGTGTAAACGTGGTATTACATATGCAAAAGCAGAGTTAACGAATCCGGAGCGTATTATAACAACAACGGTAAAAATTAAAAATGCACATCTTAAACGTTTACCGGTACGTTCGAATACAACGATACCAAAAGAATTGATGTTTTTGGCAATGGCTATTATTAACAAAACAGTGGCCAAGGGACCTATAAAAATGGGCGATGTTATTGTAGAAAATATACTGGGTACCGGTGCGGATATTATAGCGTCGCGATCAATGGACTAATCTTTTCATTGTATATAACAAGTGAATATATTATAATAGACTAATAAAAGAAATATGTTAGGAGGATAGTATGTTTTCTGTAAATAAAAAAAGAGTGTTATATACGTTATTCATGAGTGTTTTAATTTTGAGTTTTCTTAGTGGGTGTAAACAAAAAGAAGAAATAACAGAGAATCCTTCTGATAATCTGGCATCTTCAGATACGGATGCAAATGATTCGGAATCGGATGTAGATGATTCGGATAATCAAGATGCTATTGAAACCGAACCGGATTTAGACCAAGAAGAGCCTTTAAAAGAATTGATTGTTTATTATGGTGATGAAAATGCTGAGAGAATTGTTTCTCACAAGGTTGAAGTTGATGACCTAACTCCAGACATCATCATAGAACAACTTGAAATAGTCAATGTATTACCGGAAGGCGTTGAAGTATTAGCATTTGAAGAACAAAAAGAAAATGGTTCTTATGCGCTTCGCATTGATTTTTCAGGAGAATTCCAAACGCAACTTTTTCAAATGGGGACATCGGGTGAATATATTATTATAAATAGTGTGGTCAATACATTTTTAGATGCATATGATGCAGATAAAGTTCGTATAACTGTTGAAGGGATGGTTTTAGAAAGTGGTCATGCTGTTTATGATGATTACTTGTTTTTCCATGAAACAGATTAAAAAAGTTTTTTATTCGTCTGAGTGGACAAGAATTTGCAGTTAAGAAACATTTGATTGAGGGTGGGAAAATGCGAGAATTAGAAAATTCGGAATTATTAAATGAGCAAATGGAAAAAATTAACAGAGAGTATAAAGAATTTGTTGAATTTAGAAAAACGATTCAGCCGAAAAATGAAGCGATTCGTTTTTCTTTAATTTATCTCTTGATTGGATGTACATGGATTTTGTTTTCCGATCGTTTAGCCTTAATGGTATCGAGCACTCAAGAAATTTTTCAGCAAGTGCAGCTAGCAAAAGGATGGTTTTATGTGTTGGTATCCGGTATTTTTTTTGGTTGGATTGTTTTTAAACGCATGCGGCTATTTGAATTGGCAATTAATGAACTTGTCAAAGAATATGAAATGTTGACGATGGCAGATGAAGAATTAGTGGCAATGGACGAAGCCATACAAGAACAATACCATGAAATTAAACAGCAAAAAAATGCGCTTTCTGCTAGTGATGAACGCTATAATTTAGCTGTTGAAGGAGCGAATGACGGAATTTGGGAATGGGATATAAAGGAAAATAATTTTTTTATTTCACCCAAGGTATCTGAGATTTTAGGCGTTTCAGATAAAGAAATGGCAGATACAGCAGAACCATTACTAGAACGTATTCATCCGGATGAACAAAAACAAGTCAAAGAGTTAATGGAGCAATATTTAAAAGGCCAATCCGGCATTTACGAAGACACATATCGTATACGAAAAAATGACGGAAGCTATATATGGATTTTAAGTCATGGAAAAGCTATATGGAATGACCAAGGTGAACCTGTTCGTGTTGCAGGTTCCTATACGAATGTAACAGAACAAATGCAAAACCAAGAAAAACTACATCAGCTAGCATTTTATGATCAGCTGACAGGTTTACCTAATCGTGCCATGATTACTAAAGATATTAACATGAGTATTCAAGAGCATAAGGGTCAAGAATATAAGATTGCCTTTATATATTTAGATATAGATGATTTTAAACATATCAATGACACGATTGGCCATGCCTTTGGTGATGATTTTATTGTTATGATTGCTGATTTTTTTGAAAATGAAGTTCGAGGTTTTGGACAGGTCAGTCGACTAGGTGGCGATGAGTTTGGAATTGTCATTTATAATATGAATGCAATTAAAGATGTTGAAATGCTTGCAAAGCGTTTGTTAGAACGAATTAAAAAACCATGGAAACTTGGAGATTATGAGTTTTATGTAGGGATTAGTATAGGAATTGCCATCTATCCAGAATCCGGAAAAAGCGCATCTGCATTAATGCAAAATGGGGATACGGCCATGTTTCATGTTAAAGATCGTGGCAAGAATGGATATAGCATATATACTCCTGCTATGCGTCAACAAACATGGAATTATATTAAGATGAATAATTTATTGAGAACAGCTATAGAAAACAATGATTTCTCACTATATTATCAACCGCAAATTGATATGCAGACACAAACGGTTATTGGCGTAGAAGCGCTTATTCGTTGGATTCACCCAACAGAAGGCTTTATTTCACCAATGGATTTTATTCCTTTTGCGGAAGCAACGGGACAGATCTATGAAATTGGTGAATGGGTTTTGAAAACAGCGTGTGAAAAAAAACGTGAGTGGAAAGATAGCAATCACGGGACCTTAAAAATGGCGGTTAACTTATCGAGTAAACGGTTAACCCAAGAAGGGCTTGTCGAAAGCATAAAAAAAGAGATTGAAGACCATGGATTAAGTGGATGTTGTGTAGAACTTGAAATCACGGAAACTGCTGTTATGGATGATCTTGAGCGAGCTATCGAAGTTCTTCATGAATTACGGGCACTCGGTGTAACGATTGCCCTTGATGATTTTGGAACAGGGTATTCTTCATTAACCTATTTGCAAAAACTTCCTATTGATATCTTGAAAGTAGACCGGGATTTTATTCGAAGCATAACCCGTGAAAACGAAGAAGGTCATATATTTAGATTTGTAACTCAAGTCGCCCATAATCTTGGTCTAAAAGTGGTCGCAGAAGGTGTTGAAACAAAAGAGCAGTTGATGTTTCTTAAGAACAATGGTTGTGACATAGCGCAAGGCTATTATTTCAGTAAACCGGTTCCAACCCATGAGATTGAGAATGTGATTGATCAAATTAATAATCTGGATAAATGATAAATTGTTAGGGGGTTTTTATTATGCTATTAGGAATTCATTGGTTAGAATGGGTTGGATATTTAGCATCTACATTAGTATTAATTTCATTGTTGATGGGTTCAATTATCAAGTTACGCTGGATTAACCTCATCGGTTCATTAGTGTTTGCCATATATGGTTTTATGATTGGTGCATTGCCTGTGGGGGTTATGAATTTATGTATTGTCGGCGTGAATATTTATTACTTAGTGAAAATTTATCGACTCAAAGAATACTTTAAAATTATGCCGATTGAAAATGAATCAAGGTATTTAGATTACTTTATGAAATTTCATGCAAAAGGCATTGAGAAGTATTCAGATGGATATCTGGGCAATTATGAGCATATGGATGTCAGCTTTTTTGTTTTAAGAAATATGGTGCCGGCAGGGATTTTTTTAGCGTCACATTATGAAGACGAGACATTAAAAGTTGATTTGGATTTTGTTATTCCGGAGTATCGGGACTTTAAAATCGGAAAGTTTATTTTTAAAGATAAAAAATCGTTTTTTCATGAAAAAGGCTATAGTAAATTAATCTGTTTTGCATCCAACGAAAAACATATTAATTACTTAGAAAAAATGGGCTTTAAAAAAGATGCAACACATGAACAAACCGTATATGTATTGGAATTAAACTAAGTTAAACTACATTCAATACTTCAAGTTAAATTGCTTGAAGTATTTTTTTTGCAAAAACAGATTAAATTAAGCTAAAAAAATAGACAAAACTAAGCTAAATATGCTATGATATAAACAAATTAGTAAATTGGAAAGTTAGGTGAAATATGTTCATTCAAGAAGTTGAAAGGCATTTAAAAGACAAGTTAATCCCTTTTTGGAAAGGCATGAGAGATGAAAAGTATGGTGGTTATTACGGGGAAATGAATTGTGCCTTAGAAGTGCAATCAAAAGCAAACAAAGGAACGATTTATCATGCTCGAATACTGTGGTTTTTCTCCAATGCCTATATGCTGTTAAAAGATGAGAAGTTACTTGAACACGCGCATCATGCCTATGGCTTTATTAAGACCAGTTGTTTTGATGAAAGCTATGGTGGTGTTTACTGGGACGTTACGTATGATGGTAAGGCAAGCGATACGACAAAACATACCTATGCTCAAGCATTTATGGTTTATGCGCTTTCATCGTATTATGATGTGAGTCAAGATCAACAAGCCCTCTTTTTAGCAAAAGAGTTATATAAACAGATTGAAGAAAAATGTACGGATGCATATGGATATCTTGAAGCTTTTAAGAGAGATTTTACCCCGGCATCCAATCAAAAATTATCTGAAAATGGTATTGAAGCAGAAAAAACAATGAATACCTTATTACATGTTTTTGAAGCCTATACAGAGCTGTACCGGGTAACTAAAGATAGCAGTGTAAAAGAACGCCTACTTTATATTTTGAGCATCGTGAAAAGTAAAATTTATAATCCAAAGTTACAGCGACAAGAAGTGTTTTTTACAAAAAAAATGGACACAATGATTGATCTTCATTCATATGGGCATGATATTGAAGCAGCCTGGTTGATTGACCGAGGCCTTGAGATTATTGATGACGACTACTTGACGCAAGACATTAAACCTATCACCGAAGCATTGACACAGAAGGTCTTTGAAAAAGCCTATGTAGATGGCTCTCTACTTAATGAATGTGAAAATGGTATTGACGATAGGAATCGTATATGGTGGGTCCAAGCAGAAGCCATGGTTGGATTCGCGAATGGATATGAAAAATCTCCGGAAAAAACAGAGTACTTACAAGCGGTTAAAGATATCTGGGAATATATTAAAAGCTATGTGATTGATTCGCGTAAAGGTGGAGAATGGTACTGGCAAGTGGATGAAAACCATCAGCCGGATAAGAAAAAACACATAGTTGAATCATGGAAGGCGCCTTATCATAATGGGCGTATGTGTTTTGAAATTATACAACGGCATGGTAAGATAAATTTAGGAGGTTAATATGTTGCACCCAAACTATTATATTGAATTGAATAAATATCAAAAACTCATTGAAGGTAAAAATAAAAAATCATCGATTTATAACGGAATATTTGATCGATATGAACATCCGGTGTTAACCAGAAATCATATTCCCCTTACTTGGAAATATGATTTAAACATAGAAAGTAACCCGTATTTTATGGAACGCCTTGGTGTTAATGCAGTATTTAATGCGGGAGCGATCAAGCTTGGTGATACTTTTTATATGGTTGCAAGAATTGAAGGAAAGGACCGTAAATCTTTTTTTGGTGTTGCCGAGAGCAAGACAGGAATTGAAGGATTTACCTTCTGGGAGTATCCGATTCAACTACCGGATCTCTATCCTGATGAAGTGAATGTGTATGATATGCGCTTAACACAACATGAAGACGGTTATATTTATGGTGTGTTTTGTTCTGAATCAAAAGATACAAGACAAAATGACTTATCTGCGGCAAAAGCAGAAGCCGGTATTGTACGGACAAAAGACTTAAAAAGCTGGGAACGTTTAGATAATCTGCTAACTAAGCGCTCGCCACAACAAAGAAATGTTGTGCTACTTCCTGATTTTGTTGATGGAAAATATGCCTTTTATACTCGACCCATGGATTCATTTCTAGACACAGGTTCAGGTGGAGGTGTTGGTTTTGGAGTATGTGATGATATAGAACATGCAGTCATTGATGAAGAAATTATTACAAGCCAACGTAAATTTCATACGATTACTGAAGCAAAAAATGGTGGAGGCGCGGTCCCGATAAAAACCGAAAAAGGATATATTCATATTGCCCATGGTGTTCGTAATACGGCAGCCGGTCTGCGCTATGTCATCTACGCATTTGCAACGGATTTGGACAAACCGTGGGAAGTGATTGCAGAACCTTCAGGATTTTTAATTGAGCCCCTTGGAAAAGAACGTGTTGGTGATGTATCTAATGTTGTCTTTACAAATGGCGCGATTGTAGATGGAGAAGATGTATTTATCTATTATGCATCGTCGGATACCCGCATGCATGTGGCGACAACGACATTAGATCGGTTGAAAGATTATGTGTTTAATACACCGACAGATCCTTTGCGCTCGTTCGATTGTGTGAAACAGCGTTGTGCTTTAATTGAAGCGAATTTAAAGTTACTATAAGTCGTGCAAAGCACACCGACCCCAGTCGTGCCAAGCACAGCGACTTCAGTCGTGCCAAAGCACAGTGACTTCAGTCGTGCCAAAGTGCTACATACTGTAGCACTGCATAAAAAAGATATAGCCTTGATTTCTGCAAGTAAACTTGCGAAATCAAGGCTATATCTTTTTTATGCACACTTCGTGTTTTTGTCACTCGATTTTAATCCATCGATGTTACGTGGTCAAATTCCCGTTCGATGCCATTTTTGGGCTTTTTGGTGATTAGGCTAAAGAGGATAATGGCCAAGGTGGCGACGATGAATCCGGGGACGATTTCGTACAATGGACTTGTGGTGAATTTCCATATGATGGTTGTGATACCACCAAAGACAAGTCCGGCGAGTGCGCCCCATTTGTTCATACGCTTCCAATATAGGGAAAAGAGGATAACTGGCCCGAAGGTGGCCCCAAAGCCTGCCCAGGCATAAGACACAAGACCCATTACCGAGTTATCCGGGTTAAGAGCGATGATGTATGCGATGATGGCGACCAGGATTACGGTGAATCGACTGACCCAAAGTAGTTCTTTATCGGAAGCATTTTTTCGTAAGAGAACTTTGTAAAAGTCTTCAGAAATTGAGGAGGCGGTAACTAAGAGTTGTGAATCGGCAGTACTCATGACAGCGGCTAGAATTGCAGCTAAAAGTAAGCCGGCGACAACCGGGTGAAAGAGTGCTCCAATGAGATCCATAAAAACAGTTTCAGAGTTATCTAACATTGTTGTAAAATATGCTCTTCCTATTATACCCACAAGAACAGATGCTCCAAGGGATAAGGTTACCCAGATCATTGCAATAAGACGCGATTGCTTAATTGCCTTTGCATCATGGATCCCCATAAATCGCACAAGGATATGCGGTTGTCCAAAGTATCCAAGTCCCCAGGCAAGAAGTGATATTATTCCAATAGCAGTCACCGGATTGCCGGAAGCATCTGCAAAAAAGTTTAGAAGATTAGGGTCAATTGTTCGAATCTGGGAGAGTGTATCGCTAAAGCCGCCAAGATGGACGATGGCAATTATTGGTACGATAAGAATGGCGATAAACATGAGTAAACCTTGGAAAAAATCTGTCCAACATACTGCCATGAATCCACCTAAAAAAGTATAAGAGATAACGATAAGTGCACCGATGGTTAAGGCGGCATAATAATTAAAACCAAACACGGATTCAAACAAAGTTGCACTGGCAACAAAGCCGGAGGCTGTGTAGATTAAGAAAAATATAAGGATTATTGTTGCTGCAATCATTCGAAGTGTTTTAGAGGAATCCATAAATCGATTCTCAAGATAGTCAGGAATCGTTAGCGAATCGCCGGAGTGTTCTGTATACTGGCGCAGTTTCTTTGCAACGAACTTCCAGTTTAAATACGTTCCGACTAAAAGCCCTATTGCGATCCAACTTGCTTCAAGACCGCTTAGATAGGCGGCGCCCGGTAGTCCGAGTAGTAGCCATCCGCTCATATCTGAAGCCTGTGCACTTAGTGCGGTAACCCAACTGTTTAGGTTACGGCCACCTAAAATGTAGTCGGATAGACCTTTGGATTTTGAATAGTAATACAAACCAATACTTAACATAAAAATAAAATACAAAATAAACGTTATGTACGTCCCGATACTCACTGTCATGATGTTCCTCCTATGAATTAAAGTAGTAAAGCACTAAAAAGAATTATACAAGAAATCACCTAAAAATGCAAAAGAATTACAATTTCAATTATCTATATCTATATACTTGGTACCACATATGGTAAAATAAATACAAAGGATACGTGCTTCAATTGGAAAGAGAGGAAGGTTAATGGTAGAAAATAAACAAAAGATTTTAGAAGTCACAGACTTAATAAAAGAATACCAAATGGGAGAAATTGTTGTCCATGCACTACGTGGAGTCAATCTCGAACTCTACGATGGAGAATTTGTTGTTATCTTAGGACCGAGTGGGTCCGGAAAAAGTACCATCTTAAATATTGTCGGTGGTATTGATACGCCTACAAGTGGAAGTGTGAATTATAAAGGAAAAGAAATCGGAGAATTATCCGAAAAAGAACTGACAAAATATCGCCGAGAAGCCATTGGATTTATTTTTCAGTTTTATAATCTCGTACCGAATCTAACAGCAAAGGAAAACATTATGTTAGCCTCGGAGCTTTCCGAAGATGCCCTTGATATTGATAAATTGCTAGAAGAAATTGAGTTGGCTGACCGAGGGAATCATTTTCCGTCTCAATTATCCGGTGGCCAGCAACAACGTGTAGCTATTGCTCGTGCCGTTGCCAAAAATCCGGATATTTTATTGTGTGACGAACCGACCGGAGCACTTGATGTTACAACAGGAATCGGGGCATTAAAAGTATTAAAAGCATTTAATAAAACCTATAAAAAAACGGTTGCCATTATTACTCATAATCAATCTATTGGGGATATGGCAGACCGTGTGTTTTATGTGAAGGATGGACTCATTGAAAAGGTGGTCGAGAATGAGCATCCGATGCAGCCGGAGGAGGTTAGCTGGTGATCCTTTTAAAAAAAGCAATTCGATCCATGTTACGACACAAAAAAGCATATTTTTCATGTATTTTGTTAATGGCATTAGGTGTGTGGACCTATGCTACAATGAATTCGGCCTTGCTAGAAGTCGAAAAAGGGAAGAACAATTATTATGCAGAACAACGATTAGGTGATGCTTTTGCATCCGTAACACAAATTCCCAAAACAGCATTGAGTGGACTCGAAGCAATCGAAGGGGTTAAACAAGTGGACGGACGTATTGTTGGAACCTTTCGAGTACTTATGCCGGATAATCGGACAGATGTTATTCGATTAAAAGGAATATCAACGGTTGTCGAGGAAAATGATGATCGATTAAATGCCTATGTTCATGAAGGTAATGACCTACGTGAAATGAATGATATTTTAGTTGGGCATGATTTTTATCAGGCATATGGATACAAGCCGGGAGATCCGATTACCTTAGTGATGAATCAAGCGGAACATACTTTTACAGTGCAAGGTTCCATCTATTCTCCAGAGTATGTGTATATCGTGGAAAATGTGAATGAACTATTTTCAGATACAACTAAATATAACATTGCCTACTTTGATGAAGACATGATGATGTCGATTCTTGGCATGGAAGGTGTCTACAATGACCTCTCCTTTATGTTTGAAGAAGGGGTTGCCTATGATGATGTTAAAGATCAACTTCGTGATGCTTTAGAAAAATATGGATTAATGGAACTTTATGAAAAGGATGATCTTTTTAGCTATTTGATGATGGAAGAAGAAATTTCCGGTGGTCGCTCAATGTCGACGACTATACCTATGACCTTTATTGGAATGGCCGCTGTGGTTTTATATTTGATGTTAAAGCGAATTATTGAACAAGATCGAACACAGATTGGAACATTGAAAGCATTTGGCTATTCTAACACGACCATATTATTCCATTACATTTTTTATGGATTAGTCACCGGTAGCTTAGGCATGCTGGTTGGTGTGGGCATTAGTCTTTTAACGATAGGTCCATATATACAGTTTTACCTTGATTATTATAAAGTACCAATGGAGAATGTTGTCACGGATTATGTCTATTATTATATTGGCGGCGTCATGTCTGTTATTGGCGGAATTATCGGAGCCTATTTTGGCGCAAGAAAGATGGTACATCTTAAACCGGTAGATGCCATGCGACCTCCGGCCCCAAAACCTGTCAAAAGCGATATTACACTTAAAATTCCCTTCTTGCACCTGATTTTAAATAGCCGTGGATTTATGGCTGTACGTAATATTTCAAGAAATAAGATTCGCTCAAGTTTTGTTGTTGTCGGAATCATGTTTTCCTATAGTATGATGGCCATGATTGGCATGATGAATACAATGATGGATTCTATGTTTTTTAATCAGTTTACCCACGTTATGAAATATGATGCATCAATCGTTCTTGAAGAATCGGTGGATTATGCTTCCGGTATTCAATCGGCCATGCGTATTGAGGGAATTGACTACGCCGAAGGTATTTTAGATATTCCTGTGATTCTGAAGAATGGATACAAGCAAACCGGAACAAAATTAATCGGTATTCGAGAAGAGAATTACTTATATAAAGCCTATGATGATTTTCGTGAGATTAATTTACCTATAACACGTGAAGGGATTATATTAGGAAGTATTTTAGCCAATAACCTAGATGTCGAAGCAGGGGATATGATTTATTTATCCAGTCCCGAATTTCGGGAAGATATTAAAATACCTATATATGATATTGTAAATCAAAATATTGGTTCGAGTGCCTTTATTGATTTGAAATTATTGTCAGACTTAATGGAACAAGATGAAAAAATTAACACATTAATTTTTGAAACAGAGTCGATGGATACTATACGAGAAACTCTCTTATACAGTGATCAGATTCAAAAAATTGAGGATAAAGCAAAGACATTAGAGCTTTATGAATCGCTTTTAGGATCTTATGATTTTTTGCTAGTAATCATGCAAATTGTTGCCATTACCATAGGTTTTACGATTATTTATAATACAGCGGTCATATCTATGTCAGAACGAAGCCGAGAATATGCCACATTACGTGTATTAGGATTACATGTTAAGGAAGTCAAGGAAATTATGAGTTTTGAGTATTGGATGTTATGCTTTGTGGGAATTGTATTAGGAATTCCCTTTACAAGGTTCTTAAATTATGGTTTGGTGAACTCTATGGACGTGGATGCTTTTTCTTGGCCGGTAAACGTATCAACGGAGGCATATATTATCGGAGCCATAGGATGTATAATTGCAGTGGCCATTGCCAATTTTACTTCAGTCAAAGCCATAAAAAAATTGGACTTAGTTGAAGTCTTAAAGGAGAGAGAATAATGAAGAAAAAAGTGAAAATTATTGGAATTCTTGGTCTTGTTTTGATCATCGTTGCCTATTCGATTTATGCCTATTTGCAACCCATGCACGTTGAAGGAAAGCTTATTGAACCTAGAGACTCAGAAATCTATTTTCTGGAGACGGGAACGGTGGTTAATGAACAACAACAAACTATTTTCCCGTCTGTATCCGGAGAAATAAACGGGATTGAAGTTGAAGAAGGAATGCGGGTTAAACAAGGCGATGTCTTAGTGACCTTTGATACTACAACAGTGGAGTAAGAATATGCTTCACAAGAAATCATGCTAAGCGGATATGAAGCACAGATGGCCAATGCTGAACTTGAGATTCAAATGCAGATGGATACATTACGAGGTAACCGCAAGAATTTAGTGGGGCAGCTGAATTCTCTCGCTGCTGAAATGAATACGGAAGAGCAGAAGGAGCTTGAAGATCTTCTGGTGAGCCAAAGTCAATCCCAATATGAGCAAAGTTTAGAGGATTTAGAAAAACATGAACAGCTTTACAAGGAAGGGTATATTGCAAAAAGTGAACTAGATGCCTTTCAGAAGGTTGTTGATGGATATGAAGCGGCATATAAAGAAAGCCAAGTTGTCAATAAATCGTCAGATGATTACTATAGTAGTATGCGAAATGCGCTATATGGACAAATCAATAGTATAGATCAAACATTAGGACGCGATATGGTGACACCGACAAAGAAGTATTATCAATCCATGATTGATAGTAGCAAAAAAAATCTTGAAAAAATAGAAACGCAGTTAGAAAAACATACGATAAAGGCTCCTTTTAATGGCATTATTAGCCAAGTTATGATTGAAGATGTAAATCGTGTTCAAGGTGTCGAACCCTTATTTTTAATTATAGGTGAAAAAGACAATATAATTGAAGTGACCGTCAATACACGGGATGTTGAAGCTGTGAACGAGGGAGATAGCGTAATGATTAAACACCATCTGCGATTAGGTGATGTGGAAATACCCGGAGCGATTACATATGTTAGTGAAAATGCAACCGTTGAGCGTTCACCCTTAGGAATCGAAGAACGAAAAGTATTACTGAAAGTGAAGCCTGAGGCAAATGATTATTTAAAACCGGGATTTGAAGTAGATGTAAAATTTACACTGTTTAGTGATACGAATCAATTGGTCGTTCCTAGTAGTGCCATTTATCAAGTGGATGGACAAGACATGGTCATGGTTATTCGTGACGGTGTCGCAATAGAACAAAAAGTAAGCCTTGGTCATGAGTTAACCGGCGAGCAGATTGTAACGGAAGGAATACATGACGGGGATGTTGTTATTACAGATTTAGATGCAAAAGGATTGAAACCCGGAATACGTGTAAAAAAATCATAAATTCAATTTACTTTATCTTGCTAATGTGATATCATAGCCGAGTGAATGGTTGATGACCATAAAACATATTAAGATAAAGTGAGGTATTACAATGAAAAAAATAGGCGGGTTAATTAGTGTTTTCGTTTTAGTGTTATTTGTACTTGTAGGATGTGGAGATAAAGGCTCGGACACCTTTACAGTGGGATTTGACCAAAACTTTCCACCAATGGGATTTGTTGGAGATGATGGAGAATTCACAGGATTTGACTTAGAATTAGCAGCAGAAGTGGCTGAGCGATTAGACAAAGAACTTGTTCTTCAACCAATTTCTTGGGATGCAAAAGACATGGAATTAGAATCCAAGAATGTAGATTGTGTTTGGAATGGCTTTACCATTAATGGACGTGAAGAACTATATACATGGACCGATCCATATATGGAGAATGCACAGGTTTTTGTTGTACGACAGGACTCCGGAATAAAAAGTATGGCAGACCTTGAAGGAAAAACGGTTGTTGTCCAAAAAGATTCAAGTGCTGAGACAGCGATTGAAGGTAACCCGGAATTACTTGCAACATTTGGTGATTTTATTAAAGCGGCTGATTATAACATGGCTTTAATGGATCTTGAAACAGGTGCAGTAGATGCAGTGGCAATGGACGAAATTGTTGCGCGTTATCAATTAGAAAAAAGAGAAGGTTTATTTGAAGTCATGACAGAAGAAATATCAGCAGAAGAATACGGAGTCGGTTTCTTATTAGGAAATGAAGAATTACGCGATGATGTACAAGAACAACTTGTTGCCATGGCAGAAGACGGAATGCTTAAGACCATTTCAGAAAAATGGTTTGGCAGTGACGTTACAACAATAAAATAGAACAGTAGAATAAGGAGAACCTTGTGAATTTATCTGTGTTATTATCCGAACTTGGGCGCGGCATGTTGGTGTCGATTGAAATTTTTGTATTAACATTAATGATTTCGTTGCCATTGGGCTTGGTTATTGCCTTTGGCCGAATGGCTAAACATCGTGTCATACGTACTATTTTTAAAATATATATTTCGATTATGCGTGGAACACCTCTTATGCTTCAATTGATGGTGGTATATTTCGGTCCATATTATTTGTTTGGCTTGTCATTACCGAGAGGATATCGGTTTTGGGCAGTCATCGTAGGCTTTGGATTAAATTATGCAGCATATTTTGCGGAAATATATCGTGGTGGTATTGAGTCGATGCCGATGGGTCAATATGAGGCGGCTAAACTATTAGGATATGGTAAAGCGCAGACCTTCTTCAGAATTATCCTGCCCCAGGTGATTAAACGAATTATTCCGGCAATTACCAATGAAGTAATTACCTTGGTTAAAGATACATCCCTTGCTTTTGTCATCTCAGTGACGGAAATGTTCACCGTGGCGAAAGCATTAGCATCAGCACAAGCGAATATGATACCTTATGTATCTGCGGGGGTTTTCTACTACCTCTTTAATTTTGTGGTTGCGACAACCATGGAAAAAATTGAAAAGAAATTAAGCTATTATCGCTAGGAGGTTAACAAATGATTTTATTAGAGATGAAAAATATACAAAAACAATTTGATGACCTTCAGGTAATAAAAGATATTTCATTAAATGTTAAAGAAGGCGAAGTTGTTGCTATTATCGGACCGTCAGGTTCAGGGAAATCAACCTTGCTAAGATGTGCAACCCTCTTAGAGAACATTGATTCCGGTGAGATTTCGTATTTAGGTGAACGTGTTGATTATGAAGATCACGAAAATCTTAAAAAGATTCATCGCTACTTTGGGTTGGTTTTTCAAAATTTTAACTTGTTCCCACACTTTTCTGTTTTAAAAAACGTGGCAGATCCGCTTATTCATGTTCAAAAAATGAATAAAGTAAAAGCCCATGATATAGCGAAACAAGTATTAGATAAAATGGGACTAAAAGAAAAAGAGCTGGCATATCCCTTTCAACTTTCGGGAGGCCAGCAGCAGCGTGTGAGTATTTCAAGGGCCTTAGCCCTAAATCCTAAAATTCTTTTTTTTGATGAACCGACATCCGCACTTGACCCGGAACTTACCGGAGAAGTGTTGCGCGTCATCAAAGACTTGGCAAAAGAGAACATGACCATGGTTATAGTTACGCATGAGATGCTTTTTGCCAAGGAAGTTGCCGATCGCATTATCTTTATGGATCAAGGTGTGATTGTTGAAGAAGGAACACCACAAGAAGTCTTTGAAGAGACCAAACAAGTACGAACAAAAGCTTTTATTCGTCAAGTTGGGCAATAATCGCTAATGAAATAAAACCAATGAGTCCGGTAAACATAAAGCCGGCAACGAGACCAAAGGTATCTCCAATAAATCCAAGAAGAATCGGACCAAGAACCATACCGATTCCATAAATAGCTTGGAATAAGCCCATTGCACTGGCTCGATTGTGTCCCGGAACGTTTTGAATACCTAGACCCATGAGCAGTGGAAAAACCATGCTTCGGCCGACGCCGCTAAAGAATTGAGCAATGTAGAGGCCGGTTAAGTTTGGAATAAGTGGCATAAGAATGCATAGAAAAGCACTAATGAGTGAACCAATCATGAGTGTTTTTTTTATGCCCCAAAGTCGTGGAAAAAGATCGCCGGCTAAGCGTGAGATAAAGATGGCCGGTAAAATGGCCAGAATGGTTAAAAGGCTAAGTTGCATATTAACAGCACCCATATTTTTGGCCAAAACAGGAACAAAGCCGAAAGCGGTTGCAAAGGTAATAAGCTGTGAAAGAATGGCGAGCCCGGAAACTCGAAGAAGCATAGGGTTTTTAGCCACCTGGAGATAATTCGTAAGATTAAATGGACGTTTGTTATGATTGACTTCAGTAATAAAGAGTGCAATAACAAATCCGATAAGGGCACCGATAAGCGCAAGTAAAAATAAATAGCGTGGCCCAAAACGCCATGAAATAATTCCGCCGAGAATCATAGACGTTAATTGGCCTAAAGCGTTGTAGGAATTAATATAACCGACAGATTTGGTTGCTTCTTTTTCATGGAAGTAACCGGAAAAAAGCACTGTAAAAACAACCCATGTTGCTGCTGAAACGCCTGCAAGGAGGCGAGTAATTAATAAACTCGAAGCGCTTGGATTGATGAAGGTAATAAGGGAACTGATGATGGCAACGACAAGACCCATTAGAATAAAAGGTTTTCGACGTCCAAGCAAATCAGAGACAATACCGAGCGGAATACGTAACAAAAGCTGGGTGAGTCCATATGAACCAGTAATCAAACCGATAAGCTTATAAGAAGCACCTAATGACTCCGCGTAGGTTGAAAGCTCCGGCACATAGGCATAGAGAGAAAACCAAAATAAGCCGGTGGAAAAGGCAAAAATAGTAATCATGTGTTTAGAGGGTTTCATAATTAGTCTCCTTGAAGGGGTTTAGTATTCATTAAGATGAAGCAGATAGTCCATAACTTCGGATTTATTGCCTTTGAAAATAATATTGGGCGCATTCTTTTCCATTTGGTAGTTATACATGAGATCATAGTAATCCGCAAGTAAAACATGAATCCATGTCGCGTGAACCTCTAGTGAACCTGTGGATAATTGCTCGTGATATGCAGCTTGAAAAAGATCGGTAAGTTCTTGATATGCTACTCCGCCCAGGCGCTTTTTGATTTTGCTTAAACTAGTCATAATATATTCTGACCATTCTTTTAGGCCCTCTTTTAGTCCATAGCTTTCGATGTATTTTGCTTGTTCTTCATCCACATATTCCTGACGTGTAATTTGGATGCGTTCCTTGAGGGGAACGTCAACGATAACCAGATTTTTCTGACCCCAAAAAGCGACGAGAGGCTTGGGTAAAAAACAACGTCCTACATTACGACCTTCATCTTCGAGAATAAGGTGCTTAAGACCATGTTCTTGCATTTGAATAAGTTTATAGGCCAAACGGTTTTCAAAATTAATCTGTGTTGGCTGAGGATCAATGAAATTGCCAAAAGAGCTACCTCGATGATGGGCAATCCCTTCTAAATCTAAGAAACGCGTAGCGTAATTTTTGGAAGCGTGTTCTGTCGATTTTTCGGTTAATAAAGTATCCAGTTCTTTTAATAAAATTGTTTTTCCTGAGCCTGTGCAACCACCGAGACGAATCGGTGTATAGGTATGATGCTCCGGATTTAATGCATCGATTAAGTAATTGCGAAAGGCCTTGTATCCGCCTTCAAGACGAAGTATAGGCTTACCGGTTGCTTCTTGCATCCACTCTTGACTAATGCGAGAACGTTGACCGCCACGGAAACAATAGAGCATTGCACTCGGGTGTTTCTCAATAAAATGGACCCAAGCCATGACTTTGTTTTCTTTGTTTTCACCGGAGACTAATTGATAACCTAAATCGACCGCGTCATCATGACCTTCTTCTTTATATTTGATACCAATCACATGACGTTCTTCATTATCCATAAGTGGGAGATTAACGGCGTTTGGGAAAGCGCCTTTTTCGTACTCAATCGGAGCACGAACATCAATGAGTGGTGTTTCATCGAGCACGATGTGTATAAAATCTTTACTTGTTTGACAGTTCATAATCTACCTTTCTATTTTACGAATACACATTTTTCTTTTGCTTCGTGAGTATATCCAATGGGGTGTAAATCAAGACCGTGTTCTTTTGTTAAAGCTTGAAAAGCAGGAACGGCATCTTTGCGGACAATAGTTAACAATCCGCCTGAGGTTTGTGCATCACAGAGAATGACTTCTTGTTCCTTGGTCATCTCGCCGATGAGGTGTCCATAGCTTTTGAAGTTGTTAAGTGTTCCACCGGGAATACAATCCAAATGATAATATTTTAAGGTGTTGGGCAATAAAGGAACCTGATCGTATTCAATGGTTGCCGAGATGTTGCTACCCTCACAGATTTCTGTTAGGTGTCCCATGAGTCCAAAGCCGGTGACATCGGTTAAAGCGACAACGCCATCTAGTTGGGCGATTTCATAACCAATTTTATTTAAGGTACGCATGGCCTCAATGGCAGGTTCAATATGACCGGCTTCGATTTTTTTGCGCTTTTGTGCCGTCGATAAAATACCGATTCCAAGTGGCTTGGTCAAGAAAATTTCACAATCGGCTACAGCGGTATTGTTTTGTTTCAAAAATTTATTCTCCACTAATCCGGTAACAGCAAGGCCAAAAATTGGTTCGGGAGAATCAATGGAATGTCCACCGGCGAGAGGAATCCCGGCAGATTCACAAATATTACGGCCACCATCAATGACGTCCTTAGCAACTTCGGGATCGATTTTATTAATCGGCCATCCAAGAATTGCGATAGCCATTAAGGGCTTCCCACCCATGGCGTAAATATCACTGATGGCATTGGTTGCTGCAATTTGACCAAAAGTGAAGGGATCATCAACAATAGGCATAAAAAAATCGGTGGTACTCAAAATCGATGTGCCATTACCTAAGTCATATGCAGCAGCATCATCTTTTGAACTATTACCGACAAGTAATTGTGGGAAGTGACTTGTTTTCATCTCGGTTTTCAAGATTTTATCTAATATGGCAGGAGCGATTTTGCATCCGCAACCGGCGCCGTGACTAAATTCGGTTAATTTAATATCTGACATTGTTTTGCCTCCTAAAAATTATTCTTTTTGTAGTTTGCTTTATTATAACATACTATTTAAAGCGGTGAAAATAAAAAAAATAATGGGGCTGTTGCACTAACATAAGTTAGTGCACAGTCTTTTTTGTTGCAATAAAA
>CAZVKG010000039.1:0-29556 GCA_964627665.1 uncultured Eubacteriales bacterium | reverse complement strand
TAGGGATAAAAGTCTATGTTGAAAATGAAGCCAATATAGCAGCCTATGGTGAAACCATACAAGGACAACACAAAAACATGAGTAATGTTGTTTACGTATCAATAACGGAAGGTGTTGGAACGGGTATTATTATTAATAACCAAATCTACAAAAGTGCGCATAAAAAAGCAGGCGAATTCGGACATATGCGTATTTCAGATGAAAAAATTCAGTGCAATTGCGGACGAACGGGATGCTGGGAGCTATATGCATCAAAAAGAGCCTTATTCAAGTTTTTTACAGAGATGACAGGACAATCCGTTGATCAATTGGCTACCATTTTTTCAGAAGAAAACTTAGCAAAAGCTCAAGTTCGAGAGGCAATCGGTAAATATTTGGAATATTTGTTTATCGGTATAGAAAATATAGTTTTAGGGTTGAATCCGGAGTATGTCATTATTGGTGGCGAACTTGGAAAGTATAAAGATGAACTCTTGCAATTTATTAATGAAAAAATACAATTAAAAAGTTCGTATATGGAATATGAAGGAACTCGGATTATATTTTCGGATTTAGGCGATCAAGGTGCAGTGATTGGAGCTGCCTTATTGCCGCAACAATCTATTTTTTATCACCGTAATAATGTGATTTAATGACAAGGAGAGAAGGTATTTATGTATTATTTAGGTATTGATTTAGGAACATCTTCAGTCAAAGTATTAGTTATCAATCAAGATAATAAAATCATCGGAGATGCGTCACGCGAATATCCGGTATCTTATCCAAAAGAAAAATGGGCAGAGCAAGATCCGACAGATTGGTGGACAGAAACCAAGAATGCGATTAAAGATGTTGTAAAAAAATATGATATTCCAAAAGACGGCATTAAGTCGATGAGTTTTAGTGGACAGATGCATGGTCTTGTTGCTCTAGATGGAAACAATGATGTACTAACGCCTGCAATTTTATGGTGTGATAATCGTACAGAAGAAGAGTGTGAAGATATCACAAATCATTTTGGGCAAGATAAACTTAGCGAGTATACAGGAAATAAAGCGCTTACCGGTTTTACAGCACCAAAGATTTTATGGGTTAAAAAAAATCTACCGGAAGTATTTCAACAAATCCGACATATTATGTTACCCAAAGATTATGTGAGTTTTAAATTAACAGGAAACTATTCAACAGATGTATCAGATGCGTCAGGAATGCTGCTACTTGATGTTAAGAATCGAACGTGGTCAAAAGAGATGTTAGATTATTTAGGAATCGAAGAGGCCATGTTACCGAAACTTTATGAATCCTACGAAGTATGTGGTAATGTTACGCCAAGTGTTTTAGAAGAATTAGGCTTAGAAGGAGAAATCGTTGTTGCAGCAGGAGCCGGTGATCAAGCAGCGGGCGCAGTTGGAACCGGTACAGTTGTCGAAGGTATTGTATCAGTTACCCTTGGAACTTCGGGGGTTGTATTTGCAGCACATGAAGAATATGCCCATGACCAGGAAAATCGTCTTCATGCATTTTGTCATGCGAATGGAAAATATCATTCAATGGGGGTTATGCTCTCTGCAGCATCTTGTTTGAAGTGGTGGGTGGATACGGTTCAAAAAGGAATGAATTTTGAAGATCTATTAGAGGAAGCCGCAACAATCGAATCTGAAGATAAAAACTTAGTCTTTTTACCCTATTTAATGGGAGAGCGTACTCCATATGCAGATCCGGATGCGAAAGGAGCCTTTGTTGGAATGACAATGCTGACCAATCGTGGACATATGACAAAAGCTGTACTTGAAGGAGTGTCTTATGGATTAAAAGATTCTATGGAAATTCTTAAAGATATTGATGTTCCGATTAAGGAAGTACGAGTGATTGGTGGCGGTGCAAAGAGTCCCTTATGGAAACAGATTTTAGCGGATATGTTTGCCGTCGAGATTCAAGAAATCAATACAAATCAAGGTGGCGCGTTAGGTGCAGCAATACTTGGAGCAGTCGGTGCAGGACATTTTAAAGATGTTGCGCAAGGTTGTGAAGCCATGATTAAAGTGACCAATACAGTAAAACCTAATCCGGAGAAAAAGGCTTACTATGATGAAAAATATCAACGATTTACCAAGCTATATGAGGCAATAAAAGATTGGTATAAACTATAAAGTGATTTCAGAAAAAAGAGCAGACTTCTGCTCTTTTTTTATTTTTCCATAATTGCTATTGACACCCAAACCATAATATAAACAATAAGTTTCACTTCACATTTTGCTGAAATATTGGTATGATGATTATATCAAATATAAAGTGATCATTATTACTAGGAGACCTACATGCGATTTCACAAAATACTCTATTTTTTTATATTTAGTCTTATTGTTTTTACGGGATGTGGCACTGAAACCGGCACTCAATCTGAACTCTCTACAGAAGTTATTCAAGTAGAGGAAGAACCGGTTGAACCGGTTGAGCCGACACTTTTGATATGGAGCTATACGGATGAATTTTTAACAGAATTAGACGCTTTTGAGAGAGAACAATCTTGCAAAATCGAGTTTGAACTCATCGAGATAAATAGTTTTGAAGAAATGGTCGCAACACGAATAGAAGAAGGTGAAAAACCGGATATTATCATTTCAGATTACGAATCACTGATGGGAGATACTTTAGATAAATATATTCAACCATTAAACAATTTTTCTAGAGACTATCAAATAGATAGGCATTTAAATGAAAATATGTTAGCTAGAAGTTATGATGAATCAGGTAAGATGCGTGGTTTATCTTACCATATGACACCAATCGCTATTTTTTATCGACGGAGTTTGGCGCGTCAAGTGTTAGGAACGGATGACCCTAAAGAGATTGCCAAGTATTACATGACAATCGACACAATTTATGAATTAGGCTTACGGTTAAAAGAGCATGAGATTGGACTTGTTCCTGATCCATATGCCTTAAGACACTTTGTTCCGCCGGTATCAATTGAAGAAGCCGATATGGAAGCTGATTTAGACCAATGGCGAAAATATTTAACAACAATTAATAATATTAAGCGAAATAAATTAACTCCCTTTTATGTTGAGTGGTCAAAAGAGTGGTTTGGAGGGATGCGTGAAAATGTGTTTAGTTATGTATTACCAAACTGGGGATTATCACAGATTCTTTTCATGTCAACGGAAGAAACATCAGGCGACTGGGGTATTGTAAGAGGACCATATTCACGGGAATGGGGAGGAACGTGGTTATCGATGACTCAAGTAGGCGAAGAAAATGAACTTGCAGAAAAGTTTTTTGAATATGTTCTTTTGGATGAGGAACATCAGAAGAATTGGATTGGAGACACTTATCATGTCTCAAGTCACAACTTGGTTCAAAAATCGCAAACATATACAGCGGGGAACACTTTTTTAGGCGGACAAGACTATCATCAAACGTTTAAGTATATTATTGATGCAGGTTTGGAACAATCGGCGAAGGACCAATTTTTGGAGGATGTTACTATACGATATATCAATGATGAATTTCATACAATTGATGAAGTGATTGATGTGTTAGATGAGAGCCGGTAAAGGAGGTTACGTTATGAAATACATACAATTAATTTATAATCCAATGGCAGGAAGCCGTACTTTTAAAACTCGACTGGATACACTCATAGAAATCATCGAAAAAAATGGCTATGAGCTTAGGATTTGGAGGACACGGTCTGAAGAAGATTTTGCTAAATTTTTTAAAGAAGGGAACTTTGACGAGTGTGAAGCTATATTAATTGCGGGTGGAGATGGGACCGTCAATCAAGCAGTAAATGCAATGATGGAGAATAAAATCAAGCGTCCGGTAGGTGTAATTCCAGCAGGAACAGCCAATGATTTTGCCCAGCATTTAGGTATTCCGGAGAATTTTAACGAAGCCTTTGAAGTGATTGCGCAAATGAAAATCCGAAAACTGGATATCGGTATTGTCAACGGTCAGTATTTTGTCAATGTATGTGGTGGTGGATTACTTACAAGTATTGCTCATACCATAGAACCTGAATTTAAAAATACACTTGGTAAGTTGGCTTATTATATTAAAGGTGTTCAGCAGATTCCCAAATTCAAGAGTCAAAAAGTGCGTATCACGACTGATCAACAAGTATATGAGGATGAATTTTACCTTTTTATTGTCCTTAACGGTTCTAGTGCAGGAGGCTTTAACCGAGTTGGAGAATATGCTTCCATGAGGGATGGAAAATTGGATTTTGTCGGATTTAAAGCCTGTAGTGTGAATGAAATACCGGGTGTATTTGCTAAAATGATGCGAGGTGAACATCTCGAAGATAAGAACATTTTATATTTTCAAAGTCGCAAAATACATATCGAGTGCTTGGAAGAAGATGGATTTCCGGCAGATGTTGATGGTGAGTTGGGACCCAAATATCCTTTGGATATAAAGGTTATACCGGAAGGCATTGAGTTTATTGTAAAAACAGGCTCTTAAAATCACTGGGCGAACGCCCGGTGATTTTTTTGAATTGTTTAGAAAAAGTGTAGGTATCAACATATCCTAACTTAATTGAAACTTCTTTAATGCTTAGCTCAGAATTTGACAGTAAGCGCTGGGCAAGGTAGATGCGGTGTTGTATCATGTAATTGCCGGGAGAAATATTATAATGCTTGGTAAAAAGTTTTCGAAACTTTTCATAACCCATGTTTACTTTAAGGGCTACATCCTCAATTGAAATACGAGTGTCAATATTTTCGTGAATATATTCGGTCGCGACAGAGAGAATATTTTTTTCGTCAGAGGAGTATTGACTGACCCGATCGGAATAGGTTAATCGGGCAAGATAATCGATGATTTTGGGGATGACTAAGGGGAGCTCGAGTCGGTCGGAATACCCTAACTGTTCATGAAAAGATAAAAAAGATTGAATCGTTTCAAAATCAATTCCGGGATGGATGACAGGTGAGCTTTGATTAAGAACACCAAGATTGACAAGGTTCTCATATAGGTTTTTTCCAATAACGATATATAGCTCTGTCCATCGGTCATCCTCAGGAAAGGTAGAATGGGTATTTCCGGGGAAACGCTGAATAAAATCACCTGTTTTTACAGGGATTTTTCCATGGGCATCCTCATAATACCCGTGTCCGTCAATGACCAGAACACCGTGATAATCATTGGTGGTTAGACGAATGAGTGCCCCGGTTTTTTTGTTTTTACGAACATAGCCGGAAGCGAGTATGCCTTCATGTGGATTTGAGTTTAACATACGATGTTGAGACGTATTTTTCCAATTAAATTTATTACCGATAATTTGTGCAATATTCATGATGAACTCCTTACCAAATATGACATATTAAATACCAAAATGGCCATTTGTATTTTAGAAAAAAAAGAATATATTTACTCTTGTATATATTATATACACGGAATCTTAGAGAATGCAAGAGGAATAGGAATGAACAAAATACTTACAGGTCAAGAGCGCAGCCGACGTTATTTTATTTTAGAAGGAATCACAGGGATTGGACAATTTTCACTAACGACCGGTAACTTTTTAGCAGGCTTTATTAGTTTTTTAGGTGGAAGTGAAACCTTAAATGGACGTATTGGTGTAATTCACGTGGCGATGGGAATCTTTCAGATTTTTTCGACGCTCATTTTATCCCATGGACAGCGTAGTCGAAAAGAAAAAGTCATCGGAATCGCTATTATATTAAGACTTTTTATGTCAATTGCTTATTTTGTACCTTATATTTTAATGCAGTTGGGAGCATCCGACCAAGTTATGATGGCTGGATTCATTGTATGCTTTGTACTCGCGTATATCAGCAATGGGATTATTAGTCCCATTATTTCCAGTTGGATGATTGATTTGTCACCCTTACAAATACGTGGGAAATACCTTGCCTATCGCGAGAAATTATCATTGGGCATTGTAGCGATTTGTACCATTGTATTGGGACGAGTACTTGACTACAATAAACTATTAGGACAAGAGTTTGTCGGTTTCTTATTTTTAGGCGGGGTTCTTGTAATCATGGGCGTCTTAAATATATATTCCTTGATTCACATCGAGGATGTTGCGACGGAGGAAACAAGAAAAGAGAGTGCTTTTATCAAACGCCTCTGTGCACCAATTAAAGATCCGGTTTTTAGTAAAATCATCCTTATGTATGTTATTTGGAACTTTGGTTTATTTATCGGCGCGTCATTTATGTCGGTATATATGGTAGATTCTCTTGATCTTAGTTATACCTATATGATGACAATGACAGTGATTGCAACCGTAACACGTGTTGCATTTACCTCATGGTGGGGAAATGTTGCGGACAAAAAATCTTGGTTTTTATCGGGTACAATTTCGGTTACTATTCTAGGTCTTGCACATTTTTCATGGGGATTTATCACCGGAGCGAATTATATGTTTCTTATTCCACTTGTACATATAGCCGGTGGTATTGCTTGGGCCGGCGCGGGGATTTCTTTGTTTAATATGCAATTTTTGTTTGCGAAGCAGAGAATTCGTACCATGTCAGTTAGTGTTAATTCTGCTATCGGAGGACTCACAAGCATTATCGCGGTTTTTGTCGGAAGTCATATCGTTGATATTGTAGGCCAACAAGGGATGCGATGGACATTCTTCTTATCGGGACTTATTATTTTGTTGTGCCCACTTTATATTCAGAAGATACTCGGACGATTGCAAGTCCATATTGTTCAAGACTAAGCCAACACTCCATCTAATGGGCATATTTGTATTTATAATATTTTAAAGAGACAACAACAAGGATGACCTTGACAATGAGTGATAGAATAAAACTAGGTGATGCCGGATCATCTGCAGTGAGGCCGATGAATGTGGCGATAAGCATTGCAGGGATGAGTCCAAGCGTCGAATAGATTAAGTACTTCAAAAAGGGCGTCTGAACGGACCCAAAGAACATTCCGGTGACATCCATAGATACCAAACCAATGGCGCGGATGATAAACACAAAAAATTCTTCGTTATTTTTACGTTGTCTTTTTAAATCTTTGCTTTTTTTGAACTTACGCATCAACTTTTCCACGCGGTCTTTTCCAAGCAATAGACCGATACCATATGCAACCGTACACGAGAGAACCAGTCCAAGGGTATTCACAAGGAATGCAAACAAAGGGGAGAAAATCATCCCAACAACGATTTGCAGCATGGGCACAGGAAGCACAAGGACAATTGGCTTTATGCTATAGAGTGCAAGCATAAATAGCATTGCAAGAAAAAGATTGTTGGGACTATAGTCAAAAAGCTTTTGAATAGTCAGAAGTTCATTACCTTGATTAAAGTACAAAAAGCTAACAATAATTATAATAAGTATGAGATACCTTAGAGTATAAAAGAAACCTTGTTTATATATTTTTTCCATGACAATCTCCTGTTAAATACCTCGTTGATGTAGTTGTACAAACTCACGAGGTGTTATTTTTTCTTCTTTTTTAAAAAGTGCACTAAAATAGCTAGGACTTTTGATGCCAACTTGACCTGCGACATCCTGAACCGATAAGTCTGGCGAAGAAAGTAGCAAGGATTTACTCTTTGATAAGCGATAATGGCGTACGTATTCAAAGGGACGCATCCGAAGTTCCTCTTGAAATAAACGACAAATATATTGGGGCGAACGATCAACGGTTTCGGCTAATTGATCTAAGCTAAAATCATGCATGTAATGATTTTCAATAAATGTGAGCAAGGTCTGAAAAATTTGATTTTCATGAGAGTGGGGCATGTTTTTCGTATTTTTTATTTGATATATTTCGTAGATTAACTCATAAATGAGTGTGGATATTTTCAAATACTTATGGTGATAGGCATTTGTGGATAAGCGATATATTTTTTCAAGAAGCTGTTGCGTTGTATTTGGCTCAATCAAAGAAACATAATCAAAATGCGTTAGCCCGAGGGAAGTAAGGAGCTCTGGAGTTGCCTTGCCATCAAAGGAAACCCAATGCGTTACCCAGGATTCGGCATTTTTTTTATAATGATGGGGAACATGTGCAGGAATAAAGAGACCTGTATTGGGAAGTATATCATATTCCCGATCATTCACAAAGAACTTTCCGGCCCCTGAGATTGTTTGAATCCATTGAGGTGAAGTGTAGCCTAGAGAACGATCCATTTCCGTTTCATTAAAGTATATGCCTGATGATGTTAGATAAAAGGGAAGTTGAGATTGATGTTCAGTGTTTGTTGGAAAAAAAGCATTCATAATATCCTCCGCATATAGTTCATATTCTTATAATATATGAAAAACTTTATATTGAAAAGACTTTATTTACATATTATTATGAATATAGTTGCAAGTTATTTTTGTGATAGTATTATAATAGTATTATACAAAGGAGAAGGTTATGAAAGAAAAAATTATATTGGACAGTCGAAATGAAAATGAGCAAGCTTGGCTCAATCAACCGGAAGTTTTTCAAATTAATCGTATGAAGGCCAAAGCCTTTAGTGTGTCCTATACATCTTTAGATAAAGCCAAAGCTTATAAGGCATATGACAGTGAAAGAATAGACTTACTCAATGGACAATGGTTTTTTAAACTTGTCGATAATCCAAGTCAACGCATTTATGGATTTGAGCATATAGACTATAGTGTTGATGAATGGGATCAGATTAAAGTTCCTTCAAACTGGCAAATGGAAGGCTATGATTATCCACAATATACCAATGTTACATATCCGTGGGTCAATACAGAAGAAGTTATTGCACCTAATGCACCTGTTAAATATAATCCGGTCGGTCATTACGTTAAATATTTTGAATTGAAGGAAAATTTTAAAGACCAACCGGTGTTTATTAGTTTCCAAGGTGTAGAATCCGCTTTTTATTTATATGTCAATGGAGACTGTATTGGATATAGCGAGGATAGTTTTACAAATGCAGACTTTGATTTAACACCATATCTAAAAGAAGGTCAAAACAAGTTAGCAGTAGAAGTGTTTCGATGGAGTGATGCAAGTTGGTTAGAGGATCAAGATTTTTGGCGCTTAAGTGGAATCTTTAGAGATGTATTTTTATATACTGTTGGACCAGCATGGATTGATGATTATTCCATTGTCACAAGGTTTGAGGAAGACTATAAAAAATGTCATGTAGAGATTGAAGCTGTTTTGTCCTCATATGAGGATGAAAGTGAATCCCTATATACCATTAGAGGAACACTTTATGATGGAGAAAAGGTTATACAGAGTTTTGATTTGGCCAAAGATGTGGACGCTAAGGGGCAAAGTTATACCACCACGCTTACGATAGAAAACCCAGAACTTTGGAGTGCGGAGATTCCAAAGTTATATATGCTTGTTCTAGAAGTCAAGAATCGATCCGGTGAAAGCGTAGAATACCGTTCAACTCGTCTTGGTTTTAGAGATGTGCGCATTGATAAGACACAAATGTTGGTTAATGGTAAAGCCGTTCTTCTGCTTGGAACCAATCGTCATGAATTTCATCCGGAGAAAGGGCGCGCGATTGATTTTGAAGATACGCGTAAAGATCTCATTCTTATGAAACAGCATAATATTAATGCTGTTCGAACGTCGCACTATCCAAACCATCCGTTTTTCTATGACTTATGTGATGAGTTAGGCCTCTATGTTATTGATGAAACCAATTTAGAAACTCATGGAACATGGAAATATCAAGATGTTCAAACACTTCAAGAAAGTGCAATTCCCGGAAGTAAGAGCGAATGGAAAGATGCCGTTGTTGACCGTGCTGTTTCTATGGTTAAACGTGACCGTAATCATCCATCAATTATTATGTGGTCCCTTGGTAATGAATCCTATGGTGGTCTGAATTTTGCCCATATGCGTCATGCCATTCTAGCAATCGATTCCTCCCGCACAATTCATTATGAAGGTACATTTCATGATCGAAAGTTTGATTATGTTACAGATATCGAAAGCCAGATGTATACGACACCGGAAATGTTAGAAAACTATGCAAAATACAATCCACAAAAGCCTATTTTATTGTGCGAGTATAGCCATGCCATGGGAACAAGCTGTGGAGGTCTGCATTTATACTTGGATTTGTTTAGAAAATATGATGCACTTTTAGGTGGATTTATTTGGGATTGGGTTGATCAAGCTATATTAAAAGAAGAAAATGGTCAGAAATTCTATGCATATGGTGGTGATTTTGGAGAGTCTCCTAATGATAATTTCTTCTGTGGTAATGGACTTGTTCTTGCGGACCGTACGGTGACACCGAAACTCCTTGAAGTGAAAAAATGCTATCAAACGATGGAAGTGACGCCCATTGATCTAAAAGAAGGACGTATTCAAATAGAAAACAGAAATCTATTTTTAGATTCCGATTATTTTAACATAGACTATACAATCGAAAAAGATGGTAAGCCTATTGCATCAGGTGCTATAGATACACATGTACCTGCAGGAGAAGCTCGTGAAGTGGTTCTTTCAGAGCTGAATAAAGACCTATTTGACGGGGACGGGTTTTATCAATTAAATGTGTCCTATGCCTTGGCCGAAGAGACAAATTATGCACCCAAAGGATATGTGCTTGGATTCTCCCAGCTGACATTACCCTATACGGCGAAAAATTTACCGGATAGCTTAGAAGGACGATTTGCTAGCTTATCAAAAGTGGCCAATGACTATCCTTATATTATTATGGAAGAAGTTGACTCCGAATTTGTCATCTCCGGAGATGGTTTTAAAATAAGCTTCAACAAAGAGACTGGTTGGATTGAACAATATAGCGTTCATCAGAAAAATATGTTGGTCGAAGCAATTATGCCTTGTTTTTGGAGAGCCTTAACGGATAATGATCTCGGAAATCACATGTTAGAAGAGTGTGGTGTCTGGAGAGATATGCCAAATCAAATGCAATTAAGCGACTTTGAATTAGCTTCTGTTGATATTAATGAAGTCAGTTATATTCAAGTTAAGTCATTATACCAGTTACCAATCAATGATGAAAGCTTTGTAGCCATGACCTATTTAATTGATGTTGAAGGACGGATTAAGATTACTATGGATATTAAACCGTCGCGCAGCTTACCTCAGATTCCGGCTTATGGATTGATGATTCAGATGAATGCAGAGTTTGATTCTTTAAAATGGTATGGAAGAGGACCCCATTCCAACTATTCCGATCGTAAAGAAAGCGCCTATATTGGCTTTTTTGAATCGACAGTCAAAGACGAATGGGTTCCATATATTCGACCACAAGAATGTGGAAATAAAACCGATGTCCGTTTTATGGAAGTCATCGACAAAAAAAATCTACATGGATTACAAATTATGGCTTCAGTACCGGTTGAAGTGACTGCATTAGGATTTACCCCATATGAGATTGAAACCTATACACATCCCCACCTTATGCCTGATAATCCGGCAAAAACAGTCGTTCGAATTAATGGATATCAACGCGGTATTGCCGGAGATGATAGTTGGGGGGCCCAACCTAAAAAACAATATCAAATCAGTACCGAAAAAAACCACCGTTACGAATTTGTTCTTGCTTTTAAATAATTAGCAAGTGCAGCAATTGTGCGATCCACTTTGTCAGCATAGCAGTGATAGCCCATGTGTCCGATGCGAATGATCTTGCCCTGTAAGTATCCTAAAGAACCGGCAAGCATAATACCTTCTTCGTCCAATAGATACTGACGAAGGGAGGTGTCATCATAACCATCGGGCACCATGAAGGCTGTAACTGTATCTGAAAAACCGGATTTTGGGTAGAGTTCAAGCTTAAGTTCAGAAAGTGCTGTTCGCACTTTTTTTGCTTCTCTGTGATGGCGTTCATACACATCCGGATCTTCAAGGACACGTTTTGCAGCCTCATTAAGCGCCTTTATTTCATTGACCGGCTGTGTATAGGGGAATTTTTTCTTTTCATACCAATCATCCCAAATCGTTAGGTTTGCATAAAACCCGATAATGGGATGATTTCTTTTTTGTATTTTTTCTTTAGCTGCCTGACTAAGACTTAAAAAGGTCAGTCCACTCGGTGCAGATAAACATTTTTGGGACCCACCTAATAGTATATCGATTTTCCACTTGTCGCTATATACTTCGATACCACCAATAGCTGAAACAGAGTCAACAATGGTGAGAATACCATAAGATTTGAGCAAAGGACAAATCTCATCAATGGGATTGACCAAACCGGAAGGGGTTTCGCAATGGACCATGGTAGCGACAGCAAAATCATGATTGTGGTCTAAAAAGTTTTTCAAAGCATGGATATCTATGGGCTCCCTATCATTAACTTCATAAAGGGTGACTTTTCCCCCATACATTGTAGCAAAATCAGCAAAGCCAGCACCAAAGATTCCGTTTGAGATGACCAAAACGGAATCACCGGGTTCAATGAGTGAGGCGCATGCGGCTTCAAGTCCAAGAATCCCTTCTCCATTTAAGATAAGAACGTCTTCTTCCGTGTGCATAATTTGTTGAAGGCGCTGTGTGGTTTGCTTATAAATCTCTAGAAATTCATGATCAATACTTGGATGCATAAACGTATCTGACATTTTTACAAGAACTTCAGGTGGAATCGCTGTTGGACCAGGGGTCATAATAAGTTTTTCTTTCATATCAAGTTCCTACCTTTCTGTGGCTAATAGGGCTAAGCGATTTGAAGTGCCTGATTTTTCGATAAGCAGGATAACCGGTGTTGCAATGGCGATGCCGGCAACAGCTTGAGTTATGTCACCGGGTAATGAGGCGACAGCAGCGGGAATATTTTGATACAGTAGTAGATTATATCCAAAGTATCCTGCAATCATCCATATACTAGGCAGAATCATGGCAAGCATTAAGCGAAAGGGACTAATGGATTGTTGACGTCCACCTTTTGCGATTGAACCAACCATATATCCCATAATGCCTCGAATAACAAAGGTTCCGGGGGCCCAAATGATCCAAGGGGATAGTACATCAAAAAGTGCCATTCCGAAGGCCCCGGAAATCGCCCCATAGCGTTTCCCAAAAATCACAGCGATGGTAAATAAAGCGACATTACCTAAATGGATCAGTCCACCAGTTGCAATTCCCGGTAAAGGAATCTGTACAGCATACGTTGCGACAAAAACAATGGCAATAAATAAAGCGGCAATTATAATAGATTTAGTCGTAATGGTTCGTTGAGAATTCATAGATATCTCCTTTTTTGTAAACACATATTAGTTTATTAAGTATCTTGCCTTTATTATAAAACAAAAGTGTCTTCTTTAAAAGTGACAGAATACAAATATTAGAAAGGGACAGATTGAAAATTACCCAACAAATTAGAGATTGCAGTTTTGCATCTCTTTTTTTGTGTATTGGTTCTTTAATTTAATAGGTACTACAAATAGTCCGTAATTGCTAGAATAATTACATAATAGAAAGAACACCAAGGAGGGAAACAATGGATTCTCAAAAACGTCTAGCAGCAAAAAAAAAGGCGCAAGGCTTTAAATATTTTCTTATGATTGCACCTTTTCTGATTTTGGTATTATTATTTGCATATTATCCACTGTATGGTTGGATATATTCTTTATATGATTATAGACCGCCATTAAAACTGTCTCAATCCGAATTTGTAGGTCTTAAATGGTTCAAATACCTTTTTTCTAACACCGGACAAATCAAACAATTGTTACAAGTGCTTAAGAATACCTTTACAATGAGTTCGTTAATGATTTTAACATCCGGTTTACCCTTGATTTTTGCGATTTTTCTTAATGAAATTAAGGCGAGTAAGTTTAAGCGCATTGTTCAGACGTTGACGACGCTACCTAATTTTATTAGTTGGGTCCTCGTATATGCTGTTGCTTTTGCCTTATTCTCAAATTCAGGAATGGTAAACTCAGTACTTGTTGACTTAGGCATTGTAGATCAACCCATCAAAATCTTAGATAGTGGTGATTACACCTATTTGAAAATGTTATTGTGGTCAACATGGAAGGGATTAGGTTGGGGAGCTATCTTGTATCTTGCGGCCATTGCCGGAACGGACCAAGAACTTTATGAAGCCGCTAAAGTGGATGGGGCTAACCGATTTCATCTCATGCGACATATTACCTTGCCGGCAATGATTCCCACATATTTTGTTTTGCTTATGTTAAGTATTGCCAACTTTTTAAATAATGGTATGGATCAATATTTTGTATTTCAAAATGCATTTAATAAAGAACAGATTCAGGTTTTAGATTTATATGTATATAACTTAGGGATTGGAACAAGTAATAGTATTCCTTTAGCAACAGCAATTAGTGTTCTAAAATCATTGATTAGTGTGACGTTATTAGTATCAGTAAATGGGTTGTCAAAAAAAGTTCGTGACGAGTCAATTATTTAGGAGGCAGCTATGGAGCGAGAGATTAGAATCGGAAAAGAAAAATACAGTATGAGTAGTGTCGTGTTTAATATTATCAACTATTTAGGATTTACAGTGTTTACCTTTATATGTGTCTATCCATTTTATTATTTAATTATTAATTCGATCAGTGCCAATCATTTGTCGGCCAATGGATCCATTATGTGGTTACCAAAGGAGATACATTTTGAGAATTATAAACAAATAATACAGTTAAGTGGATTAGGTCGTGCAGCCTTTATTTCTGTTGCTAGAACTGCATTAGGAACCTTTTTGACGACTATTGCTTCCGGATATTTAGGGTTTATGTTTACTCAGAAAAAAATGTGGGGACGAAAATTTTGGTATCGTTTTATTGTCGTTACCATGTACTTTAATGCGGGATTGATACCCATATATCTTATTATGCGTAATCTTCAATTAACCAATACATTCTGGGTATATATTATTCCATTGATTGTACAACCCTTTAATATTATTCTTGTAAAAACTTATGTAGAATCAATCTCACCATCCCTTCAAGAAGCTGCAGAAATTGATGGGGCAGGGATTTTAACAATATTTTGGAAGGTGATTTTTCCGATTTCAAAACCAATCCTTGCAACCATTGCTATTTTTTCAGCCGTTGGTCAGTGGAATTCATTTCAAGATACACTTGTTTTCGTAACAGACCAAAAGTTATATTCGCTACAGTACTTACTATATACTTATTTGAATCAAGCAAATTCTTTGGCTATGCTCATGAAAAATAGTGGGGCAAGCGGACAGAATATGCAAGCAATAGCAATGCAACAGACACCGACATCAGTACGTATGACGATTTCCGTCATTGTCGTATTACCCATTTTATTTATTTATCCCATATTCCAAAGATATTTTGTAAAAGGTATTATGATCGGTTCGGTCAAAGGTTAATAAAGGGACGTTATGGAGTGATTTCCAATGTCATATATGCTATTATAATTTAAGGAGGATTTTACAAATGAAAGAACGTTTTAAAAAGTTGTTGAGTTTTATGTTGGTCTTAGTTTTAACACTGTCACTTTTTACTGCTTGCGGGGATAATGAGGACGCGAATGATGGTTCAAGTGAGACTTCAGCCAATACAGAGGGCAATGGTTCGAAAGAACAAAACAAAAGCCCATATGATGATTTCATTACAGTAGATGTGTTTTCTTCACAGTCGAATTATCAAGGAATTCAATCAGGATGGTTCGGAGAAGTTGTAAAAGAAAAGTTTAATATGGAATTAAACATTATTGCACCCAATGTAGCAGGTGGTGGAGATACCTTGTTTCAGACACGATCTGCTGCGGGAAATCTTGGAGATATCGTCATGATTGGTGCTGAGAACGGTCGGCTTGCGGATACGGTTAGAGCTGAACTTATGCTTGATTTGCAAGAATATTCGGACCGCATGCCCCACATTATGCAATATGAAGCGGCTTTGGATATGATTCGCACAACGATTGATTCTCCACCAACGAGTATCTTTGCAATCCCCTCAAGTGTTTCAAATGAACCGGCGACAACACCATCTGAAGGATTAGATTTAACATTCGGACCCTATGTTCGTTGGGATTATTATACAGAGATCGGTTCACCGAAAATGTCGACATTAGAAGATTTACTACCGGTACTTAAGCAGATGCAAGATGCATATCCAACCTCAGATTCAGGAAGTAAAACCTATGCCTTGTCATTATTTGGCGACTGGGATGGTAATATGATGACATTAGCTAAGCAACCGACATGTTTTTATGGATATGATGAGCTAGGTTTTGTCTTAGCAAAAGCAGACGGAACGGATTTTCAAAGTATTATTGAGAGTGACTCAGAATATGTTCGTGCGCTGAAGTTTTATTATGAAGCGAATCAAATGGGAATATTAGACCCTGAAAGTACAACACAAAACTATGACACATTATATAATAAATATGTTGACGGAGCTATTTTGTTTTCGCCATGGCCTTGGTTAGGACAAGCAGCATATAACACAACTGCAAACAAAGAAGCTGGAAAAGGATTTATGATTGCTCCAATAGAAGATCTAAACATATTTTCATATGGTGCAACACCAAGTGGTGCAAAGTATGTTGTAGGCGTTGGATCAAAAGCTCAAGACCCTGAACGTATGGTTGATTTTCTTGACTGGCTATATTCGCCTGAAGGAATTATGATGAGTACAGCACAAACAGCAGGAACATGTGGACCGGAAGGTTTAACGTGGGAACTTGTGGATAATTCGCCACAATTAACTGCATTTGGAAAAGAAGCACTTCTCAATGGTGATGCAACAATGCCACAAGAGTGGGGTGGCGGTTCATGGAAAGATGGAATCAGTCAATTAAACTTTACAACAGTTCTTCCCATTGACACTGTTGAAGGTTATGATTTCCCTTATGATTATACACAATGGGAGTCAGTGATTGAATTGAATTCGACACCACTCGATGTATCCTGGCAAGAAGAAATGGGCGCATTGTCAACAATAGAGTATCTTGAAAAAGATGATCAATATGTTGTTGCTCCCGGAACGGATTATATAGCACCTGCAGAACCTTCAGAAATCAGCACATTAAGAGCACAATGTCGATCAATCATTGTTGAGAATTCATGGAAGATGATTTATGCAAATGATGATGCAGATTTTGATGCGATTCTTGAAGATATGCAAAACACAGTGAATGAAATTGGTTATAATACCGTATTGGAATTTGACATGGAAGTAGCCAAAGAACAAGAAGCAGCAAGAGCAGAAGCTAGATAAATAAAAGCAAGCGGAAAAAGTGATTACTTTTCCGCTTGTTTTCTCAATATACAATCAGGGAATAGAACGGAGGAAAAATGAGAGAGATACCAAAAGTTGCCCTTTATGCTCGAGCCTTAGATCTTGAAAAAATAGGAGACAATCTAAAGGGATTTTATCATAACTACGAACGATTAGATCATTTCATTAAATTTGATAAAGTCTATTTAGAAACGCATCGAGATATGGTCCTTGTCGAGGATAATGTTTTAGTTAATATTAAAGAGTATTTAGAAGAAAAAGGGATCAGTGTATCCGGAGGTATTACAGTAACTGTGGATGAAATGGATGATTTCAAAACATATTGTTATTCAAATCCTGATCATAGAGAGAGAATACAAAGTTTCGTTGAAAAAACGGCTGGCATTTTTGATGAGATTCTTTTCGATGATTTCTTTTTTACGAATTGCAAATGTACTCGGTGTATTTCAGAAAAAGGTGATCGGTCTTGGAGTGAATTTCGACTGGAACAAATGCTTGAAGCCTCAAAAACATTGGTGCTTAATGTAGCCAAAAAAGTCAATCCTCAAGTACGTGTGGGTATCAAATATCCCAATTGGTATGAACATTTTCCGGCATCCGGATTTAATCTAAAAGACCAGCCACCCATCTATGATTTTATTTACACAGGAACAGAAACGCGAGATCCGCATCTTAATAACCAACATTTACAACCCTATCAAAGTTATGGGATTGTAAGATATTATGAAAACATAAAACCGAATGGAAATGGCGGTGGATGGGTTGATCCCTTTGGTTCAAAGACGGTTGAGCGATATACACAGCAAATCCTATTAACTTTATTAGCTAAGGCTAAGGAAATTACTCTCTTTGCTTACCATGCACTCATAGACAGATTAGATGAAGATTCAGACGAGAATTTGATTGAAATTGCAGGTGAGTCTATAGATGCAATAAAGTCAGTATTGCCAAATTTAGGAAGACCTATTGGCATAAAAGCATATAAGCCATATCATTCCAAGGGAGAAGATTTTTTGCATCAATATATGGGTACAATTGGCCTACCGATGGAAATGGTTCCCGACTTTCCGGAAAATGAAAGGCTTGTTTTCTTGAACCAATCAGCAGCAGAGGATGATTCTCTTATCGATAAAATGAAAGCGCATCTCATCAATGGAAACCAGCTGATCATTACGAGCGGATTAATATCAATACTAGAAAAACGAAATTTATCAGATATTATGGAGATACATTTGACTCAAGATAAGATACATATCGATGAGTTAATGATTGGATGGGAGCCTGTTGGATATAAAACATTACATCCGATAACCTTGTCTAAAATGCAACTCATGACAAATGATGTATGGGATGAAATTAGTGGGATTTCCAATTGGTTCGGTACGTCCTTCTTGTCTGTTTCCAAGTATGGTGAAGGCAAAATTTATATAATAAATATACCTGATAATTACAGTGACTTATATGCATTACCTGAACCGATTTTAAACAAACTAAGATTCTTAGTTTGTTCAGACTACTTTCCGATCTATATAAAAGAAGCTTCTGCAAAAGTCGGTTTGATTATTTACGATAATAATACCTTTTCAATAGCCTCTTTTAATAATTGTACCACGCAAGTAACGGTTATGATCAATGAAGGATGTGAAAAAATCGAAGATTTAATAAGCCATCAAAGTATTACCGGACAAGCGGAAAAAAGAGGGACCTGTATTAGGATATCAATGGGGCCTGAAGAAGTAAAAGTATTTAAAATTATAAAGTGCTTCGATATTCATTAGGGGTTACGCCGACAAAGCTTTTAAACTTTAGGTGGAAATAATCAACGTTTTTATAACCGACAATTTCGGCGACTTCATATACTTTATATTCATTCTTTTCTAAAAGCTCTTTTGCCTTTTGGGTGCGAATGTAGTGTAAATAATCATTGAAGCTTTTTCCGCTTTGTTTAGAGAAAATTTTACCTAAATAGGAGCTGTTGTATCCAAACTTGGGAGCTAATGATTTAAGCTTAATATCTTGAGCATAATGCCTTTCAATATACTCAGTAATTTCATCAATAATATTTTCAGATTGATTTGTAGTAATACATTCTATCATGGTATGTACTTTCTTTTCGATGAATTCAATGATTTCCTGTAGATATGTACGCTCATGTATCCACTGAATAATTTCTGCATTGGTAAGCACTTCTTCATTATAGTGAGGATAATCTTTTTTGAACTCATTAAGAATATATAGGTACATACCGGCAAGAAAGCTTTTTATGGATTCGGCGCTGTTCTTGGCATAGGTGAGTTGTTGGTGCAAATTTTGAATAAGAAGAACGCTTTCTTTCAGATGGTGCATTTTAATTTCATCATAGATATTCTGTCCAAATTTTTTAGAATCTTTAATTGTTAGTTTTTCGGTAAATTGATCTCCGGCGGGGAGATCGTCTTTTGTTGCAATGCACTTGTAATTATCAAAGAAAAAGTAACGTTCCATAACAGCAAGTGCTTCGTGATAGGAATAGTAAATATCGTTGATTCCCGACACAACACCACCAACAGCAATGAAGTAGTATTGGTTTGACGATGAATTTTCTTCTTGAGCTAATTGTTGCAAACGACGGATGATTAATTCGCCTTTTAATAAAAGGACGTCTTGATCATCTTTTTTTAAACGTTCTATTTGATTTGTTTCAAGAGGAACATTCAGTTTCTGGCATAAATGCTTGTATGACGTGTTACCATGTAGCAAAAGGACTTGATAAAAATCAGCTTCTAGATTTAACTCGCCAAGTGAGTAGTTTATGCTTGCTAAATTCAAGCGTTCTTCGTGAATCATGTCTTCTAGTATCTTATACTTTGCTTTTTCCTGGTAATAATTCAAATGTTCATTGTGAAGTTTTTTCTTTTGAACAATGGAACGTATATGCTCAACAGCAGCAAGGAGTTCTTCCTCATCAATCGGCTTGGTTAAGTAAAAATCAACGTCGCATTTAATGGCGTCTTGGGCATATTTAAATTCAGAATAGCCACTGAGTATTATTATTCGCCCTGTGATGCCTTCTTCTCTTAGTTGATAGGCTAAGTCTAGACCTTGTAGTTTGGGCATACGGATATCGAGTAAGATGAGATCCGGTTTTTTTTCACGTATTTCATTATATGCGGTGAGACCATTACCGGCCTCGCCACAGATTTCAAAGCCTAATTCTTGCCAATTGATAATTTTTTTCAGTCCGTTACGAACAACTTCTTCATCATCTGCAATATATACGGTTAACATGTCACGTCCTCCTTTATGATTTTGGAACCATAAACTGAATCAAGGTACCTTGGCCTAATGTAGATTTAATATCAAGCCCATGTTCATCTCCATAGGATAATTGAATCCGTTTTTGAATGTTATATAAACCAAAGCTGCTTTTAAGGGGCCTTACATCACTACTTAATGTTGTCTTTAATCGATTGAGTGTATCTTCATCCATTCCGCTTCCGTTATCAATAACTTGAATGAGTACATTTGTATTATAATCTAAAACTTTAATTTCAATAAGTCCGTCTTCAAGTGTTTCTTCATGACCATGGAGTATAGCGTTTTCAACAATAGGTTGAATCAGCAGTGGCATAATGTTTATTTGGGAAAGATGGATGGCATCATCAATGATGATTTTGTAGTTAATTCTTGAAGTGAACCGTAATTTTTGAATTTTTAAATAGATTTCAATATAATTTAATTCTTCTTGTAAGGTGGTTTGTTCTCCGGTACTTTCAAGATTGTATCGCATGTAACGACCTAATAATTTGATAGCATTTGCAACATCCAAGTCATCTACATTAAACGCTTTCATGCGAATGGTTTCCAATGTATTATATAAAAAATGTGGATTAATCTTACTCGATAAAATCTCCATTTCCATTTTTTGCTGATGATTGATTAACTGTTGGTGTTTTATTTGACCATCAAAAATGGCTTGGTCGCGTTCGTTAATTGAAGTAATCATGATTTTTAGATCCGAAAAGAGTTCGGCAAGTTCGTCATTCCCTTTAAAGGTTTCAATAATATTATAATCACCCCCGGTGACGCGATGCATTTCGCGACGTAGTGTGTCGACTCGCGTTATCAGTTGTTTCGTGTATTTGATAATGAGAATAAGTGGAATGAGTAAACTAATCAACACAATAAGGCTAGCATTTAAAACAAGGTGACGAATAGCATTTAATGCTTGAGGATCAGTTGAAAACAGATAAATACGATCATTGGATTTTATGGGTTGATAGGTTGAGGCTTCCATAAGAAGATTATGACCGAAATAATTTGTAATACCGGAGTAAGAAAAAAAATCTTCCTTTTGATAATTGAAAACATCCGGAACCTTTCCGGTCTGTCCCCAAGAACTAAAAAAAACAGGTGAATCATTTGTAGTAATATCGACATCAAGATCATTATTAACAACACGATTTTTAAGATAATTATTACTGACATTTATAGTAAGAAGTGCATTATATGAACTTCCCGGAACGTTTATTTTGTGACTGAGCTGTAACTCATCATGTTCGACACCAAAGTTATTGGTGACATGATCAACCGACCAAAAATAGCCAACAGAACGCGTTTTTTCATTGAACCATTCACGATTGTGTTCGTCAATGGCAACAATATGTTCATATGAAGTTAATGCCGGATTTTCCGTATATAGTGTAATAGAGGCAATATCCGTGTGGCGTCTATAGTGTGAACTTATGACTTCTGAAGCCTCTAATACATTTATAGCCTCATTTTCGGATGAATAATTCGTTTGAAGCAAAGTCCTAAGTTCTTTGCTTTCTGCAATGGCATCACAAATATTCGTGATTGAGGTTGTTGTTTCAAAGACAATACTACGTACACGAAGATTATCGGATACGAGCATAGATTCGTGATGATCATAAAGCATAGAGTAGTTATTATAGACAAGATAAGAACCAATCAATAGAATCGGAATAAAAATCGAAACAATATAGACAATGTATAGTTGTCGCTTTAGCATAGGGACTCCTTTCGAATGATAATATCTTTGAAAATTATGATACCATACATTTGGCCACATAACCACCAGATATATTATACCTATATTGCATTTATTTCTAGATTTTTTTAGGTAGAGTTATTGTACTATTTTTGATAGAATAAGGAAAAAGAGAAAAAGGAGATATTATGAAGTTAATTGAACAAATGACCTTAGAAGAAAAAATCGGATTACTTCATGGCGATGGTTTCTTTCAAACCAAAGGTGTAAAGCGATTAGGAATTCCGCCATTAAAAATGTCGGATGGACCCATGGGAGTTCGCCACGATTTCCCCAAAGCATCATGGATAGCCAAAGGATTATCAAGTGATTATGTGACCTACTTTCCATCCAATACAGCCTTAGCAGCGACGTGGAATCCGGAACTTGCATATATATTCGGACAAGATTTAGGTGCAGAAACGAGAGGCAGAGGAAAAGATGTTATTTTGGCACCGGGAATTAATATTATACGACACCCTTTTTGCGGACGTAACTTTGAATACATGAGTGAAGATCCCTTTCTCATTACGAAAATGGCCCCGCCAATTGTACGGGGTATTCAAGAAAATGATGTAGCGGCTTGCGTGAAGCATTTTGCCCTCAATAACCAAGAGACCAATCGTCTAGAAGTCAATATCGAAGTCGATGATCAAGCTTTAGAAGAAATCTATTTGCCCGGATTCAAAGCCTGTGTTGATGAAGGGGATGCATATACCTTTATGGGCGCCTATAATAAATTTCGTGGAGATTATGCATGTGAAAGTACATTCTTATTACAAGATATCTTAAGAGGCCGTTGGGGATATGATGGCATTGTGATTTCTGATTGGGGGGCATGTCATTCAACAGACCAAGCCATGGAAGCAGGGCTAGATATTGAAATGAGTGTGACGGATGACTTCGATTCCTACTACTACGCAGACTCACTTTATCAAAAAGTGATGGATGGAATCATTGATGAAGCCCTCGTTGATGAAAAAGTGGAACGAATTCTTCACCTTATGGAGCATATTCATATGCTTGAAGGTCCTAGAAAAAAAGGAAACTATAATAGCTATGAACATCAAACAAATACCTTGATAACAGCTGAGGAATCCATTGTTTTATTAGAAAACAAGGCGAATTTCTTGCCACTTAACCCAGATGATTATCAGCGTATTGCAGTGATTGGTGATAATGCAAACCGTCAACATAGCTTAGGTGGAGGAAGTGCTGAGATTAAAGCCTTATATGAGAAAACACCATTAGCCGGTATACATCACTATTTAGGGGGCAACCATCAAATTACATACGTGCAAGGCTATAGTTGCCAACCTGATGTTACTCAAGACCAGCAATTAAATCTTCGCATGACAGCGCTTCGTATGGCCAGTCAAAACGACTTAGTCATCTTTGTAGGAGGATTAAACCATGATTTTGATACAGAGGGCAAAGACCGTCAATCCTATCAACTTCCCTTTGGACAAGATCGGTTAATTCAAGAGTTACATGCAGTAAACCCCAATCTCCTTGTGGTTAATATGAGTGGTTCAGCAGTGGATTTAACAATTGCAAAAACCTATTCTAAAGCACTTATTCATACATGGTATAATGGAATGGAAGGTGGGACCGCCCTTGCAAATGTACTTTTTGGCAAGGTGAATCCATCAGGAAAATTACCTTTTACGATGGCTAAAGCATTAAATGATTACCCGTCTGAACGCCAAGGTGAGTTTCCGGGCGGTGAAACGGTACACTATCATGAAGGTGTTTTTGTGGGATATCGTTACTTTGATTATGAACAGATTGAACCCTTATATGCTTTTGGGTATGGATTAAATTATAGTCAATTTGCCTTGTCTGACATTGATAAGGCAGAAAATGAAGAGACCTTTACCTTTACTATGACCTTAAAAAACACGGGTGCAGTTGACGGAAAAGAAGTTATTCAAGCTTATGTTGAAGATGAAGAACCTAAAGGCAAACGTCCCATAAGAGAACTTAAAGGTTTTAAAAAAGTATTTGTCGCAGCAAAATCACAAGAATCTGTAACGATAACAATTGATAAAAAAGACATAGCATATTTAAGCAAAAAGTTAAAATTTCATTTTGGATTTTCATCAAAAGATATAAAGATGACCATATAAAAAAGAGGCAAAGCCTCTTTTTTATATGAATGTTACCCTTATTTCTTGGCCAACAGTTAAGTTAATTTTTTTTGTCTGATTTTGATATGTAATGGAGAGAGTTTGTTTCTTTGCCGGCTGGATGGTCACTGTAATCGTTTTTCCCCAAATTAAGGACACAAGATGTCCTTTTTTTAGTGCAATACTATCGAGTCTACCTTCACCAAAACCAAGATTACCTACCGGTAGAATATGGAGATGATGATTGATTTCGTGTATTAACATCTCAGTGATTGCCCGCGTACCGCCGAAGTTGCCGTCAATTTGAAAAAGCTCGTCGCCATCCATTTTTCGTCGATGTGAGGAGAATAGATTCGGACATGTAAGCTCTCCGATCATAATATCTAAATATTTGCGAACATAACTTGCCTCTTGAAATCGAGCAAATAGGTTGATGATCCATGTACAATGCCAGCTGGTAAAGTCGCCACCATCAGCAACTCGCCGGTGCAAGGCTTTTTTTCCGGCTTCAACATAGTCCGGACCTAATGAAAAGGCAAAATCATCCGGGAAAAAACCGACAAGATGGGATACATGGCGGTGCCCGATGTCATTTTCAACGACAGGTTCTTGCCATTCTTGTAAATAACCCTCAGGATGAATGGGTATGGGAGAAAGTTGCTTCACTTTTTCATGTAGGCTATTTGCAATGGACGAATCAGGTCTGAATTGTTGATATTTCTGGCAAAAAGAACGTATAAGCATTTGATCCATCGTCGTTGTATCACTAACAGAAGCAATATAACCATTTTCTAAGACATATTGATTTTCAGGGGAGGTCGATGGACAGGTATGGTAATATCCGTCATCACCCTGAAAGAGCCACTCATCTAAGAAAAGAGCCTCTTGGTCTAGATAATTAAAAATAGATGATTGAGTCTTTGCTCCCCCTTCTTCAAGGTAGTCAAACAGATGAAAGCTGAGCCATACGGGAGCCATGGGCCAAAAAGCCCAACTTGGAGAACCGTGAGCCGGAGAACAAGTGAACCAGGCATCGAGGTTATGGTGAAAAACAAGTCCGTGATCGCTTGTTTTTGCAGATAGGTTGACTAAAAAATGTTCAAGACTTTCATAGCTTTCATGAATACGACTGATCTTAGCAGGCCAATAATTCATTTCCAAATTAATATTTGTTGTATAATTGCTACACCAAGGGGCCCGAAGTTCTTCGTTCCAAAGACCTTGAAGGTTTGAAGGAAGGGATGTCTTCCATGAACTAGAATAGAGGAGATAACGACCATAATGATAATATAAACTGATAAGACTTCCATCTGTCGGGTCGGTACGATAAGCCATACGTCGCTGATTGGTTGGAATGGCGCTGTTTGGGTTATGAGGGAGAGACAAAGTGCTCCGTGAAAACAGTGCTTGCATATGATTGCGATGCTCTTCGGCGATGTCTTCCAAAGAGTTGACTTTGGATAAATGATTAAGTGCGTTTGTTCTTAACTGATTAAAGGATATTGGATCTATTTTTCCACCATCCAAATAATTTGTTAAAATAGTCCATAAGAAAACAAGACCGTCATCAGTTACTCGTTTTTCGATAACAAGAACAGCTTTAACCGTTGATTGCTTAAGGTCGTATTCTATGGGGAGATGACCTTCTTCATATGAAGGCACTTTACTTGGGCATTGTAGATGGTAAAAATAATGGTTTTCAGTAGATTCAAAGCTTCCGTGTTCTATGAATGGGAGCCAATTTAGAGATACTTGCTTCCTTCCGGTATACTGAATAAGACCGATATTGTGTTCGTGACTGATGTAGCTAAGAAGTTCGTCTTCGAAATTCTGACTTAATGTAGATCCCGTTTCTAAGTCGAGTTCACGATAGGAACACTGAAACGGCTTTTGGTCAAAAAGTAACTGTAGTTGACCCAAAGGAAGGTAAGTTGATTTGTAATCTCCTTGTAAGTCTGTTTGGATAGTTTTTTCTGCATCTTCAATGTAGCCTTCTTGTATAAGCTTTCTTGATTTTCTTAATGCGTCCCTATCCATAATGCCGAAATCATCTTTGGGATAGCCGGACCAAAGTGTTTTTTCATTCAAGGAAAAAAGTCCATTGCCATAATCCATAGCCCCCAGTTTTCCGTTACCGAGTGGTAAAGCTTCAACGAAACGCTTTGCCTCTTGCTCAAACCATAGTTTTTTTGAATAGTCCATAGTGCCTCCTTAACGTATTCGTGTATGTTATGCTATATAATTCACACTATACAGGAAATGTTCAGTGAAGTGTACCAATAAAATTATAGGTTAATTACCAAAAAAAAACGCAATCAATAATTCTGATTGCGTTTTTTTGAAGTCTCAATGGTGAGTTAGAAACTCTCAGCTTTTTTTCCTTCGCCATTATATATAGATAAATCAACTTTATCCATCATGCGTCCTGATACAAGACCGGATACAACAGATCCACTGACATTTAATGCAGTACGTCCCATATCAATGAGTGGCTCGATGGCAATAAGTAAACCAACTAAAGCAACAGGAAGTCCTAATGCAGACAATACTGTTAATGCGGCGAATGTTGCACCACCACCAACGCCGGCAATTCCAAATGAAGCAAGAGCGGTTATAATGATGAGTTTAATCAAAAATCCGGGCTCGAGTGGATTTATACCAACAGTTGGTGCAATCATCACAGCAAGCATAGCCGGATAGATTCCTGCACAGCCATTTTGACCGATGCTTGTTCCTAGAGAAGCAGATAGGTTGGCATGTCCTTCTGAAACACCAAGATCATCAATTTGAGTCTCTACATTTAGAGGTAGAGTACCGGCGCTACTTCGTGATGTAAAAGCAAAGGACAGTACAGGTGCTATTTTCTTTAGGTAGGTTAATGGATTCAACTTTACGAAAGTAAGTATAACCAAATGAATTACAAACATAATTACAAGTGCAACGTAGGATGCAAGCACAAAGTTGAAGAGTCTTAAAATTTCACTGAAATTACTTGTTGATACCATTCGCGTCATTAAAGCCAGAACACCGTAGGGTGTTAGTCGAAGAATTAACGTAACTAACCGCATAACGACATCATGCAAAGAACGAATCAAATCGACAAAAAATGTGGCAGACTCAGGTTTCTTCCGCTTAAGCCCAATGACGGCAATCGCTAGAAGTGCAGCAATCAAAACGGTTGAAAGTGTGGATGAACTTTCTTGACCGGACATTGCATAAACTGGATTTAAGGGGATGATTTCAATCAATTGTTGTTGAATGGGTTTTGCTTGAAAATCATCTAGTCGTGATTCTAAACGTTCACCAGCTTGAATCTCAGCATCACCAGATACTAATCCTTCCGAAGAAAGATTAAAAACACTTGCAGTTGTTGCCCCGACAAATGCAGATATAGCTGTGGTAATCAGTAGTATGGCAATAATCAAGGATGCCATTTTACCTAAGTTTTTAGAATCTTGAGAAATGATGGCATTAATGATTGAAACGAAGATGAGTGGAATAACGATCATACGTAGTAATCGAACATATCCGGTTCCAATGATTCCAAACCATGTATTTGATTCCTGTACGACATCTGAACTATTTCCATAGATTAATTGAAGGATTGCACCAAACACAATACCAAGAACTAATCCTAAGAAAACACGCTTTGTAAAAGAGAGGTGGCGTTTTTGCATTTGATACAATCCCAATACCAATAAAAGCATAACAACCACATTAATAATAATTGCTAAAGTAGTGTTCATATAATTCCTCCTTGTCATGTAACATATTATTTATATATGTTACATATGTTATTAAATATATCATAACAGAATCCTATTTTGATGTCAATGTATTTGTTTTTATCCTATAATTAAGGTATACTAGTAGGCAACGATATTTACAAAGGAGAATGAAAATGAAGACAATGTTGAATAATATTATATTTATGAATTTTTTCAAAAAAATACGATCTAAGATTATTGTGGTTATTACAATGACTTTTTTAGTAAGTGCACCCGTTTCATCAATGATTAATGAAGGTGTTCGTCGTATAGGACTCGATGCCGGTAATTTAGGTGTTTATATCAACACGCTAATCAACATTCTAGTCATTAATATTATTGTTGTTTTCTTTTTGCAGCATATGGTGATTAAGCCATTAAAAGAATATATTGATATTCTTGGTCGCATAAGCGAGGGCGAATTAACTATGCAGTTGCCTAAGCAAAGAAAAGATGAATTTGGTGACTTGTCCTATGCCACAAACAAAACGATTGAGCGCTTAAATGATTTGATTCATCAAATACAATCGAGTGCAAAGACAACAGATCATACTACCAGTGAATTACATGATGATTTAGAACAAGTACGCATTACCTCGGAAAATATATCGAAGGCAGTAGAAAGCATAGCACAAGGTGCAGTTGATCAAGCGAAAAATACAGAAGATGGTGCTCAAGAAGTGAGTAAACTAGGTGAAACGATTGAACAAAACAAAACATACTTGAGTCGATTAAATGCATCATCTGAGCGAGTGAATAATCATGTACAAGAAGGCCTCGTATCTATTGATAATTTAACAAATACCAATGAAGAGAATATGAAAGCTATCCATGAAGTTAATTCGATTATCACAAAAACAAATGAAAGTGCAAAATCAATTAGTGAAGCCAGTAATGTCATTGCCAATATTGCAGATCAAACAAACTTACTTGCATTAAACGCAGCAATCGAAGCGGCAAGAGCGGGAGAAATGGGACGCGGATTTGCAGTGGTAGCTGACGAAATACGAAAGTTGGCAGAACAATCAACGGATTCAACAAAAGAGATCGAAGGCATTGTTAATGGTTTGCAGACGAATTCTAATGATGTGGTTAAAATGATGAATGAAGTGTATACCATAGCAAACAAGCAATCAACAATGGTTACGAAGAGCCGAGAGAAGTTTCAAGATATATCAGAAGCGATTAAAGAAACGGAAACAGCTATTAACGACTTAAATATATCAGAAGAACAAATTGATCAAATGAAGGACGTACTGATTGATACCTTACATAATTTGACGGCCATTGCTCAAGAAAATTCCGCATCAACGGAAGAAGTAACTGCGTCATTACAAGAACAGATGAATGGCATTGAAAAGGTTACAAAATATGGAGCTAATATATCTGCATCTGCGAGCAATCTAACAGATCAAGTCGATGTGTTTAATGTTTAAGCCAATTGAAATTTGATGTGCATCATTATAAGTGTTAGACGACACTTTGCTTTCGGCATGAACTACATGATGTTTTCGGTA
>CAZVKG010000038.1:0-29706 GCA_964627665.1 uncultured Eubacteriales bacterium | reverse complement strand
TAAATACAATATAACTTTCTATATCCATTGAATAGATTTTCTTAGCTGTGTCTATACCGCTTATACCCTTCATAATGATATCTAAAAGTATAATATCATACTTGTTTTTTCCCAAATCTTCGCATAATGCTTCTCCACTTGAAAATCTTGATACATAAAATTCGGTTTTCCATTTTTCTTCTACTTTATGAACCAAACTCCATATATTCTCCCTATCTTTTTCCTCATCATCGCAAATTGCTATTCTTAACATAAATACCCTCCATAATTATACCTTCATCAACAACTGTGTCTGATTTATAATAGCAGGCTTTTTCCTTATCCGGTGAATACTTCAGATTTTCTGCATTCTGAAAAGCCATCCCTAAGTCAACATCCTCATCCATCGGCTCACCCATCAACATTTTTTCAAGGAGAATACGATAAACTTCAATGTCAAGGATTGCATCCCTATTTGTATAGTTGTTTATAGTAAGCAAATCCATATTCGTAAGTGTGTACAATTCTAAAGCGCCATGCTGACGAAACAAATCTAACTCAAGCGTTAAATCAAATAGGTCTGTTCGGATAATCACACCTGCTGTTTCGTAGCCATACACCTCAGCTGCAGATACACCGTATGAAAATTCATAGTGTGGCAATATTGTTTCCAAATCAGCATATTCAATAGCGTCACGCCTGTAGATTGAAATCTCTTTGACTTGATCTTCACCGATTAAGAAAATATAAAACTCGTCAAACAAATATCCGATGAGTTCATAATCATCTACTTTAAAATCAGGCTCCCCTAATATTTCTCTTACCTCTTCTTGTGTCATTTTCAAATAGACATCCCGAACCACTTCTTTTGTATACGCTTCTTGATAAACAATATGATGAATACGCTCACCAAGGACTTTTACTCTGTAATGTGCATCTCTATTCAATGCATAAAGCCTGAATAAATCCTCTGTATCAATTACATTTGATAGGGAGGATACATCCCAGTCATTTTCTATACATTGCCCAATCAAGAAATTTTCATTAATCCAACTATTGCTGAGCCTATTTGGATTACTTACCTGGATTTTGTAGTCATAGTCTAACTGATGCGCATTTCCATGTTCTTTAAATTCAGCCGCCTTTGACGTAGAGTATGAAAACACTAATTCATCCTGTTTTTCCTCCCACGATTGCCGATATGCCTCGATTTCCGAATATGTAATAAGATTATCGGGTTCTCCCGCAGCATAGTTATTCTAATAAACAGAATTATCCATTGGATTATTGTACGTTATCAAATATATTAAAAGTGCAGTCAATGCTACACTTCCGACGATTCGTATTTTCTTCATTCGCATGCTCCTTATTCATAGAAACGATGATTTTTACTTTGAAAATTGTCTCTCTAATATACTCTGCCAGACTTCGTATTAGTAAATTTCTCCCTTAAATATTGTCACATCGAATATCAGAGGATGTATATTCATATACATCACACCGATTGCCATACTGCTTTTTGAACACCACTTACTTTCTAGTGTATTGAATTTCCATCTACCATCAATTATGTTTGGATAGATTTGAACGTAAATTTTCTTGTATACTAAAAACAAACATATATGTTATCAACAAAAATATCATTATTACAATAGGTATTAATCGTTTCATGTATTTCATAAAATATTGGCTACTTTCTATAATGCATACGTATTTTAATTTTTTCTTGGCTCTTGCTATGGGAAAGTTATCATATCTTGTAGAAACTCTCAATCCTTTTATGTTATAATAATAATAACTATTATCAATTGCTAAGGAGGTATTTAAATGAAAAAAGAGAAAATTAAAGGTTTAATTTTTGCATCATTCATTGGAGACGCTATGGCGTTAGGACCTCACTGGATATACGACACAGATAAAATACAAGAACATTATGCACCTATTACAACTTATACAGAACCGAATCATACCGACTATCATCCTAACAAGAAGGCCGGCGATTTTACACACTATGGCGACCAATCTTTACTTTTATTAAACTCCATTGCTGAGCATAAAGATTTTAATCTAGAGGTCTTCAAAAAAGAATGGCTTGACTTTGTAGCTAAAGATACCATATACGTTGACCATGCAACTAAAAAATCGATGCAACTTTTAGAAAATAGTAATAAAGGTTCTGACAGCAATGAACTCGGTGGCTTTGCACGGAGTGCTCCTTTATTTGCCCTAGATGACATTGATGAGGAAACTATACTCAATCAAATTCAATTAACACACACGGATCCACAACTTCTTAGTATTTCACAATTTTTTATTCGTGTACTCAAAGAAATCATTGCTGGAGAGTCTATTGAAAAAAGTTTACTTATGCATAAGGATATGGACCCATTTATTGCAAAAGCCTATAGTGATGCTTTATCAAATACGAAAGATGTTGTGACTCGAATAAAAGAAATCGGCCAAAGCTGTCCTTCCCCATTTGCTTTACCGGCTGTACTTACTATTGTATTTAACGAAACGGATTTTCAATCTGCACTCATTAAAAATGCTTATGCAGGTGGAGATAGTGCTGCTAGAGGAATGGTCCTAGGCATGCTCTACGGTGCAAGAGATGGCTTCAAACATTTACCCAAAGAGTTACTTCATGGACTTAATGCTTATAGTTCTATCGAAGCATCTATGGAAAAACTCGGATTTTAGATTTTTGTATAATCCTCAAGCGGAGTAATTTGTTCATTTGTTAAATGAATAAAAGATCCCTTTGAGGATTTTACACTTATATCTTGAATGAATTTGATTACTGTATTCCAACATTGTTGCGCATAATCACTATTAAATGCACTATTATTTGGATCTGCAAATCCATGATGTGCATCAAAGCTTTTTAATAGTCTTACATTTTTTTTGCTTTGTAGCGTTTCGATCAGTTTCAACGCATTAAAACCGCTTTCATTCGTTGCAAAGAACAAAATATTTGGACATGATGGTTCAACCTCTATATAATCACGAATTCGTGAACCATAATAACAAATGATACCATTACATACTTTTGTTTGATTACACAACCAGGCAATAGTCGCTCCAATACTATAACCAAGGAGAATTATTGTGTCATATTTTTTCTTTATCTCTATGATTAAATCCATTGTTTTTTTACTTACATCTTGAAAACCAATGGTATCCCTAAAATATTGATAGGCTTCTTCTGATTCTGCATATGAAAATTGTTTTCCCTCTAACAAATCCGGGCAATATACATCAAGGCCTTCTTTGTGTAATTTTTCTCCACATTTTTTTATAAAATGATTAACACCATAGATTTCATGTAACACAATGACTGCCGTTTTTGAATTCCTAACCCATTTCACTTATATCACTCCAACCATACTTTTAGTTAATTTGAATTGCACTGCCGCCGACATAGACTTCATCAATGCATTTTGGGGTCCCTTTTATTTTTACCTTAATCTGCGATGGCCGATCCATTGAATAACCTTGTTCAATAGTAAATTCATCATCACTAACATCTTGTCCGTACTTCATTAAATAACAAGCAAGTGCTCCATTTGATGTTCCTGTTGCTGACTCTTCATTAATACCGTATCGAGGCGCAAAATTTCTTGTATGCGCATGGCATCCGGTAATCGTTTCAAAGCAAAAGGCATGAATACCAACAACATCATATTTTTCACTTAAGGCATGGATCTTTTCATAATTAGGATTTAACTGTAATAGGTCGTTCAAACTATTCATTGGCAATATTATGTCCTTATTTCCTGTGGATACAATTTGAATCGGCAAGGTTGTCATATTATGGATACTCAAATTTTCAAAACAAGGAATCAATTCCTCTGCTTCTATTATGTCATAATAGCTTGGTTGCGTTTGTTCCATATATACATTATCTTCACCTACGATGACCTTTAAAATACCTACTTTTGTTTCTTGTGTATATGAACCTATGGATATTAATTTTAAATCTCGCAACAAATTAAATGTGGCCACAGTTGCATGTCCACATAAGTTCACTTCATCTGTCGGTGTGAAAAATCGAATCTTGTAATCTGCCTTTTTTGATTGCATGACAAAAGCCGTTTCACTATAGCCAACTTCTTTGGCTATCTTCAACATGTCAGCCTCGGTTAGTTCATCCGAGTCTAATACAACCCCTGCTAGATTACCACCATTTTTAATATCTGAAAACGCTGTTAAGCGATAAATTTTCTTGGGAATAAAGGACAAATCATATAAAACTTTGGCATGATTTTTTACAATTAGTATCTTGGCTACTTGATTTCCGCTTGCTTTATCAATTTTTTGTTGATAGATCTCATTGTTTCTATAATATCCGTCCTTTTCTTTTACAAAACAACTTTTTTCTTCAATAACATGGTATGCATAATCTAAATCTTGATCGCTTCTTAATTCTCCACACAAATGCGTGTTTGTTGTATATGTAATAAGCTGGAATGTTTGATTTGTTTTATTCACAAATTGATAGTCTAAATAGTTATACATGACGGAGGTTCCACTTCCAAACGGAACTTGTCTCCCATAATCCGGGAACATATCGATTTGATTGTGATGATGATGCTCAATAATCGTCAGTGGACTATGTAAAACCATCCAATGGATGAGGTTGGTTAATTGGCACATACCGCCTCCAATACCTTGACTCACTTGACCTGATTTAATCACTAAACCTTCTTGATATCCTTTTTTTCGGTTGCAATTTCCAACAAGTTTCCAAAATGAAAAGACTTCATTGGGTCGAATAATAACACCATTAATTCTAGGTGTCGCTAGACTCAAATTAGTCGCCTTATTATTTTGAAGATGCATATCCACATTTCCTAATTTTCTTCTGATTAAGGATTTATGTTCATATATTTTATAGTCTAACTTTTTCTCGGAAAATTCTTTAACATACCTATCTTTATTTTTTAGCCATATAATTTTTCTTAAGAAAGTTCCTTTAGCAACCGAAATCCTATATGTTAATGGATTCAGTTCACAAAATAATTTTCTTGCCAAATATATACCCCTCTCTATGAATTTATTTTGAAAATCGATTTTTTTCTAACCACAACTTCGCAAAATCGACACCTTCACGCATATCAAATAATTTACACTGAGCATTACCCACTGTCCCTTTTTGAACAAAATATTTATCTTCAAAAGCCTTCCCAAGTTTTTCAAAATCATCCGCATCATATTCATAATCTTCAAACCACTTCCATACCCTTGTTCCATTCTCAAGCATAGCAGTTCCCAAACGTTCCTTAGGCATGTCTTTTACTTGAGTTTCTGCAAGATGAAAACTCGTACACGAATCATACCCAACACCAAGTAGCAAAATCTTTGTCTCTAGATTATACATTTTTCCAAGGGGTGACGAAGTCATTCCAAACTGAGGTGTTAGCAAATGTTCTTTAACAACTTCTTTTGCTAATCTTCCCTTTGCTGAAAAAGACACTTGCGGATGATTTGACCTTAATGTATTGGGGAATGTTCTAAACAACTCTGCAATACGTCCCATACCTCTTGTTGGCGTCAAGTCAGGATGAAAAGCCGGCATATTTTCTTGTATAATAGGGATCCATTCTTTCGGAACTGGTGGATTTTCCCAATCTTCTGGATTACTCCATTCACCGCTATGAGCCGGCATTATAAGCGTTCCCAAATCACCTATAACTTCAAGTAAGGAACTAATCACCGCTTGTGCTCCGCCACATACCCATCCTATATTAGATAATGATGAATGCACTAAAATAGTATCTCCTGGGTTTATTCCAAGTTTTATTAAATCTTCTTTAATACTTTTTGTTGTTACTGGCTCCGTCGTCTTTAAAATAATATCTTTTTCACTCATATTTTTCATCCTTTATCTGTAGAATAATTTTTAGCTCATGTAGTTGCCATTCTCGTTCACGCGTAATTGCCGTCATATCATCTTGATATAATAAACCAATCGTTTTTACTGCGTAGTCTGATGCAACCATGGCATGCTCCTTCATATGTCCGCCGGCTATAGCTTGTCCTGCAACTCGTAACGCTGTTTTTTTAATAATGTTTTCTTCTTCTCTTGCAAGCTTATGTACCTTATAACCTGATTTTCTGATTTCATGCATACTTACATTACCCTCTTGCCACAATTCATTAATCTGAAAACCTTCGATTACATCACCAATTTTTTGATAGTCTAAACCAACACAATCAAAAATATGTTTTGCAATACTTACAGCCCATCGCGCCGCCACTTCCTGACTAGCCGATTCATAAATCAAGTCAATCTGCTTTCTAAGCTCTTTATTATCGCTTATTTTGATTTTGACCCTTGTTGCCATACTTACGCTCCCTTAAATAGATCTTTTCGTTTTAATCCATTGGCTTTTGCCGATTTTCTCCAACCCATTTCTCCACCGAGTTTATATAATAGTCTCGGGAAATTGGCCGTTACGTAGATAGATTCTTGGGAAGCTTTGTTAACTATTGTATTTATAAATTGGGTTAGTGCTTTTCCTAAGCTTTTCATTGGTCCTTGTCCTAAAGGAACGGTTCTTAACATGGTTAGCATTCCACCTGCACCAACCCCGATTCCTTGCCCCCAAATAAGTCCGGCTTTTACCGTCCAATTTTTCATCATTTCAATGGCTAAAGCATTTTGATGCCCTTCATAAAACCCACAGTTTACTAATGCATATACATAGATTTCTTTTTGTGGTTGGGCTTTTACAAGGGTTTCTAATTGTAACAAGCAGTGTAATAAATGGGACGGAATTCCATCAACGTATAATGGAAAGGCAAAAACAAAACATTCATTGTCCATAAATTGTTCTATATTTTCTATGTCCAATTGGGACTTGGAAAAATGATATTCTGAAACCAGAACATTCTCTTGAAGTAATAAATCTTTTATTGCTTTTAAAACAGATTCTGATGCACTTTCTTTGACCTTTGGACTACCATTAATGAGTGCTATTTTCATAATATGTGTCCCTCCAATGCATCTATTCCTGATGAAAACTTCACTTCATCCACGTGACAATCTAAGTTGATTGCATTTGCCTTTACTAATTTTTCTGCTGTTATCTTTTCATCTTCTGTAATTAAGTCCCCGTAAAACCACACACGCAAGTTGAATGAATGGTTATACCGTCTACGATGATGCATCTCCCCATTTTTAATAACAAAATATGGGTGGATATAGGAGATACTTCGGTCTAAAATATTTTTAACAAAGGGACTAAATCCGCCGTAAGTGCATTGGCTGATAAGAAGCACTTCATTACTCTGAGAGAATAGTTTTCCCATATCACCATATGCATCACGTATCACACAGGTCGCCGGTGTTTTTACCCAACATCCAAAGCACCCAATACAATGGTTAATGGCTTCATCGTGTGTTATTATCACATCACCTTCTGCTAATGTAGGTAGTAATATCTGTACTTGTTCGTGACTTAGATCACTGATGACTAATCGCATATTAGATTTTCTCCTTTAAGGACAGCGCTTGGGCCGGAATATTTGAATGTATTGGATCTACATTTGCATCATAAAAATGATTAACTTCTGTGAATAGTTCATAAACACTATTTTTAATATCAAAATTATCGCTAAGTTGTTTTCTTTCAGCATATCGTTCAAGCAAGGAAAAGTCTTTTCCATTTGCATTATTTAATTGATATAAGTCAAATTCCGCATCTGCCCACTGACAATTATAAGGATCAATGACAGCAATAGCATCCGTCAAGTTCTTATTTAACATGATATTCCACATATTGTAGTCTCCATGGATTAAGCAGGCTTCTGTAATAGGTAAGTAAAATATCTTGTCATATTTTCTATATACTTCATCGATGATGTCATAGGTTTTTTCGCTTATTCTTCCATCCTCATACATTACATATGCTTTTTGGTGAATTTTCGTAACCTGAATCTTGTAGTAATCTCTCCAGTCTTTAACAAAAGTGTCTGCGTTTAATTCACCAAAACCTTCTTTATTGACAACCGAATGATATGCAAGTAAATTATCAATAATTTGATCACCTATTTTATCCACATATTTTTCATTTATTTTTGTTTGTATTCCTGCATTAACGCCATCGATATATTCCATAACTAAAACATCATTGGGAATTGAACGATCATGTTTATGAATATAATAGATTTTCGGCATTGGAATTAATGTGTACTTTGATAAAACCTCTATTTGCCGTTTTTCTTTTTGCGCGAGTTCATTTTTGAAATATACCTTTACCACAATTTTATAGGGTGGTTTTTTTAGTTCCACTAAAAAGACACATCCATAGAATCCAGCACCAAGGCTAGAGATCGATGTAGGTTCTATTGAATAATACTTTTTTGCGATATTTACTGCTAACTCTTTCATCCTAATCCCTCCTATGAACAAGTGTGTTTAATCATATTCACCTTCTTGATTTTCTAATGCCTTAACTCTCTTTTCAAGTTCTGTAATTTTTGTTTCTTGACTCATGAATCCCGTGATAAAGGCAGCAAATATCAGCGATGAAAACATTAGAATTCCATAGACACTCTGAAAAATAAGCACTCCACCAAAAAACAAAAACATAAATAAAACAAACAAGCTCATAAAAAAAGCTGAAAGAAAATTTTTCATAGTCACCTCCATCTAATTCCTATATTTCAATAATTTTTCCTGTTTTTAATTCATCTAAATTCATCATCTTTTGCAGCAAATAATTATACGCCGGTTCTCCTGTACAGTGGCAAGTATAATACTTATATGTATTATTTTGGGCAAGAATATTCGCGAGCTGATTTAAAAATTCTTGAGATGTAGGACTTTTTATCTTCAAATCCATCAAATGAAACCCTCCAATTACAGTATACACGTCTTTATCAATAATTTCTTTAGTTTTCTCGATGATATTTACAATACCTTTATGTGCACAGCCGCAAAATAAAATAGAATGATTATTTTCACTAATCACCAAGCTTATCTCATGATTAAAATCATCTTTTTCAAGGGCTCCAGCCTCGTTGACTTTCAATAACATATCATTGCCTTGGGGGACTAACTTCTCGCCTTGAATATCCCCAATTAGCATTAATTCATTGTCAATTTTTTGCACTTTATCTACAAATATAAACCGGTCACTGTTGAGAAGACTTTTCTTTAATCCAATATTATATTTAAAAAATCCAAGTAGCTTAATGATATGCTTATTAAAAGCACCTTTTCCAATGTATACTTTGGCTTTTTTATTCAAATTCAGAAAAGCTTCAAGTCCACCACCATGATCACTGTGTCCGTGTGAGATGATTGCAATGTCAACATCTTCAAGTTTAATTCCAAGCTTTTCTGCATTCTGAATGAAAGACTCATCTGCTCCAGTGTCAAATAAAATCTTGTGATTTGATGTTTCTATATGCAATGATAATCCGTGCTTACATTTGTATTCTTTTGAAATGCTTCTATTTTCTAGTAATGTCGTTATTTTCATACATCGCTCCTACATCCAGTCTTAGTTGATTGTTAATTAATGAATACACCTTTCTATCTGTGATGATATCTTTTTCTTCCCCCTTCCCAATAAGGTATGGTGAGGTTGGAATATGTTTTTTCATATTCCTTTTCACAACTTCAGAAGAAAAGTTTGCGTAACAGTATACACACTGATTACTACATGTATTATATTCTCCAATATCGATACTCGCTGCGCATCTACACTGCTCACGTTGATTTGTATCTTTTTTCACATCCATATCAATATTAAAAACTTTTGAAATTAGCTGGTGATCAATACACGTGCTAGGCTTTATTCCTGTAGCTGATAGGTCTAAACTCTCAGAACACGTTTCAACTACAATGTCATATTTACTTGCAATTTGATGGAGCTGACGAAGCAAGTGAATCTTTTCAGCGTCTGACAAGGTTTGAATAGCAACCTCTTTCATGTTTCTCTTTGTTTTTGTATATATATCCAAAAAGCTGATGATACATTTTTCCGTATATTGGCTAAGCTTAGAGCATAAAACCTCAAAATATTTAATGTGGTATTCTATAGAGAATTTGTCCGTGATAATTATAGGATCATATCTCCAAATAAGGCGATTACTACCAATCATTTTTGATATTTTTTGAAAACTTTCAATGAGTTGATTTTTCGGCGGCACCCCTTTTTCAATGCTCCGATCATATGACGTCAAGGTAAACTGAAAATAATATCGATATTCTTTGAGCAAATCTAAATATGGAAGCATCGGAATTGGATTTTTTGTCCAAAAAACAATACAGTCAATAACTTCTGGGTTAATTATCACTTTACTTACTTGATATATATTCATAGGATTTCTAACGAGCACATATCCATCTTGTATTCTGTTCATAAACCATTGACTATAGAGTGCCGGAATATCTGTTCTTCGGCTCACACTTAAAATCATCTCTACCACCTCTTACATCGTATATAAATTCTTTTAAACTACAATCGTATCTCCGTACCATCTTTAAATTGGATAAGTAAATACCCGTATATGTTATCTGACATTTCTTTAAGATCGAATTCTGTAAACTCATCATAAATAAAGACTTTTTGAAAAACATAATATTCTTCATGTGATGTATCATTTAATATTGAACGTTTTTGAGATTCTTCTTTATCTTTTTTTGCTACTTTCTTCGTCGCTTCCGAGCTTGTTGTAGTAAAAATGTTGCTTCCAAAACCATCAGGTCTTTCAACAAGTAGCTCTCCTGCAGCCAAGAGCATTTTTTCTTGATCACTCAGCTCCGAATATTTAAGTAGCTGGCTCGTCACCTCTTCTTTATAGACAGATTCATCACTTTGACTATCCATGGATGCACTGTATGTGGCGTTTTCCAAAACAAAGGTGGCCGATTCAATCTCAAAGGCTTCTATGCCAAAATCATTTATCGAAAAATGAAGATTAAAGAAAAGGCTTTTTTGATCATTTCCAGATTCACTTGTTCTCGGTTCTGCACGTCTTTGTTCAAATTGATTCTGTAAATCAATAACATAGGTATCCCTATTGAGCTGACGAGAATTATTCTCTGCACTTTCAATAACATTCATAGAGTAGTTGTGGTCTACTCCTAAATCCAACGTTGTATAATAATGTAATCCTTTAGCATTATTTAGCTTCGTCTCAATCATTTTACCTGAATCATCGGATACTATTAATACAAGATCACTATCATTTTGTTTTTCTTTTAATTCAACCTGGATTTCAACAGACACGACATTCAATTCTTCATTCATGTCCACATAACTGTAATCAAAAAAATGGATCAAATTAAGTGCTTCATCTTGCATAAGTGCAAATTCATCTTGAATAGAATACTCTAAATTATTCATCTGCCTATTTAAATCGGTTATTTGATTATTTAAATTCATGATCCGACTTTCTAGCATTTGTATTTTCCCATTAATCATCACATAAGTAAATACTAGAGATATTATAAGCAATACAATTATAATATTCTGTTTTCTGTCATTATTTCCGTTCATATCCCTCTCCTCTTATTCTACTTTTTATTCTTTTATAATAATATATATTAACCCTCAATGGATATCCAATATCTTTGCGTTATTCTATCATCCTCAGGAATCTCATTTTCTAATATACCTCCATTATTTATAATTATTTTTGCAGATGCAATATTTTCAGAATCACATGTGATGAGTATTTTGTGAATGTTTAACTCCTTTGCCTTTTCTAATGCTAAGGAAAGAATTGTTGTTGCATATCCTTGACGTCGTTCAGATTTTTTTATGCTATATCCTATATTTCCTGCGTATTGATACAAATACTCATTGAGTTTATGTCGTATATCAATCATACCAATCAACCTATTATCCGATATACTAATTGCGAGAAATTGAGAAGCCGGTACTAGCCCCTCGTGAACACTCGCCTCATTTGAATTATCACTAATATACTCTAACCATTCAGAATAATTTTCAAAATTTCGTAATCCTCCTGTTCCATCCATACTCTCTTGATTCATGATAAATTCATGCCTATAGTTCATGACTTGAGTTTCATATTCCTTTGTTGGCCTAATTAACTTAATATTTTCCATCTTATTTTCTAAAATATAGAGCTTTTGTAATACTAATTGTGTCCATTGATGTTTCCAAATAAGCCATCCACATAGTGCACCTATTACGTTTAAAATGATATCATCTATATCAAATGAACCTAAACCTGCAACAAGTTGAAATACTTCTATAAATGTAATACTAAGAATGATACCTATCGTTATATTTCTAAAACGTTTGAATAAATTGAAAACACATGGTAGCAAAAAACCACATGGTACAAACAACAACAAATTCCCCCCGAGGTTTCTTATGACTATTGATTTATTTATTGACCCTTCAATAAAGGCTTGTAAATAAAACACTATTGTTTTAAACGGAACGAAATTTGCATTAATTCGTATTCGATCTATTAATACAGGTCCAAATTTAAAATCAAAGCTTCGAAAGCCACTAATAAACAAAATATCTATAATTAGTATTGTATAGAATGCAAACATTAGAAAAATCGAGATTCGTGCTACTTTATTTCTCCATCGAACCATTTCTGAACTTAATATTATCAGCGCTGCCCCTAATATTAACGGAACAATGAAAATAAGCCCTGAAATAAGCCATCCGTCAACATCAAAAAATGCATCTGTGCTAAAAACAACAAATGAAAAATATACCATATAAACAAAACTTAACATCATGAACACGCTTCCTATACTTATTTGCATTTTGCTCTTCATATTTATTGCTCTCCTCTTTACTTGATCTATAGATTCTCTCTCCTATAACAAATAAACTCTGTTTATGTTACACTTTTGCCTATATTTTTGATTTGGTTTTTAAAATTTTTCTTTTATCCATCCATTTTTAATCCAATGTAAGTTATCTGCGGATGGTGTTTCTTCATTTTTAAGTATACTCTTATGCATCATTTTACTAATTGCAAAGAGCATAAAAATCTTAAAGCTTTTCTTTGCAGGTTGAAAACCATCTGTATGTTTTTTGTATTTATTCGCAACATCTTCAACTTTTCGAATCAATATATCTTTCCTTTTATCTGACAATTGCTCCCATATCACTCCTTCCATCAGTCCCGCCCCAACACACCTTACCGAAGAAACGCCTAGCCAGTTCAGACTGGTAACGACATCTTTCTGTGCTGCTTTGTTTGGTGCCCCAATACTGTTTGTAATGATGACTGCCCGCTTTGAAAACATTTCTTTTTCCGGACGGTGTACCATCCAATGGCAACAGAGATGATCAAGTAAGGCCTTGACCTGTCCAGGAGTTCGAAGCGCATACACCGGAAATGCAAAAACAATTAATTCCGCTTCCATAATTGCATTCCATATAGGCATAGTAGCTTTTGCATGTGGACACAATTTTTCATCTTTAAAAAAACACGTCTTACAACCGGAGCAAAAATATGGCATATCTTTAGGAAGATAAAATTCAATTATTTCATTTTTATCTTTAAGCACAGACAGAAATGTTTCTTTCATATGAAACGTACACCCTTTGACCTCTGTACCATTAATAACCACAATTTTCATGGCAGTTTCCTCCATTATTCATTCAGCATGGGACCAATCCCACTAATTCTCTCAAATTGTTCACAAGCATATCGGGATGTTCCTTTGTTTCATCATCTTGTTGATACTTGCCTGTCTTGACTAGAACAGAATATAACCCCAGTGCTTTTGCACCTTTTACATCTGTCAAAACATCGTCGCCAACAACAATTGCTTGGCTAGAATCTAAATTCATCTCTTCCAATGCCAATAAAAACAACTTTTTTGAGGGCTTCCCGAACAATATCGCCTTACTCTTTGCATGTTGTTCAAACATTCGGGTAAATGCCCCTGTGTCTAGCATCGGTCCATTTTCAGTAATATAGTATTCAGAATTTGACATTGTTATTAACTTAGCACCCTGTTTCAAATATCTAAACACTTCATTTAATAATCCATAATCCGAATTTTCAAATCCACTAAAAATAACATAGTCCGGAACCCCCTCAAATCTTGATGCGATTGCTAAGCTCTCTTCAATTATCTTAGGACCCACAAAATAATACGAATGCACTTTATTTTTTTCGATAAATCGATTCAGGGCAGTAATTGGATTAAGAAACATCTCTTCGCTTATTTCAATACCTACATTCTTCGTTTTTTCAGATAGCTCTTTTTGTGTCTTCCCAACGCTGTTCGTTATAACACGAAATGGAATCTTCTGCGATCCAAGATATTCTATAAAGTCACTCGCACCGTCAGTTGCTTTTCCTTTATGAATCAACGTTCCATCCAAATCGACAATAACTCCATGTTTTTTCATAATTTCACTTCCTTATATGTATCGTCGAACTTTTTTCATATAATAAATGTACTCTTCTCCAAATTGTTCAATGCACCATCTTTCTTCTGAAATAATAAGATAATGTACTGAAATTTGAAATATAACAAGTATAAAAAATAATATCCATGAATGAATTAAAATACTAGCCCCTAAAAAATATAAAAAGAAGGCTATATACATAGGATTACGAGAAATTTTATATATCCCAGTTATATTCAATCCATTTTTATTAGGTTTTGCGAAATGAACAATTGAAATAGCATATAAAATCATGCCTATAAAGCATATTGCAAGTCCAATAAAACTTATAGCATTATTTAATATTGCTTCATTGAAAAACAACACAATAATCATTAACAAAGTCGTTATTTCATAAATCCAATACGCCAACTTCTCTTTACCTTTTCTTGGTGGAAAAAAAGTAGTGCGTTTAGAAGCTTGTTTTCCAAAAAAACTCACTATTCCGTAACGTATAAAAATTATTGGCAAAATTAATATGAAACCATTCAAAATATATTCTCCTTATCTTGGAATCCTCATTTTCACTAATTCTTGAAATCTTTTTTGTGATGGAAGATCCCAAAGTAAATCTTTTGAAGGAAATCCTTGATCAAATTCTTTAGCTGCATTTTCATCTATATCATAAATTTTATCTTCAATAAATCGTCCCTTAATATTTGACAATGCTTCTGGATATAATTCTATTGCCTGTAATGCAACTGCATACATATTGTCCGATGTACAAATATTATATTTTTCTGCAGAGACAAAGCCAAATCTCGAATAATAGTCAGGATCGCCATATATAAGTATCGCTTTGTAACCAAGTTCTTTTGCCTTTTTCTTCGTATGTTCAATTAAATTACTCCCAATTCCCTTTCCTCGAAATGCCGGCAAAACAGAAATAGGTCCAAATGTAATAACATTGTGATTGCCCCCAGAATCATCAAGAATTTTTGCTTTAGTGTAAACAATGTTACCCACGATTTTTCCATTTACTTGGGCAACAATATCAAGTTCTGCTATAAATGAATCCGCCTTACGCATGATGTGTAACAAATAATGCTCATCACATCCTGGGGTATGGTGGTTCCAAAAAGCTTCTCTTGTTATTTCTTCAACTGCTCTATAGTCTGATACCCTTTCATTACGTAGTACTATATCCTTTGTATTGATAAATATCGCCTCCTGGAATTCGATTATTATTGCTCTAGTGCATATTTTACTGCGGCTCGTGCATGAATTGAAGCTGTATCAAAAATTGGTATGTTTACATCTTGCTGCTTGATAAGTAAAGGTATTTCAGTACAACCAAGAATAATACCTTCCGCTCCCTGCTCCATGAGTTTTTGGATGATTTCAATATACTTCTTTTTTGAGCCTTCTTTAAATATCCCTTTGACTAATTCCTTATATATAACATCATGAATTACATTTTTATCTTCCTCATTCGGAACAATAACATCTATTCCATATTTATCTTTAATCCTACCTTTATAAAAGTCTTGGCTCATTGTAAATCTAGTCCCTAACAAGGCAACTTTTTTCAGTCCCATTCCAACGATTTCATTACTCACTGCATCTGCTATATGTAATAATGGAATACTAATTTTATTTTGTACATCATCAGCCATTTTATGCATTGTATTCGTGCATATTACTATAAAATCAGCTCCGGCTTTTTCCAAACTACTTGCTGCATGAATCATTATGTCACTTAGTTCTTCCCATTGGGAATTATGTTGTAATAACTCAATCTCTGCAAAATCGACCGAATACATAATGCTCTTGCAAGAATGTAAATCGCCTAATTCTAACTTTACTAATTCATTAATCATTCTATAGTATTCTAACGATGACTCCCAACTCATACCACCGATTAATCCAATTGTTTTCATTTTACCCCTCTTTTCTGCTTTTATACACCGTTTTTTGTCGCTATGCTCCTAATAATGGTAAGTTTTTTATCTTATGATACCTAAGCGCTAGTGAAATACAATGTTTTAAAATATTCGTCGGTTGTTCATCTGAAATCTTCAATACGATTGCACGATTCCCTTCAAAGACTAATGTGTGCCTATACAATTCTTTGAAAGTTTCAATAAGTTTTGTACTACATACAAAAAATATATAGAAATTTTCCGGCGTTTTTTCTTTCCAATCCATCCGAATAGGACTGCCATCTGGCGCTTTAAAACTAGGCTCTCCCCATTTAAAACTTTCTTCAATATGTTTAATACCTTCAGCTTCCGCTACTTCATACAATAACGTTTTCATTTGAAAAGCTAAATCACTTACTTCTTCTGGATAGCTTTTAAATCTTTGATCAATTAGGTTACTCAATTATTGCCCCTCCTATGATTTATTGAATATTATGCTTATTAAGCCTTTGTTTTTAAATGATTAAATAGCATTTCGGATTTTTTAAGATCCGTGAATACAATCTTATCCTCCTTATCCTTTCCCTTAATGCTGAAACGTATCATGCCTGAATCACTATCCTTCTTGATTGTATCAATGTCATGATATTCTATGAACTTTCCCTGACATATCACACCATTACCCGTATCATATATTAATTCAATTCCAGGCTTAGGACGCACATAGTTCAAGATTACACCTGTTAATATTATTATATACGGGAAAGCACTTTTAATCGATACCCATGCTATAAGAAAAAACATCACAACCAGCACAATTCTTATAATAAATATTTTCCTGTTGACCGGCATAATCCTGACTCCACCTTGATTCCTGATTCTCCGTTGTATTACCAGATCTTTTATAATAAATAACCCAAAAATCCCAATGGAAATGAACCAAAAATATTTATACATAATTACCGGCGACTCTTCTGTGTTGAAAAACATGAAATGGAGGTAACCCAACACGGTTAAAGAAATTACCACCACGTAAAAAAACACTTCTTCATATGTTTTAAATAATCGCTTCATTTGCCCCTCCTTTATCACTATAATCCGTTTCTATTAAATTCTATAAAATATTATGAAAGGTTCTCTAAAATTTCGTTGTAGCGTTTTGTTGCCAAAGCACTCGGTTCACCTTTTTTACAAAAAGATAACTTGGCCAGCTTCGGTACAACGCGTTCAACAAAGATCTGTCCATCCATCATCTTGGATTCCAATGCTTTTAATGCTTCCAAAAATCGGATGTCTTTTTTAGCACGGTCATAAAAAGACAACACATATACATAAATAAAAAGATTGTAGTTTCGAAAAGGATATTCTACCTGCATAAATAATGTACCCATTCCATAGTGACATGGGCCAATCGGCTTTCTGATTGTCCAATGTTCAAGTAAGAAATCTACTGCTCTGTCAAGCGCTGGTTCTTTGTTAAAATCATCTCTAAAGCGAAATGCGTTTAAAACAGTAAGTGTTGGGAATGGGTTTGAATACTCAGTTTCCGGACCTCGACCAAAGCTAAATTTATTACAACGCCAACCGCCATCGGTATATTGAATATCTAATAGATGTTGGAAGGTTTTTTGCAACCGACTGTCGTCAACATACCCCATGTGACAAAGCACATTAGCTGCGTTAGCAGTATGACATGGGTAAATAGAGCCTTGTGGATACAGCTTAAAACTTCCATCTTCTTTCCATGTACTAAATATCAATTCGGCACATTCTTTAAGTAGGGGTTCAGTAGGTTCCATTCCTAATTCTAACAGATAAAGAGAACTATCCAAAGTTGAAAAAGGGGAACCTTTTATTAAACGTTTGTCGTGAGTTGTCCAATAATCTGCTCCATAATCATACCTATGTGACAATATCGCTTCAAAATCCGAAAAGTACTGTTTGTCTATAGCCATTTCTTTCCACCCCATTTCATATTTATAAATGTGTACTTAAATTTTGTGTACATATTTTCTAAAGTTATTCATTATATTTTGTTCTATTTCTTGGGGATAATCAAAGCCTTTATCTTTACATATTCTGTGTGCATCTTGAGAAAAAAGATTTGTCACTTTGTATAATGCTTTGTTTATCTCCAATAGATTACCAGAACAAAAATATTGCAGTAGTTCTATTTGCTTTTCTTGTGGTATGTTGTGCTTAATCAAACTATCCCAACCACCCCAATTTGTTTTTTGATATTTAGAAAGTAATAGTTCAAAATGAGTACTAAAAATAATTTGCAAATTTTTCATTAATTTATATATATCTTCTCGTCTATAATATTTTATCATCATATTACAATGAAACCAATATTTATCAATCAATTGTAAAATATCACGTTCTGCTATGCTCTCATCCTCTTGATTTTCCAAAAGATATTTTACTTCTCCATGTTTATCAAATAAAATATCTTCTTCAGTACAACCTGCATAGTGAATTTTTGACATATACTCATTAGTATAAGCCGTATTTATAAGAAAAATGTCATATTGTAATATTTCTTTATTTTTTACAAATAAAATACCAAAGTTTTTTATAACATGTGAATTAAATTCTTCGGGCCATATAAGAATAACTTCATCACATATTTCTTTAAACATTTGAGGAATAGAATCTGCAAATTCTTCAAAATAATCTTCTTTTATTAAGAAAACCGGATCAACATCAGACAATTCATCTTCGAGACCTCGAGCTATCGAACCAAAATGCCATCCACCAACACATCTATTATCAGTTTTCATTATATCTAAAGACTTTTCAAAAACTTTTATTAAAGTTTTGTTCATTATTTAACACTCCTATCCCTGTTTTTCCACCTTGATTCTTAACAAATTTCTTAATCTCATTATGCATTGCCCTACCTAATCCCATACCTCGTACATTTGGATGAATTAATAATAATCCAATAATCCATTCGCCTTTTTCGGGGGTAAATCATAAAAAAATTCATCACAGTTATCGGGCCGAACTCCCTCTGTTAGTTCAATATATAATTTACCACCATTTCTTTCTACAACTAACATAAGATATACGCGACGCATCTGTTAGCCCCTCTGTATCGAATCCAAATTCCAAAAAGTATTCGCCTATAATATAAACATAACGTTCATTTTCATACTCGTATCCATCATTTTTATAGGTTTCATCTCTTCCAAATTTGTCATCATAATGGTTAATCGCCTCTTTTGCCAAATCCCCAATAGTAAATTGATTGTCTAATATAAACTCATTTGATGAAAATCGAAATCCAATGATACGTTTATATTCATCAACAAAACATAAACCCTTTTCTTCAAATACTGTTTCAGCATTATTGCTAAAGAAACCAACCATCTTAGCACCATTCTCAACACCATAAGTTGTTTTTCCATCGAATGTTAGCTTAAGCTTTTCTATAGAATCACCAATACTACAATCATTTATTGATATATCCCCTAAAGGAATTTCCGGAATATCATCCTCATCAAGCTCAGTCAAACTACTTTCATTAAAATACACATAATTTTCAATTGTAGGAATTCTCGCTAGATATAGACCATTATTGGTCCTCATGATTACCTCAACTATCGGATTTTCTTCAAGCCACCTCGTCACTTCATCATGAACGTGAGGAGCTAATTCATCTGGATATATGAATGGGCTTTCATCACTTGAATACTCATAATAACCTCCAAATACAGACCATTTAGACGACATGTAATGATTGATATATTCAGAACCACCTACCTCTTCATTCAGTGATTGTAATTCCTCGATTTGCAACATGAGTTGAGTATTTGTCGTCTCTATTTCTTGAATCATCCTCTCCGCATCGTTTACCTGACTCATCAGCTCATCATTCATTTTCTCAAGTTTTTCAACCTGTTCTTCTTGATTGTTTGTAGCCTTGCATCCTGCTAATAGCAAGATGAATAATAAAAAGATTATGACGCTTTTTAATATATTCATTCTTCCCCTCCTTAAATGTAAGTAGCTAACCGTAAAACATTCGTCATCAATGATTTTTTTCTGCTAAGCTTTTTAAACGATTTAAAGCTCTAGGAAACCTTACATTAAACGTTTCTTCTTGTTCGTATGGAATATCGGTTTTAACCGTTACTGTAGTTATTCCATCTTTTTCTGTGAGCAAATAGCTCTCTGTTCCACCAGTCCACTCCTTCTCGCGTTCTTGCTCTCCACTTTCTTTTGTATCAGCATTGTGCTTGAATAAAACAAATTCATTTTGAATACATTTCTCGACCAAACTTGTTACCCCGTAACCATTTACAGAAGATATGAACTGAATTTCATTTCCTTCTTTCATAACGCCCTTTATATATGTGCCTTCATCAATAATACTAGCCCAGTCACGGAATGTTTTATCCTCCCAAAGAGTCTTCCATACAATTTCTTTAGACGTGTTAATTTCGATTGAATATTGAATTTTTTTCATATTTCACCTCATTAAATATCATGACCGACTTTGCCCCATAAATTCTAGAACAAGATTATTAAACTTATCAGGATTAACTAGATTTGATGGATCCATCGAATTATCTATAACAACTAATTCTGTCCCTAATGATTTTGCTATCTTGTTATTTATTCTAATGAATGATTTACCAAAATCTTTGCCCACTAGAACCATACTCGGAATATTGACGTTCTTAAGCTTTTCTAATACATCAATTTTATTAATTGCTTTTCTTGCAATAATCATTTGATCCAAATCTATATCCATACACACATCACTAAAATATTTTTTTGCCAAAATCGCATGATTGGCCTTATATGTTGATGCCATCCCCTTAGCTAACATTTTATTACCTAATATTTTAAAAAGCTTGAAGCCAACTACTTGTGAAAATCCCAACATTTTTTCTGATAATGTTTTAATCTCTCCAAAACTGTCTGAAATAATTAGTCTTTCAACCCTTTCAGGTCTACTGGTTATAAAGTGCTGGGCAATGACACCTCCCATACTTACGCCTATTAATGTGACTTTTTCAACTTTTAAATAATCTATCAATTCTTCTATTTGATTTGACCAATCCTCAAGTGATAAAGTTTTTACTTTTGATGATTTTCCATGTGCCAGTAAATCCGGAATTATTATGTGAAATCCTTTCTTTTCATATAGTTCTTTTTGCATATTCCACATATTGTTATCAGCACCTATTCCATGTAATAATAGCAAAGATGGTTTTAGGTAATCTCCATATTCCTCATAGAATGTAGTCATTCCAGTATTGTTTTTTAATATCATACTAATCCTCCCGACTGGTCACCTGTATAATTATTCTCCAATCTCATTAATGTCCACTTTCCAAATCATATGGTCATTGTCCTTCAACCAATAATCTTTCAATCGATACTGTGCCTTCCCAAACTTTTGTGTCCATATCTTTTGGGCCGTTTTATATCCGCTATCTAGACAAACTTCATTAATGCCTCTCTTTTTTAATTCATTTGCAATTTTTTTAATCATCAGATTACCAATTCCATTCCCTTGATATTCCGGAAGAACAAATATTGTTCCTAATTCAATCCAGTCCTTTATTTCTCCCCCGGTACATCTGTCTATTAATTCACTAGATGGTCCATATTCAATTGAACCGATTATCTTATGATTAATTTCAGCAATTAAAAAGTATCTTTCATGGCTGTCATTTTTTAAATCTTGTTCTAAATATCTTATCTTTGTCTGTATTTCTTCCTCAATCATATCGACTAAATACTCAAGACCGTTTCTTCTAAATGTATCTTTGATTACAGTATCAAAAAGCATAATTAGCTTGTTTTTATCTTCAATATTTGGTCGTCTTACTATAACATTCTCCATATTTAAGCCTTTTCCATCCTCTTTTTCAATACGTCTAATATGTACATTCATTTAAAAAAACCTCATATTTTTCTGTTACCACATAATAATTAACGGTAATTGTGGTCTAAAGTCTTTCGTCTGATTTCTAATACCATCATCAAACTCTAGTTGCATAAGATGTTCTTTTCCACGAACAATATTTATGTTATTCAGCTGATTAATTATATTTGCAGTATCAGATAACTCATCTTCTTGGTTTGTATATATAGTGATATTTGTCACTTCAACTATCTCGCTAAAATTATTTTGTCTTTTAGCAAAGTGTAGATAAAAATACATCGGTTCACTTAATGGAATCCCTTCTGCTACTTGAATCTTAAGAAAGTCAGGTAAATATATCGGTTTGTAATCCCATGTTTTAAATGGAGCTGATTCGCTTTCCTCTATGGTTGGCCGAAATGCAATACCAAATGGAGATATTTCCTTTGTCCTTACTAGGCAACGTTCATAAAGCTTCATCTTTTCTGTTCTACTGTTTTTCACCTCTGTAATGTCTTCAACCCATAATAATTCTAACATCATATTTTTAAAATAGAATCTTCTATTAGAAGTTCCTTGTCCAGGATGAGTATTGGAAGTTCCTTCTTTTAGGCCAAAATCTATAAGTAACTCGGCTTCAGGCGCCTTATATTTTGTGCAGATAAATATATGATCTACTTCCATTGCATTACCCCTTTCAACGAATGTCAGTAAAGTAATAAACCATAATATATTCCTCACTTAACTCTTCTACAGTTTTAAATCCGAGATCTTGATACATCTTTACTGCATAATTATCTTTCTGAACCGCTAATGATGCCTTTTTATATCCTCTTTTCTTTAAAAGATTCAACATGTTTTTCATAAGCGCTGAACCAATTCCCATATTACGGTATTCTTTATATAATGAGATTGCAAATTCAGGAGTATATTCGTCTACATTGCCAAATCCTTTTACTTCACCGGATAATATCCTGGTCCATACTGCACCTACTATTTTCCCATCTAACTCAGCCACCAGACAATAGTCATCAGGTTTTCCGAAGCCCTCTATGTACACTTTTAACTCTGGCTCATTTATTATATCTTTGGGTAATAATTTTTCCGCATCTCTTTGAAATATTGCTTCATATAAAAAATTCTCTAATTGATGTAACTCATTGGATTTAATTTTTCTTATAAAATAATTCATCACACAACATTTCCTTTATACGCTACCGCATCTAATTGAAATTGTAAGCCTTCTTCTCCGCCACGATGTGCAAATTCCGTTTGAATTGATTTTCTGACTGGATAATGACCTTTAAAGCGTTCCTTGAATACTTTTTCCATAACCGGAATATCCCAAATATCTCTAAATAAGCAGTCAACCTGAATAACTGATTCAAGTCCGAGTTCTATCGAACTGAGTCTTTTTTCCAGATGATCAATAGCTCCGTGAACCTGTTGTTCTATTGACTTCCCAATATTTCCAACGCAATATCCAATATAAGCAAATTCTCCTGCTACAATAATTCCTGAATGTGCCCACTCTTCATTCACATCACTTCTAATAATTTCACTCATAAGTCTCTCTCCTTCTCCCAAAATATGGTTTTATGTCATCTATATTTTACAATATATTAATTCTGCAAATTGTCCGTATTTTTTTACTTCTTTTAAGTAAAATCGTTTCACCATTTCTTCTTGTGAAAACAGCGGTATTCCTCTGCCTAATAGCACAGGAGCAATCTGTATGACCATATTATCAACCATATCTTGATCTAAAAGAGGACCTAATATTGTATTTCCTCCAACAATCCAGATGTTTTTATCACGCTCTATTTGTTTCACAAAATCAACAACATCACAATTCATAGGAATAAATTCTTTGACCGATAAACTTTCCGCATGTGTAAAAACATAGTTTCGTGTGGTTGGATAAAGACTGTCGATATTTTCTAGGTTTTTAATTTCATTAAATGTTCTTTTGCCCATTATTATAATGTCCATACTTTTATAGAAAGCTTCATAACCGGTTTCTTCTATTGCCCCCGTTTGATAAAGCCAGTCCAAGTTGTGATTTTTGTCCGCAAGAAATCCATCTATAGTAATGCATCCATAAAAAAATACACTCATTTTCATAATCTCCTTTGAAGTAATCTAGTTCATCAAGACTTTTGTAGGTATGACAACTCTTGATCAAACCATGTTTCAATGTTATCTCGTAAATTTAAAACAGAATCATCCAACGATATGGGAAGTCCACGACAACCGCCATCACAATGACCGATTTCTCTTTTTCTACCACAACCATATCCCTTGGCAATTAGTTCCTGTAATATTGGAGAAAACGTTTTAATAATATCCGTGTATTCATGTGTCTTTGTCGATTTCACATTAATATGATAGCCATTGTTGAGGGAAGCATTAATCCCCCATAGATCTTTTCGTTTATAGCAATACTTTATGTAGATATGAAAACCTTTTATTTCAACAACACAACGAAGTCCCCTGTTTAAATAGCGCTGATGCAGTCCCAGAATGAACCCTTGAACATTTGCGGATAAATGTTTTATCGTATCCTCAACAATGAAAAGCACATCGGTTTCATCCTTTTTCAATATCCTATACTCACATCGTAAAAAAATATCTTGGTTGACAAGGGTGCCCTGGTCTTTTTCTGCAACTGCCATAGCCTTGAGTCCTGTCAGCATAGTGGGGTTATCTGGATATGTAATTTTTATGGTTTTGATATCTGACAAATTTTGCTTTTTTTTATTTATATCAACACCGTCAATGCAAAGACCACAATCCTCTAGAAATCGAAGACACTCAAGATTTTTAGTAACAGACAGTTTTTCATTGAATATGGTATGATCACATACAAAAACGTTCGTATTTTCAAAAGGCCTACCATGATAGCCTATGTTCATTAGTATGGTTTTCACATTATGCAAGAATGGATAATATACCGAAAGCGTAGTTCGATTTTCGTATTCATGAGCAACTTTTTTGCTTTTATCATAGATATCGCCTTTGATGTATAATTCATCGTAAAGACGAGCCAAAAAAATTCTAAAGGCTATAACGCCTTCACGTATACTCGCATCATCTGAAACGTTTGTATATGAGAATTTAATCGCATATTTTTCATGTGTTTCAGTCACCATAATTTCCTTTAAATACCTTGCCACATCTTGAAGTGTTTTTCTCATGAGTTTCACCTCGTCCTCGTCTAATTTACAAATACAAATTCATCCCTATCTAGAACTTGAATACCCAGGTTCGCATCTAGTAATTTCACATCTGATGATTCTTCCTCTATAAAAAACAATGATATCCAAATTATCTAAATCTCATTACAATTTACTCGGAACAAATTGATTCACAAATTCATCCTTTTCTTTTGCGTTTTTAAACTCACCCAAATAATCACAAACTTCGGTTGCAAAATCAATAAAAGCAACGCCCTTAGCCGTTATTATGTTCTCATCTCTTACGATTCGAGAATCTTGATAATTAGTCCACTCAAATGGATCTTCTTTACAAAAATTTTTCATCTGCTCTTCTGTCCATGCACTTATAGACGTCGTAAACTTCTTACCTTTTAATGCACCTGATTTGGCAACCATCCATGGTCCGGCACAAATAGCAGCTATGAATCTATTTTGCTCATTTAAGTCCCGCAAAAGTCTCATTAAGTCTTCACTATAGCCTTTCTTCCACCCTCCTGGTATAATTACCCCTTCAATATCCTCATGAATCACTTTATTAATAATTGTTTCCGGAAGATAAGTTAATCCTGACGCGCTACACACTGAATCCAATGTTTCTGATACAGAAATAATCCTATACCTTGAATTCTTACCTAGCAAATGTGCTAAAAGTGTCACCTCAAAATCCGCCATATCATCATATATATACATCAATATTTTTTTCATTTATTTGTCCCCTCACCCATTTCATAATATATTCTACTTTACTAGTTTCTTCATTACGCTGTTCATTCATTATCCTAAAACCGGAATTCTTGTAAAACTGAACTGCCTTCTCGTTATCTATATAAACTGCCAAGCTTAGGTCACAGTATTTTTCTTGAACATATTCAATAAGTTCTCTTCCGAATCCCCTTCCTTGAAACTCTATATCTATAAATAAGCCACCAATATAGTTTTTATTTACAACACTGATAAAACCAACAATATGATTTTCTTCAATATAAACAAACGTTTCACTGTTAGGCAAATAACTATTTTTAACACTATCATAATGTTCAAGCCAATATTCTTTTTCAATAAAATAATGTGCTTCAACTGTTGTATCTAGCCAAATTTTCATTATCTTATTGACTTCTTCTCCATTTATTTTTCTAATCATTTCAAGTCTCCTGTATTAAAAAATCACTTTCTTTCAACGATAGTGCTAACACAATAATAATCGTTTTTTTATAAAAGCTTTTAAAATTCCAACATATCATTCTTATCATAATTAAAATTTGGCCCCCACGCAACTTCCCAATAATATCCATCGGGATCTGAAAAATAAGCATGATAGCCTCCCCAAAATACATCTTGTGGTTCTTTTTCAATTTTTGCTCCTGCCTTTCTTGCCAATTCAATAACCTCACTTACTTCTTCTTTACTTTTTACATTATAAGCAAGTGTTATTCCTCCAAATCCGCTAGTAATTTTAGGCGGGTTGTTTTCATTAATATCCTTAGCCAATAAATCAATCAGAAATAATTCAAGCTTGGTACCCGACGTGTTAAAGAAAACTACTTTTGGATTATTGCTTTTTTCATCTGTTTTAAATCCAAGACCATCCCGATAAAATTCAATTGATCTTGCCATATCCTTTACTCCTAAGCATATGATGTTCATTCTGTTCATAAAAATATCCTCCTCACAAATCCATTATCACAACATACTATCTTTATCGTCCAAAAATAGTATCATAAAATACTCATCTGCATAGGTACCATCACTATATTTTAGAGCATGCTTTTTCGTTCCTTGAATTTCAAATCCTAGGTTTTGATACATTTTTAACGCTCGCTCATTATGAGTGACAACTTCTAGTTCAAGTTGCTCGATTCCCTTGTTTTTGCACCATTTTATACTTTCCTGCATTAATATTTTTCCTATGCCCATGCCCCAAAAAGCTTGTCGCACACAAATCCCCAAAGCTGCTCGATGTAAATATCTTCGCTTATTCATAACTCTTCCGACAGAACAATTTCCAACAATTTGTCCATCAATTAAAGCAACTAACATTTGTTGGTTTGCATCACCGATAACATTTTTAATAAAAGCCTCTTCTTGCTCTACTGTAAAAGAAAGTTCCCCCGGTTCGCGGGCTAAAAATTTTGTTTCACAATCTACATCCTTCATGTAATCAAGCAATCCTTGTGCATCCCTTGCTTCCGGCAACCTGACAACTAATTGCACCTTATTTTTTATATCAGTTTCCTGATTATCCATATAAGACCTCCATTCTACTCTTTACATCAATAAACTATTAATTTTCATCTTCTTATTGTACTACTTCTCCACCATGAAATATACATTCATATACCTTTACTCCGTCTTTTAGAATCTCTTCATATCCTGTAAACCAATTAAAATCACCTTCTGCTTTACATCTATATATTCATTGACCAAAACGGTGTATCATTAAGCCATAATGCCTCTTCACCGACAAAGCTACGACTTCCTAAATAGGTATCTATATACTTCATGTCGCCCTCACAATACAATAAATCATGAGAATTAGGTCTTGATGCATCACTTTCATTACCTTTTCCTGCATATGTTGCTTTCTTGGCTTTGATTAAAAACTCTATTATTTTTTTATTCATAAAACATTCCTTTCTATCTTGTCAAAATACCGCCTTTGCATCTTTAGGCAATTGACGAACATGTTCAAAAAAATTTCTACTTGCATCTGCTTCTTCTTGGTCATATCTATACCCCAATTGATCAGCCACTTCATTTGCTACTTCATCAAAAAGACTGCACATAGTTAAGGTCGCATTCCAGATATGTTCAATATTTCCGTTCGAATATGTGTCCAAAAAGCGTTGCCACATCTTTTCTTTAAGAAAAAGTCGCATATATTTAGCCGATTTCCCTAAACTATAAGAATACTCTGTTTCAATGCCAATTTTCCAAGAAAGCATATTTATTAAATGAGGCCTTATATGATTATCAATCATATCCATGACGTATGGAACTTCTTCTCTCCATAATCCCTTCGCCACATTGTTAAGACACCACCAAAAATTATTACAGTCACATAAAAAATTATTTTCTGATGGCTTTCTCACATGGTAGTCTTCATCCGTAGCCTCTGGAATTGTCGGTAAGATATTATCTTTATCCAATAATATCTTACATAATTTGTCATCTAAAATATGTTTCAAGGCATAAGGTAATGATTCCACATGTAAGTCTAAACGATTTCCATCTGCAAATTGAATGAGCCATCCGTATATATGATCAAAATTACACTCTTTGCCTCTTAAATAATCCATTTTTTCCGGCATTTGCATATATAATCTCTGGCCAAAACAATCAATCCATGACTCATTCTCATAAAAAGGCTTTGTCTTTGTTACAACATAGACAATATCATAGTCTTGAAAAATATCTTTAGGCACATTTGGATTTGTTCTTGAACCATTCATATAAACCGCTCTAATCCGATCATCCTGCTTGGCCACATTCAATATTAAATCAAACATTTCCTGCTCAGTTCTCATCACATATTCTCCTCTTCAATTTTTTGTAGCATTCGAAAAGATTCCTATTTATATTTATTTCTATTTACTTCTATCAATCTATTAGCATTAATGTGTCTGTTACTCTAAGATCAATATTATCTTCATAAAGAGAGACATATACGTATTTCTTATCGTTATCTATGTCTATATCAATAGAATTTACGACATCATCAGATGTGACCACTTTAAAACTATATTGCCCGTTAATTAGGCTTTTATAAAAATAAGTCACCCGATGTTGATTAGCAACTATAAATGTATCTGAAAAGAATTTTTCGTCATCAACATAACCTATAGCTTTGATTTTAGATTTTTCAAAACTTTGATTTGTCACAGTTACAATCAGATTTGAATTCTGCATTTTTTCTTCCGAATAATATGTATCGTGATTATCTCTAACCATTATATAAATAAGTAAACTGCCTAGTATAAGCAATCCAGTTAACGTTACTTTTTTCATTACTTTCATCATATGTTTACCTCGAAATTATAAATACACAAAGATTACCAAACAATCAGAACTTTCACTTTAGCATACCAGAACAAACATTCGTTTTCAATAATTCATATGTCCTATAGAATCTTACCCATGTAATATTCATCATAAAACTTGCCATTTATTAAAACAGACTTCTTCTTAGTACCCTCGACTTCATAGTTATTTCTCAAATATAGCTGATACGCTCTATGATTGTGGGTCATCACTGTTAACTCAAGCTTACTTATCTCATGCTTTGTAGCCCATGATGTTAAGCTACAAATTATATACTCTACCGACTACACTTTAGCTACAAATTATCA
>CAZVKG010000037.1:0-30971 GCA_964627665.1 uncultured Eubacteriales bacterium | reverse complement strand
TTTTTTGATTCTAAAATGTCTTTGATAGAAAAGTAGGACTTTCCTATCAAAACAAAAAAGCGCTCCCGGTCCTCATATAAATCCGAAAGATTTTTATGAATACGCTCTGACCGCATTGCATCTTCGACCTTGGCTTCAAAATGCATTCTCTTTTCCGTTAACCGCTTAATAATCGATTCCTCTTTTGTATAAATCGAATCGGAAATATACAAGGAATGACTCCGTGATTCAATGTCTAATATTAAAGCTTCTTGTTCTTTTTCAAAGCGGTCTAATGTATATTGTCTATTTAATTTGTTCTCTGTTAATTGTGCTATATTTTGCCGCGTATTTTCAAGGACCACTTCTTTTTCTTCATTATCGACTAAAAGCATCTGAAGTTGTTTCTCTTCCTCGCGTTTTTGTTTCTCATTTCTTTGCAAACGTTCATTCCACTGCATATATTCGGACACAATCGATTCTTCTTCCGGGTTATTAAGTATCTTATGTTGTATATCATTCATTTGTTGTGTGATGGACTCTATAAGGCCTTGGAGTTTTCCTAAACGATTGGCAATCTGATGGCGTTGGTGTTCTTGTTGGTCTTTGGTTTGGTTAAGTGCCTCAGCGTTTTGTGACTCTCTCTCTAATTCTTGTTCATGTAAGTGGATTTCATCATCAATACGCTGAATCGTTTCCTGATAATGCCCTTGAATCTTCCGACTATTCATAGCAAATTTTCCTTTAAGTTCCTCAATACCTAGTGTCTCATCAAGGGTTTCAAGACGTTTTTCAAATTGAGTTAGTCGTTCTTTTGTTTGGCCCATCTTCTTGCGTAAACTAGTGATTTCAATGTTTTGCTTTCGAGAAGCAATTTCATCATAACTTTGGGTGATTTGACTAAATTCTTCATTAAAGACTTTAATGGTTTGATCAAGGGATTCAATGATTTGCTCTTTTTCACGCACTTCAAGAGAATCTTCTTCATGATTCAGCCGGTCTTCTTCCGCGATTAAGGCAATCTTTTCTTTATCTAATCTTTCTTTTTTTATCATGTTTTGCTGATGTAAGTCTTCTAAAAATGTAAATAAACGATATATTTGATACTGATTGGCTTCATAACTATGATAAGCTTCATGAAGTCCTTTGTATTCATAGACATAAGCATCAATATGCTCTTTCACTTGTTTAAATTGCTCGATCTCTTCAAGTAAACGTTTATTGGTTTTAAAATGTTCTCTTTGTTTTTCAAATATGTCTGCGAAATTCTGACTGTTGTCTCCTTGTATTGCCTCTTCCACTGTTGGAATGAGTAGATAATCTAATAGTTGTTGTGTGGTTTTGCACCGATTAAAAAATTCATCGACATTTCCTTCACCACTATTAATCATGGCAATTTTCCGCCATTCATTGGGAACTATTTTAAAGTTTTCCTCGATATATTTTCCATACTCTGTAATTGTTTTAAAGGTCTTGGCATGCATACTTTTGCTTTTCATACGTTCATAATAATCATTGATTTCTCCACGACTCGCACCACGTATTTCGTCTTTTTTTGTGCGCACCACAAAAGGTACCTCTTCAATGCTGTCCGGATCTTCTCCATCATATTCGTAAGCATATTTTATCGATTTCAACTCGCCATTTTCTATGTAGAGAGATGTCGCCGTCAATCCATAACGTCGGGGTTGCTCGTTTAAAATCCATTCGATTGCAATATGTGCAGGATTTCCATCAAGAGATAGGGTATCTTTAATCTTGCGATCAGCCATATCAATATGCGGGATTACTGCTTGCAGTACCGTTTGAATAAATACAGTCTTACCGCCACCGTTTTCGAGTAAAAAAGCACCATTATGTCCGTCAAAATGAAAAACCATATCATTATAACGTTTTGCTCCATTTTCATATATAACATTTGTTAAACGAATTTTTGATATTGATGGCATAACTATTGGTCCCTTTCTATCTGGTCAGCTTCTGATGGTGTATAATCACCGGCATATTGATAGATAACTTCAAGAATACCACGATTGTACTCATAATCCATAAAAAAGCGTTGTGTTATGACTTTGGCTTTTTCTGATAAACCTAGCTCTTCATAACCCACTTCTTGAGCTAATCCTTGTTGAAGCATAAAGTCTTTGGTAATCTGCATAAAACTCAAGCGACTATTGGTTCGTGCTGTTTGTTTTTTCACCGTTTCTTTTATAATATCCATGGATTCCCAGTGGGTTAGAATTCCACTCCAATTGTATTCATATTCTTTTTCTAATTCATTGAGCGTTTCTTCATCAATTTGGCGTAGTCCTTGCAAACGTTCATCAAAACTCTCCATCCAACTATTGATCGTAATAAAATCTCGTGTCGGTTCTTGTGTCTGATAGCTATCGTAAAACTCTCCGATAAAAACAATGACGGCAAGATACATCAAATACATATCCATATTGGTCGCACGACTAGGAAGATAATCTCGCTTCACTTCCCGGTTTGAAAGATGATAATCTGAATGTACGGTTAAAGGAATCAGATATAAATACTCGCCGGCAGTAATCACTCGACAGTCCACTTCATTGGCAAATTCCATTAACATGCCTCGAACATCCTCATCCATATAGTGCTTTGCTTCTTCTTTTAAGACTTGTCCATGGACATTTAACTTTGAAAATAGTTTGAAGGCTTCCATTACGCTTTTCTCATTCATGATTTATTGGCTCCTTATCTAAAAGCGTAATCTCCATATTACGCATCTCATAATTACTATCCAATGCAACAAGTCCCCGCTCTTCCAACGCTTGTATAAAGCAATACTCTTCCGGTAACTCTTTAAAAGCTTCATAAAAAACGTGATCCGGTTGTTCTTTGATTGCTCTAAGATCAATGGGTGACATCTGATGCAAAATAATAAAAAAGTCGTAGGTCTCACGTACCTGGACGTATTTTTCGGTCAAATGATTTCCCAACTCCTGTAAGTGCATCTGTCCTTGCTTTTCTAATATGGGGCGAACTTCCTCAAAAATTTGTTTATAAATACGTTGCTGCACACGAAGGGACTTTTCTTTTGCTGATTCGCCTAACTCTAGGAAAAGATGCCCTCCTGTTTCCTCGCCGTCTTTTTTAATCCATTGTGGCGCAAAAAGAGCCATGGGTGACCAAATCTTCGCCCGACCTAAACCAAGATATGGATGAGCAATGACTTCGGTTTCTTCAACTGGCATAGGCAATGTCATCATTTTACGTACAATTTCTTGATCAAAATTAAAGGATGACAAGCCAATAAAATATAAGGATTCACGAGCCGACTCAAGTGCTGTCATCTTTAACTCAATACTCTCTTGGAGTAATCCGGAGTGTAAATGATGCACATCACTTAGTTCATTATCAATACGTATAACCATTGAAAAGGCAGACTGGTCTTTATCGGATAGAACCCGACTCCGTTCATAATGGCTTTTTGTCTCTTGGACAAAGCTTCCAATCTCTTCAAATTCTTCGTGCTCACGTTTTAGACGTCGGTTAATATCATCAACTAAGTCCTTATATCGTTCATAAGTTTCGTCTGAAACAATATTTCTCTGCACTTCATGTTTGATCTGAATGATTTTTTCTTTAATCGTATTGACGCCAACCCGCATTTCATCAATCTGACGTAAGGCACCGACAAATTCACCTTTTTCTAATTGCTTTCTAAGAATTAATTGACTAATGGATATTTGAAATTCACTAAAATATTCTTTGGTTGCAAAAATAAGTTCTAAGCCTTGTTCATCAAGGGCATAGTATTGCACATTATTTTCTTTATCCCATCCTGAGACTTTCAAAATACTATATTCAATGAAATCGTCTTTTTGCGTTTCATAGTTATAGAATTCACGTCGGTTTCGTCGACCGGAGGGTGGACGCATGGCTTCGATTAAGCTTCTGGCAATATCCAAGTAATCTTGTTCTTCAAGAACATATTGATGATGAATCATCTCCTTTAAAAATTGCGCCAAGGTCCTTACACTAATATTTTTATTTCGTTGTAACATGTTTTCAAAAAAGAATAACAGCGTTAAGAGATAGACGCCAAAATGATCAATCGGTCTACCCTCTCGATCTGTTTTTTGTTTTTTATCAATCGTATAAAACAAGTCAAACAAAGCAATACGTCCAACTCGTTCTTTATATCCTTCTAATATATTTTCATATCGATTCATAATCGCTCCTCGATTGTTGCATTATTTCACAAATTTCCTCTTCTTCAAGAACCTCTTGTGGCAAATAGAACTCTTGTTTTAATTGACTCTGTATTTTTTCAAACGCTAGCCCTTGAGTTTTCCCTAAAACCGCTTCTATAAAAAAGTCTAAAGCCGCACTGTTTTCCCTTTGATTTTCTTTGCCTGATATCCATGCATGCCTTAACATCTGCTCATAAAAATATATCCCAGGCTCTAGCGAAACTGTATCCGCCAAGGATTTATATATGCCTAATCCCTCCCAGTCTACATCTCCAAAATAGACAAAATGGTGCTCTGCATTTACTGGATATTGTTCTAAAAACAAACGAATACCGGAACAGATCTGTTTTCCTTTACCATAAATGACCGTCGAAAAACCTGACTCTTGAATATAATCAGAACATTGGCGATATGGCGTTTTATTCTCTACAATAAGGTGATACTGGACATCTTTACTGATTTTATCCGGGTCAATCGTGAAGGCAACCGGATCAATCCGGTCAATTATGGGAAGTTCTTCCCATAGACCAATCCGCTTTAATAGTGTTGTCCCACCTAATTCATCGATCCACTTTTCATTCCCTACTAATTTCAGTGATAACTGCGGAATATACATCAACTCTTTAGGCAGACCAAATGTTTTTAGATACTGGTCAATAGCTTCAATCATTGGTAACTCTTTCTTAAATGTTGATTCATCTAACTTAAAGTAAGCATCTAAACGAATCTTCGGATGAAAAACATGCTGTTTTTGATGTAGATGATGGTGATATTCTGCGAAAAAAGATTGAATATTTAGACGAAATTTCAAAGCCAGGGGCCGCTTTTTCTCGTTGGTCTTTGCCGTTTTTGTTGGAATAAGAATACGCTCAGATTGCAGTTGGTAAATAACATTCGCAAAATCATCATACGTATATTTTCCGGAAACCCATTTTTCAATAGCACTTAGTGGAATATATCTTTTCCCATATTTTTGTAATTGCTTGCAAATATGTTCCTTTAAGTTATCTGTCATAATATGGTCTCCTCACGAAAATACTATGGTTTATTTTACCTTAAATGTTTCGAATATGCAATACAGGGAGTTATCCACATTTTCGTTTAAACATCTTCGAAAAAGTGCATTTACCTAGGTCAAAAGAAAGATTTTGCCTCTGCTATTAGTCCCGATTGTATTGACGCAATAATTTTATCCTGTAGTATAAAGAAAAAAACACAAGGAGAGTATCAATGAAAAAAACACATCATATTATTATTTACTTTATTTTAGCAACACTCTTAATGGGCTGTAATACAAGCGAAATTTTTGAAGAGCCTTCCCCCCGTGATTTAGCGGAAGAACTTATCGAAAACTATATCACTGCACTTTCAAAGCGTGACTACGAAACCATTCGACAACTTGCTAACATTCCTGTGACGCCTCTGGTCCCTGATACATCTATTGAATCATATCTTATCGAAAAAGGAGCCGATCAACTCATCGGTGAAAATCTTGAAATCAAATCCATTGATTTAGATTCAAGCGGACAATTTCGCGACTTCACTGTGACTTTTTTACCCGAAGGAAACACTCTTACCTACTCCGATTCTATTGCACTTAAAGAGAACACATGGTATCTTCCATTAACCGATTTATATATCGATGAATGGCAGTTTATGGTTCCACCAAATATACAAATCAACATCGAAGGCGTTGACGCCTCACTATATAACTCTATTGAACCCGGAGTGATTTCCGTCTTAAATGTTGCTCCTGAACCCTTCACCATTACCTCTAAACCCATCGGAAGTGTACCTGTAGAAATCACGGTTACACCATCTGGGTTAGAACCAACAAGCCCGCTTTTTGAGGTTTATGCCGATGATAGTTATGCGAATGAAGCGACTAGCTGGTATATTAATGCCTTAAATTCAATCATGCGTTCTGCTGCAAAGGGTGAAGATATTAATAAAATACTCCCCTACTTTGACATGGACAGTTATAATGAAGATGGTTTACAAAACCTATATAAAATCATACAACAAGAACACGAAGGTTTTGATGTACAAATATCTCAATATGAAATCTATACCTATGAAGATGAAAGCATACAAGGCCCTCGCATCATAAATGATAATGGCGATATATACATGACACATCTCTTATCCTATAATTGGGTTGACCAGTTCGGTTTCTCCAAAAGTATGTTCTTAATCGAAGACGTTACATTAACTGCAACAAACGGAAGTTTTAAAATTGCAAGCCTAGGCGATTCAGCAAGAGCCCTCACTTGGGTCAACCATTTTTCCGATGATCGATAAATCTTTTCTTGACAAACATTTTCTTAGGGCGTATGATTAGTACAAATTAAAAACGTATAAAACTATGGAATGAGAAGAGTACATATGCTCGGAAGATTTAAAGAGAGTTGCAGGTGGTGGAATTGCAATAGTCGTCGTCATATGGAATGGGCTCATGAAGGTGGTAGGAACGGCTTAATGCTTAGTAATGACCAACGGGAATCCCACCCGTTATCCTAGGGAAACGTATAATTGTACGTATTAAGTGGATGCTTTGCATCAATTTAGGTGGTACCGCAGAAGATATAGCTTTTGTCCTATTGTATATAGGATAGAAGCTTTTTTTACGTTAAAAACTATCATGAAGCAATAAGCAAAAAGGCTACATAAACCAATTTAAGCACAATACGAAAGGAAACTTATGAAAAAAACACTCTTCACGCTCTTAACACTATTTTTATTAACTGCATTCATGACCGGATGTTCAGGAGACTCAACTCCAAAAATCGGGATTTCTCAGTACGGAGAACATGCCTCTTTAGACAACTGTCGCGAAGGATTTATCCAAGGCCTCATTGATTCTGGACTCACTGAAGGCGAAGATTTTACGATTGACTATCAAAATTCCGGCTTCGATAATGCGATTAATACTCAAATTGCTCAGACTTTTGCATCCAACAACGTTGATCTTATGGTTGGGATTTCGACACCTTCTGCCACAGCACTTTATGCTGCAACAGAAGGTAAAGATATTCCTCTTGTCTTCACTGCAATAACCGACCCTGTTGAAGCAAAGCTAGATAGCGGAAATGTAACCGGCACAAGTGATAAGCTTCCTGTTGATGCACAACTTGAACTTATTCGAGAAATGCAACCCAATGCAACAACCATTGGTATCATCTATACAACTAGTGAACCCAACTCAATCTCAGCAATTGCAGAGTACCAAGCCAAGGCTCCTGAATACGGCTTTACCATCGATGCTATCGGCGTCACACAACAATCCGAAGTTACCTTAGCTGCAGATACCTTGATTTCTCATAATGTTGACGCCTTCTCAAATTTGACGGATAATAATGTTGTTGGTGTCCTACCATCTGTTTTAGATAAAACGAATGATGCTTCTATTCCGGTTTATGGTAGTGAAATCGAACAAGTAAAAATCGGATGTGTCGCCGCCGCAGGTATCGATTATTTTAAACTAGGTATACAAACCGGTCAAATGGCTGCAAAGATTTTATCCGGTCAAGCAAAAGCCACAGATATTCCTTATGAAACCATACAAGAATATAGTATTTACACCAATACAAAGGCACTCGCTGAACTCGGTATGACATTAAGTCCATCAATAGAAGAAAAGGCTGTTCCCGTAACGCTTGACTAGGAGTGAATAATATGATTAACATGATTGATTTGACAGTAAACACCTTAACCCAAGGCTTAATCTATGCACTCTTATCCTATGGTGTATATATAACCTATAAGATATTGGATTTTCCTGATTTAACCGTTGACGGTAGTTTCCCACTTGGAGCTGCTATTACAGCCGTTTTACTGATAAATCAGGTGAACCCTTATCTAACACTAGTGATTGCTTTACTTTGTGGTGCGTTCGCCGGCCTCGTTACAGGAATTATACACGTACGCTTGCATATACGTGATTTACTGGCAGGAATTATTACCATGACCGCTCTCTTTTCCATTAATTTACAGATTGCCGGCTCTAATCTGATTATTGATCGAAGTATCGCCACTATTTTTACGACAGGTCTTTTAAATACTCTTATGGCTAACGTTCCTTTGATTTATCGAAAGCTAATTGTTGCTGTATTGATTGCACTGATTTTTAAGATTATTCTGGATCTTTATTTTAAAACGAAAAGCGGTTTGCTTCTAAGAGCCGTTGGTGATAATGACTTAGTCGTGACCACACTAGCAAAAGATAAAGGGACTGTAAAAATCATTGGTTTAACGATTGCTAATGCCCTTGTTGCACTATCTGGGTCTATTGTTTGTCAGGAACAGCGTGCATTTTCAAGTACTATGGGAACCGGACAGGTTGTTTTTGGTCTTGCTACCGTTATTATGGGTACAACTGTTTTTAAACGTTTTGGATTCGTAAAGGGGACCACAGCCGTTTTAGTAGGGAGCATTATCTATAAAGCCTGTATTCAAGTCGCACTAAGTTTAGGGCTACCTGCAAATCTATTAAAACTTATTACAAGTTTACTCTTTTTAGGTATCCTAGTTTATGGTAATTATCAAAAAAAACACACAAAGGTGGTGACATCTAATGCTTGAGCTTAAACATATTTCGAAAATCTATGATCCCGGTTTAATTACTGAAATGTGTCTTTTTGATGATTTCAATTTGACTGTTGAGGATGGTCATTTTTTATCCATTGTCGGAAGTAATGGTAGCGGTAAAACGTCCTTGTTAAATATCATTTGTGGAAATATTCCCATTGAACATGGCGATATCCTTATTCATGGAAAAAATATTGTTAAGATGCCGGAATATAAACGCCATAGCCGTATTGGGCGAGTATACCAAAATCCATCCATGGGAACGTGTCCGAATTTAACGATGTTAGAAAACTTGTCCCTTGCCGACCATAAAGGGAAATCTTTTGGCTTAAGTCTTGGTATCAACAAATCCCGAATCGATTATTATCAGGACCAATTGGCTTCATTAGGACTCGGCCTTGAAGATAAGATGGATGTCAAGCTCGGCTCCCTTTCCGGCGGACAACGTCAAGCCGTATCCCTCATTATGTCTACACTAACACCGATTGACTTTCTAATCTTAGACGAACACACAGCAGCACTTGACCCAAAAACTGCTGAGACTATTATGATTCTTACTGATAAAGTCGTACGTGAAAAGAATTTAACCGCAATGATGGTTACGCATAATCTACGCTATGCTGCTGAATATGGTAATCGCATTCTGATGATGAATCAAGGGAATATTATTTATGATCGCACCGGCAAAGAAAAAGAGACCATCAACATTGATGATCTCTTGAATATATTTAATGAAATAAGTATTGAAAGCGGAAATTAATCCTTCTTAAAAAGAACTTTATGAATGAATACATCCACTATTTCAGGATCAAATTGCGTTCCTGCATTCTTTTTTAATTCTTGAATGGCTTCATCTTTACTCATTTTCTGTTTATATGTCCTGTTGCCTGTCATTGCCTCATAGGCATCAGCGACTGCAATAACCCTGGCATTAAATGGTATATTTTCACCTTTCAACTTACTGGGGTAACCGTTTCCATCAAAACGCTCATGATGATGCAAAACGTCATCTGCGATACCTGCATATTCGTCTGTGTTTTTAAGTATTTGATATCCGGCTTCCGGGTAACGATGAAGCTGTTCAAGTTCTTCTTGTGTTAATTTTCCTTTTTTGTTTAATAATTCAGGTGGCAATATAATTTTACCAATATCATGTAATGTTCCTGCTATATATATCTCATCAATATCCTCTTGTGAAAAATCCATCGCTTCTAATATTTGGCTACAAAATTCTGCAACTCGCTCAGTATGAACCTCTTCTGTTTCATAGTTTTGCTGAATATTTTCCATTGCCATACTAATCATAGAAAGTTTCATTTTTTTACTTGATTTCATTTTATGTTTATACATATGTTTATCAGCAAGCTTTTGAATTTCATATATATCTTCAGCTTCCTCTTCTTTCACACTGTATCCAATTGCAATAGAAACGCCAATCGAATTCACATGTTCTTTTTTTGCTGCAGAAAGGATACGACGCTTGATCATTTCAGCATTCTCAGACGTTGTTTTTGGTAACAATACCATAAACTCATCGCCTCCAGTTCTTGCTACAATATCTTCTTCACGACAAGCCGTTTTTATGACTTTCGCTGCTGCTTGAATAAGTTGATCACCAATCTCATGTCCAAAGGCATCGTTAGCCATCTTTAATCCATTGATATCTAAAGCCATTATTGCCATCGGCAAGTTTCTATTTGTATCCAAGCGCCGGATGGAGTCTTCCATATAGCGACGATTATATAATCCGGTTAAATAATCATTAAAGCTTAACTCTTCAATCTGTCGTTGACGTTCTCTTTGTTCCGTTACATCCCTAAAAGCAATTACAAAACCTTTTGTAGTATCTTCATTTTCTTCTTGAATGGGTGCAATTGTTTCTTGTATCGGAATACGTTGTCCATTTCTAGATTCAAGCAGAAGTTTTCTATTAACGTCTTTATCCGCTGAATGAATGTAATCTTCAATAATATTATCGATAACTTCATTGTTCTCCTCATCAATAAGTTTAAAAACATGCTCTAGTGGCTTTCCTTGAACTTCTTCATCATCCCAATTTGTCATTCTCTCCGCTTCTAGATTCATAAAACTGATATAGCCATATACATCTGTCGCAATAACTCCATCACCTACTGAAAGTAATGTTGTTTTAAAAACTTCCTTTTCTTGAGACAAGGCTTCTTCAACACGTTTTCTTTTTGTAACATTAAGAATACTTCCAATCATTCGAACCGGACCGTCAGATGAATCATCATATACCAATGCTCCTCGGTCCAATACCCAAATCGTTGTTCCGTCGACTCGAACCAATCGATGCTCACTATAATAGGGGTCGTCATTTAATACAGCATTATTTAATCGTTCTTGTACCATCTGTCGGTCTTCATGGTGTATGAAGTCCATAAAAGCTTCTTTTGTATGCTGTCCAAGCATCGGATTAACACCAACAATTTCACACCACTTGCGGTTATGATAAACATTACCATCATGCATATTCCAGTCCCATATGCCTTCGCCAATAACGTCCAGTGTTAACCGCATCTGTTGTTCACTATGGGCTAATCTGTTTTGGACTTTTATACTTTCAGTTATGTCATCCATCATCACTGCCAACTGATTATCCTTTGGCATATATGCTGAAATTCGATACCATTTATTATTAAAATCCATATGTACTTGAAAAGCTAGGGTTGTTTTTTCATTGACCACATGGTCTAAATTAGCGATCCAACTTTGTTCGTGAGCAAACATAACTTCGTCTAATGTTTTATCCAGAATTTTTCCTTTTTCCATCCCTGTAATCTCTTCAAATGTACGATTCACATTTTGAAAACGATACTTTATTGTGTTGTTTCCGTCATTCTTCAAAACTTCAAAAACAGCAAATCCCTTGTTCATTTCATTGATTAATTTACGGTTCTCTTCCTCCCGTGCAATCACATCATTTTTTGATTCGTCAATTTGACGCACAATGCTTTTTGCATATCTTACAACAATAATATCCAAAAGAATAAATATACTTATTAAAGCGAATATTGAATATGCGAAAATACGCAATTGTACATCTCGTGCATCTTTAAATAATACATCTTCATCCATTCGAACATAAAAAGTTCCTCGAAAATTATCAAACGATCTTGCAACCGTTATAGCGCCATCCTGCCTCGTTGTCCTATTCTCAGATATATCGCTTTCAATCCATATGTCATAATCACTTTTTTGAATTTTACCAAAAATCGGTTGAATACTTACGCAAAGTATATCATATCCTAAAAAAACGTTTTCACGAATAATTGGGTTTTTTACTATAATTATTTCGTATGTTTTGTCATACAAAACATACGTGGATGCAGTACTTGGCAATTCAAAAGGATTAACAACAGTTTCATCCCCAAAGCTTACGAGTATTTGGTTATCTACCACTCGTGCAATATATTCAAAATGGTTGATCACTTCAATTCCATCCCTATATTTTTCGTATGTTATTTCATGTAATTCTTCCCAACGTATTTCATTATTTTTGTATTCAATAAGTGCGTCACGAATTCTTGAACGACTCGATATACTTTTTGTTTCACTGATCATTTTGGCAACAAACTCGTCGACCACTTGATGCTGGTTCAAAGCATTCAATTCAAAGTTTTGAATGCTTTCTGCTTCTTGTCGCTTTTTTAATGGAGATAGCAAACTCATATACACAAAAATGATGATACATATAAAAATTATGAATGTCATAAGATTTATACGTTTATTTAATGTTTTCATGCCATTCTCCTTTCTAGCGACAATTGCTGACAGCACCCTATATTTTACCACAGTTGTCTATGATTTGAATAGCCTTAATTAAATAAATTATCTAGTCACTAAGAATATAACATGCTACAATAGGAATACTTAATCTATTGTATACGCTAAGGAGCATATTATGAAATCAGAAAATAAATCTTACATACAGTTTAGTTCTATCTTTTTCTTCAATTATTTTAGCCTAGCAGCTATTGTCACTTTCCTTGCACCATACTTTGACTCTCTAGGTCTATCCGGTTCACAAATAGGAACGATTAATGGTTTAAGGTCATTTGTTACCATCTTTTTCCCACCATTGTTCGGGCTCATTGGCGACCGAACCGGTCGTCACAAAAATGTACTTTTGTTTACGATGATCGTTTCACTCATTCTCTCCATCGCCTTACCTTTTTCAAGTAATTATCTAGTTATCTTGATTTTTTTTACACTCTTTAGTATTTTTCAAGTTTCCACACCACCCTTGTCGGACAGCTTAGGGCTTTTTTCGCCGTTTCCATTTGGTAATGTTCGAAAATGGGGCGCTTACGGCTATGCCATCGCAACGCTTGTAACCGGAATTGCTGCAGATTACTTTGGGCTACAGATTATTTTTGTTATTTTTTCTGTCTCACTCATTGTTGCGATTGGCTTTACAAGTAAGCTAGAACTAGCAACGTCTGCGAAACAGCTTCACATGCGGGAAGACTTAAAGCAATTAATGAAGAATAAAACATTTATCATATTAATTATGTTTTCCTTTTTCTTTGGGATTACTGTTATCAACAATAATATCTTTTTTAGTTTACTATATCAACATGCAGGAGGTACACTCTCCGGCATTGGATTTGCCTTTTTACTTTTTGCCTTTAGTGAAGCTCCTGCTATGCAAATTACAGCGCGTTACGTTCAACGTTTTGGCGCCATTCCGATCCTTATCTTTGCAGCCGTTGTTAATACACTTCGATGGGGGATATATTCCTTTGGTCCACCCACCTATGTTTTACTGGGATTATTTTTCCTCCAAGGACTATCTGTGGGAACCTATTTACCTACCATGGCTGAACTTATTCGTTCATTAGTTAAAGAAACCGTACGCTCAACAGCCATGACAACCTACTCTGCAGTATTTATCGGAGTAACCGGTGTGGTCGGATCATTTATAAGTGGATATATCCTTGATTTTTCAGGAATTAAAGCTGTTTATCTCTTCTTTACTGTTTGCAGTATCATCAGCTTTGTATTTATTTTCTTACTTGCATCAAACTTAAAAGGAGCCCGACATGTTTAAAGACGATACGCTCACTACTACTCTTGACACCCTATCAAAAGACCATCAACCCCTCATCATCGGAATCGATGGTCGCTCGGCTAGCGGCAAAACGTCACTGGCGCGTTTTCTAGCTAATGAATTTAAGGCTTGTGTTATTCATATGGATGATTTTTTCTTACCTGCCGTAGATCAGACACCAGAACAATTGGCCAAGCCTGGTGGCAATATTGATTTTGCCCGATTAATCTCTCAAGTAAAAAAGCCACTTCAAAAAAAGTCATCACTAACATACCAAGTATTTTCTTGTAAAAATCAAGCTTTTATTAACGAAGTAACTATTTCTGAAGCTTCTATTATAGTTATTGAAGGGGCCTATAGTCATCATCCAAAACTTGCTGACCTCTACCAATATAAAATCTTCTTAACACATGATCATCAAACACAAAAGAACCGTATACTTAATCGTAACGGTTCTGATGGATTAAAAATATTTGAAGAACGCTGGATTCCTCGTGAAGAAAATTATTTTAAGACCTATGCCATTGAAAAAAAAGCGGCTTATCTTATAGATACGCGTTATCTGTTTTAACAGTCATTAACTGTAAGTGGCGCAATACAAAAAATGTCATCAGCACTAAGGCCACTCCTTTAACTATAGACGAACCACTTATTGTCCACCATATTCCATTGATTCCTAATAGCGTGAAAGTGGACAACAAATATGCAAGAGGAATACGTGCCGCATTGAATGTTACTCCAATAAGCGCAGGTGTCATGGTTCGTCCTAGTCCGCTCATACCACCTGTCAGTGTAATTTCTATACACATAAACAACTGAGATATGCTAATAATCCGAAGATAATCAACGCCCATTGATGTTGTTGGTTCTTCATTGATAAAAATTTTAAAAAGTGGTTCTGCGCCAAAAAATAATATTAAGCTTGTTAAGATTCCTATATACGTCATAATGCGAGAAGCCACTTTAAAGCCTTCAATCACCCGATCATTGCGCTTTGCACCATAGTTTTGTCCAATAAATGCACTCAGTGCTGAACCAAACCCTTGTGCTGTCATATAACTAATAGCTTCGATTTGTGTTCCCACTTTTTGTACTGCAATAGCCGATGTTCCATACACGGCTACAATCCGAGCCACAAACATTGATATTATTGTAAACAAACCATTTTGCAAAGCAACCGGCAACGAAATGCTTAACATCGTCTGCAAATATTCCTTATGTAGCTGCACACGAAACTTAAAATTTTGGTACGGACGATTTCCTTGAATCAATGTCGACACAAATGCAATCGTCACAATACCTTGAGATAGTATCGTTGCATATGCAGCTCCACGTACACCAAAATCAAACACAAAAATAAATATCGGATCAAGAATAAGATTCATGATTAATCCAATACTGTTCACCCGAAAAGGCGTTTTACTAATACCGGCACCAGTAAAAACACCGGATAAAACTTGATTGATAAAATGCAAGGGCATTCCAAATGCAATAACCTGTAAATATATAATCGCTAATGTTTCTACATAGGGATCTTGTAGATTAAAAAACCCGATGAACGGTCTCTTAAAAACACTTAATAGGATTCCATATAAAACACCTAGCAAAAATGTAAAGGTAATTGCCGTATTTGCATAATGGTTGCTTTTTTCGATTTCCTTGCTCCCAAGTGTTTGGGCAATTTTCACCTCTGCTCCCACTCGCCCTAAGGCAATAACAGCAAAACTTAACCACATTAAAAACCCTGCTGTTCCAACAGCTGCAACTGCACTTGCTCCTAAGCGTCCAATCCAAATCATGTCTGTAAGATTATACGCCATTTGCAAGAATGAAGTTGCCATAATAGGTAAGGCTAAAAATGTTAGTTTTTTAAGAATCGTTCCTTGAGTTAAGTCATTATCCATTTCTATATCCGCCTAAGTATATTCTTTTTTTATGTAAGGTAATCAACCTTTAATTCATTCCATATCCTTGGATAATCCCCATGCGTAATAATACCTAACGGTTTTTCATGAGGGCTACCACTATGTGTTATGATATATATTCCTGACGACGAGGGGTTTCTTGTTCCCATTTCAATAAACTCATACACCGTCATTTTTTTGTCTAAAAATCCAACGCGGTCTTTTCGTCCTTCATATGGTAATAACTCACTTGATGTCACTTCTAGTGATCCTAATTTGTTTTGTTGAATCTCTTCTAGATGATCAGCCATCCATTTTGCAATAACATTACCACTTAGAAGGCCCAAAAACTCGGAACCATCATAGACCGGCATCTGAGACACATCATAACGTTTCATCACTTTAAGTACATCCATAATTTTTACATGTGGATGCAATACACGAACGCGTTGCTCACATACATCAATAAGTCGCTTAGGTCTTGTATATTTATCCACAATGGTTTCTAATATTTGAATCGCTTCATCTGACGGAATAGCATAAATAGCATGCCCTTGTTCATGAACCAAAACATTTCGTAAATCATTTATACTTTGAAGGGCCATTTTATGGGTTCGAATAAAAGGATCTCTCTTGCTTGATTCTTCAATCAGTTGTGAAAAAGGTACATGCCATGTTTTATTTAGGGACTTTTTCAAGGTTTCTTCAAGCACATTAAATTGTTCAATAAACGTCACTGTCTTTTCAACCATTTTATCTCCTTAAAGAATTGCTTTATGAAATATTTTTTTACCTTTTCGAATCTTTACACCTTCAATAAGTTGGTCACGTGTTACGACGGCGTCAACACTTTTCACCTTTTCATCATCAATCGATAGTCCATTTTGCTGGATTAATCGACGGACTTCACTTCGTGAAGATGCAATTTCACAAGCTAAAACAAGGTCAATCACATTCATTTCTCCATCGGTTAATTGGTCTTGGGTCAATTTTGTCGTTGGCATATTCGAATCATCGCCACCACCGGAAAATAAAGCATGAGATGCTATTTTCGCTTTTTCAGCCTCTTCTTCACCATGAATAAGTTGTGTTAATTCAAAAGCAAGTACTTCTTTAGCCTCGTTTAATTGACTACCTTCCCATTGGTCCATTTTATTGATTTCTTCCAGCGGTAAAAACGTCAACATACGAATGCACTTAAGTACATCTGCATCACTAACATTTCTCCAGTATTGATAAAAGTCAAAGGGGGATGTTTTATTGGGATCCAACCATACTGCACCATTGGCTGTTTTACCCATTTTCTTGCCTTCTGAGTTCATTAATAATGTGATTGTCATTGCATAAGCATCTTTACCTAGCTTACGACGAATAAGCTCCGTACCACCTAACATATTTGACCATTGATCATCACCACCAAATTGCATGTTACAGCCGTATTCTTTGAATAAGTGATAGAAATCATAAGACTGCATAATCATATAGTTGAACTCTAAAAAAGATAGTCCTTTCTCCATACGTTGTTTATAACATTCTGCCCGAAGCATATTATTCACGGAAAAATGGGGGCCAACTTCTCGTAATACATCAACATATTTTAATTCAAGTAACCAATCTGCATTATTTACCATGATGGCTTTATCCTCGCCAAATTCGATAAATTTCTCCATCTGTGCCTTAAAACAATCACAATTGTGTTGAAGAATTTCAGGTGTTAACATATTTCTCAAGTCTGTTCTACCGGAAGGATCTCCAATATATCCTGTTCCTCCGCCAAGTAATACAACCGGTTTATTTCCTGCCATTTGTAAACGTTTCATAAGGCTTAATGCCATAAAGTGTCCAACGTGTAGCGAGTCTGCCGTCGGGTCAAAACCAATATAAAATGTTGCTTTTCCGGTATTGACGAGTTCTTTAATCTCATCTTCATCTGTTACTTGTGCAATAAGTCCTCTTGCTACTAATTCATCATAAATCTTCATCTTTTCATCTCCTTGTATAATATAAAAGCCCTCTGCTCCTTACGGAACAGAGGGCATCATCTGCGGTACCACCTCTGAGTCAGAAACTTTTCACAAAGTTTCACTTATCGAGTACAAACATACTCTTACGCTATATCGGGCGTTCCCGTCTTACCCTACTTCATCTTCAGGCAGCAGCTCCGAGATGTATTCGCATCAGTACATCTATAGCCTTGCACCTACCGGCTACTCTCTGAAAAATGTCACTGAACTACTTCTTCTCTTCATCGCCTTAAATCTTATTAAATCTATTGTATAGAATAAATTGACTTTTGTAAAGTTATAATTTTATTAATTCTTATCTAAACGTTGACTCAATAGAAAACCAAGGAAGGAAAGGACAATAATAAAGACAAAAATCACTTTATAATTATTAAATGCGTCAATGAGCAAGCCCGTACTCATAACCCCAACGACAGCACCAAAGCCATAGGCTGTAAAAATAATCCCATAATTTTTACTATAGTGTTTCATTCCGTACAAAGCCATCGTTGTCATAGGTGCAATAGCAAGCCAAGCTCCAAGATTAAGCCATAAGATGCTAAATGTAAGTATATAAATGAATTTATTACCTGAATGTGCAAACAACATAAGGGTCGAAGCTAGGAAAATAAATGCAAAGGAAGTACGCATAGCTACACTTGGACGAAAACGTTCTGTAATCCAACCGAATAAAGGGCGTCCTAGACCATTAAAAAGGGCAAATATGGTCATCCACCAAGCCACAATCGAAGAATCAAGTTCAACCACAGCCGTTCCGACGTTATTGGTCAATCCAATAATGGTCAATCCAATCATCGTTCCAAGGAAAAAACAAATATATACAATAAGAAAACTCTTTGTTTTTAGCATGGGTGTCTCTTCATGATCATCGATAATCCTCGCTGAAAGAATCGGTTCTATCTGCTTTCCTTTTCCTTCTTGAGGTGTCTTTATCGTAAAGGAAAGAATTGGAATTAAAATTCCAAAGAGTATTCCATAATTCACAAATGTTTGAATCAATCCAAAAGATTCAATCATCCAATAACCAAAGGGGGCTGTTATTAAAGGGGATAAACCAAATCCTGCAAGAATGATGCCAACAACAACTCCCCGTTTTTTGGGAAACCACTGGGTCATAACATAAATTGGAACACCATATGAAATTCCCACACCAAATCCAATCAAGATTCCATACGTTATCGTTAAAAGAACAATTCCCGAACTCAAAGAAGAGAGTAGCCAGCCAATGGCAACAAAAAAACCGCCACTGATTAATAGTACTCTCGGAGAATATTTTTCAATTAAAATTCCACCTAGCATCATACTTAATGCATAGGTTAATAAAAAAAACATATATGGCAGTCCACTTAATGTAGCTCCTACACCGTAATGCGCCTCAACCGGAACACGAAATACACTCCAGGAATATACTGTCCCGTACATCATCATCAAAAAAACACTTAAAATCACATAAGTCCATCGTTCAACATTATATCCTTTTACTTTCACAGTCATCTCCATTCTGCCTTATATATATTTTACTTTGAACATCAAAGTATTATTGAGTATTTTATCACATCACGTAAATGGATGCAATATGAATCATTACTCATCAAAAGAGATTTTGTTATTTATACTTTTATCTTGTTCACTGAGACGTTCTAGAATATTTTTCTGAACACGATCTACTTCTTCCTTAAAATGCCCTGCTGATAAGCGCTTGGCTCCTTTTCCCATGATGATAACTTGTTCTAAAACATCCGATGTTGCTACAGTCACCTCATAATCCGGTCGAATCTTTTCGACAAACCTTTCAATGTATTGATCTGCTGTTTCAGCCTCTTTGGTATACACTACATCAATCTGATGATATTTCGAAATAGACCCGGGGTTACCTGCAACACGATAAGCATCAAAAACTACAATGATTTTTTCGGATTTTTGGCTTTGATAATTGGTCAAAATATCCAATAGCTGCATTCTGGATGATTCCAAACTATGCTTTGCCGTTTCTTTTAAGTTTTCCCACGCGAAAATAATATTATATCCGTCAACAAGCAAATATTGGTCTTTTGCTACTATCGATTTATGTTCATACTCTGAAGACGCCGTTTTTTTCTTCTTACCGTAAACGACTTTTGCTTCTTTTGACGTTCGGTTTCGTTTTTGCTCACCATAGGTCTGACGTAAAATTTGTTCAACTTCATCGTTACTAATATCTCGATTTGATATTGAACTTACGGGTTGAATCGGACTACTTATCAACTCTTCTTTTACTTTTTTTTGAAGATATCCCCCGGTATCAACATGCATAAAGCTTTCAACCTGGTCCCAAGGCACATAAAATCCGGCCCCTTTTTTACAAAAAACAGATCCACTTCGCTCTCTTGGATCATTTTCCGGATCATAAGCTTTCTCATTAATAACTTCATCCGTATTATGACAAGGTTCATAGCCTTCTAAAGAAAACAAACAGCGTCCCGTCCCCTTTGTGTATGATAAAACCTCAATCTGGTAATTCATCATGGTCTTAACCGGAGCCACGCCTTCTAACATTGCCCAATCCCCCTCAAATTCAGGGTCTTGATAACGTCCGTACATTCGCTCAATATCCGACAAGGCTCTTCCTAAAAATTCTTTTGGTAGTTCTATACGAAAGGCATAAACCGGTTCAAGCAATAGAGTCTCTGCTTTCATGAGTCCTTGACGTAGCGCTCGATATGTCGCTTGACGAAAATCGCCACCTTCAGTATGTTTTAGATGTCCACGACCGGCAATTAGGGTAATCTTCATATCTGTAATCTCTGATCCGGTCAACACCCCAATATGCTCTCGTTCTTTTAAATGGGTTAAAACCAGGCGTTGCCAGTTTCGATCCAAATCATCTTCGTTACAATCAGTAACATACTCCATGCCACTTCCTCTATCTCCTGGTTCAAGCAATAAATGGACTTCGGCATAATGTCTTAAGGGTTCAAAATGTCCAACACCAATAACAGGACTTTTTATTGATTCTTTATATACAAGATTTCCTGAATCAAAGTGAACCTCAACTCCAAATCGTTCCAAAATTAAACTACGCAAGATTTCAATCTCAATCTCACCCATGACCTGGGCATGGATTTCACTTAACTCTTCATTCCACACAATATTTAAATGGGGTTCTTCTTCTTCTAATTTTTTTAAATCGTCGAGCATTTTTGCAACATTACACTCTTGTGGTAACTCAATACGGTAATTTAATACCGGTTCAATATAGGGACGATAGGTATGTTCCTCAAATCCAAGACCTTGACCCGCTTGAGATTTTGTCAGTCCGGTTACTGTACAGATGCTTCCCGGTCCAATCGTATGAACTAACTCATATTGATTTCCTGAATAGATGCGAATCTGATCCACTTTTTCATCATCAAACACATCTTTGACTCGCAAGCTTCCACCGGTAATTTTCAAATGTGTTAGTCGATTCCCCTGTTCATCTCGAGATATTTTATAAATTCTCGCTCCAAAAATATCCGGATATTTTTTTTCTTCCATATACGTCGCTAATCCAGACAAAAAGGTTTCGACACCCATATTTTTTAAAGCCGATCCAAAATAAACCGGGAAAATTTTACGCCTTGTAATAAGGCCTTGTATATCTTCCGTATCCAAGGTCGCTTCTTCAAGGTATTTTTCCATTGCATGTTCATCACTCATTGCCATATTTTCGATATTTTGGCTCCATGAAGATGCATTCCCAAAGTCAAGACATTCTTCACTAAAACGCTCCTGTAATTGCCTTAATAGCTTATCTTGATTGGTTCCTATTTGATCCATTTTATTCGCAAAAAGAAACGTTGGCACATGGTAACGGCCGAGCAGTTTCCACAGTGTCAACGTATGCGCTTGAATACCGTCCATCCCGTTAATGACCAACACAGCATAGTCAAGAACTTGCAAGGTTCGCTCCATCTCAGAAGAAAAATCAATATGCCCGGGAGTATCTAATAGAGTTACCTCTATATCACCGAGTGAGAAAACTGCTTGCTTGGAAAAAATCGTAATGCCGCGTTCTTTTTCTAAGGAAAAGGTATCTAAAAAAGTATCTTGGTGATCGACTCGACCAATCTTACGAATTTTTCCGGTTAAATAGAGTAGTATTTCTGATAAAGTTGTTTTTCCGGCGTCAACATGGGCCAGAATACCAATCGATAATTTATTGTCTTTCATAATATGTCACTCAAATTCCTTCATTTATTGCTTATTGCTTCTTCAATAATGTCAGTCGAAGAATATTTCCGATAAGCGCAACAATGGCTACAATACAAAAGCTAATCGTCACCATAACAGCCGGGTATTGTCCGGCAAATCCGCTTGTCGATGTATGTTTGATGAGGATTCCTGTATATGCCCATAAAATAACTAAGCCATAAAAGACATCTTTATTCTTGGTCATGGTCCAACCACTAATAACAATACCAATCACAGATATTAAAATCATCCAAAAAGTTTCCGGAAGCCCGAATCCGTTCCATTCAAGGCTAACTAATAGTACCGTTACGTTTGCAATCGTTGCTATCGTAATCCAACCGAAATAAATTGAAAATGGTACATCAATAAACCATTGATGCTTGGTACCGCGGACATATTTAACCGTTTGTTGCTTGATTAAAATGAGTCCGACTAAAATCACAACAATTAAAATCAGCGATACAAGGATCCATTCATAGTGCCAAGCAATAATCCATAAGCTATTGGCAATTGATGTAATAATAAAAAGCACATTAATGCGGCGAATATTCAAACGTTCATAGGACTCGCTTCGTCTAGCCATGATTAACTGATAAATGCAATATAGGCCTAATAAAATGTAAATAAGGCCCCAAATCGAAAACGTTATTCCGGCCGGTGCAAATAAGTTACCATAAGTATCAGAAACTTCTCCACTTGTTTGTCCATTAATCGGCAAAATATTTGCCAATGCATTCATTGCAATCATTATTAGATAGAAGATTGCCGCTATTACTGGTACTGTAAAATCTTGTTTTGATACTCCCATTTTCATCCTATTACCTCCATATACATTTATTTTATTAAGATAATAGTATCATTTCCACCGTTGCTTTGCAAGAAAAAAGGAACAGGCAAAAACCTGCTCCTTCTCTATTATTGATTTAATTCTGTAATGAGTTTATCAATATTTAATCCATGAATTTCAGCTGCTTCTTCTAATGACTCCATTTGTGATGAAGGACAACCTAAGCATCCCATTCCGTTTGACATTAAAATCGTTGCAGCCCCTTCTTTTTTATCCAGTATTTCACTTATAATCATATCTTTTGTAATCATTATATCTTCTCCTTTTTAAATAGTCAGTTCATGTAGCTGTTCGTCACCTAATGTATACGTATAACGCATAGCACTGTTTGTTTCTTCCACAAATCCACGTGTAAAGGCTTCTCTGAAGTGATAGTAATGTTCTACCGGCACTGCTTCTTGTTCCCAATTGTTTTTATGCACGCATACTGCAGTTTGCCATATCACTTTATCATTTTCTTGTTCAATCAAACGATTGACGCGGTCACAAGGCATTCCTTCCAGCAATACATCACCTAATAGATTAAACATCTCTGCGGGTTCTGTTGCACTTGCATTTAACCGTCTAGCATATTCACGACCTTTATTTTCATAAATATTTTGAATACCTTCAAGGGCGTTTGCACTTGATTCTAAAAGGATGTTGACAAGTGCCGCTTGTCTTCTTTCAGCAAGGGTAATCCGCTCTTGAAGCCATCCATGGATATTTGACTGGTCAATCAGGGTCTCTAAAGGTTGATCAGGAATAAATTGTCCGTATTTCTCCAAAATCGCTTCTTGTTTTTCTTGTAAATTCTGTGTTTCAAACCCTTTTGCAATCTCTTTTTCTACATCTTCTAAGATAAGTATTTTGTTAAAAAGCCATGTATGTATTGGTGCTAAAAATTGACTCATATCTCTTCCTCTTCGTCTTTCTCATTATTGGGTATAGTCATTATATTATTATATTTTTCCATAACTCCTTGAATAAACACATCTAGACCGATACGGTCCACGAATGGCCCTAATTTATCGCCAAGCTCTGCAGCTTCACAATAATAATCAAAAACCGCATCAACCATACGTTCTGTTTCTTCTTCAGATAAACCTCTTGCTATTTCATCCGGCAATCTTGGATGAAAACCTGCGCTTCCACCGACGCGAACAATATATCCTTCCGGATCAGCTAAAATCACAATATCTTTACTATTTGCACTCGTACACGCATTCAAACATCCGGTTACACCGATTTTTGTTCGGTTTGGTGCCGGTCTCCCGTAATATTTCTTCTCAAGTCGTAAACCAAGTTTCATTGAGTTTTGTTTCGCTCGTTTGCAAAAAGCTGCCGGGCATATCTCAACATTTTTTACAGAATATGGCGACTTCACTCCCGGATCCATATCTAAATCTTGCCATGCTAGGTCAACATCTTCCGGTCGAATTCCCAAAATAGTAATCCGTTGTCCTGATGTGATTTTTAGTTGTCCGTTATACTTTTCAGCAACATTCGCAATTTTTATCATATCTGCAGGCGATATAAAACCACCCGGTATTCTTGGAGTAATTCCAAACGTTCTTTTTCCTTTACGTACTTTTTGAAGTACTGCAAAACTTGGGTCTGCCATTAATGCACCTCTTTTTTTGGTCTATGGTTTGCTGTAAACACTATATATACATCATAAGGGATATCCGCTTTTTTTGATGTAGCTATAGCAACAAATATTGAATTTAAAATATCTTTATATTATAATTGCACAATGGAGGTGACTCATGAATAATATCTTAAACACATTACCCTCAAATCTCGTATCCGATTATATGAAAAATGGACGTTTCATCGAAAAATCCTATCAGAAGAATGAAATTATTCACTTCGAGGATGAACTCTGCGAACAAATCGAACTCATCCTCACTGGTGAGATTGCTATTGAACGTATTGGAAAATCCGGTGACTTTATGACAATCAATCGGTTTGGAAAAGATAGTGTCATTGGTGCTAATCTTATTTTTTCAAGCTCTACCCATTATCCCATGACCATATCTTCAAAAACCGAATCTAAGGTTATTATTATTAGAAAAGATCTACTATTTGAACTGTGCAATCAATACCCCGCGTTCTTATTACAATTTATTCGAATCATCTCAGACCTTTCTGTTTTGATTGGTACTAAAATGAAAAACCGGGTCAGTCGAACGATTCGCGACAGTATTATCACGTATATTAATCGACAATATAACCTACAACAAACACAAACCATTCAATTATCGATGACAAAAAAAGCTCTATCTGAAATGTTTGGAGTTAGTCGAACCTCTTTGTCACGAGAACTTCAAAAAATGAAGGAAGATCAACTCATCGACTTTGATTCGAACACCATTACTATTAAAGATAAAGCTTTGCTACAGTAATTTTCTAGTCATTCATAATAATTGCCTTTGTTGGACATTTTGCAACGTTTTTTTGCAATAATGTCATATCTATCTCAATGTTTTCATGAATGACATAGGCTTTTCCTTGGCGCATTTCAAATACTTGAGGCATTGATTTTTGGCAAGCTGAACAACCAATGCAATAATCTTCTTTGACATATAGTCGTTTTTTGACTTGATCTTCTTCACCACTAATCGGAATCTTTGCTTGTTTCATAATCCAACCGATTGCCATAATAAGTACTACTGTCAAAAGCCATCGAGTCAACATAAATTCCGAACCTAAAAACTTCATTTCATTTGCCAGCATCGGTACTTTTATTACAGCCCAGGCACTTAAGATAATAACAACATTACTTACACTTGCACCTTTTTTGTGTAACATTTTTGCTATTGGAAATGCGGCGTAAATCGGTCCTGCTGAAAGACTTCCAAAGGCTAGCGCCAACACTCCACCAACGATACCCGACCGACTTCCTAATCGCTTGATAATCCACTCTTTGGGAATTAAAATGTCAATGGCAACTGTTAACATAAAAATTACCGGAAGAATCTGAAACATTTCTATTAAATAATAGCTCGTGTTCGATAATGCTTCTTTTCCTAGATCTCCATTGACAATAAATAAGATAATATAAACAATAAATACACTCATTGGCAACTTATTCTTTTTTACTAAATCTACCATTACAAAATCACCCCCATTAAAATAGCAATGACTATAGCCGCTGAAAAACTCAAAACGTTTCTAGTCAATGCAAATTTAAGCCCAAATTCTTTCTTCTCCAGAGGAAAAGTGACAACACCGACCATGGTTAATGTCGTTAAAAAAGCCACTCCAGGAACAATGCTTGCTCCTGCATCCACAAAAGATCCAACTAATGGAAAAGCGACGAAGGCGGGAATTAAGGTCACACTGCCAATAAGCGCCGCTACTAGTGAAGAGAAAAAAACGTTTTCTGAGCCTAATACCGTCTTAATTGTTTGGGGTGGTATAAATGTCAATAATAAGCCAATCAAGCATATAATTCCAATAATATCACCCAGCATATTTTTCATCATGCCTCGTGATTTTTTCATCGACTCTTTTGCTCCACCTTTTCCTTTAAGGATTGCGATGATAAAAAGAATGCCTCCAATAATCCAAAATCCTAGTGTAAAGACGTCCATATGTTACTCCTTTCAATTCGTTAGATTGTATTCATTATATAACACACATCTAAGAAAAAGAGTTACATATGTAACATATATCACTTAAGTAAAAAATTATATTTTTCGAATTCTGCTTTGATTTTCTCCATCGGAATACTTTTCATTTTTGATCCTTTTTCTAAATTCATAAAACGTCCTGCCGTCTGAAGCATTCCGGGTTTAACAATATCTTCAAATCCTAGGGAATATAATATGTCTTTGATTTCAGGGTGTGTAGCAATTAAGTTATTGATATTGTCTTTTGTTGAAATTTCTTTCATATATACCCTTCTTTCTTGGCAATTAAGCTTTAGCCACGCCTGCCAAGGCCTTACCAAAGTTAAGACAATCATTGATAAGCTCATCTTCCGGTTCTTCCATAACAATTAAACTATCTGTTTCAAGTTTGGCCCCAAAAGATTCCATGAGCACTTCCCAATTTTCCATCCATTCACCATCGCCCCATCCATAAGAACCAAAAAGCGCAATCGACTTATCTTTAAATAGTTCCTGATGCACACGAAGGAAAGGTTCCATTTCAGACGTATCAATCTCTTCAACCCCCATCGCTGAACAACCTAGAATCACTAAATCACTGGTTAAAATATCTGCTTCATCACTATTTGAAACTGGTTTTAGATCAATAATATGATCTGCGTTTTCTTTACCTAGATTTAATCCTTGTTCAATGAATGTTGCTATCTTCTCAGTGTTACCTGTACTTGTCCAATAAATAATCGTTGTTTTCATTAAAATCCTCCTATCAATAATGTAAATAATCAGTATAAATACATTATATAGATATGAGCTAAGCACGTATGTGATTTGAATCACAAGACAAATAAAATATCTTGAAGAAAAGTCTGATAAAGTGTATATTGGAATTGTATCAGCGACATTATACAATACGTCCCACATATAAGGAGACTTGCTATGGATATTTTCATGACACTCATTGGTATTTCAATGTTAATTTTTGGAGCAAACTGGTTCGTTGATGGCTCTGTTAGCATTGCACGTAGACTTAAAATTCCGAGTATGGTAATCGGCCTTACTTTAGTTGCCTTCGGCACAAGCGCTCCTGAAGCAGCCGTTAGTGTTCAAAGCGCTATTCATGGGGTAAGCGAGATTTCATTCGGAAATGTTATTGGTTCAAACCTGTTCAATTTATTATTTATACTTGGTCTAACCGCATTAATCCAACCGGTGGCTATCCATGTGTCAAGCTTAAAAAAAGAAATGCCTTTTATGCTTTTTGTAACTGCCATCGCTTTGTTCTTAGGGTATGAAGGTAATGGCACTTTTGGATTTTCAGTCCATGATGGTTATGTATTGATTATACTGTTTGGAATGTACCTCTATAGCATGCTTGATATGATTCAACAAGATTCGGAAGCACTTGACGTCACTAATAAACAGCTCAGTCTTAAAAAAGCAATTCTTTTTAGCATTTTAGGTCTTGGCCTCATTATATTTGGTGCTGATTTGACGATTAATGGAGCTGTAGGCATTGCTGTCTATTTAGGTATACCGGATATTGTTATTGGCCTTACCATTATCGCCGCCGGAACCTCTCTACCCGAGTTAATAACGAGTGTCGTTGCCGCCAAAAAAGGTGAGAGCGATATAGCCATAGGAAATATTGTTGGATCGAATATTTTCAATATTTTATTTATCTTAGGGCTTTCAGCAAGCATTCGTGCTTTTTCCATTGATGCGCGTGCACTCTTTGACATTGTATTGCTCTTAATCTTTACGATCATCACTTTTATCCTGATGCGTACAGGACGAATTATTTCTCGAAAAGAAGGAGTTATTCTATTCCTTTGTTACATAGGATATATCATCTTCCGTTTGCTAAACCAATAGAAAAGGAGTTTTTTATGATTTTAAATGATTCACTGAATTTTTTACATGGAAAAAAAGGGGCTACAAACGAACCTCCAGGAACATTGTCCTATAGTGGTCAACATAATGATGTAAATATTCGCATTGAATGTATCGAATATAATAAAGATACGTATAAAAAAAGCGACATTAAAACTATTAAAGGCCCTTTTGATTCAAACAAAGTTTATTGGTTTAATATCGTTGGATTGCATAATATAGATCTCATAGAAAACATTGGAAAAGAATTTCAATTGCATCAAATGGACTTAGAAGATATTGTGCATGTATCTCAATGGAGTAAAATTGAAATCAATGATTTCTATCTTTTTTCAATTTTTAAAATGATGTATTTGAAACGTTCAGAAATTATCCATGAGCATTTAGCCATTGTTCACTATAATAATATAATTCTTACCTTTCAAGAAACCCCTGGAGATGTATTTGACGGAATTCGAAAACGTTTAGAAGACAACCAAAGCGAATCTAGAGAATTTGGTAGCGATTTCTTATACTATACCCTAATTGATGCCTTAGTCGATCAATACTTTGGAATACTTAATCGATTAGCCTCGGATATCAAAGATATCGAATTAAAAATATTTGATAGTGATCCAAAAAGTCGCGAGCAAATCTATTATCTTCGAAAAGAGCTTTTACACCTAATTAACTCTGTAACGCCCATAAAAGCTTCAATTACATCTTTGGTCGATAAAGAAATAATTATCAAAGATATGTTGCCTTATTATAGTGACCTTCTTGATCATCTTCATCAAATCTCTGAGGCACTAGGCGCATATAAAGAAATGACCATCAGTTTACATGAGATGCAAATGGCAAATGCAAGTAATGAGATGAATAAAACGATGATGACCTTAACGACATTTTCCGCCATATTCATTCCACTTTCTTTTCTTGCCGGGGTTTTTGGTATGAATTTTTCTCACTTTCCCGGGCTAAATTCACCTTTCGCATTTTATGTATTTATTGTCGCATGTTTTGTTATTGCAGGAGGTATGTTTTTCTTTTTTAAGTTGAAGAAATGGGATCGATAGGTATGTCAATCGTAAATAGGCTACCTATCCCAACTTTTGATTCAACCGACACATTCCCACCTATACTTTTAATGTTTTTACGTACAATATAGAGCCCTATTCCGTCACCTTTTTGCCCTATCACTGTAGAACTATGATAATATGCAGAATAAATCTTATCTATATCCTTTTCTGCAATGCCGATGCCGGAATCTTCGATTTTCAAAATGCATCTGTCGCCGCTCTGAGCATAACTCACTTTGACAAGGCCTTTTTCTTCTGTATATTTGTATGCATTGATTAACAAATTATAGATAGCCTGACTTAATTTATATTTATCCGTTTTCAACTTGATGCTTTGGTGGGAATCAATGACAAAATCAATGTTTTTCTTCATGAATTGAGCGACAAGTCCTTGTTGCATTTGTTTTAGCATTGTGCCCAGTTCAAAGTTCTCTATTTTCATCTCATCTGTATCTTTACTTGCACCAATGAGGAAACTCATGTTAGATATGATGGTTGTAATGTCAAAAATTTGATTTTTAAATGTTTTAATTTCTTTTTCATCTACTTTGATGACACCATCTTCAATAGCCTCAATATGTGACTGTAAAATTGTAAGCGGCGTTCTTGTTTGATGCACTAATTGATCAATAAGTTTCTTACGTGTTTTTTGTTTGAGTCTTAATCGAGCATTTAATTCTAATAAACTTTCTCGAATTGAATTAATTTCTTGTATGCCCGATGATTTCAGCTGGACTTCTTGTCCAAGTCGAATATCACTTGCTAGTTTTTCAGTATCTTTTAAAGAATGACTCATCATACGACTGATAATTATTCCAACAAATATAGCAATCAAAATAGTAATTACTACGGAGACCAAACTATTGGAAACGAGTGCACCTTTGAACCGCCTAGCCACAAAGGAATTTTCTGCAAGACTATGAGATGTTATATTCATAACACCTATTGTCTTTTCATTAGCGGTGATATTATATTGATGGACTTCTTCAGAAGAAGGTCCCCACATCTGTTCCATCATCCGATTTCCCATCATACCATTTCTCATTTGAGGGTCCAAATAATAATCACTACTGACTTCAATTAATCGGTCTCCATTGGTATCATAAAGTTTTATCGCGATAATAGGATCATTCAGATGGGACTCTAATTCAATAGCCATCTGATTATAAGATACATCTTCATTAGCCAATGCTTTGGATGTATACTCTAAAATCTGATTGACATGCAAATCATAACTTTCATTTAAATAATCCGAAAAATAACGGTCTGTGAGAAAAGCAAAAATAAGCGTATTAACAGCTATAGCTATAATCGATACAAAAACTAATATTATTAGCCAAAGTTTTCGAAGTGTCATTCTTTTTCACCTCCAAAAACATAGCCTGATCCGTATTTCGTTTTCAAATATAGCGGATGTTTAGGATCGGGCTCTATCTTTTGCCTAATACGTTTAATATAAGTATCAATACTGCGATCAAAGCCTTCATAGTCTATTCCAAAGGCCGATTCAATTAATTGTTCTCGTGTAAGAACTTGATTCATATTTCGCATCAGTACATGTAATAGCTTAAACTCTGTTG
>CAZVKG010000036.1:0-31333 GCA_964627665.1 uncultured Eubacteriales bacterium | reverse complement strand
CGCCGAGCCATCCATCCCATCCGTATTCTCCATTGCTTCCCAGAAGTCCGGCTTGCCTATGGTCCGTCATTACACGCATTAAGTTTCCAAAACTATGGCCACTTAAGGTATGCCAAAGATCGAAGTTTTCTTGTTGTTCCGCTTGTAACGTTGATGACGTTAAGTAGTTAACCGTTTTGGGCTTAAGTATTTGTACATTATCGAGGCTTCCTCTATTCATGAGCATTTGTGCGAAGCGTGCATAGTCATCAATCGTTGATACCAACCCTGCGCCTCCGGATTCAAATGCCGGTTGACGATCCATTGCGTTGATTATTCCAAGATGATTACCTTCATATGGGAATCGGTCGTTCTTGTTTGTCATTTCGTAAGCGGTCGCTAAACGATTTCTTTTTTCTTGCGGTAGCCAAAATCCGGTGTCACGCATCCCCAATGGTTCAAATATTTTTTGTTCTAAAAATCTTCCAAACTTCTGGCCACTGACGACTTCAACAATTGCACCTAGTACATCTGCCGAGGTTCCATACTGCCAAGAAGTCCCCGGTTGAAAGGTTAAGGGGCATTGACCCAAGCGATTGGCAATCTCAAGCGTACTTAAGGCCTTTTCCCCCAAGAGTTTTTGGTCTATTTCTTGGAAAAGTTCAAGCGTTGCTTCTCCTGCGAGATTTTCATCATTGGGATATACAAGTCCTGAGGTCATTGATAACAAGTCTTTAATCGTAACATCCCGCATCACCGGAATGAGTTGACCGTATGCATCGACTTTTTGACCGATAAAGCCCGGTATATATTGGCACACCGGATCAAATAGATCTATCTGACCGCCTTCCAATAATATCATAACTGCAGCAGCTGTTATGGGCTTTGTCATTGAATACAAGCGAAAAAGAGTGTCGCGTTTAATGGGGCGATTGCTTGCAATATCCGCAAGTCCATCCTCGTGATATAAGCTTTCTTGTCCGTCCTTAATGACAAGCATATTGGCACCGGCCACGTCACCGTTTTTAATTCCTGTGTGTAGGACTTCTTTGATCTGATTCATGGTGTTACTAGCTAACATATTAAGCCTCCTGAAAAGTTATTTATGGTATAATAGTGTCATCAAAGATTAATGAGGTGATTGAAATGAGTATAAAAGTAACAGTGATTATACAAAAAGAGGAAAATTGGTATGTTGCTAAATGTGTTGAGAACAATATTGCTTCTCAAGGTAAAACCATAGAAGAAGCTATAGATAATTTAACCGAAGCTCTTCAACTATATTATGAAGATGACAATACACCTATCTTGTTTTCCATAGTGCCATTGGATGATTTTTAATACGTTGCAAAATTTTCTCATCTTCAAATAGAAGTTCCGGAATGTAATCACCACATTCAAATCTACTTAGAAATTCCTTCTCTTCCTTTGTCAAAGTCTACTATTCCGAATAAATCTTCGGGCACCATTAGTCCCCATTCATTATTATAATAGTTATCTTCTTTTACTTCGTTTACAAGATACCGTTTACTCTTACCTATGTTGTTTTTACAGTACTTTATAAATTCTTTTGAAAGTTGCATCTCTTTTCGGTAATGATTAAGAAAATATCCTACTCGTTGATACAAACCCTGGATATCATATACATCAAGATATCGCTTAAGCTTCTTTTCATTTAAATACTGAATTCCTTCTAAGCAGTTAAGAAGCTCTTCAAGGCCACCTATTTTGTTAAAGTCTCGGATGCTATCTATAACAGTTCTTTCTAAATCCGTTATTTTGATTCCGGTAGTGTTTTTTGCCTCTAAAATACCTTCATTCATTTTGGATGCAATGAATTTATATGTTATATGGTTATACTCAAAGTGATTGAACTTTGTTTCCGAGGAAACATATATTTCATTAAAAACTTGGTTCGTCAATCCATAATATTCAAATGCACTATGATGAGATATATAAGCGGTATCCGTTATTGCACAGGCAATTTGATAACGTGTCGCTAGCAATTGACCTGTTGCCGGATTAACAACGGAGTATATATTTTTTCGTATCTTTTTAACTAATTCTTTTTTCATAAAACGATTCAACTGCGAATAAGCCGTTTTTTCATTACCAGTAATTTTTTTTACCTCATCAATTGTAAACACCGGATACTTTGCTAGCTCGGTATAAACACTCACTTTTCTCACCTCTTTTTAAATTTGTCATGATTTTCTGCGTAATTGAAGAATAACGTTCTTTTATTAAAACTTTTTGACTATTAAAGTTGTTATAATGCATCTTTTTTTAATTTTATCACGTTATTCTTCAAAAGTAAAGAAAATCGTTCCATTATTAAAACAAACTATATGAATACCTGCCTATAAAATATACGCTTTTTTCACGAGCCGTAGTGTTATGTCCGGCAGGTATAAATATTCTCCACTTCATTGCATCAATAGGTTCTAAGTCTGGTGAAACTGTCTTGACGAAACGGATTCCAAACTCACTTCGTTCAAACAGTGGAATCCTTAACTTTCGTCAATCCCTTCCACAGCCTAAGAACCTCTACGATTTATGAGAAGTTCATATTTTCACCTACCGCAAACGCGAGTTTACGTTTCTAAGCTTACTGCTTCTATAGTCTTTCTTCGTGAATGAAAAAATCATGCAAAGTTGGATTCCTCTGTCTGAGCGACAGCGAGTTTGGAATCCATTGCATGATTTTTTTATTTCACGACTAGAAACTCTAGACGAACTGAATCGGAGTATATTTTTTATGCAGGTATGCCTTATAGGCAAGTGCTCTTCACTACAAGCGTTCCATAACCCTCAAGTTCTACGTCACCTTGAAGGGTTTCACCGGTGTAGAGATTGACGACGGATTGATGGAAAGTCACCCTTGCTTTTTCTTTTTTAAAGTTAAGGATGAAAATGTAGCATTCTGCCTCTTTTTTTCGTACAGCGATTTCGCAGGTCCTTGGTCCTGTCACAATCTCAGATAAGGGGCTTATTACGCCTAGTTTTTTCATGAAAGTCTCTGCAGATTTCGCTGTGAAGGCTGTTCCGTAGTAGTAGACGCTTCCTTGGCCAAAAGTGTTGGATACGAGGGCACCTGAACCCGGATAATCTCCTGTAACAATGGTCCCTTCTTGCTTTGCCGAACCGCCTATGGGTTCGACGAGATCAAGGAAGATGCTGGCTTCAAGTATGTCGCCGTCCCACTCAATGGTTACTTTTTCTGAATCCGGAGCAATGAATGTGTACTCATATACATCGGCGCCAGTCATCTTACGTGCCAAACCCGGGAGTTTTTCCATGACACACTGGCCGGTCATGTCTTTATAGCCTGTTCGACATCCAAAGACCAGGGTTCCTCCTTGTTCCGCATATGCCTCGAGTAAGACAATACGTTCCGGTGTCAGGATTGTTGCATGGGTATAAAAAAGGACTTTATAGGATTTTAAATCATCGAGGGTCGTATCGTCTTGAAGATAAAGGTAATCCATGGGAGTGTGGCTAAGTTGCGCCGCTTCAAAGAGAGCAGCTTGACTAGCTTTTTCCACACGCTTATGCCAAGTGTCAAGTTCTGCGTCCCACACATTATCATAATCTTTGATGACGCCAACCTGGGCTTGGTATTTTGCACCGGCAATCTCTCTCATATGGTCCAGTTTTTCTCGTAGATCCTTGACTTCACTTAGTCGGCGATTATCTCGATTCGAATAATCTAAGATGCCGTGCCAATAGATTTCCGTTCCCATTGTACATGTACGCCATCGAAAATAGCTGATAAAATCAGCACCGTGGGCAATGGATTGCATGGTCCAGAGGCTAAGTTGTCCCGGTCGTGGTGCCGGTGCTTCCATTCGTGTGTTCCAACCGTTAGGGCCGGACTGCTGCTCCATAATGCCAAATCGACTCGATATGGAACGGGTTTCTGCAAGATTATGACTCCACCATCGATCACGAAGGGCTTCTGGTGATGGGTCATACATATCTAATGAATATCCAAAGTTTGGATAGGAGTCATAGGTGTAAAAGTCTAAACTTTCTTTGGTCATTTGATGGTTATCTAAGTGTCCGAACATGCCGTTTGTCGTCACAAAATCATCCAGTTTAATGTATTTTCGTATAATATCCGCTTGCAGCTTGGCATATTTTCGTGCACTATCTGATATGAAGCGATAATAATCTAAAACACGATGAGGATTGGTCGAATCACTGACCGTTTTTTGCGGTACATAAACCTCTTCCCAATCGGTATACATTTGATTCCAAAAATCTGTGCCCCAAGCCTTATTCAAATGATCGAGATCTATATATTTTTCCTGTAAAAATTCTCTAAAGGCCACGTTATCGCTTTCTGAATAGAAGTTATTCAGCTCACAATTTAACTCATTATCAATCTGCCAGCCGATAATATTTGGATGGGACCCGTAATGAGATGCGAATTTTTCCACGATAATCTTTGTCAGTTCTATGTATTTTAGTGAATTGTAGTTGTAATGTCGTCTGGCTCCATGGCGATACTTGACGCCTTCCATGCTTGCATTAAGTACTTCCGGATATTTATGGGTTAACCATGCCGGTGGCGTCGCCGTGGGTGTACAAAAGATCACTTTCATATCCATCTCCGCGGCTAGTTCTAGGAAGCTATCAAAAAATGCAAAGGTAAATTCACCCTCTCGCGGTTCGACTTTGCTCCAGGCAAACTCTGCGATACGAACGACTTCAATACCATTTTCCTTCATACGTTCTAAGTCACTGCGCCAAAGTTCTTGTGGCCAGTGCTCCGGATAGTAACAGGTTCCTAATGTTAATCCGTCTCCTTGTAATATGTTTTCCATGCTGTTTCCTCCTCAAATTTTTAGATTATTTGTTGACAGTACATTCATGGTTCCTGGCACCCACCTGGCACTAGCCTTTGACGGCTCCTGCGGTTAATCCGTCCATAAAGTACTTGGATGCGAATAAGAAGCAGATGAGTAGTGGCAATACGGCACATGTACTGGCTAACATCATGGCCCCGTAGTCTGTTCCCCGGTCAGAGACCATGCTTTTAAGTAGTAGGGATAAGGTGTAATACTCTTCTTTTCGTAAGATAAGTAGGGCTTGCATAAATTCATTCCAAATGTTGACAAATTGCATGATTCCTAGAGACGCATAGGCCGGTTTTAGTATGGGTGCGATGACTCGAAAAAAGATTGTCCATTCACTACATCCGTCAATCCGAGCCGCTTCCATAAGCGAACGAGGAACATTATTTTGACAATACTGGCGCATCCAAAAGATTCCGAAGGCGTTAGCACTTCCCGGTATGATTAATGCTGCAAAGTTATTAATCCAACCGAATTTACTCATCATGATGAACCAAGGAATAATTCCTGCTGTAAAGGGCACCATCATGGTTCCCAACAAGACAACAAAAAGTTGTTTTTTCCCCGGAAAATCATAAACAGAAAATGCATAGCCACCGATTGAACTAAAAAACAGAACTAGCACAGTATTCAAACTTGTGACCATGAGACTGTTTAGAAAAGCTCTCGGAAGATTAACAGCATCAATCATATTTTTAAAGTTTGTAATCAGATTCCCTCCAAAGTTCATAACCGGTGGAAACGAATAAATCTCATTGGTAGATAAGGTTGACATGACGAACATCATGTAAAAAGGTAATAGCATGACTAGGGCAACACTTATTAATATGAGATATAAGCTTGTTTTCTTTAATACATGCATGCTACATACCTCCTTTCACTTCGTTGCGATTCATCACTTTATTAAGAACAAATGCAACACATATAATCATAAATGTCATCACGTAGGCAATGGAAGATGCATAACCGTAAGCGTTTCCACCTTGTGGGGCTTTGTTCAACAGATACATCATAAGGGTTAAACCGCCACCATTGGTTCCACCACCCCAGTTATTGCCTGTCAATACAAAAGGCTCTGTAAACAGGTTGAACATTCCGATGGTTGACTGAATAAGGGTAAAGAGAATAATCGGTTTTAACAGCGGAATGACTATATTAAAGACGACACGTGTGTGTGAAGCTCCGTCGATTTTTGCCGCTTCATATATCTCTTGGGGAATCCCTTGCATGCCGGCTAGGTAGATGACCATATTCCATCCAATCCATTTCCAGGCAAACATTACAATAACAGCAACCTTAATAAAAGATCCGTCTCCACCTAACCAATTCACCGGATCTTTGCCGAAAAGACCAAAGATATAGTTGATGAGTCCATAATTATTACCAAAGAGATTTTGAAAAATAATGGTAATAGCCACGGCACTTGTCACCATGGGCATAAAATAAATAGTTTTGAACAGATTTTGACCTCGAATCAAATCTGAGTTCAAGATATAGGCTAATACCAATCCGCCTAATAAAATAGGAATATGGGCGATAATTCCTATAAATAGTGTATTATATAGGGCTTTCCAAAATAGGGAATCATTAAACAGATTAATATAATTACCTAATCCCAAAAAATTCATAGAGCCCAGTCCATCCCACCGGAAGAAACTTAGGGCAAATCCGGATACCATGGGAAATAGGCCAAAAATGATGAACAGAATATAAAAAGGTGCAATATAGGCATAGGCAACTTTATTTTTTTTGATTGCATGCATGACTCCTGCAACTTTCAACAAAATCACGTCCTCTCTCGTTCGAAAAAAGTGACCAGATAACTCCGGTCACTTTTTATTCAATTATCTATTCCCATAAACCTGCATCTCTTAATGTTTGAATTTGTTGCTCTTTTAGCTCAGCTGTGGCTGCTTCAATATCTTTTCTCAAACGTTCACGGATTTGTTCCGGCGTCTCTTCGGCTTCTGCTCCGGCATTAAATGAACTGTATAGATACCCTTCTGCTGTTACATCCATGATTGTGTTATAAACAATCGGTACTTGGGATGCAATCTCTGTTGCAATTGCATTTGGAGATTGTCCTCCGAAGTATGCATCTGACGCTGTGTATAATTCAGGCTCAGCTTCCCATGCAGGTTCATACGCCGGAAAGTAATCCACGGCTCTAAACATATCATTTTGTCCTTCCGCTGTTGCAAGCATATACTTGACAAATGCCCAAGCCGCTTCTTTGTTATCGGATTGCTCCGGAATAACTAAAAATGATCCGCCCCAGTTTGTTGCCGGCATATTTCCAGGTAATTCTGTCGCTCCCCAATTACCTACTCCATTAGGGTCAATATCTGTTTTCAAGAATCCCGAAAACCACGAACCGGCTGCAACAGTTACACATGTACCTGCTGAATATGCTGCATACGCTTCGCCACTCCACATGTCCACATTCATATCCCATCCATTTTCACGAACGGTAAGCGCTGCCTCTAGAGCTTCAAGATCACCTTCACGCTCAATAATTAGGTTAAGATCTTCATCATAGTAGTCTCTGTTGATAAACATCCATTGATATAGATAAGCTGCTGAAGGTAAGAACCACCGTTCACCCGGTATAGAGACTTTTTCTGCCACTTCTAAAACGCCGTCCCATGTACTCATTAAGTCAGCTACTTCATAAGGATCTGTAGGCAAGCCAACTTCTTCGAATACGTCTGTACGATAATAATACAACATTGGACCTAAATCCCATGGAATGGCAACTAAGCGTTCGCCATCCGAAGAAATTGCTTGTTCCCATTTGAAATCAACAAAATCATCAGCCAATGTATCTGCACCGAATAATCGAAGGTCTGTTAACGCTGCACTATCTCTGTATTGTGAAATATATGCCCCTTCTACCATGGATACATCGGTTGCTCCACTTCCTGCAACAAGAGCACTTTGTAATGCTTGATGATGTGACGTCGTATCTGTAAATACCAATTCAACTTCAACGTTTGGATATATTTCGTTAAAGCCTGCCATGGCCGCTTCAAATGCATCATCACCGGATGGCCATCCACCCACTTCAATCTTACCGGAGATTTCTGTCGGTTTCTCGTCAACAGCTGCCGCAATGTCTTGCGCTTCCTCTTCAGTAATTGTTGTTCCTGTACTGCTACCTGAATCACCACCACATCCTGCAAGTGCTGTCATGGCAAGGACCAAGGCAAGAATAATCCCCATTGATTTTTTCCAAAATGTTTTGTTCATAGTAGTACCTCCTTTTATTATTGATCATCTGCAAAGCTCTGCAGCTGTTACCTTGAAATATCTCTAACACTGTCTTTTTCCAGTATCCGTGTGGGCACATGAATGATACATTTTTCTTTGCATCCGTTAAGAATTGACAGGAGCTCCTGAACACATTTTTTTCCAATCTCTCGTGCTTGAATCTCCAGGGTCGTTAACCTCGGCTCATTATATTCACCTGCCGGAATACCATCGATTCCCATAAGGGATAAATCTTTGGGAATATCGTATCCAAGTTGTTTGATTCGTTTGCAAAAACCAAGGGTCATCTCATCATTAAAGCCTATAACTGCTGTCGCATCGATCTGGCGTTCATGGAAAATATCTGCTGCAAGCATTCCTTTTTCATAATAACTTTCCCAAATATTTGTCGTATCCGTTGTCCGTTCTTCCAAAAAGCGCATGACCCTCTCGTCATTGTGAAGCCCTTCTTTATTAATACCGAAGTGATAATCTTCTAATGTGGTCTCGAGTTCATGTTGCATAAAATCAATCCAAGCAAGGGTACGTGCATGATAGGATCCGATGTCATATAATGAAATCATTGCTATTTTTCGATGCCCCTTACTCCGCAAATATTCGAGAGATTTTTTCATCCCTTCGTACAAATCTGTTTCAATTTTTGGTACTGCTTTGGAAAAATAGACATCTTCGCCATAAGATGCTGTAACAACCGGCAAATGGTAGTTTTTGCCGATAGCATCAAGATATTGACCGGTTATATGGTCATTAGGTAGGATAATCCCATCAATCATCAGACTGGGTATAATGTCAAAATTAAACCGTCCGTTGATTAAAACAACGTATCCATTTTTATCTGCCTCTTCTAACATGCCTTCATATAGTTCAATATTATAAAAGTTATTCAAGTCTTTGCTATAGTATAAAATCTGCTTGGTCCGTTTTTGTTGTAAGGACATGGCTACGGGATTCGGATGATAGCCCAATTCCTCTGCAATATGAAGTATTTCTTTTCGCTTTTCTTGTTTAACATATCCACTATTATTCAGAGCTCTTGATACAACCGATACCGAGACGCCCACTTTATTAGCAATATCCTTGCGTGTAACCATCAAATTCTCCTTATTGATTAGTCAATATTCTTGTTTTCATGTTTTTATTGTATATTCCTTTGGCCTTTTCATCAAGTATAGAAAATATGGTCACGTATCCATATGTCGATATAGCCAAAAACATAGTTGCGGTAGGTGAAAATATTCTCCACTTCATTGCATCGACAGGTTCTAAGGCTGAGGGAACTTTCTTGACGAAAAGTTCATATTTTTACCTACCGCAAATGCGAGTAGAGAAGCAGCAACCATAGCTAGGATGCCTGCGTATAAAATTTACTCTTTTTCACGAGTCATAGTGTTTCTTCGTGAAAGTAAAAAAATCATGCAAAATGGGATTCCTCTGTCTGAGCGATAGCGAGTTTGGAATCCCTTGTATGATTTTTATTATTTCACGACTAGAAACTCTAGACGAACTGAATCGGAGTATATTTTATAGGCAGGCATCAATTTATCTTAAATGCTTTGACCTCATTTTGTAATTCAGTGGCAATATCGGCAAGTTGTTCTGTTGCCGTTTGAATTTGTTCTATGATTGCCGTTTGTTCCTGGGTTGCTGCAGATACATTTTGAGTGTTCATATCATTAAGGCTAGCACTGTCTGCAATACGTGAAATCGAATCTCGAATATGTTCTATTTCTTCAAGAATCTCATCCCCGGACTTAACTGCACCGCTTGTATTTAGAGACACTTCATTCATGGATTCTGAAATAGTTTTAAATGCTTTGCCTGTTTTTTCTATGACCTGTATTCCATTAGTTGATGCTGTTTGGCTAGCTTCCATGACCTCTGCCGAAGCTTTAATGTCTTTTTGAATCTCATGAATAAGCTGACTAATATTTGCCGATGATTTTGCCGATGCTTCTGCCAATTTTCCAACTTCTCCGGCTACAACAGCAAATCCTCTACCCTGTTCACCGGCCCTTGCCGCTTCAATCGAGGCATTTAATGCTAATAAATTTGTCTGCTACGATATACTTGAGATAATATCAATAATCTCTTCAATCTGCTTTGATTTTTCGTTTAAGGCAAAAATCGTTTGCGATGACTTCATCACTTGATGATTAATCTCTTCAATTTGACTGATTGCATCTTGGACATAGTTTTCACCTTTTCCTACATACTTTTGGGTTTCTTCCACCGATTTTTTTGTTGTTCCTAATCGAGAGGATACTCCATCCATTTTCGTATATATATGATCCATTGAGTCTTTCATTGTGCTAATGACTTGATTTTGCTCATGACTGCTACCGGCTAATTCTTGAATGCTAGATGCTACTTCCACAATTGATTTACTTGTTTCTTCTGTACTCACCGCCAACTCTTCGGCTGTTGCTGCAACATTATCACTACTATCCATTATTTTCTTAATAATGTTTTTTAGACTTGATAATATGCTATTGTAACCACGTCCCATATCACCAATCTCATCCTTGCTTTTCACTTGGTGCTCATGTGTAAAGTCGCCATGAGCTAAATATTCGATGCTTTTTTGAAAAAGCTTAATGCTGTCCGCTATTTTCTTACTGATAACGTAACTGATGCCAATAGCAATCAGGATGGCTGCAAGAGCAACTCCAACCGACCGATAGCTCATATTATAAATCGATGCATACAGTTCATTGATCGGCGCCATGGTTACTAGCTTCCAACCAGTTCTCGGCAAGGTGGTATAATTAGCAACAAAGTCTTTTCCTTCTCGAATTACACGCGCGTCACCTTGTTCTTGAGCCATCATTTTTTCAAGCAATGCTTGATATTCAGGTCCATCTTGAATCTGCTTATTCATTCGGATTGCCGGATCTCTATGAGCAATAATCATTCCAGTGTTATCTACCAAAAAAGCAAATCCGCTTTTTTCAATTTGCACGTTTTCTATGAGTTCTTGTATTGTCGACAAATCATAATCAGCCGATACAACACCGATGATTTTATCCTGTTCGATAATAGGCACTGCCGTTGTAATCATTGTAATACCGGACGTCTCATCATAATAGGGGTCTGTCCAACCGGATTGTCCCTCCGCGTTTTTCCCTAATAAATACCAATCCGTGCTTGGATAGTCATAAGCCGGATCTTCATAATCCAATGTATAGACCAATTCGCTGCCGTCTTTATATACATAGGGACCAAAGTAGGCTTCATTTTCATATGTATTTGGTTCTAGCCATATTCCTGCTCCTAGCGTTGCTTGGTTCATCCTCAATAAATTTTCCAGAATCTCTCTATAGTCTTCTTTTGATAGTTTTTCACCCATGGCAAGGTATACTGCTGACGCAGAACGCGCTACATCTTCATGGGATGTAAATTGATGCTCCGTGTCTTCTACGAGTAATTCCAATTCTTTATTTACCCGTTCTTCAATCAATGTTTGAATTGCACTTCGTGCTGATAAGAGATTGATTGCGGCGACAGATACTGTTGCAAGCATGACTACACTCAAAAAAGCGATAACTAATTTTTTACCTAATGTCATTGATCTTCCTCCAAAAAATTTCATTCATATGTGGTCGCTGTTATTCCCTCATCTATATATGAATTATAGCATATTCATAATAATATATCTGTTAATTTTCATTGATATGTTCACTGTTTATTCATAGATAATAATATTTATTATGCGTATTTGACAAGCGATAAATAAAATGTTATATTAATCGTATAATTACGATTGAGAGGTGATTTATTGACAAAAAAATTAGATAAAATTGATAGTTTTATGCCTTGTTGTATAGAAGCTTTTGATGAAACTGATCGAAAACTCATCATTGATATATCAAAAGCCTTAGGCAATGAAGCAAGGTTTGAAATCTACAGCTTTCTTCGAATGTCAAACGCATGTATGACAGGTGATTTGGTTAATCACTTACCTCTTGCGCAATCTACCATAAGCCAACACATGAAGGTTCTAAAGAAGGCCGGTGTAATTGAAGGCATCATCGAAGGCACTTCAACTAATTATTGTATCAACAGAGAAAATATGCAACGTTATTATCAACTTCTAGGTCAGATGGTTTAACCATCGACCTAATAACTGTGATTCTAGGTGGTTCGTCATTAGTAAGTGTCTTGAAATCAACATTATTAAGCATCCCTTTATACACAACGAATCTGTCTGCATTAGGAATTATTGGGGGCTTACTCGAAAAAAACTTATCTGAAGGAGCCGCTTTATCCTTCCTGATAGGTGGAGCTACAACAACTATACCGGCAATGAGTGCTGTTTACCAACTTGTTCATAAAAAAGTATTTTATATTTATATTTTTACAGCTATTGGTTTCTCGCTCCTGTCAGGATTATTGTTCAATCTATTCTTATAAAAATATTCTCCTATAGCCCTTCTGATGCGGAACTTTACCTTTTTTATTAGATGCCTGCCTATAAAATTTACTCTTTTTCACGAGTCATAGCGTTTCTTCGTGAAAACAAATAAATCATGCAAAATGGGATTCCTCTGTCTGAGCGATAGCGAGTTTGGAATCCCTTGCATGATTTTTTGGGTTTTGCGACTAGAAACTCTAGATGAACTGAATCGGAGTATATTTTATATGCAGGCATCAATTTATATATGGAAAGTATAGAACATCTTCTCTAAGCAAATGGCCTATGATGACATCATCGAAGATATAATGAACAAGGTTTTGAAGGGTGACTTCTTCAGTTTCAACGAGTATTCGCAAGTGTCTTCCTCGTTTCAAAAGATCTACATGTATTTTAAGATGTCTTTGTTGTTCTCGATACTCTATCTTTTCTAGAACTTTTTCCTCATATTCAAAGTGTCGATCAATGTGCTCAATGATTGCATCTAGTTTTGTCATGAAACCTTCTTTGTATGGGCCTTCATAGGACATATTAAGAAGTTCATTGGCTAATCTAAAAAGTGTCTTATGTTGATCATCAATGATTGCTTCACCACTATTCCATGATTTTTTCCAATGAAGGGCTAATGAAGTCGTCGCTATTTCATCTATAGATTCCTTTACACAGTTACGTCCGGAGTTTTTGGCTAAGTATAATGCTTGATCCGCACGTTGATATAAGTTTCTATAGGTCTCGCCTGCCTTTCTTTCTGCAACACCAAAACTTGCTGTATATTTCCCAACTATTGGATGCATGGCTTTTTCGATTGTAATGCGTACGGTCTCAGCAACTTTTATTGCTCCATTACTATTTGTATGGGATAGCATAATGACAAATTCTTCGCCACCAATTCTAAAGATTGAATCGGCTTTTCGAACACAATCGAGTAAAATATCTGCTGTTTTTTTCAATACCTGATCACCAACCGGATGTCCCCATTGGTCATTAATTTTTTTAAAATGATCTAGATCTAAAATAATCATCGATAGAGGAATCTCGTAACGCTCTGATTGTTCAATATCTCTGTCAATAACGTTTTCTAAGTGATACCGATTATAAAGCCCCGTCAATTTGTCCTTGATCACTAAGCTCGTCAGCGTTTCTTCCACTTTTTTCTGAACAGTTATATCATAAAGATTTAAAAGTATAGACGATTTTCCTTGATAAACTCCTTTTGCAAGAGACATCTCCATCACAATCGATTCTTCTTGTTCAAAGGTCACTTCAAGCATCAAATTTTTATCTCCGTCGACTAACTTGTCTTTGATATTGGACCAATCTTCAGAAGACTTTTGAAAAAGCTCACTCACATGGGAAATCGATGGGTCAAGTTCTAATTGTTTCAATAAACGTTCTGCTTTTTTATTACATATTTGAATGGCACCATTTTCATCTAACAAAAACAAAGCATTTCGCATTATGCGAAATAGTCGAATCATATTTGTATTATTTTCTTCAGCTTCTATGTACATTGCTTTAAAGGTGTTATGGGTCGGTATAAACACAAATGCCGTGACGATAATAATCATTATAAGTTGTAGTAGAAAAAAAATACGTTCGACTCGCTCAATCCATGCAAAAGCTTGCTTGGATTCCCATGCATATTGATTGACGATTTGGTCCATTTTCACCAAAAAATTATCATCATTTTGAAGAACGACTAACCTAGCCTGTGTTAATATTTCCAAACTGTTTGGGTCTTGCGAGCCTGCATTTCTAGCTACTTCTTGAGCATTATAAACAAGTCTTGCCATAATCGGCTCTAAATCTACATACATACTTTTGATCGCTTCACTATTATTTTTTGCAAGCAATTCTTCGTGATTCTCTTGAAATTGTTCTAATGTTCGATTAAGCTCAACAACATAGTAGTCCCGCTGGTCCATTACTTTCTCTCCGCGCAACATGGCTACATCTTTTGTTATTTTTTGACTGAGCATTCTTTGTTTACCTGCCATATTAATTGTTGACGACATATCTTCATAATCAGACATCAACACTGTCTTCACAATCTGACGCGAAAAGAAGAGCATCACTAATATGAAGACAGTAATAATCATTCGTATCTCAAGCTTTTTATACATATAGATTCTCCTCTTTTATATAATCGAAAATGAAATTCACCATTATTAACTGTCTTGACACTATGTATATCGACAGAAGTAGGGGAAAGCTGCACCTTTATTAGATGCCTGCCTATAAAATATACGCTTTTTCACGAGCCGTAGTGTTTCTTCGTGGAAGCAAAAAATCATGCAAGGTAGGGATTCCTCTGTCTGAGCGACAGCGAGTTTGGAATCCGTTGCATGATTTTTATGATTGCACGACTAGAGACTCTAGGCGAACTGAATGGGAGTATATTTTATAGACAGACATTTATTACCTATATACTTCCTGTCATCGGAAAGTTTATTAGTCGAATATCTTTCTCTTTTGCATAATCTTTTGCTTGTTTTGTATATGAAGATTTTGAGAAGAAAATCAAATGTTTATTGCTTCTCGGAATCAAGTTACTTCGCATGACGAGTTTTTCTAGTTCTTTTATTCCCGTTTTTTCATTTCGCCATTTACACTCTGCGATTAAGGCCTCTTCATTATTATTCCAAGCTACAATATCAATCTCTTCTTGTTGTTTTTTTGTCGGATTATTTCCCCACCACTTTCCGATTTCCGTAAAAACAAAGGGAATTGCAGGTGTTCCATTAAGGCTCATCAAGTATTCTATACAATATGTTTCGAAGCGATATCCAAGAAACTTCTGAATATCCGACTCAATGAGTTCTGAATAGAGAAGTTCTTGTTTTTCCATTTCCACCAAGGAATATCCACGACTAACATAGCGAAACCAAAATGCAAAAAACGGATCCGTCACTTCGTAAACCGACTTCCGCGAACTTGGTTTATCACCAATTGGTGTTATTTTTTTTACGATTCCAAGTTCAATTAATGTATTCAGATAATATCCGGCTTCCGTCCCAATGAAAGTGGATATCTCATTATATTTACTTTTTCCTGAACTGATGGCTTCGATAATTGAAAAATATAAGGCAGGCTCTTTTAATTCTTGTTTTAGGGCGAACAAGGGCTCGTTATGAAGGAGCGTTCCTTTATCCAGAATTTTATTAATGATATTCTCCTTAAGTGATTGTCTAGCATCATATTGATTAAGATACATGGGCATTCCACCGAGTACTGCCCATGCTTGAAAGGCTTCTAAGTCTGAATCTGCCTTTAACAATTCCTTTGCTTCAATATATGTAAAGGGCTCTATTTTAAAGGATGCTGTTCTTCGACCAAAAATAGGACTTTTATGGCCTAAGACTTCACTTTCCATAAAACTCATATAGGAACCACATAAAACAAGCTTTAATTTTGTTGCTAATAAGTAATGGTCAATAATGTTCTGAAGCATTGACAAAAAACCAGAATCTTGTTGCGCTAAAAACTGAACTTCATCAAACACAAGAATCATGGGTTCATCTATTGCTGCTTCTGCTATATAGCGAATTGCCTGTTCAAAATCTTCAAATTGATGAATATATCCTGACGGTATCTGGCTAAGTATTCGTGCAGAAAACTTATTCAATAACACCCGAAAATTCTGTTGCTCCGCAGCAAAATAAATACTACGTTTGTTTTGCATCCACTCTTGTAGTAGATATGTTTTTCCAACTCTTCTTCGTCCATACATAATAATACAATGGAAGTCTTGATCATTATAATATTTTTCAAGTTTTTGCAATTCGTTCTTTCGTCCAACAAACATAGTTTTAACCTCCAATTCAAATTACTTAGTTTGCACTAACTTAGTCTAAGCTAAGTTAGTTTCATTATAGCTGAAACACTAAAAAAAAGCAATAATGTTGCGGTAGGTAAAAATATTCTCCACTTCATTGCATCGACAGTTTCTAAGACTGAGGAAACCTTCTTGACGAAACGGATTCCAAACTCACTTCGTTCAAACAGTGGAATCCTTGTCTTTCATCAAGTGGTCCCTCAGCCTAAGAATCTGTATGATTTATGAAAAGTTCATATTTTTACCTACCGCAAACGCGAAACTCGGACGTTCCTTTCGTCTTTCTGATGTAGGAACCTGTACCTTTTTGTTAGTGATGCCTGCCTATAAAATATACGCTTTTTCACGAGCGGTAGTGTTTCTTCGTGAAAGGAAAAAAATCATGCAAAATGGGATTCCTCTGTCTGAGCGACAGCGAGTTTGGAATCCCTTGCATGATTTTTATGATTTCGCGACTAGAAACTCTAGGCGAACTGAATGGGAGTATATTTTATAGGCAGGCATCATATTAACATCGATGCAGTTCCTGACACCGGAATGCTCTCTCCATCACCTTCATCACTTCAAGTGCTTGTGCAGAGGTAATCGTGAGCGGCGCTTTGCCTTCAATGGCATCGATAAGATTATCGTATACCACAGTAATGCTATCTACAACATCCATCGGTTCACTCAGCGTCAATTCTTCGATTGATTCACTGCGGCGCGGAGCCATGGTTTTTGTCGGGCCGGCTTTGGTATAGACGATCTCATCTTCCCACACGTTTTCTTTATCAATGCATCGCACGATTTTTCCATCACAATCCCAATTATCGATTTGTAATGTTCCGTCTTTTCCAAGAACATGCCATCGTGGATGGGTGATATAGTTATTGGTCGATACTTCGATTTGAGCCGTAAGTCCACTTTCGAAAGTCAAAATAAGTCGGAAATTATCATCGACTTCGGGGTATTCGATATTATACATTTTACAGTAAACATCGACCACTTTTTCAGGAATCATGTACATGAGCTGATCAATAAGGTGAACGCCCCAGTCAAGCATCATTCCGCCACCAAGCGCTTTGATGGTACGCCATCCTTTTGGCATACCCCGTGAGCCTTCAACCCGAGATTCAATGACATAAGGTTGACCAATCAGCCCTTGTTCAACACTGCGTCGCATAAGAACAAAGTCTTTATTGGTACGGCGATTTTGATTAATGGTAAAGAAGTTGCCTGTTTCTTTTTCCACCGCCATAATCTCTAAGAGTTCTTCTGAATTCATGGTTACCGGTTTTTCACAAATAACATGCTTGCCGGCGCGAAGGGCTTCAATGGCCAATTCCTTATGCACTTCGTTCGTCGTTGCAATCAAGACAATATCGATTTCTTGATCTTCTAAAAGCGCTTCTTTAGACGGATATGCAATTAATCCATTCTTGACCGCGACGACTTCCCGCTCAGGATTGACATCATAAATACCTTTGACCGTAAGGCGTTCATATTCTTTAAGTTGTTTAACATGGTAACCCGCCATGCCACCATATCCAATTATTCCAAGTTTATGCATGATTTTATCTCCTGTTCTATGATCTAAGCCCACCACATGTCTGTGGGCGTTTCATGAATAAGCACATCTTTTAATAGATTCACAGCTTTGCTTAAACCTTCATCAATAGACATGAGTGCATCTTCATGTTCAATACTTACGACGCCATTGTAACCAACTGCACGAAGGGCACTAATCATGGCGTTCCATTCGAGTTGTCCGTGTCCATAACCAACGGTTCTAAATACCCATGAACGATTAAGAACATCTCCATAATGGCTATTATCTAAAACTCCGTTCACTTCTGTATTATGTGCATCAATCTTCGTATCCTTGGCATGGAAATGATAGATGGCTCCTTTTAATGCTTTGATGGATTCAACCGGATTCATCCCTTGCCAGTATAGGTGGGATGGATCAAAGTTGGCACCAATGGTATCGCCTACAGCTTCCCGTAAACGTAGAAGTGTTGCCGGATTATAAACACAAAATCCCGGATGCATCTCTAGTGCAATTTTGGTCACTCCATGGGCGTTGGCAAATTTTACCGTTTCTTTCCAATAAGGGATCAAGACATCATTCCATTGATATTCTAAGATTTCACTAAAATCTTCCGGCCATGGGCAAGTCACCCAGTTGGGTTTTTGAGATGTTTCGCTGTCACCCGGGCATCCTGAAAAACCAACAATAGTATCAATACCTAGTTTTTCAGCTAATAAAATCGCATTGATAAACTGGTCGTGAAACTCTTTGGCAATAGCTACGTCCGGATGAACGGGATTACCGTGACAAGCTAAAGCTGCGATTTCGATATCGTGTTTTTTAAGCAGGTCTTTGACTGCTTCTACTTTTGTGTCATCTTCTAATAGTGCCTTTGTATTTAAGTGGGTATCTCCCGGATAACCACCGGCACCGACTTCAAGGGCTTCTACCCCCATATCTTTGAGTTTAATAATTGCATCTTCAAGACTTAATCCATATAGCGGAACGGTTAATACTGATAATTTCATTCTTACACCTCTTTCAAATAATTGACGGATTGCTTCATGGCTTCTAAGGGATCTATATCCATTGTCTCTTGTTCATAGACAAAAGCACTGTCTTTTGCGATTTCAGTGGCTTTTTTAAAATCGATAAATCCGGCATCTGCCGTTACATTTTTCTTGGTCTCCATGTTTTCCATCTGTTTTAGATGAACAATTGGGGATCGGTCTTTGATTTTTTCTAAGTATGCTAAGGGGTCAAGACCTGCATAAGCAATCCAATAAAGGTCCGGCTGCTGATAGAGATTCCCCGCATCAACTTCATCAAAGAGACGGTCTAAAAGATAAGCATCCCCATCTTTGACAAATTCATGGGCATGGTTATGATAAAGCACCTTCATCTTGTAGCTCTTAGCCACTTCCCCGATTATGTTGAGTTTTTCTGCTAACACTTTTACATCTTCCATCGTCTTCAAATCGTAATATGGACAAACGATAAATTCACTGCCAAGCTCTCTTAAAAATTCCAACTCTCCCTTTGGATTGGCCTCCATTTTTTCTAGGGGAACATGGGCTGAGAGGCAGGTTATATTCAAGGCTTCAAGGGATTTACGTAATTCTTTGGCACTAAACTCCCCATATCCGGCAAATTCCACACCGGTATAGCCCATAAGGGCAATCTCACGAAGGGTTTGCATATATGCATTTTCCATGGCATCTTTGACTGAATACAGTTGTGCATAAATTGGTTTCATAACGTTCTCCTCTTATTCAAACTCAATTGTTTTTCCGGTACGTGCGGATTCATATATGGCTTCTAAGATTACAGTAACAACGAGCGCTTGGTCAGGCTTAACAACAAGTTCACTACCGTTCATCACTGCATCATAGAAGGTTTTTGCTTCAAGGACTTCAGGTTTGTCATCGCCACCTTCGTAAAAGTCAACACCATCTGCTCCAAGTGCCGGTTTTTTCTCTGCCAGTTTACCAAGATCAGCCATGTTAAAACGTAAGCCGTCGCGCATATCTGCACCGGCTTTTGTTCCGCAAAGAGTTGCCTTTGCTTCACCAACATCTAAGGTGTTCAATGCCCAGCTAGATTCTAGGATAATGGTTGCCCCATTTTCCATAGTAATAAAACCAAAAGCGGAATCTTCCACCTTAAATTCTTCAGGATCCCAGTCGCCAAAGGCATTACCGGTCTCTGTTTGATCACCGAGTTTTTTGTAAACACTTCCTTTAACACTTTTTACTTTATAATTGTCCATTAACCATAAGGTTAAGTCAAGTGCATGGGTTCCGATATCGATTAAAGGTCCCCCACCCTGTTCTTCTTCATTTAAGAACACGCCCCACGTCGGAACGGCACGTCGGCGAATAGCATGGGCTTTTGCAAAATAGATTTCACCCAAGTCACCCCGTTGACATGCTTTTTTTAGGTAGCGGCTATCTTCACGATATCGGTTTTGGTATCCGACAGACAGAAGATTCCCTGTCTCTTTTGCCGCTTGAAGCATTGCCTTGGCATCAGCTGCCGTTTTTGCCATGGGCTTCTCACACAGGACATGCTTATTGGCATGGAGTGCATCGATACTAATATCTTTATGGGATTTGTTTGGCGTACAGACATGAATGGTCTGTATCTCTGAGTCCTTTAACAATTCCTTATAATCCGTATATACTTTTGCATCTTCTGTTCCGAATTCCTTTGCTGCTTTTTTTGCACGCTCTTCAACAAGATCGCAAAATGCAACAACTTCAACATAGTCTAAGGCCGATAAGGCCGGTAAATGTTTTTGGGTTCCAATACCACCACATCCTACAATACCTACTTTTACTTTTTCCATGATAAAACCTCCTAATATTTAAACGACTTCACTATTTATGAATCATATACTAAGTATAGCCAACTTTTAATTTTTATACTATAATGAATCTATAGAAAAATATCACAAATTTGTCATTGTCATTTTATTTTTAGAAAGGATTTTCCTATGATTGGTTTTTATGAAGATGAAAAATTCGTTGAAAACGGTATTGCCTACCCTTTTAAATCTCACATACAGGAGTCTGAGGGTCAGTCCACCATGGTCGGAGCCCACTATCACACCCATATTGAGATTCTCTATTGTCTATCCGGGCAATTTCGCGTTATTTTAGATGGTGTCGACTTTCTAATTGATCGTGGCGATATGATGATTATTAATTCCATGGAGGTGCATCATGTTTTTGCTCTCTCCGAAGAAAAAAATCAATATATCGTCATTCGCTTTAAACCGGAACTACTCTACACCACCCCGGAGAGTATTTTTGAGTCCAAATATGTCTTGCCCTTTACCTTAAAATCCGCAACCCATCAAAAACGGTTTCCTGCTCGGGAGATAAAAAACACCTTCATTCCGGATTTACTCAATCAGATTCTTCAAGAAGATGGCGAAAAAAAATATGGCTTCGAACTAGCTATTCGAAATCATATCGGTCGGATTTTTTTATGGATTTTACGGAGTTGGAATGAAAAAAGTGTTCACTTAAACCTAGACCATGGACTGAACGCCCAAAATATTCAACGCTTACAAAAGGTATTTGATTATGTGGAGGCCAATTTTAATCGCCCCATCGATGTTCAAGAAGTGGCTGAATTATGCAACATGAGTTATAGCTATTTTTCCCGGTTTTTCAAGGCCAAGATGCATCAAAACTTTAGTGACTATGTGAATTTTATGCGTGTGACCAAAGCGGCAAACATGCTGACGACAAGCGATGAAAGCGTTACCGACATCGGTCTGACTGTCGGTTTTTCTACAACGAGCTACTTTATTGAACAGTTTAAGTCCTTTAAAGAGCTCACCCCACTTCAATATCGTAAAAATTTCAAAGAAATGGTCAACGCAAGCCTTTCTTCTGCTCGCGAAGCTCTTTAAAAAAATCTTGAAGTATGGCTTTACACGCTTCATGACACACATCATATTCAACCTCGACTTGGTGATTAAACTTAGGCTCATTTAAGAGATTGACAACGGAACCTGCACTTCCGGCTTTGGGATTCATGGCCCCGAGAACAACACGAGGAATTCGTGCTTGAACAATTGCTCCCGCACACATGGGGCAAGGTTCTAAGGTGATATACATGGTCGTCTCTTCTAATCGCCAATCACCGATAAAGGCCATGGCTTCTTCCATGGCAAGAATCTCAGCATGAGCTAAAGTGGACTTATCAGTGTTGCGTCGATTATAGCCTCGACCGATGATTTGATCCTTATATACAATCACGGCCCCAATCGGTACCTCATTGATTGCATAGGCTTTTTGCGCTTCTTCTAATGCAATTTTCATATAATTTCTATCATTTCGTAGGTCCATTATTCACCTCATGCATTCCTTTTAGTACTATTCTAATATATAATGGTTTTTTTCACAATTGTCAAGACAATTTCCTTGAAATCGCGTCCATAACATGCTAAAATATATCTAGTTATGTTGAGGATGACTGATTATTTTTTGTGTATTTATAACAAGGGAGTTTATTCATTTGCTATGGTCTAAAAACCATGCATCATGTTGAGAGGAGATTGTACATTGGAGAAGTTTAATATTGTAAAGCGCGGATATGACCCGGAGGAAGTTGACAATTATATTTTCTTGCTTAATGAGGAAATCAAAAAGCACAAGAAAAATTCAGAGGCCGTTACAAATGCTATGGTACACGCAGAGGTGGCTGCACGCAATATAATTACGGAGGCTGAGGAAAAGGCAGCGGCTATTGAAGGCGATGCTTATCAACAACTCATGTCCCTTGAACGCAAAATCAAGCATATCCGAATGAAGCTAGACGCATTCCAATCTCAATATAATCAAATGATTCATCGTTATGTTATTTCTATGAATAATGACGATTTTAGTAATCTATATGCATCCCTTGATAAGATTAACAAATCCATTCATGCAAAGCGCTCAGAATCGGACCACTCCATCATTGAAATGAATTACGAATCAAGCGCGAATGATCGCTAACATATGTAAGAATACAAGGAACACGGAGTTACTATGGTTATTACAGCAATGACGAAAACAACATTATTAGATTATCCCAACCATCTTGCGTCCACCCTTTTTTTACAAGGGTGTAATTTTTTGTGTCCCTTTTGCCACAACAAAGACTTGATTGCCTCTGCCGGCACAATGCCTGCTGCTGACAATATCCTTGATACCGTCCTACCTACACTCAAAAAACGGCGTCATCTTATTGAAGGGGTCTGCATAACCGGAGGCGAACCTACGCTTCAAAAAGATTTACCTCAGCTTATCCGCTCAATTAAAGAGCTTGGTCTTAAGGTAAAGCTTGATACCAATGGTTCTAATCCTTCTATGTTAGCCGAGCTACTGGATGAAGGCCTCCTTAACTATCTTGCTATGGATATTAAAAATAGCGCGACAGCTTATGACTTAACCTGTGGAAAATCAGTTCTAATCCAATCCATTGAGTCTAGTCTTTACCACCTTATTAACTATAAGGATCCAAACTTTTCTTTTGAACTTCGAACCACCATTCTTCAAGAGCTTCATACACTGTCCACCCTAAATCAGACCGCTGAGTGGTTAGTCGAACTTGGACTGTCGTCGTCAACACCGTGGTATCTTCAAGAGTATGTCTATAGTCCCATGCAGATGGTTCCGACACCATTTACCGCCATAAAAAAAGAGACTCTCACCGATTGGCTTGAGTCCCTTCAGCATATACATCCCAGCATTCTTCTTCGTGGATACGACTAACTTATATCTACTTTTTCAGCTTTATAATGCCTTCGATAATATATTCATAATTGCGATAGGCCAGCGTATCGCTTATTTTTTTGCCGATTAGCTGCTGTTTAAACTCATTTAGCATCTCGTCGGATTCCCCGTCGATGACCACTTCAAAAATCTCTTCCGTTCCTTTATCCAAAAGACGGACTTTGTCTCCATACCAGCAAACGGCTTCTTCTGTTTTCCCGACCAAATGATATTTTGTTGTTTGTTGGCTTCCTTTGGTTACCGACTCCGGCAGCTCTGACTTTTGATCCAAGTGCTTTTTAATCTGGTCCAAAACACCCTGGCGGTCTTTCCACCAATCATACGTCCATACCCGCAAAACATCCCAGTTTCGAACTTGATAGAAACGCTGACGATACACATCCCGCTCTAATAAGCTTTGTCCACTAGAATATACAGCTGAATCCGTCTCGATTCCTAGAATATAGGCTTGTCGGTTTTCATCCCAGATGGCTGCATCAATCTGATAACGCCCTCGTCCAACATGATTATCCACACGAAATCCGTCTTGACGCAAGGCTACACTGAGTTCTTCCACAAAAGTGTCTGTTTCTTGGACTTGCATGCTTTCCTGAGAGGACAGTCGCTGAAGAAGCAAATCTTGGCGCTCTTTAGCTTGATCAGAGACTTCTTTGGCATAGAGTAGGTATTGTTTAAAGAGCTTTGCACCGCGATTTTTCGTCTGAGATACCATCAAAACTTCCGGTTCAATGGAGGTGACCACATAGCTTTTTTTCTTTGCACGGCTAATGGCAACATTCAAGCGGTTTTCTCCACCGTCTTGGGACAAGGAACCAAAATTGACGGATATTTTTCCTGCTTCGTTGGGCGCATAGCCGACTGAGAAAATAATAATATCCCGCTCATCCCCTTGCACGTTTTCAATATTTTTCACAAAAATAGATACATCTTCTTCTTTGTGTCGGCGTTGCTGCTCTTCTAAATATAAGGTCTTAAAGTTTTCATCAATCTGGCATCTTGTCTCTAGGAGGTCTTCAATTAAGTCCTTTTGGTTGATGTTAAAGGTAATAATTCCGATACTTTCGTTATTATTGCGTGTGCGTAAGAGCTGGTCAACCAAGTCCACGATACGATTGGCTTCCACATTGTTTCGACGTTCTTCCCAACGTCCGTCTACTTTAATCCGCTCAATAGGAGCCGTTTTATCAAAATTGCATTTAACGCGGTTTGGCGAGACATTTAGCCGGCCATTATAAAAGGCATGATTGGAAAATTGAATCAACTCTTCAAATTCCGAACGGTAATGATAGTTCAAATGTACCGGTGTATAGGTTACTTTTGCAAGATCTAAAAGGCTCTCTTCTTCAAGAGCTGCCGCGATTTTAATATCAATAACTTCATCGTCATCCTCCTCTACACGTGCTAAAAAAGCGGATGTCGGTCGAAGCTGCTGATCGTCTCCGGCAATAACAATCTTGGACCCACGATAGATAGTCGGAATGGCATTCTCAACAAACATCTGAGATGCTTCATCAAAAATAATCAAATCAAAGATATCGTTTTTCAAAGGGAGCACTTCCGAGACCGTCTCCGGACTCATTAGCCAACACGGATACATGGTAAAGAGTAGATTTGTAAATTCAAAAATCAGGTTACGAATGGGCCACAAGCGACGCTTTTTCTCAGCTTGACGCTTCATCTCTTTATAATTGGCATCCCCTAAGAAGATTTGCATCTGGTCATTCCAATAGCTATGAATAATCCTTGATGTCTGGGATTCATTTTTTTGCATCAATCCCTGAATCTCATCGGTAATCTGATTGAACCGGTTATAGTAAAGATAAAACTCATTAAATTCTTCGGTTTTTTCAATCGCCTGAATATGCTCTAAAATAATAAACTCAAGCAAGTTATCCAACATTACTTCCATATACTTGACATCTTTACCATGGGTAAAGGCATATTCTAATAGCATTAAATCGATGGTATCCAATCCATAGATACTGACCATAAGCTCTTGATAATAATCATAACTTTTAATACTCGCTTCAATGTTTTTAATCTGTGTAAAGATATTTTTAGGATCCACGAGCGCTTTTAAAATCTTAACTTTTCCTTCATTCGATAGTACCTCCATCAAGCTAAAAACTTCTGTCGCCATTGTATTAATAGCTTGAGCACTTTCAGTAAAGGTCCCTATATATTTACCTTCTTCTTCTTCAAACAGTTGGCGTTTCTCTCGACGTTCCTTGCTTTTAACTGCGTGCTTGACCCATCCGGGGAGGTTCCACCAGCCAAACTTTGCTTCTTCAACCAAGTCTCCATTTTTTTCCTGATTATAATTTTTAGCTAATATATTGAGTAATTCTAAATCAATACGTTGCTTATCTAAAGTGTATTGACGTGTAATTGCTTGATAAATCTCAGGATCCATGCTTTGAATCCTTTCTTCAAAGGCTTGTATTTGTTCACAATCTTTGACAAGACGATCTTTTTCCATGAAATTCAGATTTTCTCTAATAAGGGGAAGATAATGATAGTTATCCACTAACGTTCCATATTTATGATAAGTATCCACAATGTAGGGCTGTTTATTCAACTTTTCAAAGGATAGATTCAGCTCCGGATAAGTATAACTCATAAAAGGATTATCGTCTCGAAAGGCTTTAAAATAAGGATATCTGGGATCTTCTTGGCTAAATATCCCCTCGGATTTTGTGTACATCTCTTGGAGGGTAATTCCAAAGGTTCGAGTTTTTGTCAATTCCCGCTCAACACATTGCAAATGTTCAATTAAGTCATTGATTTCCACTGAATTTTCTTCAAAGCTTTGGCGATTTTCAAGACCTTGAATATCAAAGCCTTGTTCCAATTGCAGACGTAATTTTTCATAAAAGTTTTTCTTATCTTTATTCGCATCATGAATAAGCATTAGTTTAGACTGAATCAAGGCAAGCCGATTATATAAAACATCCAAGGCGGCTCTTTTTTGCGAGACCACAAGCACACGCTTGCCTTTTGCCAAGGCATCGGAGACCATATTACTAATGGTCTGAGATTTTCCTGTTCCCGGCGGACCGTAGATGACCATCTGATCTGTTTTTTCCAAGGTCTCAAGTGCCGTTTCTTGGCTATAATCCACTGGCATCATCGTATAGAGACTCTGTCGATAATGGGTCTTCATTCCATCATCAATCTCTTCAGCATCACTTTCGTTTGCCAACAGTTTTGATAGGCTTTGATTAAAGGCATCCGGCTCATCAAGGGCTTCTAAGGTTTCATAATCCGAATAGATTGCATTTGAGATAGGAAATTGCCCCATGACAATATAAGATTTTACAAACAATTCTCCCGATGCATACTGAGGCAAGGTCGCATTTGTATATCCCCGAAGCTGTTCATACTGAACATGATCATCGACAGTCACCATGCCCATTGCTTCAAGTTCACGGCTAACAATCGCCTCAATCTCGTCCGGAACAAGTGTTGAAAAATCAAAGTCGTCATAGTCTTTAATCGTTGATTGATGACATTTATTGGCTGCAAATAGGAAGACCTTGTTGACCATTGGCTCCCTTGAATCACTGTTTTTGATATACCATTTATTGCCACGAACTTCGAGCTCAATAGGAAAAAGAAAAAAAGGCGCCCGCACAAAGTTGCCATCACGAAACCGTCCTTCTACAAAGGGAAAGCCAATCGACAGCTCATATTTACCGGTTTCTTTCTCAATGGCCAGGGTCTCACGATGCAAGTAGTTTAAATGATTCGACAACATTAAAGCAGTTTCATAATTTTTCTCTATCTTGGCCCTGGCTTCTTCCTTGCGTGTCAAATATTTTTCTTCAATCTCACTGCGACGCTTTTTAAGTACCTCTTGTTCGTCCACGGTTAGACCCTCTTGCTTTTTTATCATATTTGACAAGGCTACTATCTCTTGTTCTTCCTCTTGTCGAATGATTTCATCAAACTCCTGCAACTTGGTCTTTCTCGCTTTATAGGGATCCTCTAGAATCAAGAGGGACTTGGACATATCGCCAAGAATATACTCGACCAATATGGACACATCAAACTTTTGTTCAATAAAGCTTCGATATACGTCGAAACTTCTTTTTTTATGTACTTTTCTTAGAATTAGACTTCGATTACGACCGCTGATATTCACCAACCGGTCCTTATAGGTTTTTAATACCTCTCGCATTTTTACGCCTCCCATATATCAAACTTCGTTTTGACGCTCATACACTAAGTATACCTATAAGACCCTCATTCCACAAGAAAAATCACGGAAAATCTGTCATTAATAAAAACACATCTTGTCATCGCCTCATAAAATGATATACTAAAAGGTATAAATGCTATGCCCCTTACAAGGAGACCCTATGCGTAAAATACAATTGGAATCAAAACGCCTTATTATAAAAACAATATCTCCTTCTCAGGCTTCCAAAGTTTTGGATTTTTATATCGAAAACAAACGTTTTTTTGAACCTTATGAGCCCCTGAGACAAAGCTATTTTTATACAAAGCAGCATCAGCGCCAACTCCTTCGATGGGACCAACAAGGCTTAGCTGAATCTTCCATGGTTCGCTTTTGGTTATATATAAAAGAAAATCCCTTAAAACCCATCGGAAGTATTTCACTTTCTAATATCATTCGCGGTGTTTTTCAATCCTGTAATTTAGGATATAAAATAGATCAGCAGTATCTACGCCAAGGCTATATGGAAGAAGCACTCATTCAAGTGATTGAATACGCTTTTTTAACACTCGACCTACATCGCATCGAGGCAAATATTATGCCACATAATACCCCTTCACTCAGACTTGTAAAAAAACTCGGTTTTCACGAAGAAGGCCTGGCAAAAAAATATTTAAAAATCTGCGGTCAGTGGGAAGATCACATTCACATGGTTCTCTTAAACGAAACTTAAACATTTCTTTGCATAATTAACAAAATGTTCATAAAGTATACATTTTTTAGCCATAACTGTATTGTACTATGTAAGTGTAAGAATTAGTTACCTCTTACATATTAAATACTCTCCCCCTCATCCTTTACAATAGCACCTGGCTTCGAGCTTAGGTGCTCTTTTTTTGTTTCCGGTTGTTTATATGAGAAATATGATGCCTGCATACAAAATATTCTCCAACGCATTTCGCCAAGTGGTTCTTTGGTTTATTAAAAGCGGATGCAACGGATTCCAAACTCGCTTACGCTCAAACAGAGGAATCCTTCTCTTGCAACCACTTTTACTTTCACCTTGAACCACTATGCTTATGCGAAAGTTCATATTTTGTATGTAGGCATCTTTTTCTATATCATCAATCGTAAACAAGTCCTAGACGCTTAGCGAGCCGTCTTCTATTCATATATATCATCTACCTTATAATCCATGACGTTACATATGTTAATATATGCCCTATCTAAATCGTCATAATAATCGTGTACTTTGAAATCAGTATCTGCCAAATATTGGCCAATTTTTATATTCGTCTCATAATAGTCATATTCTGCAAAATAAAATGCGTATTCATCCATTATTTTTAATAGCTCATCCACAAATTTATAATCATCAACATACTCTTCGGCCATCGTTAATTTAAATAATTGCTTTAATACGTTTGCACTTTTACTTGCATCCTTTTTTGAAAAAAACACAAATGCATCTTCGTACATTTTCATTCTTAATTGTTCATCTTTATATTTTTTGATATAACTCTCAACGTTGAGTGAATTAGGCAATACATTATTTTCATCTCGATTTGATTCAATCGCAAATATTACAACAACATAGTCTTCAAAAATTTTCTTAAGGCCGTCTATATATCCTTTATATATACTCTGACCATTTATCATATACTCAACTCTATTTTTTGAAGTTTTAATGTCTCTATAATCAAATATACTTGTCTTTGAAACATCGCTCATAGAACTCTACCCCTTTGCATCCTTCATATACACATCTTTTGTATCAATAATCAAGCCTTCAAAAGCCAAGGACTTTCCGCTAGCTCCACCATTAACGATTTGCTGTTCTTTAAGTTTTCGTTCTTCAAAACTGTAGATAATCATATGTTTCATATCTGTGTCAACGACCCAGTATTCTTTTATGCCACTTTCCATATATAACTGTGACTTTTTCATGATATCCTTTGACTTTGTTGATGGTGATAAGACCTCAACCACTAATGTAGGAATTCCGTCATAGGTTCCGTCTTCCTTTATCTTATCTTGATCACAGATGACTAAAATATCCGGTTGAACTACATTAGGATTATCCTCAAACTTATCTGCTTCTCCAAAAAGTTTTACATCAAATGGGGCTGTTAAGGGAATGCAATCCTTACTTTTAAACCAATTATACAATTGCCCAAAAATCTCATTAAGAGCCACTTGATGAGGAAATCTAGGCGACGCTAACATATATATTTGTCCGTCGATGAGCTCATACTGTTTCACATTATCTTCATCATTACTCATCTCCAAGAACTCTTCATAAGTATATCGCTTGGGGCTTTCATATTTTGTGGCTTCTTCACGTATATAAAAGCGTTCCTCTTCTCCAATACCCTTCAATACTGCAACTGGTTTTTGATTTTTTTCAATAAAGATCATTTTGCCTTCACTTGCCATCTTTAGATATTTTCCAAATGAATTTTGCAAGGTCGTTGTAGCTATTCTCATCATACACACCTCCATTTTTTAGCTAATATGTCATATATTATACACCTAATTATAGCTATTTTATATGGATAATTTATACTATAATAGCTATAGTTCCAATTTTTATTTTCCGGGTATTTATTTACAATTCATTCACACTTATTGCATACTGTGGACATATTTCTACTGTATTATAATAAATGTAAGAAATAGTTACCTCTTACATATTAAATACTCTCCCCCTCATCCTTTACAATAGCATCTAGCTTTGAGCTCAGGTGCTATTTTTTTATCCTTTTTTTACTATGCGTGCGGGCCAACAATTTGTTAAAGTATTGCGTATTGAGTTTCTAGTCGTTTAAGAAAGGCGTATGCAACGGATTCCAAACTCGCTGACGCTCAAACAAAGGAATCCTTGTCTTGCATAAACCTTTCTTTTCACGAAGAAACTCTAATACTTATACCAAAAACTCATTGTTAACCCACACGCATTCAAAAAATATAAAATAAGATATGTCTAATATGATGCCTGCATACAAAATATTCTCTAACGCATTTCATCTTGTGCTTCTAGCGTTGGCGCCGATGCAAAAAAACGGATTCCAAACTCGCTTGCGCTCAAACAGAGGAATCCTCTTCTTTTTTTGCCTCCTTGCCAACTAAGAACCACTAAGATTCATGCGAAAGTTCATTTTTTGTGTACAGGCATCTTCTTATCTATATTATAATCCACAAACAAATCTTAGTCACTAATTCCGAAATCTGTTTCTTGATTCTGAGCAGAGTTTTTTACCTAACCATCAGAACGTGTTCTGACTTGTCCTTGATGGCATGCAAAAGCATTGCTTTTGTAGGTTGTCAAGGGTGGTGGAAATTTATAAAAACTTCCCCCTTTTCTCATGATCTTAGCAGATGTCTGAGTGTGAAATATGAGCTTTCGTATGAATCGATGGGATTCTTCCTTGTGGATGGGAGAGAAAAAAGAAAAGGATTCCTCTGTCTGAGCTGCAGCGAGTTTGGAATCCGTTTTT
>CAZVKG010000035.1:0-31940 GCA_964627665.1 uncultured Eubacteriales bacterium | reverse complement strand
ATGAAAAAAGGAGCTTTGCGCTAGCAAAAATTATTTGCTAACGCAACAGCCCCATGTTTCTTTTAAAACTTCTAAATTTTCTAATAACTGATCTGTATGTTCTTGTATTGTTTCAATCGGATTGGATTTTGCTAAGAATCTATTCATCACTATTTAAATGGCAAAAACAAAATTATTATCTTGGTCTACCATCATTTTCGCCTCCTCAAGAACTGTGATTTTTGAAGCATATAATACTTTAACCTTTTTCCACTGCCGAAATACTTTAGGACTTTTTTTTGTTCCTTTATTAACAAGTTTATACTCTTTATTAATCATATAGTATGTTCCTGCTGTGTTTTTAGCAATACTAGCATCTGACGCTTCGACTTCAATTTGGTCAAATAAATTTTTAACATCAGGTATAAATGCCGAATATCCATTACTAAGTTCACTATCTCTCTCAATCATTCTTTTGTCTACCTCAACACAAACAACATCTTTAATAATTGCTAAATCTTCTCGCCGACCAAGTGATGGATATTCTAGTGGTTGACATATACCTTCGATGATTTTTGTGATTAAGGTTTCATCTTCAGGGATAATATGAATCATCACCTCGACTTCACTTAATAGTTCAGCAGTGGCCACACCTTTTCCGATCCCAAACCCGCCGACTTCTAGTTGATGACGCTTTGCCTCATATTTCATTCCAGGTTTAAACTCATATCGTGTATACAAATCATTGACTTTTGAATGATACTTTCCTTGAACACTGATTTTCATGGGCTGATATTCCAAAAATCCACACATTGAATGTATCATTCCAATGACGGTACTATATGGTGGTAAGGGATAGGATTCTTTCAGCTGAAAACTTGTTGGTACTTTATAATTCACCAACTCTTGTTCAATGACAAACCTAATTGCTTTCATAATATGCACTCACCTCTTTTTTTAAGTGGCTAAATAAACTTGGCATATTCATGGCATTGAGTCGTTCTTTGATATCATGGTCATTATCAAATTTTCCTTCTATTAGCCCACATACTGTATAATCTTTGACCGTATCAAACATAACACCCTCAATACTTTCAAGTACTACCTTATTATTTTTTACTTCTAACGCATTTTGGAAAACAGGATTTTTAACGTCATAAACACCACCTATTGCAAATAGAGGCTTGAGGTCTTCTCTTCGTCCTCGAATATCCCGATATAATAACGCAATTGTATCTAATAATTTGTTGACTCTTCGCTTCTTTTCTTCATTATCAATTTCTATATTATCGTTTTTATCAATCCCAATCTTGTCTAAATCTACCGTTATTGAATATCTATAATACGAATGATGAATTTCTGATTGTGCAATATTCATCCCTTTCATTTCTCCACCTGTTCGGTCTGCCAACCCTTTATTCGTCAAAAAATCCAACTCGCCTTTAAATGGTTCTAAAGAAATTGCATTTGATAATCGGACAACTGCAGACCTTGTTCTAGTATTACCGGCACTTTTTTCTGTTTTCATGTACCCAAAAAAATCAATTTCCGGATATTGCTCAATTGATGTGTTCGGCGCAAATTGGACAACGCTTTTTTCAACTCTAGTTGGAGTCAGCTCTTCATTTAATTGTTCTATAATATTATATCGAATCGCTTGCCGTGAAATATATGTATATTGGTCTCCTTTACCTCTAGATATTTTCTTTAATGATGCAACGTTTCCAATTCCTTCACCGTAATTTGCACTTTCTGCTTCAATAATCATTGATAATACGAGTCCTTTTGTCTTCATACTACTTACCTCCGTTTTCTGATTTTTCATAAGTTTCTCCGTTTACTAATCCCGTAACAAATGCATATCCTATACTTTTAAACATATCTTCATCCTGCATACAATCAATTATAAATGTCGGAACTTGCTTATTTACATAAAGATAACAGTTTAGAAGTGTATCCATAAACATTGATGTATTGTTTGTTTTTAATGCATTCAACAACTTATATGAAATACCACCCAGTTTATTTTCCGACTTTTTTTCAAGATAAGCTTGCTTTAAATAATATCCGGCCGCATTATATTTTTTCAACATAGCTTTTTCATTTTCCATTTTTTCATCTCCCTTTATCATTCTTTGATTAATTCTTAATAGCGCCATAATATGATGCGATGAATAATATAAATCACGTTTATTTTGCAGTTTCAATGAAAGTAATTTATTTACGGTTAAAAAAAATCTACCATTATTCAATAATATTTTTAAAACCTCATCATAAAGCCGATAATATGTATCTGCTTCTTTAAAGGATGCTCTCATTAGATGGTTTAAATCGTCTGTCGAATCCGATATTACTTTTAATACTTTCTTTGACAACACGTTAAATCTATATTTGTTGGCTCCGCCTATATCTTCATAACGTATAACTTGTATATCTGATAAATCATATTTACTGTTATCATTTTTCATATTTGTTAATGCTATAATCATTGCTCTATATGTAGATTTACGGTGTTCTGAATTTACATCCAATATCTCATGTTTCATATGCTGATTAATATCAACTAACATTTCTACTGAATAATTCCTATTAATAAAGATTCCACTGTTTATTACATATGTCATCCCACAAGGAACACACGAGTATATCAGTCTACATATTGGGCATATTCCGATATCATTTGAATAATCCCAGATATGAGACGGTTTTCTAGCTACATCAAATCCTACTTCGTTCAAAAAACTCAACGTTTCATTCAAGTTCTTAATACTTCGATTACAAGTAAAACAATTATATTTATATTTTTCTTTTGGGCTTTCTAAATATGTTGATACATCTGTGACAAAACTTTTTTTATAATCAGAGTACATATTCAATTCTTTTGTTTGAGGATTTAAGATTGAAACTCCATTCCAGCCTTGTCGAATGATTGTATAAATTACATTTTTCCCGGCAATATATTTTTTAAATGTTTCTTTCTCAAGTAGGTTAATGATATTTTGCAAAATAAGTAAAATTTCTTTTACATCATCTTTTCCCCCTTTCTTGATTGGAACCAACCTTGTTTCTAGGTCTACTAATTCTCGACTTCCTTCAATCAAATCATAGGCTTTTTCATAACTTTTACTGTTAAGATAATATTTTATAGACCCACTTGTTCCTTTGCTTCCAATCATCTTGTTGAGATTTTCTAAATCAGAATCACTAAATTCTTCTAAGTCGTTTGCTAGATGTTTTTCCACAAAACCCTTAGCACTAGTGATTTTATACCATGATAAGTTTTTCTCGTAAGTATTGATTAAGTAATTAAAAAATTTCTCTTCAAAATTATCGAGTGCTTCAACCGAGAATTCAAAGGAGTTTTTATTATACTGAATGGTTTCTCCTGCTGATTTAAGGATATTAATAAAACCTACTATTCCGGCATTATACAGCCAATCCCCTAACATGATTTCAATTTTTTCATGAACCACTTTTTTCCCTCCTCTCCATTACACAACTTCAATCATTCCAAATCCTTGCGACCTTCTTGACCCAATTCCAATTTTATAAATCTGTTCTATAAGCTTGCTATCACCTTCAAGAAGAAGTTCCCCAATGTTTCCCTCCAAATATATCCCTAATCTATCTGCAAAGTGATAGACCGGAACACTTTTCATTCGAAGTGGTTTTATTCCCAACTCATTTACTTTTTCCTTAATTTCTCCTTCATATGCTTCTAAGTATCCACACTTTTGAACACTTGATAAAATAGTAATTTTCAATTGTTCAACAAACTCTTCATCTGAATATTTAATATAACGATCCTTTTTATTATCCGATTGTTCATGGTGCCTTACAATAATCGGTGATAATGTTTTGATTCGAACTATTTTTTCGGATATTTTCTTTTCTTGATTTAGTGTGATTGATTTTAAACTCATATAGGAATGATCATTTAAAGAGAACTTATTTTGTAATTGCTGGACAAAGCCATTATAAAACCTTATTCCATACTCATAAGATCCAAAAGATATATTCATTGTCACTCTGTTTTCTTCTAATTGAATTGTATCCTTCTGAAATTTTGGCCTAACAAAATAAATGGCAAATGTAAATGGTTTACTTACTTTTTTCCCCACACCATAATTTTTTTCATAAAACTCATGGTCTACTTCATTTAATGACTGTTTAATAAATGACATAAAAAATCTTCGATAGTCTTTTGGAAACTCTTTTTGACTCACTTCAAAAACTAATTTTAGTCGCATTTTTCTCCTCTCCTTATTATCACTTTATGTAACTGTTATATATATACTACCTTTAGTTTGGAACCATTTTTTCCTACTAAAAATAATTTTCAAATGTTTCTTGTGCATGTAAAATGATTTTTTCCCTGAGCTTCTCCGGGTAAATCACTTTCACACTTTTTCCGAATGACATAATCCACCCTATCAATTCAGTCTGATTATTTATTCTTGCTTCGACTGATGTTCTCATATCATCGATAACTTCAATTTTTTGCTCTTCTCCAATGATTATTTCCTTTGCAAACTCATTATATGGATAGCTAAACGCAAGTTTAATTCGTAACGATTCTTCTGTAAAAATCCCAAAATTTTGACTATCAATTTTTGTTTCAATTTCTTTTTTTCTTTGGAATTTCATGTCTAGGGTTTTAGCATTTCGAATTCTCAATAATTTGAAAATCCTATAATCCTGTGCTTTTTCACAAAAGGCATGGATATAATTTGCTCCTTGATAAAATTGGATTTTATATGGATGAATTGTACGGTACTCTTCACTTTTACCTTTCGCTGAAAAGTAATTTATTTTCACTTTTTTATTATCCGAAATGGCCGAACCTATTTTTTTGAGAATATTGTTTTCTCCTATTTCATGCTTTTGATGATACTGTAACTTGTAATCAAATTGGTTCTTATCATCTATATGTATCTTATGAAATTTACATATTTTAAAATAAAGATTTTTCAAAGTTAAATAGTCTTCAAACACATGATTTTGCTCTAAATAAGCCACTGTTCTTCCTAATTCTCTTAATTCATCTCTTGAAATTTTTAAAGGTATATCAATATATTGCCCTGCACTTCGATATCCTCCACCACGTGTTGCATCACTTTCAATAACATATCCAAAATCTCGCAGTTCTTTAATATAATTTCTAATCTGACGTGTTGTCACACCAACTTCCTCTGCAAGTTCTTTGGAAGTATATACATTTTTATCATCTTCAAAAATTAGCAATAGCTTAAGAATATTTTTTATAGCACTCATTTTTTCTCACTCCTTTTTTAGATTTATCTACCCCGTGTAACAAAAAAACATAGAATCTCCTATTAGAGTCCTATGTTTAAAGTATCATTATTCATTTTATACTATTCAACGACTCCCGCTCGTTATTTTCCCTTGCTACTATTTTACTCTTTTAACTCATATATTACAAGGTTTACTCACACATTTTCCGGCATTCTTCTAACGACATGGGTTTATGAAAATAATAGCCTTGATAGACATCAATTCCCAGGTCTGAGATTTTGTCGAGTTGCTCTTGGTTTTCAATTCCTTCTAAGACAATTCTTAAATCAAAGCTATCAAAAAGTTCCGACAGTTTTTTGAGGGCGGTAAATACTTTATCTTGCTGAATTCGATCGATAAAGGATTTATCAAACTTGATTTCATCAATTTCTAAGTCGGTGAAGCGTAGTATGGATGAATATCCTTCCCCAAAATCATCCAATGATATTTCATAGCCCCTTTGTTTTAAGCTCTTAATGGTATTGAGGGCTTTTTCCATGTCGTTGAACATTCCTGTTTCTGTGATTTCAAAGACTATATTACTTGTTGCAATGGTATATTGATGCTGTAATGAGGATACAGATTCCAAAAAAGATTCTTCAATCAACTGATCTGCGGACAGATTTATGGATATACGTTTGTCCTGTAAAAACGCTTCCGTGCTAATGTCGTAAAAGACGCGCTCAATAACAATGTAGGTTATTTCCCGCATATAACCCCTCTTTTCTGCAATCGGAATGAAGTCTGAAGGTTGGATAAATCCGTCTTCTCTTTCCCAGCGAATCAGGGCTTCATAAGAACACACGGTATGATTTTTACCCTCGACTTGGGCTTGGTAAACGACCGAAAATTGCTTTTTGTCAATTGCGTCGCGTATGGCAAGTTCCATATTAAATTCATTTACATATTCAATCGGATCAATCATTGAATAGTCCGAAATATCATCACTACTTTTTTTAGCATATTCCGACGCGACTTCAAGCCGTTCTATAATTTTATTTGTCCCTTCACTTAGCATGTGTTCGGACGGTTGGTAATGATATAATCCATAATAGACTTCGAGTTTGATTCCTTGAAATCGCTGGAACTTTAGATATTCTTGTATTTTTTCGATTTCTCTATAGACCTCGCTTTGGTCACTTTGCGGGAACACAAGAATGAATTTATCTGCATAGAAATAGTATGCACGAATCTTCGGAAGCATTGTTCTTAGCTTTGTCGCTATTTCGCCTAGGATTTCATTGCCTCGGTCAAACCCTAGCAAATTATTATATTGCATGAAATTATGGACATTGGCTAGGCAAAGATATTTTTCCGTTTTGGCACTTAGCAAATCCACATCAAATGCAAATTTATTTGGAATATTGGTAATTCGATCGATATAGGCCAAATCAAAAATCTGATTATTTTTTTCCGTGATTTTTTTATATAGTTCCGTTTGTTTTTCACTGGCATGTTTTTGTTTCTCGATAAAAAAGATGACAAAAAAGAGGAAAAATCTTAACACGATAAATGTCATTAAGGCCAAATTCACCATATTAAATAATTCCGAATTATACAATGCTGAATATAAAGAGCTGATAAGTAGGGATACCGATCCTACCATAATAAAATATATGCCATAATTCTTATGCATCTTGTGGTGTATTAATAAGGTTTTTGAAAATATGAATGTAATACACAAAAATACGATTAACGTTATGAAGTAAATTATTTCTGTCATGTATACAGGAATTCCTATTGTAATCAAAAAACCAATTAACGTAAAAATATAGGTTTTTTTTGTTGCTATTTTATGTTTTGAATATCTTACATAGAGTAGCGTCATTGCGGCAACAAAAAATATAACCGCCAATATGAATAATGTAATTATTTGAACGGTTATATCATCGTAAAGTATACTATTTTTAATCAACTCATATTGAATACGTAAATCACAGATAATAACAATTGAAAGAACGGCATTAATTATTTCATTAACGATATTAAGTACGTGCTCTTCATTTAATTTTAAATGCTTTAAAACAATCAAAAAATAAGCACTTAATGAAATCAAGATAAAAATTAACAGTGTATATTGAATGTACATGATTAAATCCTCCCTATACCTAAGAAATAATTATACCATCAGGTTTTCGATCTTTCAATCTATAGATTATAGGGAGAATAAATATCATTTTTATTTTTTCACTTTATTCAAATTGGAATTTAACTGAAATAGTAGTATCTCACTAAATGTTTCACTGTCCATATCAGCTAGAAGCTCAATATTCATACCTTCCATCATTCCAAACATGGGTTGCTCTTCAACTTTTCCAAGGTAACGATGCATAATCACCTTTGTTTCAGGATTTTCGATAAGCTCTCCAACAGAATCTTTTATAGAATACCTATCTTCAGGAAATTCTAATTTTCCTGCTTCAGTGTCTTCCATATCCGGTAGTGTAAACCAGTTGGCAACAACCGATCCTTTTGCCTCCGGTCCTGTGTAACTTGGATTGGCTTGACTCACGCCAACAAAAATCGCTTGATCCGTATAAATCACATTATCTTCATCTGTCTTTCCTCGTACAAGCATCTTATTCATACCAGATTGAACCGGTAGATTTCTAAAAATGACTGTTCGACTCTCACCGACAAGGGTTTTTTCTATGTGTTTTCCATATATAAGTTCAACCTCATCACAGTTTGTATATATTTTAATATCCATTGTTTCCTTGTGCCGCTCTACATAGCGTTTCGATGTAATATGAACAAATTTTTCGTCGGACCATTGAGCTTTGTACATATAAAACGCATCTTTTTTAATGCGGCGATCATAAGTAATGAGCCCTTTATTATTTCGCCCCTGTACACCACCTTCATCACGAATATTTGCTCCAAAGTCAAACATATTCCACACGTATGTTGCCCACAAAAATGGTCGTTCTTTGAAAATCTTCCATACGGTTTCATGGAACAAGGTGTGATATTCTTCAGAATAATCTTTGACCTGTGGATCATCATTATGATATTCGATAATACCTTCTGCCCCATATTCTGAAATACATAACTTAATATCAGGAGCATTCACTCTGAATTCATCTAGCCACGTTGCAAAATCTTCCGTTTTTCCTTGATACCAACCATAATATTTATTGTATCCGACAACATCGGTCATGGTGTTATACTCATCTGTATCTTTAACCATCATAACATTGGCCATTGTTGTTAAACGCGTTGGATCCTCTTCCTTGGTCAAAGCATTAAGCTCTCGAACGACTTGACGAACTTCCTTACGTTCGCCACCGATTTGTATCTCGTTTTGCACACCCCAGAAGCATATGGATGCATGATGCAAATTTTGACGAATGAGTTCTCGCATTTGTTGTTTTGCATTTTTGCCGCTTAATTCGGTTTTGGACATCACTGAGATAAAAGGGATTTCCGCCCATACAACCATACCTTTTTGATCACATAAGTCGTAAAAATATTGGTCATGTTGATAATGCGCTAAACGAATACTATTGGCCCCAACCTCTTCAATCAATTCCATATCTTGCTTATGATCATCTCTTGAGATTGCCCAACCTTTATCCAAACGGTCTTGATGTCTTGATACACCATATAAACGATATGGTTTTCCATTAAGATAAAAACCTTCATTCACATCCACGTGGAAATAACGGAGCCCCATGGTTTGTACCACTTCATCTTTAACTTCATTATAGCTTTGTAATGACGCTTTCACTTTGTATAGATATGGATCCACTTTACCATGCCATAGATGTGGATTAACGACTTCGAAGTTTGTATCTACTTCCGTCATTGATTCTGGGGCTAAATCCACTTCTTTCGTTGTATAAGCAACTATATTATCTTCCTGGTCAAGTACTTCAATCCATAGACGTGCTTTTTTATCTTCATTCCACGCATTAACAATCTTCGCTTTTACATCAACAAGAGCCTTGTCCTCTGACACGTCTTGTTGAAACAGGGATAACCCGGGTGCACCAAAGTCCAAGAGGTCAAAGTGAATTTGATCCGTTATAATAAGCTGAACATTTCGATATAGGCCCCCGAAAAAGCTAAAATCTGCCATCTGCGGATAAACATCTTCATAAACTTTATTATCCACTAAAACAAGAAGTTCGTTTTCTCGTCCTGCTTTTAACACATCCGTGATTCGAAAACGAAAGGTTGAATAACCGCCCTTATGTTTTCCTATAAATGTACCATTAACATATACTTGCGTAATGCTATTGGCTCCTTGAAACTCAATGAAAATTTCTTTTTTTAACTCTTGTTCTGTCACATATAGTTTTCTGGAATATCGGCATTCTCCTCGATAATAGTCAAAACCGTTGGCACCATCAATAGCATTCCATGTATGGGGAAGATGAACTTCTTCATCATACACAGGTGCTTTTTCCGGATGTTGAATAAATGTCCAGTTCCTATTTAAATCTTTTATTTTTCGCATTATAACTTACCTTTCTTATGCCTGCTCAATTTCAATTTCTAATTTTTGTTTACGATCATGAATAGCTTGTTGGATTTCATTCATTTTGACCCCATCAAGTTCATAGAACTTCATTGCAATCAGTGATGCAACCCATGCAATTACCGGAATTCCTATAAAGAAGAAAAGTCCCATGCCATATAATTCCGGTGATCTTGGTGTATCGACCGTTGGAAATGCTTCTTTAAATCCAATGGATGCTAATAAAAATCCAATAAGCGCTGTTGATACTGAGGATACCATTTTATCCACAAAGGAGAAAATCGTTCCCATCATTCCAGGTATAAATCGTCCACTCTGATGTACTTCATAATCTGCACAATCTGCAATCATTGGAATAACAATATTTCCTCCAATGTTCATCACTCCGGCAAGCAAGGCCCAAATGATAAGAAAAACAACCGTTTGCCCATTGATTGGTGTTAAGGACATTGATGTTAAATCTATAGCATTCATAAATACAAAGAGTAGTGCAATAAATAGCAAACTTAATTTGGTCGCAATAACATAGGCTTTTTTTATACCCAATTTCTTAGCATAACCGATTCCCCAAAACGTTATTAGTATGGTTGGAATCGCTGTAATTAATTGTAGTTTTCCGGACAAATCATAATTCCCCATCATAACACCATAAATAATAACCAGCACGACTGAATTTCGCATTGTCAAGGCGGCTAATTTATCTGTCGATGCGGAAATAATTAGCATTTGCAGTGGCCGATTCTTTTTAATCACGGGGATATAATCACGAAACCGAGTACGGACAGCTTCGCCACTTCCCCAATTTTCTTCAACATCTTTTTTCCAGATTGAAATAACTGCCAAGATGGTAAAAATTCCTGACGCCGTCATGACAATTAAAAAAGTTTCTGTAAAAAACCCCATTGTAAATCCTTGATGTTTTGGTACTAATACAGATGCTATCAAGACTTGACCACCCACAAACATTATCGTGTTATAAATGGCATCAAAAAGTGTAAACATGGGTCGTTGTTTTGGATCATTGGTTAAAACGGTTTGTGCTGCTTTTGTTGAGGCCGTTTGGAATGTGTATCCGATAATGTAAACCATATATATGACAATGAAATAAACTAAACGAATACTTTCTGGCATCAAATGTGTTGTAAACAATATAATCGCTGTTGTTCCTGCCAAAATAAAATTTCCACAAAGCATAAAGGGCCTAAACTTACCGAACTTTGATCGTGTCTTATCAATAAAAAAACCAATCAGCGGATCAGTGATCCCATCCCATATTCTTGAAAATGTCAAAATCGAACTAACTGCAACAACCAATAATCCGGCAACCCCTGTTGCATAATACGCAATAAACATGAACAAAAACATATATAAATTCGTCGCCGTGTTATTCAATGCAAAAAAACCGACTTGCCACGTTTTTGCTGAATTATATACGATCTCTGATTTCTTTTGTTCCATACCTAATCCTCCTAATATAAACTAATGAAATTAAATGATTCACAATGCCTCCGCGCGTTGAGGTTTATTGTTTGATAATATGATTATACGTCTTTTCCCTCATATGTGTTATACTTATATTATAAATGTTAGCATAATATTATATTTTTGGAGGGCAATCATGCTATATATTCATTTTCAACAAACCATCATTCAAAGTATGTTCCATCTCAACGAATTAACCAATCTCGATATCGTCTGGTTTTCAAAAGAATATAAAAATGAGTATAGTTTTATGAGTCGTTCTATCCCGAATGCAATTAATTTCAACACAGAAAAAGAGTTTCCTCTCATTGAAAAGAAACTCTTTAGTACTAGGGGTCTGACGTATTGTTGCGCAGCAACCCTTGGTTTTTTAGAATTCATTTTTATTCCATTGATTTACGATGAACAAAAGGAAGGTTTTATTCGTATTGGGCCCTTTCGCTCAACATCTATTACCGAAACACAACTCACTCAATTATTTTACACCTTAAAGCTCTCTGTCCGAAACCAACAAAGCCTGCGACATTATTATGATACCTTACCGCTTCTTCCAAGTAGTGCTCCTGCAAATCTTGGTTATTTAGGCATGAATCTTTTTGGCCAATCTGTGCCCCTCGTTCACGAAAGTCATTATCAATCTGAACAAACCATCATCCAGAATGATGAAATTATCAATTCAACTTTTGAAAATATTGAAAAAATAGAAGAACGATATAAGCATGAGCATATGCTTCGCCAAGCAATTTGTCAAAGCAATCCCGTTCTATTAGAAAAAGCCATTCATTTTTTTGATACATCGGCCAATTTTCAAGACCGAATTCCGCAAAACCCATTACGTTCAACAAAGAACTTAGCGTTTGTCCTAAATACTGTATTACGCCATGCTGCTGAAGAAGGCGGCTTGCATCCTGTGTATCTTGATCGGTTGTCTTCAAAGTATGCCTTACTTATTGAACAGGCCTCTACACGAACCCAAGTCAGTCAGCTCCACCATGACATGTATGCCAGCTATTTTGATGCTGTTGTCAAATATGCATTTAAGGAATACTCTCCTTTTATTCAAAAAGTGGTCAATTATATTCAGCTTAATATTGATAAATCTCTGACACCGACTCTTTTAGCAAAACGATTTCATGTACAAGCATCTAATCTTGCATCGCTCTTTAAAAAGGAGACAGGAAAAACCATCTCTAACTTTATTCATGAACTTCAAATTGCCGAAGCTTGTTATTATCTTGAGACAACAACATTGACGATTAGCGAGATTAGTACCATGATTGGACTTAATGATGCAAACTATTTCACTCGCCTTTTTAAGAAAATTAAGCAAACCTCACCGAGCGCGTATCGAAAAGAACATTTTAAGTATTAACGGATTCTTCAACAATTTCGAAACCTTGCTGATTAACTTTCACTCTCCATTTAGAACCTTTTATGATTAAGGATAACGAATATTCCTCTTTATTTATTTTCTTTTCTATATATTTTCATTCACTATTTTCTTCCATTACAAACCATCCTTATTTCAATTTTTATTTGAGCGCACCGGATGCTACACCTTTAATAATATATTTTTGTGTAACAATGTAAAAAATGATAATCGGCGCAATTGCCAATAATAAGCCTGCCATTGCCATATTCCATTGAATAGTAAATTGGCCAAAAAATGATGCTGTTGATAAAGGAATCGTACGCAATTGTTTGTCTGACAACACAAGAGATGGTAATAAAAAGTCATTCCAAATCCAAATCATATCAAGAATCATAACCGTTACTGTTACTGGCTTTAATAAAGGGAAGACAATTTTCCAAAATACGCGAAACTTATTACATCCATCAATAACGGCAGCTTCTTCTAAGGATTTGGGTATTGCTTTAATAAATCCATGATATAAAAATACTGCCATGCTTGCTCCAAAACCAAGATTCATATACACAAGCCCTGATAAAGAATTAATCAATGGCAATCCAGTTGTTTTTGATATCCAACTCATCACTTGCATGAGTGGCATCATTAATGTCTGAAAGGGTATAAGCATTGTTGCAACAAATGTCATAAATAGAATTTTACTAAATGTATTATTGACACGAACAATCATCCAAGCCGCCATTGAGGCTAGAATAACAATTACAAATAATGATGCCGATGTAACAATAAATGAATTTTTAAATGCATTGATTATATTCATTTTTTCCATTGCTTCTGCAAAATAGGTAAAATGAATATTATTGGGTAATGCCAACATATTTTCATAAAGCTCCGCTCTGTTTTTAAATGCATTCGTAACAACAATATATACGGGAGATAAATACATAATGCAAAGAAATATAAATCCAACTTCTGCAAATACTTTCATGATTTTTTTCATTACATAGAAACCTCCTTTTTCTTTGTAATAGCTACTTGAACTAAGGTGATTATTGCAACAATAACAAAGAAAATCATCGCTTTTGCTTGACCGTATCCATAATTATTTAATGAAAAGATTTCATTGTATATATTCATTGCAAACATTTCTGTTGCATTGCTAGGTCCACCACCTGTCAAAGAGAAGTTTACATCAAATATTTTGAAACTCATTGATAATGTCAAGAACAAACAAATTGTGATTGATTGCATAATCATCGGTAACTTAATATGAAATAAAAGTCGCCAAAATCCGGCTCCATCAACTTTTCCGGCTTCAATTACATCTTCCGGAATCGATTGAATTCCTGTAATATAGATAATCATGACATAACCAGCCATCTGCCAAGTTGACACAATAACAATTGCCACAAGAGCCAGGTCCGGATCAGTTAACCAATTATAGAAGATATGCGTCCATCCTGTCATTTCTCCAATCGCTCTTAACAAATCAGAAAAAATAAATTTCCATATATACCCTAAAATCAATCCACCAATTAAATATGGCATAAATAGCATTGTACGCCCCAAATTTCGTAGTTTTAGTTTACTCGTTGCTATTAAGGCAAACGCAAACCCTAGCAAATTAATCAAAACAACGGCTAAAATGGTATAATAAACTGTGTGTAAGGCTGATATAATAAACCGTTGATCATTAAATAACTTTATATAATTATCTAAACCTATATAAATTTTGGGATTAAGGGGCATTCCATCCCATGAAAAGAATGAATATCCTATTCCCATTACAAAAGGTATAATGACAACACTTGTAAATACAATCGTCAATGGCAAAACAAAAAGTATATACCAAAGCATGTCTTTTCTTTTTCTCATAAAGATCCTCCAATCAATGTATACATACTTTAAAGAAATCTAATGACATAAGATGGCATTAGATTTCTTTGTTGGTACTATACATGTTTAGCTTTTTTACTTTCCAGCTTCAACAAATGCTTCTGTTAACTTTATCAATAATTCGTCTGCACTCATATCTGTTGTGAAAAATTCTTCTGCAACTGGAACTAAATATACATCTACGATTCCTGCTGGCCAGTATGTTGACATTGGCCATGAAATTGTTTTTCCTTCTGTTGTGTACTTTGCAACCTCTGCCGACAATGGATCAAGGTTTGTGCTTTCCGTAGATTTTAAAATCGGAATAAATCCAAATTCTTCTTTTAAGTATCTTTGGCCGTTTTCACTTGTGTATAACCACTCAAGGAATTCTTTGCCCGCTTGTATTTCTTCTGCTGAGGCCTGCGAATTGACATACCAACTTGACGGCACACTTACTGCTATACTATCATTTCCTGCAATCGGAAGTGGCATCATACCCATTTCAAAATTTAAGTCATAATCTGCAAACATTCCATATACCCAGTTCCCTTGATGAATTGAAGCTGTTTTTTCTGTCGCAAAGTCACCTGTTTGTATATCATAGTTCACATCTAATGGGCTAATTGAATTTTCACGTACATCCTCCATAAGCTCAGCAAATTCTACAAACTCGTTGGATTCATTCATTGTTATTTCACCTGCAATCAATTCTTCAGTAAAGCTTTTTGGATCATCAACTAATGCAAAAGGTGTATTTAAAATATGCCCAATCATAAAGTAACTTTCTTGTGATAAACTAAATCCATTTATACCTTCTTCTTGTTTTTCTTTAAGCATTGCTTCAAATGCATCAATATCTGTTACTGTAGCAGGATCAATCATCGATTTATTATACACGACGCCAAAACCTTCCACTGTATATGGAACACCAACAAGCTTTCCATCCATAACATCTGCCATTCCATCCGCAATATCTTCCGCAAATGAAATATCACTTAAATCAGATAAATATGGAGCTAATTCCGAAGATTCTGAACCCGGTGCTAAGCTAAATACTGTTGGTCCTTGATTATTGCTTAATCGAATTCTCAATTGTTGTAGATAATCATCACCTGTCGTTCCCCATACTTCAACTTCAACACCTACTTCTTCTTCATACTCTTTTGCCAGCGCTTCAAGTTGATCAATTATTTCCACTTTTGATTGAAATACAATAATTTTATCTGCACTATCTTTTTCTGTATCATTCACATCCGATGCACCTTCTGTGTCTGCAGTTAAATTGTTAGTTTCATCTTGACTATCCCCATTGTCTGTCGAACCACCACATGCTGTAAATAACATGCTCATCACTAAAAGCATTGCAATCAATCCACTTACTCTTCTTTTTGTTTTCATAAGACCCTCCTAAGATATAATTAGTAAAACGTTATACTAAAATTATAGGCACTGGTCGTTTTTTTGTCAACCCCTTTTCTATTTAATTTTGTGTATTTCGCATAAATTTAGCGCAAACACCTTTATTCATTAGGCATTTACGCTAAACTGATTTCTTCCATTATATTTTTTTGTATTCACGCATTAGTAAAACATGCTATTTTTTTACTAGAATAAAATGAACTTTACTGGATTTTTTTCGGTGTAGTATTGTTCCACACAACTTTTGCATCAATTGAAATATCCTCCACATCTATTTTTCCGTTAATATATTCAATCAAATACTTTGCAGCTACAAAACCTCGCTCATATTTTGGAATATCAACCGTTGTAAGCCCCATAACTTGAGCCAGCTGATTATTATCAAACCCTGTAATTGCAACATCCTCAGGAACTTTATAACCATTCTCCTCTAATGCTTTTATAGCTCCAATCGCCATATTATCATTCGCACACACAAAAACTTCCGGCACTTCATGGCTAAGGATAAATATTTTTGCCGCTAAATATCCACTTTTTTCTCGGTAATTTCCTGCATAATAATTCGTTTGACTAAACGAAATCTGGTTTTCTTTTAGCACCTCTCGAAATGCACTATAGCGTTCAATAGTATCTAACGTATGCTCCGGCCCTGCAATAAAGGCATATTTTTTATATCCTCGATCGACAAGACCTTGGACTAGGGCCTTCATCGGATTATAATTATCAATAATCACACTTTTAATATGAGGATTGTCAATCTTTCGATCCATAACTACAATCGGATATTTCTCACTTGCGACACTGATTAACAGATCGTCGGGGATTTTTTCATCTAGAATAATACTCCCGGCACTCATATTACTACGCATGAATTTTTCACACGATTTCTCCGTAATGATTGCCAAATCATACTCATAATCATTGACACACGCACTGATACCTTCAATAATTTTTAGGTAAAAGCTTCGATCAAAGTCACCAAAATTAAATAAAATAACATTACTTTTTCCGGATTTCAAAGCTTTTCCCGCACTATTGGGATAATAATTTAAATCTTTACAAATAGCTAAAACGCGCTCCCTCGTGTCATCTCCTACATTCTTTTTACCATTTAACACATTCGATACTGTAGAGATAGAAACGCCTGCTTTTTCTGCGACCTCTTTTATTCCAACCATAATAACCTCTTTTCACACAAATATATACTTTGATTATACTATGTTTTACTAAAATCTCAATATGTTTTTACTATTGTTCTGGTTTTACTTGACAAATATTTAATTATTGAATATAATTCTATAAAGACAAAGGCGTCTAATTCGTAAAAATACGGATTAGGCGCCTTTTTGTCTTATCATAGCCAAATATGGTTTATGGAAAGAGAGGTTCCTTCATATGATAAAAATGGAAAATATCAACAAGTTTTTTGGTGATTTACATGTACTCAAAGATGTAAATCTCGAAGTAGCTGAAGGGGAAAAACTAGTTATTATCGGACCTTCCGGCTCCGGAAAATCAACAACTGTACGTTGTATGAATTTTCTTGAACAACCGACAAGCGGTCATATCTTCATTGATAATCAACAACTTACTCCTAAAAACAGAACCAAGCTTGTTCGCTCTACAACATCAATGGTGTTTCAACAGTTTAATCTTTACCCTCATATGACGGTACTAAAAAATCTGACCTTGGCACCGATGAAACTTCATCAAAAAAGTAAAAAAGAGGCTGAAGAAACAGCTTATCATTATCTTGATGTCGTAGGTCTTAGAGATAAAGCGCATGTTTATCCAGCCACTTTATCCGGCGGTCAACAGCAACGTATTGCCATTGCACGTGCACTTTGTGCCGGCACAAAAATCATTCTGTTTGATGAACCAACATCCGCACTAGATCCTGAAACAATTCAAGAAGTTTTGGATGTTATGGTTAAGTTAGCCGGAGAAAACATTACAATGGTTGTTGTAACCCATGAAATGGGCTTTGCTCGGCAAGTAGCCGACCGCATCGTATTTATGGCTGATGGTGAAATCATTGAAGAAGGAACACCGGAACATTTTTTCAACAATCCTGAGAGTGAAAGATTAAAGCAATTTCTCGGGAAAATTATACGATAAATAGGAGGATACGTTATGAATTTATTAAAAAAACGCTTTACATTATTACTTAGTTTATTTATGCTAACACTGATTATTATGGGATGTAGCACTGAGGAAGCAACGCCTCCCGAAGATATGTCCGGATCCGCCGAAGAGGTGTCGGATGACTCGACAAATACTGAAACGGATTATCCTGCAGATATTCAAGCAATCGTTGATAACGGAACCCTTCGTGTCGGTGTTAAAAATGCAGTGGTTGGATTTGGTTATCAAGATCCGCTTACCCAAGAATATACCGGGTTAGAAATCACTTTAGCCGAAATGATTGCTGCTGAATTAGGTGTTGATACAGAATTTACTCCGGTAACGGCTGCAACTCGAACGGCCTTGTTAGACTCCGGTGATTTAGATGCCGTCTTAGCAACTTTTACAATCACTGATGAACGAAAGGAAAATTGGGATTTTTCAACTCCATATTATACAGACTATGTCACCGTACTCGTAGAAAACGCTTCCGGTATTGAAACTCTCGAAAATCTCGTTGGTAAAAAAGTCGGTGTATCCTCCGGTTCCACCTCAGCAAAAGCTCTCGTTAAAGCTATGATTGAAGGCGAATATATTAGTGGTGATACATTTGACGAAGAGACTTTTGATGCCTCCACATGGACGGAAGGCATCTCATTTCAACAATATGATGACTACCCAACGATTTCAACAGGACTTAGCGCAGGCGAAATCGATGCTTTTTGTGTAGACAAGTCAATATTAGCTATTTACAATACTGAAACCCGTTCATATATCGATAACCAATTTGCTCCACAAGATTATGGCGTAGCAACAAAAAAAGATTCAGATCTTACGGCTTATATTGAAACCCTTATCACCGGATGGCTAGCCGATGGAACAATCGAAGCTTTGATTTCTGAAAATGGTTTAGAGTAATTGGAGGCGTAATTATGTCAGGTTTATTTTCAATAGATGCATGGGAAAAAGTATGGGTTTTTAAAGAAACCTTTGTAATTGGATTTTTAAACACCATCACTTTAGCCTTTTTTGCTTTAATATTATCATTGATTCTAGGAATACTCTTCGGCCTTATGGCCACAAGTGAAAAAAAAGGTCTGATGATTTTAGGGCGCATCTATGTGGAAATAATCCAAAACACGCCCCTAATCTTGCAATTAAGTTTTTTATATTATGCCTTGGCCTTTTCCGGAAATAGTATTGGTATCATACCAACAGGAATCATCACCTTAGGCTTCTATCATGGTGCTTATATGGCCGAAGTCGTTCGTGCCGGTATTGAATCCATTCCAACAGGTCAATTCGAAGCAGCTCAGTCTCAAGGGTTTGATTACATCGGAAAAATGTATTACATCATACTTCCCCAAAGCATTAAGATTATTCTTCCTCCCATGGTAAATCAGATCGTAAATCTAATCAAGAACACGTCATGTCTTTATATTATAGGCGGTTCTGATTTAATCTCATTAACCTATAGCTTTGTTACCGGCGCTTCAACAGGGGGCGCCTATGCACCAGCATACTTTTTAACCGGAATCTTGTTTTTTATTATTTGTTATCCCCTGTCTTCAATTGCAAGTGTATGGGAAAATTCATTGAAAATGCGTGATCAAAAAACAATTGATTTACCCGCAGAAGGGACGGTGAACGGATAATGAGCACACTCGAAGGAAGTCTATCTATCTTGAAAAACCCGGCAATAATTATGTATCTTCTAAAAGGTATTGCCTTTACCATTGTTTTATCAGTCGTTGCCGTTATTCTCGGAATACTCATTGGTTCTTTGCTTGCTTTAGCAAGGAATTATTGCACCTCGGCAAAGACACGTATTTTCAAGTGGCTTGCCACATCATATATTGAAATCTTTCGAAATACACCCTTATTACTATGGATTTTTATTTGTTTGGTCTTTTTCCCTGTGCCAAAAGCCCTTTCCGGCCCAATGTTCGGCCTGTCTTCAGTTGAAGTCAAGCTACTCGTTAAAGCATCTGCTGCCTTAATACTATTTACTTCATCGGTTATCGCAGAAATTGTTCGTGGTGGCTTAAATTCTGTTGCACAAGGACAATTTGAAGCTGGTTACTCACAGGGTTTTTCGACCATACAGGTCATGATATATATTGTTTTACCACAGGCGTATCGAAAAATAATTCCAACTCTTTTGAGTCAAGTGATTACAACAATAAAGGATTCATCCTATTTAGCCAATGTTGCCGTTATTGAATTGATGTCTCGTGTAAAAACATTACTCAGTTCTGCAAACAATTATAATGGTACAGGAACGGTTAATGTTTCTGATGTTTTTGTGCTCTTTGGATTTGCTGCTTTGATTTACTTTATTATTAACTTTACCCTTTCTTCGAGTGTTCGTTACATGCAAAAGCATCCTAGGAGGTTTTTTTAATGGAAAAATACGTTATTACCCTTTCACGGCAATTCGCTAGTTTAGGCCGTTCTATTGCAGAAGAAGTTTCAAAGAATCTTAATATTACCTTTTATGATCGCGACATTGTTGAAGCTACAGCCAAAAGAATGGGGCAACCCATATCTATCATCAGCAAACAAGAAGAAACGAATTCCTCACGTTTTTTTAAACGTAAATATCCTCTCGGAATGGGTGCAGCAAATATACAAGAGGAAATCTTTAACGTTCAAACAAATATTATTCAAGACTTAGCCGAAAGTGAATCGTGTATCATTGTCGGTCGTTGCTCAAATTATGTTTTAGAAGATCATCCAAATGCCTTTCATATCTTTATTTATGCACCTTACGAAGAACGCTTGAAAAACTGTATTAACATCTTAAAAATGAAACCCGGCGTCGCAAAAAAAATGCTTCATGATGTGGATCAAGCACGTGAAAATTATCGTTTACAGTATTGTAAAAATACCAATACCTTATACGACGGTTATGACCTTATGATTGACAGCAGTCGTTTTGGTGTTTCTAAAACGGCAAAAATCATATCAAATTTAATCGAATAAACTGCTTTACTTATCCTCTCTCCTGATTTAGTATAGAGTGTAGTAATACTAAACTCTGGAGGACAATATGAAAAAAGGTTTTGATTCAAAAAAATATTTAGAAGAACAATCAAAATATATACTCAAACGTGTTGATGATTATGACAAGCTATACCTTGAATTTGGTGGAAAATTATTATTTGACATGCACGCAAAGCGTGTATTGCCGGGCTATGATGAAAATGCAAAGCTTGATTTATTAAAAAAATTACGTGATAAACTTGAGATTATCATCTGTCTCTATGCAGGAGATCTTGAGCGCAATAAAATTCGTAGCGATTTTGGAATCTCTTACGACATGGATGTCTACAAACTTATTGATGACTTGCGAGCACAAAATCTTCTCGTCAATAGTGTTGTCATCACACGATATGATAATCAACCTGCCGCTAACGTGTTTATAAACAAGTTGGCTCAAAAGGGTATCAAAGTGTACAAGCACCAATCAACAAAAGGATATCCAACCGATATCGATACCATTGTTAGCGACGAAGGCTATGGCAAAAATCCATATATTGAAACAACAAAACCAATTATCGCCGTCACCGGTCCGGGCCCCGGAAGCGGAAAGCTAGCAACGTGCTTAAGTCAACTTTATCACGAAAATAAACGCGGAAACCATATCGGATACTCAAAGTTTGAGACTTTTCCAGTATGGAACTTACCACTTAAGCATCCGGTTAATATTGCCTATGAAGCTGCCACTGCAGACTTAAAAGACGTCAATATGCTTGATTCTTTTCATATTGATGCCTATGACCAAGTTGCAGTCAATTATAACCGTGACATGGAGACATTCCCTGTTCTAAAGCGTATCATCGAAAAAATTACCAGTGAAGACTCCCACTATCAGTCTCCGACAGATATGGGTGTAAACTGTATTGCTAGCGGAATTATTGATGATGATATTGTACGCGAAGCTTCGCGTCAGGAAATCATCCGTCGTTACTTTAAAACCAGCTGTGAATATAAAAAAGGCTTAACCGATCATGAAACCATTGATCGCATTAAGCTCATTATGGATGAGATGAAGATTAAAATCACAGATCGTTCTGTTGTTGAACCCGCTTGGAACTATGTAAAAGAACTTGAACTTTCACATCCAGAGCAGACGTCTCATCACGTTGTCTCTATCGAGATTTGTGCGGGGCATATTATCACAGGACGAACCAGTGATATCATGGATGCCTCCGCTGCTGCAATCCTCAATGCCGTTAAGCATTACGCAAAAATCGAAGATGATGTTCATCTTCTTGCGCCAGCAATTTTAGATCCGATTATTCGACTAAAAAAAGAGAATCTTGGCAATCATTTTCCAATTCTTAATAGCGAGGAAGTATTACTTGCCCTAAGTATCAGCGCTGCATTTAATCCCATTGCCCAAGTCGCTCTTGATAACTTAGGGAAATTAAAAGGGTGTCAAGCCCATTCCACAAGTATACTCAGTACAAATAACGAAAGTACCTATCGAAAACTTGAACTTGAATTCACTTGTGATCCTGAGTTTTCATCGGATAGTTTATACTATAATGACTAATGGTGGTCTTGTTGGAATGTATGCTTGGCTTTTTCAGCATACATTCTACGATCAGCTTCTCGCATCATATCCGGAATATTTTTCATTTCTGAATACCGTGAGTACCCAATCGATAAACCAACAGAACATTGATGATTTTCAATTTGGATCGGCCTTTTAAACTGGTTCAAAATGAAGGCTTGCCGCTCATGAATATCTCGCTCATTTTGAATATTGCCTTGAAGGATGACAAACTCGTCACCACCGATACGTGCAACTACATCAGCATCTTCAACACAGGCATTTAACCGTGCTCCTATAGCGATGAGCAGCTGATCGCCTACATCGTGTTCCATAGCATCATTAATCTCCTTAAATCCGTCTAAATCAATAAACAAAATAGCAAAGTCCGAGTTTCCCTTCAGATATAATTCTTCAAAGCTATATAACATATCCAGAAAGTAGCGTCGATTAGGCAGTTCGGTTAGTGCATCATAATGTGCTAAGGTAAACAGCCTCTTTTCGAGTTCTTTTTGTGCCGTAACATCATGAAAGCTAACAATTATTCCCATAAAACCATAGGCATCATTTTCTGCAATCGTTGCACTATATATTGTATTTACCATCTGCCCTTCTTTTGTTAGAAGTTCAGTTTCTTGATTCGTCAACTGCTTATCTTGAAAGAGCTTGTCAATTTGATTTTGATCAAAGCGGTCTCTATTTAAAAAACGAATGAGCTCTTGACCCACCATCTCGTCTAATTCATAATGTAAAAGCTCTAATGTGGCTTTATTACAATTTTGAATAATTCCATTTTTATCTAGAATAATTAAAGCATCACTGATAATATTGAGAATATCTTCCGATGCCTCGAGGGAATTTTTCCTAAATACATCAAGTTTGAAAATAATAATCCAATAACTAAAACAAAAAACCATAAGAAAAATATTTGTCATTGGTGGAAAAAAATCTGTAAACATCGGAATCACCAAATCCGATAAAAAGCCGATAAAAATAAGCACCCCATCAACCAGCAAAAAAGCGGAAATAATCCGTTTGAAATGTTGTGATGCTATTGTTTTTGTCCATAATGTTAATATATACGCACAAACGCCGACACCAATGAATATATAGCCTACATAAAGCCAATACAAAATATTATCAATGCGATTATGATAGGTCCATCCCATTCCACTTGTACTTTGAACTAAATCAATTGCTCCGGATGTTGTTGTTCCCAACATATTCATAATAAATAACACGACAGGGATCATCCAAATGAGTAAATGTTGAACAACCTTTGGAATCCTTACCTGATGTCTTGATAATTCAAGAAAAAACCATATAAGCACACCCATAAACCCGATCCAGCCAATACTTCCTATCTTGAACCAAAACCAGGCTGTTGATTTATCCGGTGCGACGTAAAAAAACGTATAGGCAAATGCCCATACCCCTAATAGAAGACATTCGATTGCTGATGATCGATTGATTTTAGATTTTCTATCGATACTAATTGAATAGACTGCAATAAAAAGAAAAAATACTGCATTGGCAAACGAAATTAGTGATAATACATTTAACATGAAACCACCTCGTAGAACTAGTATACACTGAAAAAAAAGCCGTGTAAATCAAAAGATTCACACGGCAGGTAGTATATATTTATTCAATTGTTATGCTTGTTCGTTCCCCGATATACATACTGTCTTTTACTTGTACCCCTTGTATAATTGGGCTTTCTGCAGTATATTTTCCTAAGGAAGTGATACGTGCATAATACGAAAATTCTGTTTTTTCTTCATTATCTGTCAATGGTTCTGATCGTTTATAAATGTAGAACCGCACTTTTTGATCTTCTACCTCGCGGTACCAATACATGTCATCCCGTTGAAGACCTAATTGCCACGGATTATCAAGAGCTTTTAACCCTGACGGAACGTAATCCGTCAATTGGTAGCTATCGTCAATGGCTTGACTTGCAACGTCCCAATCCAGAACAACTTTAACAATATCTCCTTCTTTGAAGCTTGTTTGTTCTTCTCCGGTTTGGTAATTGTAATATCGACGTGTAACACTAACATTTTCTTCTTGGAGCCTTGATGTTATAAGATCAGTCATGTATGTCGCTGTGACGGCCATGTCTCCTTGTACATCAACAATGTCTAGTTGTTGTACAGTGGCACTTGGAATTGTAATTGTTTGCGGCCAACCATTTTCTAAAACAATGGTTTTTTCTTGGCCATTGTATTGGTAAGTGACTTGACCGGTTGTTGCCTCTCGTCCTTCCAATTCATCAAGAATATATTGATATAAATGGCTATGAATCAAAACATCTTTATTAAAATGTGTTGTTAAATAGGTATAAAATTGTTCATGTACCTCTTGTTGTGTTTTTGAGGCAAGTAGCATTCCAAGCGCTGTTAATTCATAGCTTTTTGCGTCTGTCTCAGCTTGAATATAGACTTGCTCTCCAAACTCTTCCAATAGTCCACTGACTGCTTCTTCATAGAGTTCTTTTGCTTTATATGTGTCCCCGATTGTCACATAAGCTAACCCCAGATATAACTTGTCTTTTGTCGTTAGATTATCTAAGGATGCGTAGGTCTGTAAGTCCAGTAAAACCGGTTCATCTAGCAGTGTACGACCATATAAAACAGCACCTTTTTCAATACGTCCTGAGTCATACCAGGCATTTTCAAAATATTTGGCTAACATAAGGGTATTCACATCATCGCGAATCATCGGTAACATCAATACAGAGGTTTCAACATCGGCTTCTGCATAAGGTAATATTGCAATACCACCTTGATCGGTTTGATATTCATTTAAATCGACCTGGTCAATTGTGACTTCTTGATTAAAGGTCTCATTCAACTGTTTCCTTACTTCCTGAGCTAAGTACTTCTGGTCAACGCGTTTGCCTCCTGAATAGGCCATGCTATATAAAGTTGGAAGATATTGACCACGGCCTTGGTCTGTGAAAGTAAGCGTTGTATCTCCACTATCCGTTGTTACTATTTGTGTTCCTTGATTTAGTACATAATAATCAGAAACACTTTGCTCGTGATATGTTTTATGCACTTGTATGGGAAGCATTAATCCATCGGCCTGGCCTGCATCTGTTTGGCCGGTAATCGTCACTTCATATTGACCAACTTCTTGAAAGTTTCCAAGGGGTATGTTGGCACGTTCAAATGCTTTTCCGGTGGCTTCAAAGGTATCAATGATTTGATCGGCTTTTTTTACTGAAACCATATAGTCAATCATTGTATCGACTTCTAATGCATTTCCATATCCTGTAATGCCAATCATAGGCTCATCACCGACAAGATAGGTTTGACTAATAGAGGTATTTAAGAAAAATGGTAAGGATACATCCACATTTTCTACTTTACTTCCTGCATTTAAGCTCTCTGATATAGCTGCTGCCATGACGCGCCATGAAGTGACATTGTCCGGTAGGTCAAATGTCAACGTCGCTTTTCCGGCTGCATCAAATTTGACTGTCATAAATTCTGCCGTGTCCTTAAATTCTTGACGTATGTCAATTGAACCGGAACTTTTATTATCGCCTCCATCGGCTATATCCATGGCTGCTGATTCTTCAGTTGCATTATCTTGGGCCATGCCACCCATGCCCATTGCATAGCCTCGATATCCATGGTTTTGATTCATGTGGGATGGATAGCTCATTCCAAACCCACCTGCAACATGACGGTATAATTCTTCGAGCGGATTAACCTCCATATCACTAAGTGCTAGGAGTGCTTCATCAACCAAACTAATATTGACGACACCTTCACTTACAGCTTGTCGATTGCCATCGTCATCAATATACGTTCCTTCAATTGCTAACTGAACCTCATCCCCGGGACGATACGCTGAGGCATTCGCTGTGATTTTTAAGTCGATTTCACGTTGTGTATAGTCATAGCTGACATTGGTCCCGGATGCTTCCACATAGGTTGTTCCATTAAAGAGAACACCTTTTACTTCAATATTGGGAACAAAATCCACTTCAAATGTGGTTGTATATGTTGGTTGGCTTAAAATATCCACAGTTTTGATACCGTTTTGTCCGGTTATGAACAAATATCTGCCCATCGTGTGGAGTTCTTCATTATTCATAAAGCTAATCTCTACTTGATCCTTTAAGCCATAGTTTTCTTTGTCTGTCTCAAGATGATACCATTCCCCTTCATTTGGATAATATTCTCGATCTCGACCAAAATAAACATTCGTCGTCATCTCACGATTATTAGAATCATGAGTAATCACTTCTGCTGAATAATGAACGTTATTTTCTTCCGGTAAATGGAGGGTATACTCCGCGTGGCCCTCTGAATCCGTTGTCATCGAAAACGTATCAAACTCTGTTTTTTCTAGGTCATAGCTATACTGTTTTTTGACTTCTTTATTGATATAGTCATAGTACTCACCTGTTTCGGTTCTGACCCACTCATTACGATAAACAGTACCTTGCACTACATGATTATCCACAGGGTCTGCCAAAAAATCTTGTTCATCGGCAGCGGTTCCATTATTTAAACGTTCAAGTGTAATATCATGAACATCGACTTTAATGGTTCCTTGTTCATCATCTATACTTCCGGTCCTTGCAACATGAATGTCATTAAAGAATACACGGAAATAGTCGTTAACATGAATATTTCCTGATTCCGGAAGATTTGCGTATGCTGAAAAATAGTAATGTTGATCGCCTTGATGACCTACTTGATATTCCGGCCTAAACTCAATCTGGCCTTGACCTTTTGCATCGGTTGTGCCTGATCCCTCAGTATAATCGATACCGTTAATGTTATAGTTATAGTCTAAAAAAGAGACCGGTGTTCCTTCAAAAAATTCCGTCTGTAATGTATATTGAAGAGTGTTGCCGACAAAAATAGCTTCCTGGTCTTTTTCTACCTTCATCCTATAACTTGGCTTCACATAATTTTCGACTTGGATATATGTAGAAGCAATAATTTCTCCATTATGTTTGACCGAAAGTTGATAGCCACCTTGACTCAGATGAGGTAAATCTAATTTACCTTCAAAAAATCCATTATTGACATTCACTGTATCTGTGACATAACTCAATTCATCAACAGGGCTTGGAATAAAACGCCAAGCATAATATCTGCCTTGAGTGATTTCAACCGTTACTTGTGTTGGCACACTATTTTCATAACGGTGTTGAAGGAATCCAAAGAAGTTCACAGTATCTTCCGGTTTATATAAATTTCGATCTGGTTTAAAATAAGTCCAGTATTCCTGGTTTTGATCCATGCCACCACGATAGGGTTCCATCATAGATCCATAATTATAAAGCACCGCTTCTTTATCTCCGGCTGTCAAATGATAAAAACTTGCTTTGGTCCCATCCACGTTCTTTGCTATTCGTGCTAATCCTTCCTGATTTGTTCTTGCGCTTAAATCATTATCTAGATTCGTCACTTTTGCATTATTGATGGGCTCTTGGCTTGATAAATCATGCACCCAAAAAATATCTTCATCGGTTCCTGTTTGATAATAAAAGCTTAAATCTGTTACTTGTACAAATGTTTGAATGACTTGTTCGTCAAACGTCGCTTGAACTAGATAATAGCCTGCATCTAATGTATTCGGTAATTCTAAGAATCGAGGGTAACTATTATCCTGTACTAAGGTTTGTTCAAAATCCATGACGCCTTGTAATCCACTCGTGGATAGAGCTGCGTCATTCATGCCATAGTGTGACCACATTGGTACATCGGCGTAGTCCTTCAGATGATCTGTAAATTGTGTGACATTTCTATAGGCAAAAACGTCAATGTCCACAACTGCTTCTTCTATTTCTGCCTCTTCAAAGTAGTAATTCCATTCAAGACTTGGAACTTCGGATTCCGCAAATTCATGCATAAAACTTTGAAAATTCATGTAAAATGATGATGAATCCATTGTCTCATCCGCTTGGGTTTCAAAGCTAAAGTGTACATCCTCTTGAAGCGCTTTATCTGAACCGTCTAATGGCAATCCTGCCTTAAGGGTAACTGTGTATATGGTCTGTTTTTGAAGTTCTTTCGGAACAAAAGCAAGAACACGTCCATGTTGTTCAAATTTCCCTTTGACTTCCGGTTCAATCTCAAAATAATCCTCGACATCTGCACCTTCATAATTAAAAATCAATTCAATCCCGGTATTTACCGGTACATTAGTTGACTGATGTCTTGGGAAGTTTCCTAAGAGGACAAAATCCGCTTCTGTGCGATATGCCCATGTAATTCCATCCACATCAAAAATATAGGTTGTGTTGGGTTCTAATGCTTGATTTGGAGTAATGACAATGCCCTCTTCTTGCTCCGATAGTGTATATTCTACTGTCGGTGTTATAGTTAATGCTTCCTGTAGGGACTCAAGAGTTAAGTCGTCTCGCGTTGCATCCGTCTTAAAAACAAAAGCTGAATCCAGCGCAACGCCTGCTGAATCCATATGTGTTGGCGCAACAATATACCCATCCCTAAACTCGGCCGCAAAGACTTTTCCGGTATCTTGATTAAAGAAAAGTGCCGCTCCAACTGTGACTACAACTAAAACAATAGCTGTTCCAATACTTAAAATTCTTTTTTTCATGGTTTATTTCCCCGTCCTTTCTCTAAAAAACTTTACATAGTTTAGACGCATGGTGAAAAAAAATGTTCCATATCTTTCATCGATCAAGCAAAAAATCAATAATATTAAATGGATGTATTAGGTTTGCTGAAAAACAATCACTCAAAAGTTCCATTGCTACGGAGATGATAACAGACGAGCGAGATCAATTAATTGAACTTAAATCTATGAGAATTGGATTTGTTGCTTCAAGTATTGGATTTATAATAGGTCTTATATCCCTCGCACTAAACTATTCCCCCGTAGTAATGATGAATATCGTGTTTTTATCCTTTGGAATAGGTTCTTTATTAGACGGATGCATTCAGTTATATTTATATAGAAGGGGTTAGAAATGGCAAAAAAAATTGAGATTACAAACAACATTCGAAAACTACGATTTTTTGCAGATGAAATGACACAAAAACAGCTTGCAGAAAAAATAGGGGCCTCTAGACAAACGATTATATCTATCGAGGCCGGAAAATATTCACCATCTTTGGAACTTGCTTTTCGTATTGCTGATGCCTTTGACGTTACTATTGGAGAAGTATTTGAGTATGAAGTAAAGGAAAAATAGTCAATGCGTTTTTAAGCCGTTCTAACAATAATAATCATATTTATCGGAGGGAAATTATGAAAATATTAGTAACCGGTGCCACCCATGGAATGGGTAAAGGCGTTGCCAAAATCTTAGGAAATATTGATCAACAAAGCCATGAAGTAATTATACTAGGACGGTCAAACGAGCTTGGAAACTCTGTAGTCAACGAGATTGTAGCGACAACAGGAAATCATAAGGTTTCATTTATTCCTTGTGACTTAAGCAAGCTAAACGACGTTAAACAAGCTATTAAGATCATTCAAAATAGCCACGATTATCTAGATGGTCTATTTATTAATGCAGGTATAGGCTATGCAAAGCAGCATGAGATTACCGAAGACGGTCTAGATGCACATTTTCAAGTAAATTATCTGTCCCAGTTTATTCTGACCTTGAACCTTCTTAATTTACTAGAGAATTCTAAAAAGGGTGGTCGAGTTATTTTTAACACACCTTCTTTTGGCGAAATGGTATGGGACGATCTCCAAATGGAAAAGAGCTGGCATTATGAAAAGGCAATTGGTCAATCGATAGTGGCAAAAAGAATGTTTCTCTACAAATTACATCAGCTCTATTGCAATCATCCAAATGCCAATCTGTCCTTTGTCGGATTTAGTATCTCTAAAACGGTTTGGAGCAATCAGTTGAATCTTATACCTCCTGCTATGCGTGTCATGCCAGCTATTCTTAAATTATTTGGATTCTTTATTTCCATCGAAAAATGTGGAGAAATTATGGCGCCCTTATTTACAGAAGAGACATCAGATAGTCTTCAAAAATCCGGTAAATTAATAACTTGGAAAAACAACGCTTTTATACAAATGCAAGAAAAAGCCATTTATATGGATCCAAAAATGCAAGATAAATTATGGGAAATTAGCTTGAATCTGTGTGATGATGATAAAACGAGAGAAATTGCAAAATCTCTTGAAAAATACTTTCTACAATAGCCAAACAGGAACCAACCAGTTATTTTTATCCAAAGGCACCAAATCTTTAGCCATACATATAACTGCTCCTGTCCCAACATTGACATCCGATTTATCTAGAACCTGGAAATGCTTTATAGCTTCTTTTTTTGGAGAAGCGCTTTTCTTTATTTCAATTGGATACAATGTATTGTTCTGTTCAATGATCAAATCAATTTCACGCTTATCCTTATCTCTGTAATAACATATCGGCGCTTGCAATCCAAGGTTTTGATAACTTTTAATCACTTCACTGACAACAAATGTTTCAAAGAATGCACCGCTCATACTACCTGTTTCTAAGCTTTCCGGATTATTCCACTTCGTCAGATATGCACATAACCCTGTGTCCATAAAATACAAATTCGGAGATTTAATGATTCTCTTCATTCGATTATTAAAATATGGTTCAACCAAAACAACAATTCCTGAAGTTATTAGGATTGAAAGCCACTGCTTCGCTGTAGGCGCAGAGATACCAATATCCCTTGCAATATCAGCCAAGTTAAGCATTTGACTAGTTCTTGCTGCACAAGCTGTCAAAAACTGTAGAAACAGCATCTCATCAGCTACTTGGGTAAGCTCCTTAATATCTCTTTGAATATATGTGTTAATGTATGCTCCATAAAAAATATCCGGCGAGATATCCCTGCTATATATACCTGGCATCTGCCCCATATAAATCATTTTGTAAACTTCCTTCAACGATTTGGGTGTGCGTTCTTTAACTTTTGCAATCAGTTTGCCTGAATCCATAATAAATGCTTCATTATCATATCCATCTAACTCTGCACCTGAAAATCCTTGCATCCTTAAAATACTGACACGTCCTGCTAAACTCTCGCTAACATTTTTCATTAAATGAAACATCTGAGAGCCCGTCATCCATATATCTCCCATTTTCTTGTTTTCATCAACATAAAGCTTTATATACTGCATAAGATTTGGTGCATATTGTATTTCATCTATAATGACAGGAGGCTCATATCTCTGCAAGAACAATCCGGGTTCATTAATCGCCATATTTCTTGCATTCGGATCATCTAGGGTTACATAATTGCGGGTTTTTTCAGCTATTTTCATTAGCATAGTTGTCTTTCCAACTTGTCTAGTGTTAAGCTACAAATTATATACTCTACCGACTACACTTTAGCTACAAATTATCA
>CAZVKG010000034.1:0-32948 GCA_964627665.1 uncultured Eubacteriales bacterium | reverse complement strand
GGAGATAATGACTTGTATAATCCAGTGAAATTCGGGTTATGACACAATCTGGCATCTTACCCTAAACCGCTTAAGCGAGCAAATGGCTTCCTACACTTCCAATTATGAGGGCGAAAGCTATATTATCGAATCTGACTCGGAATACGTTGTTGCCAATTCTTTAGGCGCGTCCAATTTCAAAAATTCAGGGGACACCTTTGAACGCATCTCTTTTTCTAACCTTGCCAGCCAAGACGCTCTTGATGCTCTTGAACACTATAAAGAAAGTGGTCAAACCAATTTTTCTTCTAGATATTGGTTGCAACAAACCTTTTTACGCGTTGTCCCTTACTCTTCTTATGGACTTGATTGGTTAATTATTATTGAGCTACCTTCTCATCCCATTGTGTCGACATATTACACGACAATTTTCGTCGCACTAATTCTTATCCTCTTGCTTGCTTTATTTTCTAGTTATACATGGAATAAACGCAATGAAAAAATACTTCAGCCCATTATTGAGCTCACCAATATAACACAAGCTTATTCTGAGGGAAACCATGCATTAAGAGTTAAACTTGATCAAGATGATGAAATTGGACGATTAGCTGAAGGATTCAATCAAATGGCTGATACCATTAGTTATCAAATGGAAACTTTAGAAGATAAGGTTGCCCAAAGAACTCAGGCACTTGAGAAAATGAACGCTTCACTTTTGGAACAACAAAATACAATTGTCTATTTAAGCTATCACGACCAACTTACCGGTTTGTATAATCGTCGTTATTTTGAAGATACCTTGTCGCGATTGGATAATAGTCACAACTTACCCATAAGTCTAGTTATGATTGATATGAATGGGCTCAAACTCGTCAATGATGCTTTTGGTCATGCTATTGGAGACAATTATTTAAAAAAACTTGCAGAAATCATACGTCACCATCTAAGAACAAGTGATATAGCTGCCCGTTATGGTGGCGATGAATTTATCATCCTTTTACCTAAAACAACGACAAAAGAAGCTCAAGTTGTCCTAGAACGTTTATATGAATCCATTGAGAAACCGGAAGCCGGCATTGTCCCTCTTTCTATTTCCTATGGAATAAAGACGAAAAAAAATATAAGTGAATCTATTATTGATATTCTAAACGCATCCGACGAAACCATGTATACTAAAAAATTAATTGAATCCCAAGATTTTCGCTCTTTAGCTATTAATAAAATCCTTGAACATTTAAAAGAGCACTTTCCTAAGGAGCACAAACACGCTCTAGAAGTTAAATCCTATTGTGAAAACTTCGCAAACTATTTAGGCCTTGATCCCGAAAAAGTGAAAACCCTAAGCCAAGCTGCTTATATGCATGATATCGGTAAAATTTCTGTTTCCAAAAACCTCATTGAAAAACCGACGACTGCGCTTTCACCTGACGAATTTGATATGGTTGCCCGTCATACTGAAATCGGTTATCGGATCCTGAATGCCGCTAGCGAAACACAAACTTATGCTGAAATCGTTTTAGAACACCATGAAAACTGGGATGGAACCGGTTATCCAAAAGGTTTAAAAGGAACCGAGGTTCTTTTAGAATCTCGCATCCTACATGTTGTCGAAAACTATATAACCTTTATCATTGAGCACCCCACTCTTGATAATCTTTATGATCAGGCAACCGAACTTTTGCGCAAACAAAAAGGGGCCGAACTCGACCCCGAACTTGTTGATGCTTTTCTTGATTTTCTTAAACAAAATCCTCGCGCAACGGATTAAAGATATCTAACAAGACGCCCGCTTCTTTACACAGACAGCCGTGAATAACGCTGTCTGTTTTTAACATGGTGTCGCCGGCTTGGACAATTTTCTTGACACCATCAATTTCAAATTCAAATTTTCCACTGACAACATAGGTAATCTGTGTATGGGGATGTGAATGAAGGGCGCCTATAGCCCCTTCTTCAAAGGTGTTCTCAACACACATAAGATCTTTGTTATATGCGAGAACACGTCGTGTCACTCCTTCAGCTGCTACTTCAGGTTTGACTTTATCATAAAAAACCCATCGTTCATCTATCATTGTAATTCCTCCTTATATTCCTTTAATCTCTACACCTGCAAATAGTAAATCATGATCAATAATCAAGTCAGGCACACGTTTTTCATACGTTAATGTATCATTTTCAATTCCGGCCATCTTTAGCTTACCATTGGTTTCTACGTACCACTCTTCGGGAACAATAACTTCAATGCCGGCATATGAAGCCGTAAGTTCTAATACATATGCGCCTCTTTTTACTCTTGTCTGGGTATAGTCTAATGTTGTTCCTGAAAACATGGCACCAACACTAACAATGTCCGCTTGTCCAGACATATCAATGGTCTTTTCTCCAAATGTTGAAACAATATCATAACTTTCAGCTAATCCCATTGCTTTTTTGATTTGGCTTAGAACAAAAACTACATGTGCTACACCGACTGCCAATAAACCATAGCTAACAATTTTTCCAAGTTTTTTCATAACTCTCATCTCTCCTTTACTCATCAAAATAGTGATTATAGTTTTTCTGCAATATTTAAAATCATTCTTTGGGTTTCTATAATTGAAAGGCAAGGGTCTGTTATCGACTTCCCGTAGACACCACCATCAATTTTTTGACTACCACCTTCGATATAACTTTCAACCATAATCCCTTTTACATATTGCTTAATCTCCGGATCATACCTTCGATTTCGCATAATTGCATCAGCAATTCGAGGTTGTTGTTGATATTGTTTATTTGAATTTGCATGATTCACATCTACAATAATGCTTGGATACTTAAGGTCACGCTCATTATACTTTTCAATCAGATATTTCAAATCTTCAAAATGGTAATTGGGGAAACTACGTCCGTATTGATCCACAAAACCACGCATGATGGCATGAGCAAAGGGATTTCCAATCGTTTCAACTTCTTGTCCCCGATAAATGAAGTCATGACCAATTTGAGCTGCTTTTATTGCATTTAACATGACCGATATGTCGCCACTTGTCGGGTTTTTCATCCCAACCGGAATATCAACACCACTGGCTGTTACGCGATGCTGTTGATTTTCAACACTTCTTGCACCCACTGCTACATAACTAAGTATATCATCAAGATATTCATGATTATCCGGATATAGCATCTCATCGGCGCTGGTCATTCCTGTGAGTTCACCGGCTTTGACATGCATAGCACGAATGGCTTTAATCCCGGCTTCCATATCTGCTTTTTCCAATGGATCCGGTTGGTGCACCATTCCTTTATATCCTTCACCGGTTGTTCTCGGCTTATTCGTATAAATTCTTGGGATTAGCAAAATCTTCTCTGCAACCTGGTCTTGCACTTTTCCTAAGCGCACCATATAATCTAAAACAGATTTTTCGTTATCTGCTGAACAGGGACCTACTATCATCAAAAATTTATTTGATTTTCCCATAAATATTTCTTGAATCTCTTTATCTCGTAGGGCTTTTGCCTGAGCTAATTCTTTCGACACCGGCAATTGTTCCTTAATCTCTTCCGGCGATTGTATTGTTTGAATATATTTGAAACTCATTCGGATCCTCCTTGATTTGGTGAAACATAACTTAATCTTTCCACCTATTATACTCTTGAATGCGTATATATTCAAATTTTTTTATCACTATTCTATTTTCTTTATGTCCTAGCCATGTTTCGATCGTTAGAATATTCTGTTCATACGTGTATGAATGTCTTTGTTTTTCTACCACCACAGAATGGGGCTCTTTTTCCATATAGATTGAAAAACAGACTTTTTCAGTCCTTGTTGATGGAGCTAAATGAACAACAATCATTAGATCGGTGCACTCCACTTTTTTTATACGTTGTTGACTTGCAGTTACATGTTTACTTACGTCACCTATAATTGCAATTCCATCGATAATAGGACTAATAATATGATAATAAAAGGTCTTTCCTTGCATTTGATAAACGATATCTTGCTTACTACTGATAATCGTATACCCTTTTGAAATATAATTATAAACAAGATACTTTTTTTCTTCACTCTTTGGCTCAAACTCAGATACTGAATAGGACATTTGCACTTTTTTTCGATATGGATGCATATTCAATGTTAAGGCATAATAGATGCGCTCATCAACTCCCTCTATACATGAATACGTAAATACCGTAACCCCTTTTGTCGTCTCTAATGAATAGGGATTATACAAAAAACACTGATCCAGTGGCATACATGGACGGTCCGGTTTAATAATCTCGCCATCAGCATTTGCCACACGTTGTAATAGTTCGGTATTTTCTTTACCAATGGCATCCCCAATGCCTATGGGACCACAGGAGAGACCGAGCCATATCATCTCCAGTTTTGCATAAGACGCCAAGGGATGTCTATAGTTTGTCTTGGTTCGACGATTATCAAAATAGGCATATTTTCCTAAACTTTGGATAAACACCGACGAATATAAATGCCACCACCATCGTTTTGTTCCTTCCACAAAAAAACTATCTGAATCCGACGTACTTCGAATCGACGTCACGGATTCCATCATTCCACCTCGCATGGTCATATTGGGCTGGGTCATACATAGTTGGAGTGTCAGATGTTGACACGTATTCATCTTCGCTTCAATTTCAAGACAGCTTTCATCAAGTGCCTCAAAATAGTCTTCTGCGACGATGACATCCTTGAATTTCTCGTGGCGATCATTCATATATTGCAACCAATCATGAATAATATATGACACCTTCCATTTGGGATGATAAAAGATCTCATGAAAAAGACGCTTTCCACTTTCTTTTGTTTTCGGAATTGGGAAGGGTTCAAGGAAAAATTCATCTTCTTTTCCTTTTACATAAATTGCATCTTGGGATAATTGTTTAAAATGGCATCCAATGGGTCGATCTAGGATCGTTTGTATATAGGAGATTTTATCAACCTCAAATAAGCTATATGTTTTATATTTTTGAAAAAAGGGCAACATGGCATTGAAATTTTTACTTAAGGTTTGGCGTTTAGGCTCCCACTCCACAATGCCCGATGTATAATTGTCTCCTTCTTTTTTATACCACCAGGAATCTAGCTGATAGCTTCCAAAGTTAAGATGAATCGCTTTATGATGGTCGACTAATTTTTTCAACGTTTCCTCATAGGACAACTTCTTATGTACTTGATACCAATAGGCACTTCCTGCATTTGTCCAGTAGCTCAATGATTTTAACTGGGTGTCTTGGTCTGTTGAAACCTTTGGCACGTGATGATATTTGCGCAAAAGTTCTCCCCAAAAATTCAGCGTTTTAGTAACACCCTTGCCATATACCATGATTGTTTGATAGACTGTTCCACTATGGACACTTTCGACACTCCTTGGCAACCCACAACGAAGGGTTTGTGATATCCGATGTATGGAAACCGTTCCATGCAATAGATGACTCAAGGGCGAGATGACCACGGTTTCATAGGAAGCATTGGCAATGATGAGAGGATTGTATCGCCCTTCTTTGAAGGTATCCGTTACTTTACCGAACCACTGCACCGGATAGTTAAAAGGCGCTTTCGATTTATAGGATAGACACGCACAGTTTTGATCCCAATCTTGACCTGTAAAATGAGGAAAACTAATATAGGGTTTTCCGTGAATGTCTTTATTTTTTTTTGTTTTTACATCAAAATGATAGGTTATGGAAAAAATAGTATGTCTTGTATACGTTTTAATGGAACCCGTAAATCGTTTTTGGACGTCTTTGGGACTTACATAGTCCAGTTGCCATTCGTCGTAGGAACCGACATCATCCTCGCCATGACGATATTGTCTATGGACTAATACTGCACTATGTTTTCCGATTTTTGCTGATATCATGTTGCCCAATACTTGTTTCTTAAACAAATATTGATAAAAAAATCCATTCTGATCGCTAACGATTTCAAACGGATTTTCTTCATGGTTTTTATTATTCATATCTATCTCCATATAAGCTTTTTTTATACCTCCCAGTCACCTTTAATTTCCCGATGGGTGTATCAAGGTAGCCTTCAAATGTATATCGAGTGGTAAATTGAAGGATAAAATCCATATCAATGATATCAATTCGAAACTGCAAAATAAGATATCGGTCTTTTATTGTTAACATATTTAGTTTCCACTCTTTATGAAAGACACGCAAGTAGCCTTTGACTTTTTTACGTTTTTTATTAAATTGAAGAATTAGTTTTGGTCTTATGGCCACAAGCAATGGATTCTTCACTACATATACGCCTTCTCGAAAAGGCGTCTCACGCAATCGTTTTTTTATTGCTTTTTCATGCTCTTTTAGGCGTTGTGATTGGTAGTTCATCGCGTATTCTCTTCACATCCTTCACTGCCGGATTTATTTGATTTTCACACAAGATCATCAATGCATCAAAAACTGAATCCCAAGATTTCTCTTTTGCATATTCCCGTGCAACACTTCCCATTCTTAGTCGCAAAATATCATTATGTATACATTGTTCAATACATGAGGTAAAGCTTTCAATATCTTTAGGATTTGCCAATAGTCCTGTTTTTCCATGATCGATTATATTCATCACGCCTCCCATAGCCACTCCTACCGTGGGTATTCCCGAGGCTGCCGCTTCTAAAACGACATTCCCAAAGGTTTCAAAAGATGAGGGAAAGGTAAACAGGTCCGCTGATGCATATATTTGAGCTAATTCTATTCCTGTTTTATACCCTGTAAATACAACATTGTCCGGCATGGTATTTTCCAGTTCCTTCTTCATAGGACCATCGCCTGTAATCAACAATCCTATGCGATCTTTGTATTTCTTGTTGAGTTCTTGCATAGCACCTTGTAATACAAAAAGGTCCTTTTCCCAGGATAGTCGTCCAACATACAGAAAAACCAACTTATTATTAAGCCCATATTTATCCCTTAGTTGACGGCTTCGATGTTTAGGTGAAAACTGATCATAATCAATACCCCGACTAAATATTGCTGTTTTCGTAAGGCCCATATTGTGGAGCGTTTTCATGGATTCTTGGGAGGGCGTCACCGTTAAAGCCGCTTCTCTATGAAACCATGCCAAGTACTTATCCAAGGTTTTTTCAAGAACACTCAGGTTATACACATTTAAAATGGTCGAGAAGTTTGTTGAATAGTTTGTAACAACCGGAATTTTATGTTTTTTCCCATAGAGTAAACCGGTCAGTCCTATTGTAAATTCGGTCATGCAAAAAATAAGGTCCGGCTGAAAACGCTCCATGCGTTTACCCACTCGAAGGAGATTCGGCATCGAAAACCGGCATTCCGGATACAGAAAGAAGGGTGTCGAGAAAAAACTTTCTACATTATAAGGTATGTCTTCTTCTGTCCTTTGGTCCGGTGTGATAAAAATATAGGGAATATTGTTCTTTTCAAAATACTCTCCCATCCGTTTTAGTGTATTGGTCACACCATTAACTTGGGGTAAAAAGGTATCTGTAAATATGGCTATTCTCATATTCGCCTCCTATGCACTAACTTGGTTCGGACACGTCTCAAAAAAAGTTTCAGCTGTCTCCATGTGAATTCTTGTCACTTGACTCACTAATTTTTTCAGTGTCTCAATGGTATAAGAATAATCTAATGCCAATGATTCTTCTTGTTCCAAATAATCACTGATTTGTTCACTAATATTTAGATTCCGCCTAAACATTGGGATGGGATTTTCTTGAAGATTTTTACGTAATTGGTTTTTAATATATATATGAAGTTTAAATTCATATATAAAATGATGGTAAAGCGATTTTTTTGCATAGACATCTTTCGTATGGTATTTACAAAAATAATCACAAATGAAGTGACTGATTACGCCTAAAGCAACTGACCTTTGATTGATGGATAGATGATTGTTTTTTGCAACTTCAAGATGTTCAAAATAAAAGTGACGTGTTTCCTGATAATTATGCTTCAACCAGACTAATTCGTTCATATCCGGCTTTACATTACCATAAATAAAAGCTAATCGATTCGGCACAAATCCGTCTTGATTTTGATTTTTCAAATACTTGTACATATAGTTTGCAATAGAAACATGGGTAAAGAAAAACATAAAAAACACCTCCGTCTTAATCTACCATAGCACATTAAGATGAAGGTGTTTTTCAATACATGTTAAACTTATATTTAGAATGTTAAAAATAGAACATACCGAATGCTTACATAAACAACCGCTAAAATACTAATCACCATTTGAATCATACCCAAGTAGTAAATCCACCCAAGACTTCCTTGCATGCCTCCCATGTAGTTAACATATCGCAACGTTGAAATTGCCCCGATGACTAATGGGAATGTATATGCCGAATAGCTTGGATAAAAATCCAGTCGAGCCAAACGTACAAGTTGATACCAGGCAAAAAGGGTTGTTAGAAGTCCTAGCCCCCAAAGTAATGTCAATAGCCCACTCGACCACGTCAATCCTAAGCTTATATAGCCGACCACTAGAAGATTCGCCGGTGCTGCAAAGATAATGATTAATGGCTTCAATGGATCTTTGCTTATAGGATGCTTCATATACCGCGTTACAACAATTGGAATCAGGATAAAATAACTAATCAGTCCGAATAAAAAGGCCCCTACTCCAATGGCTTCCATGTGAAACGCTTTTGCGGTTACACTTGCAACCACAATACCAACATAGGTTACAAAATAACTTGCAAAAACATTCTCAATCTTCCATGGAAATAAATACTTGATTGAGAATCCGATTAAAATAAGCAGATTAATTACAAAGCCAACTGACCATAAAATCATAGCCACTATTCCTGAATAGGGCTTAATATAAACGGATAAAAGCATCATACCCATAGGAAGCGTAGTCATAACACTCGCTATAGGAAGTATATTGAATGTATTTTTTATAGATTCAGGCAATACAAGCATTTTTGTTAAAATAAGAATGAGAAGAAGCGCTGATATTGCACCACAAATCAGTTTTACATTTGTTCCTAATGATGCTTCAAGTAAGTTTCCTAAGGCCGCATAAGCAAGCATGAGTCCGGCAATAGGATAAGGCAATTTTACAAAAAACTTTTTCATGCTTTTTGCCTCATTTCTCTGGTATCCTTCCAATTATCAAGGATAATCTCTGCTGTCTTTGCCGCCATTTCTCCGGTAAAGGAAACGCATTGTTGCTTATGTTCACCACTGGCCATATCCATACCTTTGGTTAGAATGCTACAGCAGAGCACCTTATGGTTTTCTTTGAAGTATGCTTGTAATTCATTGGCCAATTCCAGTGTTTTTACACTTAACGGGTCTTGGGGACTCGATCCTGATGTTCGTCCAAACACAAGCCCTAGAGCGAGTACTCCACCGGAGACTGCTCCACATGTACACTTTGATTTTCCGATGCCCACCGGAAATCCGGATGCCATGGCAATCACTTCTTCCGCTACATCCAGTTCAAAATTACTGCGAATCGATGATATCACCGCTTCTGAACAGTAGAACTTCCCTGCGCGGAATAAGTCCTCTGCATCTTTTCTTACTTTTTCAATACTTACTTGATTTGTCATTGTTAATCGTCCTCCTTTTTTTGAGTGCACCTGCAATCGATGCGTCTATTTCATGACATCATACGATTATAGCAAAAAAAGGAAAATTATTCACGCTTTTATTTTTTCAATAATGCTTTTTCTCTGGGCACGTGTCGCCGGTTTATTCTCAGCACGCTCAAGGGCCCATATTACCGCCCCGGCCATGGGCACCACGTCCAAAACTATAGGTTCAAGTCTTTGTCCTGTATATTGATGTACATAGTCAACAAAGAAGTCCATCATCAAGGGATTTTTAACTTTTGTCCAAATAGATCCTGCTAAAACAAGATCAGGGGTCGTCAAAAAATGTAGATTTTGTATACATCCGGATATTGATTTTGCCATCTCATGTGCAGATGTTTTGACAATATCTACCGCAAGGTCATCACCCTCCATAGCCGCATTCATCAATATATGTATCAAGGGCTGGTCTAAGCCACGATCCAAGATAAACTTATGCGTAACTTGTTCTAGTAAATCTTGTGGCCGTCCTACTTCAAGCAGATCCATGATGGGTTCAACCATGGTCGTGTAGAGACCACAGCGCAAATAATAACTATAGACCGCATTAATGGCCAATCCGGCTAAAAAAGCACCGCCGCCATAATCACCTGTGGTCATTCCGATGCCACCAACTTGCAGTGTTTCACCTTGTTCATTGATGCCGCAGGCAACTGTACCCGTCCCATTGACCGAACAAACACCAACGCCTGAAGGACAACCGGCCTTGACTCCAAGGATAGAATCATTACTTACTACAAAATCTGCAAAAGCCATTTTACTTAGAATCTTTTCCATCTGTTCTTGCTGCCAAGGCGTATCGATACCGGCTAATCCAAAGGCTGCACTGACATTTTTGGCTTCAATATTATGTTTTTCCAGTATTAGTCGCAAATCTTGAAGCATTTGTTTTTCGACCGCTTCAAATCCCCCCGGTAAAATTTCATGACTGCGACTTCCTGTATGCAAATATTCCATACACTTACCGGTATATGTAAATAATCCATAATCTGTCTTGGTTCCACCACCATCAACACCTAATAAGAATTTCTCTTCCATCCGTTCTCCTTTTTATTTAACCAACTCAGTCGGTAAACTGTGTCAAATATTTTTTGTGTGCTACTTTCATTTCCTCATAACATGCTAATGCATTGGGATAATCACCCACAAGCGGATGAATGAGTAATGCTTGAATAGCCTCCGCATCTGAGCCATGAAGAGCTGCTTGCACTGTATGTTTTTCATAAGCTTTGACACATTGCATCATCTCCATAACATGCGTGTTATTAAAGTCTTGAATTGCTAATGGGCGAATCTCCTCTCGTCCAACTTGGCACGCCACTTCAACAACGTCATCATCGCCCATAAAAGCTAAGGCCCCTTGATTACGCACATTAACCACATGGATTTCACCCTTGTCATTATAGATAGAATCCACCAGCGAAATCGCTGCTTCTGAATATCTTGCGCCTCCCCGCTTCTCAAGTTCTTGGGGCTTTCTTGTAAGTGTTTCTTTTTTGTATAAATCTAACAAGCGGTCTTCAATATCTATACAAACCTGACCTCTGCTTTTTTCTTCTTGACGAAGATGTTCTAATTTATCATTACGATCATAAAAATATTCTAAATAAGAGGACGGAATCGCCTCTATACTCTGAATCAATTTAGGCTCAAATCCTTTGATGGGAATATTTTTCATGCCCTGTCCTGTAATTCCTTTTTTCAACACTTCTTTAAAAATATCTTGTCCCGACTTCCAGATGCCGGTAATATAACTTAAGTGGTTAAGGCCAACATATTCAATGGTCAAGTCATCTTCTTGCAATGCTTCATGTATGTCTGAAAACATATTGATGGGTACATTGCATAAACCGACACTTTTGATCTTTGTATAATTTTGTAAGGCTTCAGCTATAATACCGGAAGGATTGGAAAAATTAATTAGCCATGCATGCGGACAAAGGTCTTCCATCCTTTGAGCGATAGTCATCATGACCGGTATAGTCCGCAGGGCCTTAAAGAAACCTCCGATGCCAGTGGTTTCTTGTCCGATAAAACCGTATTTTAAGGGTATCGTTTCGTCAAGTACTCTCGCCGCTAGCTTCCCTACACGAATCTGTGCCAAGACAAAATCTGCATCGGTAAGGGCGGTATCTAAATCCTCAGTCATTAAAACTTCAATATCGAGTCCGGCCTCTCTAATCATACGTTGACTCAACTTACCCACAATATCAAGCTTTGTTGAGTCAATATCCATGAGTGCTAAGTGAGTCACCGGAAGTCCGATATGTCGTTTTATAATTCCTTCTATTAGCTCCGGTGTATAGGTACTTCCCGCTCCGATAATAGCTATCTTTAACATGTTCATTATCTAACATCTCCTTTTCTGCAATAAGTAAGCTACCTTTATTCAATAAACTTCGTGGATTCCTTAATACAAAGGCTTGGGACCAGCTTTGTGTTTTGATGTGGTTTGTTTTTGCCGGCTAACAAATCAAGCATAACGTCAACAGCCTTCTTTGCCATTGCTTGTGCCGGTTGTTTTATGGATGTAATTTGGGGTGTGTATTGGTTGGCCATTGGACTGTCATCGTATCCGATCACACTCACATCTTGTGGGACTTTATATCCACAATCCTTTAGTCCATTAATAGCTCCCAAGGCTATATGATCATCAAAGGCAAAAATAGCTTGTGGTATGCGTTCTTGCTCAAACCATTTTTGAACCGTCTGATATCCTGTTGGCTGGTCATATTGCCCATAATCTGTGTTATAGGCTTTAAGCCCTTCTTCTGTAAGTGCCTTGACTGCTCCTTGATAGCGTTTTTTTGTGGCAAGCGAAGCCGCTTCCCCTCCGATAAGACCAATACGTCTAAAGCCTAAATCCAACAAATATTTTACAGCCATATAGCCACCTTGCTGATTATCTGAGAGGACAGAATAAGGTTGACTATCCCTTGTCTGATGGTCCATAATCAAGTATGGTACCTTTTGTTCTTCAAGTACCTTGGCAAAAAGCGCTTCCTTATAAGGCGCCATAAGAACAACCCCATCCACACGTTTTTGCTCAAGAAAAGCAATATTTTCCCGATCGTCTTTCTTACACATATTCAGTGTGACAAGATATCCATGTTTCAAAAATTCTCTATTTAAGGCTTCAATAATATCATCATAAAAGCCATCACCTAACTCAGAAATCATGACGGCAATCACATAGCTTTTACCGGTGACTAAAGTTCTAGCCGCCGCACTAGGCACATAGCCAAGCGCCTTCATGGCATCCATAACTTTTTTACGATTCTCTTCTTTAACACTGGGATGATTGCGCATGGCCTTAGATACCGTAACATAAGACAAGCCGGACTCTTTAACTATATCATTAATCGTTACTTTCATATTTCCCCCATAACTATATACGTATATACTTTTGTTTAAATTATAACCGATTCACAAATACTTGTCAATCGGTCATCTTTTTTTTGCGTTTACTTATCAAAAATCCAAACTATATTGGATTTCTTGAATTGTCAGACTATTCTTCTCGCGTAAACTCACTGCTTCATAGGTATAAGCTCCCTTTTGTCCACCTATGATGCGAATATCCGGCCTTAATGGGAAACCTTTCGGAACCGAATCAACAACGGCTATTTGACCGGTGTTCAACTTAATCAGCGATCCGGCAGGATAGGGGTTAATCTTTTTCACAAAAATATTAATAAGCTCCATATCATAATGGCGTTCGGCTCCACCCATAATATATTCTATGGCTTCAATAGCTGTTAAGGCTCTTCGGTAAGGCCGATCCGAGGTCATGGCATCATATATATCGGCAATACCCACAATCTGGGCCAACTGATGAATCCCTGTTTTATCTACTCGATTAGGATAACCGGTTCCATCTAAATGCTCATGATGCTGCAATGCAATTGCCTTTGCATAGGCACTTAGAAAGGATTGTTCTTTTAAATATTCATATCCTTTTTTGGGGTGCATTATAACTTCAAGCTTCTCTTCACGAGTCAATTCCCCATTCTTATAAATAATACCGGGTTCTAGCAAGGCCATTCCGATGTCGTGAAAGATTGCACCAATAAATAGGTTGTGAATCATTTCGGCGTTTAGGCCGGCTTCCCATCCAATAAGTACTGATAAAATAGCTGTATTGATGGCAGAACTATATAAGTAATTATCCACATTTTTAATATCAATAGACTCAAGCTGCGCATCTTTTGAACCACTTAAATCATATAAAATCTCTTCCGTTATTTTTTTTAAGGGTTCCATATAAGGATATACGGATTTTGGCTTCCATTCACCCTGAGTATCTCTAAAACCAGCCGCATTAAAGATATCTTTAATCAGCATCATGGCTTGATGTCGCAATTGCGGGTCCACTAGCTTCTTGATTTTGTTGTCTTTATGTTCATCATAAATATATACCGTAAACAGACTGTTGGCATTAATTTTCTCAACCATACGTGGCGTCAATGTCGCTCCTTCTTTAAGAAGGATCCGACCATCCAAGGTGTATAAGGTATCTGCAAGCACAGCATTTTCAGGTATATATTCCGTAGGTACTATACGCATTTTTTATTCCCTTCTTTGCTAAATAAATTGTGTTAATAAATATATCGAAACATATCAGGATTAAAGCAAGTCTTTTTTCCGTTTTAATTCAATAATAAACATACTTCCTTTGTCCCATTGATCATCTATGTGAATAGTTCCTTGATGTAGCTCGATTATTTTTTTGGTTATTGCTAGGCCTAGTCCTGTTCCACCATCACTTTTTCTAATTTTATCGCCTCGAACAAGGGCATTAAATACATTTGATTTTATATGTTCAGGAATACCGACTCCATCATCTCCAATACGAATACGTACATAATCCTCTACTTCTTCCAAAATAACATGTAAGCTTGTCTCACGATCATTATATTTCATCATGTTATTAATGATGTTTGCCAATGCCCTATGCATCTCAATCTCATCAAATTCAAAAAAAATAGGTTTTTCCGGAATATCAATATTCAGAAAAAAATGCTTCTTTTCGAGTTCTCCGTAAAATCCTATAATAACATTTCGTAAAAACTCTCCAATATCTTTAACCTCTTTATTCATATCATAAATACGACTATCTAGCTTTGAGAATTCAAATAAACGTTCAATTAAATCTGTCAAATGTTTCGATTTGTTATAAATATAGGCCAAGTATTTTTTTCGTTTTTCCGGATCCACAACCACATCATTTGCCAATGCCTCTGCATACCCTTGTATTGTTGTTGCCGGAGTTCTTAGATCATGAGAGATATCTAGAAGCAACCTTCGTTTACTTTCCGTTATTTCTCTATTTTCTTTTTCGACTGTTTCTAATTTTTCTGTCATATAATTAAAAGCATCTCGCAATTGATTAAACTCATAATTACCTTTAAAGGATAATCGCTGGGAATAATCTCCTTGAATGACTGTATGCAAACCATTACTTAATGCATTTAATGGTTTTATTAACTTCTTTGTAGTTAGGCGACTAAGGAGTAATAACATGATAATAATCAGCACCATAAAAGCAGCTAGTAAAATCAGAATATGTCTATTTAATTCTCGTTGAATCATTGAATTTTCATTTCGCGAATTCGTCATATCAAACTTAAAGATACCATTGGTTAACTTAGGCCGAATGTGAAGTAATGTATAGTTTTCTCCATCCAATCCCTGAAAAAGATTATATTCATATACATAGTCACTTTTAAAAGATAACTCGTCCACATTATTAGCTATATCGTTTAATTCTGATTGAGAATAACTTTCTTTATTTCTGTTTGGTCTTCCTTGCCGATATATCACTTGATTATCTTTGAGAATCTCTATCCAAGTTCCTTCTTCAATCTCCATCGGTTCTAACACTTTGCCATCAAAACGAATATCTGTAAAACGGTTATTTAATGTATTGATTTCATCCGGATACTTAGACAATGTATTCACCGTAATCAAAATAAGGGCGCCTATAAATAGACCGGTGATAATAACCGCAGATAACAAAAAAAGTAATAATTGACCCATCAAGTCCCAATAAAGTCTCTTCTTTATTCGCATGGACTCCCCCTTTCAATCTTATACCCTAATCCCCGAACAGTGATGAGGTATTTGGGGCACTTGGGATTATCTTCAATCTTATCGCGCAAATTACTGATATGCACACGTATTGCATTTTCATCATCATAATAGTAATCTTCCCATACATGTTCAAAAATTTGTTTTTTCGTATATACACGTCCAATATTTTCCAGCAAAAAAACGAGTATCTTGTACTCTGTTGATGTAAGTTGTAGTTGTTCGTTTTTCTTATATACCGTATAACACTCCGGATTTACTAACAAGTCTCCAAGTTGAATTTCTTTGTCGGTTTCTTTATTTCCATTTCCAAGATCATAAAACCTTCTTAATTGAGCATCAACCCGAGCATTAAGTTCAAGCGGGTTAAAGGGTTTTGTCATATAATCATCCGCTCCAATATTTAAGCCAAAAATTTTATCCGAGAATTCATCTCTAGCGGATAAAATGATGAGTGGCATATTATATGTTTTTCTGATTTCTTTGACTAATTGGAATCCATTTAAACCGGGCATCATGATATCTAAAATGGCAAGATGAATATCTTCTTTTTCTATAATCTCCATGGCCATCTTTCCATCATATGCTTTATAAATCTGAGTATCATTTTGGGTTAAGTACAACTCAACTAATTCTACAATCTCTTTTTCATCATCTGCTACAAGAATATTGATCATTCGATTATCACCTCTATTAATATAATAATTCTTTTTTATTGAAATGTAAAATAGAAAGAAGCGAAAATACAATGATATATATACTTCCATTCAAGATAAGCTGAATGAATGCTTCTTTTTCCATATCTAATATATATACAAAATTCGCTGTAATCAAGAATGCTTTGAATGAATCCGGAATAATTACAGAGAGTAGGCCTACAATAATGAAAAAAACAAAGCCAACACTTATTGAAACGCCTATTTTACTAATGAATTGATTCATGAAAACAAGAACACATGCGAATCCATATGCAACTAGCCAACCAATCAAAGGCAAAATATCCAATGATAATATTCGTAACAAATGCCGTCATAACTAAGATGAGGCAAACCGCGCCAGTAACAAATAATTTGCTTAGCATAAGTTGTGTCCGACTAAGTGCCATTAAGGAATATTTTAATATACCCCGTCCGTATTCCTCGGTCGTAATGCTCGCCATAATAATGATGACCATAATTAATAGGGGACCACCGCCTAATAGATTTGATAGGGAGATCAATATATATCGTTGTGCATGAGGATAAATCTCTGACAGATCACTGACTTGTTGAGGTTCCACATATTTCAATAGCTTGGTCATAAAAAACTCCATGCCACTGAGGATGGCCACTAATCCTACACAAATATATATCATTTTTCCTGCCAATAGTTTAATCACTTCGCTTTTTACACCTCTAAACATAACGTCTTCCTTCCTTTGTCATCGATATAAAATAATCCTCTAAGGATATTCCTTGTTCTTTGTACTTTTTTATTTCTTCTGTGGTCATCTCACGTATTAATTGACCGTTATGTATGATACCAATACGATTACACATCTGTTCTGCTTCTGTTAATAAATGTGTTGAAACGATAAATGTTTTATGATATTTTTTTGTTAGTTTGATGATCAGCTCTCGAATCGCTCTCATACCATAAGGGTCGAGTCCGTTTGTCGGTTCATCTAAAATAATAATGTCCGGATCATTAAGAAAACTTCTAGCAATACCTAATCTCTGCTTCATCCCAAGCGAGTATTGTCTCACTTTTTTATAAGCCGCTTCTTGAAGTTCCACAATATCAAGAACTTTATCAATACGTTCATTTGCTTGGCTTCCATATAACGCTGCAAACACTTCTAAATTTTTACGGCCGGTAAGGTGTTCATAAAAAGATGTATTATCAATCATTGCTCCAATCTTTAAGGCATCTCCGTCTTTTTTGATAATATCGCCTGCTGTCGGATGAATAAATCCCAAAATCATTTTTAAAGTTGTTGTTTTCCCTGCACCATTAGGCCCGAGAACACCATAAATATCCCCTTCATGAATATCAATATTTAGTTCACTAACGACGTCATGTTGGTTATATTGTTTTGTTAAGCCGACTGCGCGCATAATAGAATTATTCTTCATACATCCTCTTCTCCTCTTTTGATCTGACTACTAATTGTACTGCCATGTTCTATAATCAGTATAGAAGTTGTTTGTTTAATAAACATTTAACAAACCTTAAAGTTTTATAAAGAAATAAAAATGCAAAATAAAAAGGCTTGATTAGAGCCTTTTTATTTTTCGATATTTTCAAGAAATGCTTTTGCTTCTTCAGCGATAATACTTGATTTTTCATAATGAACATAATGGTCTGTAGAAAGAACCTTATATTTTCCATTCTCAGTCTTGGAAAGATAGCTTGTTAATGCGTCTTTCCAACCTTCCACCTTACTTTCTTGATTATCCGAAATAAAGAAATACATGGGCGTTTGGCTAGGTGGCTCATTGCTTGCTACTCTTGTCGCATTTTCTTTCAAATATTCAACTTCTTCTAACATATCTTTTGTGTAAGTACTTTTATAAAAAACAGATATATATTCATTTTTGTCTTCTTCTGATAGTTTATAGGTCTTCATCAGAGGTAGGCTTTCGGGTAATTCTTCTTCTGGCATAAATCTTGATAAGCCTATTCTCGATACAACATACATAGCATTCAACTGACTTTTTTGAGGTTGAGGACTTAAGTTAACCGCTTCAGGTGTTAAAGGATCTAATCCAATAATTGCTTTAACTTCATCCGGATATTTTTGTGCCCAATATATCGCTTCCAAACCTGACATTGAATGCGGAACAAGAACATAAGGACCCTTTTCTCCCGATAGTTCCAGTGCCTTTCGTGTTTCTTCAAGTATACTGTCTAAGTCTCTTGGAGTATTCGAAACCTCACTCCATCCATAACCTGATTTTTCCACCACTGCAATTCTGTACTCATCCACCATCTTCTCCCACAATGGTTTGAAATCCAATGTAGGGCTAATAGTGCCATGCCCAGACATAAATACAAGTGTCAAATCTCCATCACCTTCTAGATAGACATGCAATTTCTTTCCATTAACTTCAACTATATTTCGAGACGGTAAATACATTTGGCTTTCTTTTCTTAATTGACTATTATGGTTAATCGTAGAAGCAATCAATAGTATTATTATTATAGAAAATATAATTAGAATAATTATTCCAAATAGTTTGAATATTTTCATTTTTTTCCTCCATCACTTGATTTCTATATTATCAAGTCTATTATAATACATATTAATCATTTTTTATAGTCAGGAATGTTCTTCCATATATTTAATGAACTCCGGTGTCATTGACCAGTATTTTATGCCCCAATTTTCAAAATTCCACTCATCCATATATGCATTACATTCATAATCAATATAAAACACCTCTTCATTTTGAACAACAAAATTCGTAGGAAAATAATCAATGTTAATATTTGTTGCATAAAGCAATGAACACATATCATGAACTTGATTCATGTATTCCGCTTTCATTTTATTTTGACAGATCAAATCATATATTGTTTCTCCATCTATGTATTCTTTTAATATACGTTCATGTTTTACATCCACATCATACATTTTGGGTAGCTTTATACCTATTTCAGCTAATTGCTGATAGTCTTTTATTTCAGATTCTATTTTGTTTCCAAAGTTATAATAATCACACTTTTCATGATGTATCTGTTTCAAAACATAGTGTTGGTTTTTATCAACGGCTAAATAAGAATAACCACCTTTTCCTTTTCCTAATAGTTTGACTACCTTATATTTTTTTTCATTTACTGTCGCAATTTTTATAATCATTTGATTTCTCCTTGATATTCATTCATATTATGCTACTTAGAAATTTTTTTGCTTAGATATTAAATTTAGATATACTACCTTGCATATCTTCTGCAAGTTTTGATAATTCTTCACTCGCTTCAGATATTTGCACAATAGATGCCGTTTGTTCTTCCACAGAAGCAGAAGCTTCTTCTGTACTCGCTGCATTTTCTTCTGATATTGCAGATAAATTTTCAATAATATTTATAATTTCAGTTTTCTTATCTAACATTCTTGCAGTAGATTCATTAAGTTCTTGAGCAACATTTTTCACTTGTTCGATTGCTTCAGAAATTCCTTCAAACTTATGGTGTGTATTACCTAGACTGAGCATTTGTGCTTCCACTATTTTCCCCGCTTTATTCATTGTGGTAACACCCTTTTCGGTCATTTTACTTAAGTTAGCAATGGTATTTGATATTTCTCCTGCAAACTGATTAGTTTCTACGGCTAATTTCCTGATTTCTTCAGCGACGACAGCAAAGCCTTTTCCCGCTTCACCCGCGCGTGCAGCTTCGATGGATGCGTTTAATGCTAATAAATTTGTTTGTTCGGCAATACCTTTAATCATGTCACTGGCGGATTCAATTTTATCCGCATTTTCATTTGTATTCATGATAATGTCTTGAACTTCTTTTGCTGCATGATTATTTTCAGATGTTTTTTCTTCCAGATCTTTTAATACGGCAAAGCCTTCTTCTTTTAATCGATTGACTTCTATTGCGGAAGTATTCAATATTTTGACAAGTTCAATCTCCGAAGCAATAATCTCACCCAAGACATTGATTTGGAGAGCGCCATCGGTGGTTTCTCTTGCTTGATCTGTTGCGCCACTGGCAATTTCTTCGATCGTTTTGGCGACTTCTTCTGAGGATAAAGAAACTTGTCCACTCGTAGCCGTTAGTTCCTCTGATGATAATGAAACCTGCTGCGATGCATGGGATACTTGTTTAATGATATCAATGAAATTATACTGCATTCTTGCCAGTGCATTCGTAATGATTCCAATTTCATCTTTTCTTTTCATGTACTTAATGGCTTCACTGTTCTCATCAAAGCTTAGATCATACTTTGATAATTTTTCAATAATCTTTGAGAGTAATATTATCGGTTTTGAAATCGATTTTCCAATAAAAAACGAAATAATAATGACAATTAATATACTAATGCTACTAAAAAATATCATTATTTTCTGTGTTGCTTCCAATTGAAAAAACATTTCACTGATTACAGGATGAGCTGAAAGTATCCATCCATTTGATAATCGGTAGTATACCCATAATTTATCTTCGCCATCAAACTCATATTCAATAATGTCTGTCTGTTTTTCATTGTTTTGAATTTGATTAGCTATTTCTTCTAAGTCTCCATTATTATAAGTCCTTAGATTTTGAGCTGATTCATCTGGATGAAAGAGTATATTAAAATTCTTATCCATTAATGTCATAAATCCTGACTCATATATTTTAATAGCTGCAATTTCTTTTTTTAAATCATCGAAATAAAAGTCGGCACCAACCGTTGCTATTTTTTCACCTTCTATTTCTAATGCTTCACTATAACTGATTATGTTTTGGTCCCATTCTTCCCAATAGTAAGGCATTGTCCACCAACTACCCATTTTTATTGCATTAGCATACCATGGGTCATTAATATATCCCGCCCCTCTTGCATCATACTCAGCATTTCTAGTGTACATTCCTTCATTGTCAATATTAAAGGATAAAGTATGTCCACCGCCAACGTATTTGCTATCAAAAACTACCCACCCGCTAGGACTGTTGAAATTTTCAATTGTTTTTAGAAAAGTATCTTCAATATCCTTTTCATATGCATCCATCAGGTTTCTATCATTTTTCACATTTTCATAATCCATTGTAGTTATTACAAGTGTTTTTAAATTCTGAGTAAGTAATTGTACATTTTTAAGCTTATCCTCAATTTCAACTGCTTCTGATTCTGTTAAAGCAAATATTTTTTCTTCAGAATTATCTCTTAAACTCATTTTAAAATTAGTAAAAATAGCAAAACTTGATACACTAATAATAATAATAACAAGTACTACAACTGGTAAAATAATTCTCATTGAAATTTTTTTCATACGATTCACCTTTCATGTTTTTTGATTTATATTGAATAGACTTGATTTTTACCATTATTTTTAGCTTTATATAAATATTTGTCAGCCAACCTAAATAAGGCTTCTTTTGAACTACACGCTTTGCAGCTTGCAAAGCCAATACTCACCGTGACATTGGTTCCTTTTATTTCACAAAAATTATAGTCTTCAAGCTCTTGACGAATCTTTTCCAAAATTTCAAAGCACTGCTTTTTATTATTTTCAATAAAGATTATTGCAAATTCTTCACCACCATAGCGAGCAGCAAAGCCATGAGAATCCATGCTATCTAAAATAATATCAGCCATTTTCTTTATAACCACATCGCCCTTACTATGACCGTACACATCATTAATTTGTTTGAAATTGAAGAAATAATTCTTCCAAATAGTTTTGAAACGTTTTATGATTGTAAAGATTTGTAGGCAAATCCATTTTTGACAACTTTTCCATGAAAATATTCTTGTAAAAAAGATCTTGCTCATTTGAAATGGATACTTGTAAATCTTCATAAATATCTTTATATCGTCTGGTAAGTTCAAAACTCAAATAACTTGCACTTGAAAGAATAAAAACAAATGTTATACTTTCTGAAAAATCATATCTCATTGCAGAATGTAGACTGTTCAACGCCAAAAAACATACGGTCGACATGGCACAAGAAAAGATTATTTTTTTATAACCTATCATAAAAACTGCAATAAAAACAGGCACATAAAAAAGCGGTAACACAACATAATTTACACTCATATGCACAATATTTAAGACCAATATTATAGCAATACTACTTAAAATAATGATGTAATCATTCATCCGATAATTATATTGATTTAAAAATTCTAAGATCAACATAATTATGATTTCAAAACCTAACGGTACGCCCACGCGATAAAACAAATAGTCTTGCAAAGTTAACTCCGTAAAAATATAATTGATTATTGGTACAATAAAAGAAACAAAAACACCCACCCAGAGGAAGTTTAAAAGTTTTCTGTTCCAGTATGTTGCTTTATGATACATCTGTACACCACCTTTAGGCTATAAATAAATAATCTCTTCTAGTTCTTCTATTGCTTTTGCAGATGTCGGCTTTCCAAAATAATATCCTTGCAAATAATCGCAATGCATATGTTTCAGTAAATTTGCTTGTTCTGAATCTTCAACTCCCTCTGCAATCACTTTCAAATCAAAGCTATGGGATAAATCGATGATTGATTTTACTAAAAATTGATCTTTTTCATTTTTTTCGATGACATCAATAAAGCATTTATCTAATTTTACCTTCGTAATTGGAAGGGATTTCAAATAGTTTAATGATGAGTAGCCTGTCCCGAAATCATCCAAAGAAATCTTAAACCCTCTATCTCCAAGTTTTTCGAGTATTCTACACGAGCGCTCTATATCTTTTAGCATAGATGTCTCTGTCATTTCAAGTTCAATGTTGTTTGAGCATACTTCATATTTTATAAGCATTTCATCTAAAAACTTTAATAAATCACTTTCAATCAACCCACGTGAAGATAAGTTGATTGACACCCAAAAAGGCATCTCTCGTTTTGCACTCCATATTTTTACCTGCTTAAAGACTTCTTCAATAATCCATTTTTCCATCATGAGCATGATGCCCGTTTCTTCTGCAATAGGAATAAATGTCTCCGGTGATATAAATCCCTTATCTGAATGTTTCCAACGTATTAGTGCTTCGAATCCGGATAAAAGTCCTGTATTTCCTTCTACTATTGGTTGATAGTACATTGCAAATTCTTTCTTTTTCATGCCTGTTTTTATCTGATTAACCAGTTCAACATAGTTAAATACTTTTAATTCCATATGTTCTTGGTAAAACTCAAATCGGTCCTTACCCTTCTTTTTTGCACAATATAAGGCTACATCAGCATTTTTTAGCAAGTCATAAAATTTTACTCCGTGCTTTTTATAAATCGACACACCTATACTGACAGAAACTCTTATGTCATGATATTCGATAAAATTTGATACACGTATTTCTTGAGATAACTTTTCCACCTCATCACGTAACTCTAATAAATCTCCGGTATACTTATAAATGATGATAAACTCATCTGCACTCACTCGAGAAACTAGGTGGTCCGGATATCTTTCAGTTAAAAATTCAGAGAATTTTTTAATGATTTTATTGCCTTCATTATATCCTAAGATACTATTTACATATCCAAAATTGTCAATGTCCATAAAGAAGAACGCCAAGTCTGTTTTTGTATTAATCGATTGACTTCTTATGAGATTATTGAAATCTTTAAATAGTTTTTCTTTATTTGACAGTTTTGTTAAAGAGTCAAAATAAGCGACATTATATAATTTTTTTTCAATCATTAATTTTTCAGTAATGTCGGCGTGTGTTCCGATAAGTTTGATTATCTTTCCCTGACTGTTTTTTATTACTTTTCCTTTGCTCAATACCCACCGATATTCTCCATTTTTTGTTTGAATTCTATAGACGTTTTTATACGCATCTACTTTTCCTTCTAGAACTTTATTCAAATTTTCTACAGCTTTATCAAGATCTTCCGGATGAACTATCTTTTTCCAATGATGAATTGTGAATTTATTATTCTTAAAATTAAGGTTGTAGGATTCAAGTGAATTTGTTGATATCCGATAACAATCCCGAATTACATCCCAGTACCAGAGTCCTTGCTTGGTATCTTCTAAAAAGGACTGATAATCTTTACAAAGCTTCCTTAATTTTTCATTTTCTCTTTGCAATTCTTTTATTTGATTGTTTACGCTTTTTTCATCTATGCGTTTACTCAACTTCATCTTCAACACCTATCTAACTTTATATTTTAAATTGCTCAACCAGTTTCTTGAGTTCTTCCGCTACTGTAGTTAAGCTTTCACCCGAATAAGCGATTTCCTCGATTTTTGCTGCTTGTTCTTGCATTGATGCGGAAGCTTCCTCTGTTCCTGCAGCATTCTCTTCCGATATAGCTGACAGGTTTTGAATCAATGCAAGTATGTTCATCTTATGCTGTGACATGACTTCGCCTGATGCATTCAATTCAATGCTTGCTTCTCGAACTTGTTCTGTGGCTCCAGCAATTTCATCGAACTTTGTTTCCGTCATTTTAACACTTTCACTTTGCTCATGAACAATGGATTTAACTTCGTCCATAGTAGCTACCGCTAATTGTGATTCATTTTTTAATTCATTAATAACGAGTTTAATCTCACCTGTAAAACGTGTTGAATCTTCTGCCAGTTTTCTTATCTCGTCTGCTACAACAGCAAATCCCTTCCCTGCCTCACCAGCTCTTGCCGCCTCAATCGCTGCATTTAGCGCTAATAGGTTTGTCTGATCTGCAATGCTTTGAATCATAGCACTCGAATTTTCGATTTTATCTGCATGTTCATTATTTTTTACCACTATATTAAAAACTCGAGTTGCTGATTCATTTACTTGTTTTGTCTTATTAATGAGTGTTTCTAATATTTTAAAGCCTTCTTCTTTTTGTCCATCAATTTTTTTTGTTGCTCTATTTAATCGTTTTAAACATTCATTATTTTGATCTAACACGATTCCCATTTCTTCAATACTTTGCGCTGTATTTTCAGTATCTTTTGCCTGATCATTAGCTCCATTAGCAATTTCTTCAATTGTTCTCGCAACTTCTTCTGATGAAATCGTTGCCTGTTGCGATGCTTTTGTTAATTCTTCTGAGGATTCTGTAACAAATATCGCTGTTTCAAAGGTTTTGCTAATAAAATCCACAACATTTTCTTGCATTGTCTTTAAGGAATGAATCATCTGTCCTATTTCATCTTTTCTTCCAAGGTATTTAATTGCTGATGAGTTTTTGTCAAACGAAAAGTCTAGCTTTGCCTGTCGATCTATAATTTCTGTGACCGCAATAATCGGATTAGCTATTGTCCCACTAACAAAGTATGTTACTATTGCCCCGACTATAATTGCACCCAAAACTAAGCTTATCAATAGATTTCTTATACTATTTACTTTACCTAGTATTTCATCTTCAGATACTCCAACAACCATAATCCATGGACTATCTTTAATAGGTGCAAATCCGACAATTCTATTGGATCCTTCGAAAAAATAGTCCCCACTCCCCGCTTCTCTTAATAGCATCTTGGATTCTACTAATTGTGCTAAATCTTGGATATCTGAATCTACTTTTGCTACTTCTATCGGGTTATACTTGTTTAAAACAAGCGTTATATCTGAATGACCTATTATCGACCCTTGATTATTGATGATATATCCATAACCAGTTTCTCCATAAACAATCTCATTTGCAATATCACTTAAACTTGTTCCGTCTTTTCTGCCGAAAAAAACACCTGACTGTATTCCATCTTTGTATATTGGCGTTGCATATATAGCTACCGCCTCTTTTGTTTGTTGATTTATAATAATATCTGATGTATTAGGTTTTCCATTTATCGCTTTCTTAAAATACTCTGTTGTGGACACATCCACCACTGATCTTGATTGATCAAATGTTTGTCCTTTGCCATCCATCCCTACATATACAAACTTCTCATACCCTGTTCTTTTCGCTTCCTTTTCCAAAAAAGCAATCGTTTTTTCTAACGATACATTTTTATCCTGAATAATACTATTTTGTGCAAGCCCTTCAATGTACATGAGTTCAGCATCTTGCCTTGCACGAATATAGTTCGCTTCTGATTCTGCCATTAATTGTAAGTCATCATGCGCATCTTTTATCAAATTATCACTTACAATACTTACCGAAACTAATCCAAGTAATCCCGTTACAATAAGTATTACTAATGTAAAAATGGCAATTAATTGAGTTTTTATGTTTTTCATGCGTATCCTCCTTCCGAATATTTGAATGTCGTAATATGTCGGTTCATTTCCTCTACTTCTCCTTTAAGATATGTGTCCACACTATTTTGCATAATCGTTTTAGCATTAAAGTATCCGACCAGAGAACTGACTGCAAACTTTACTACTGTTTAAAATGATGTATAATTCATTTTTAACAATTCCAATACCTTCAACAAAGGCATTCTCCATGGATTTCATGATTTTATTTGGCTCTTGAATATCACTATTATTAATATCAATAACTTGAGACGCTTCATCAACAAGAAAAGATAGCAAACTCTCATCTGCATTAATGACAAGAAGACGTTTAGACGCTTGGTTCTCTTGAATATTTAATCGTTTTTTTAAGTTAATCACCGGTATAACTTCACCGCGTATATTAGCCACCCCTTCCATATAATCCGGACTCTCCGGTATGGGTTGTATTTCCATAACTTCTGTTATTTCTCTTACAAAATCAATTTCCATACAACATTTAATTTTATTTAACAAAAAAACGACATATCTTTTTTTTCCATTGTTTTTCATTAAGCTCTTTTCCTTTCGTTATAACATAAATTCGGTTGCCAAAATCAGCAACCGAATTTATGTTATAACGATATTCATTTAATGTCATCACCCTAATGGGTAATCCTTTGGGGTAATTTATGTTCGCATAGAATAATACTCATATAAGACCATCCAAGTTGCTACTAACATTATCAAAAGTAGACTCACAGCTCCTGAAACTTCTGTTAAAATCGTAATCAAACCATGCGAAAAATTGGCCATTGCATGAAACACGACCACTGCAAACAAGCTTTTTCCTGTCTTACAATATAAAAAAGTAATCAAAACAGAGAGCATAATTGTATAAATGAGATATCCGATTAAAGCCATCGAAATTCCATGAGCAGCTGTGAGACTATACTGCGTCGAATCGGTAAGAAAGAATTTAGGCAAATGCCATATCGTCCATATAATTCCTATAATTACACTTGCTTTGAATAGATTGTATTGTTCCAGTAATTTTGGAAGGACATAACCTCGCCAACCAAGCTCTTCTCCTAAAGGTCCTTGAAAAATAATAAAATAGATAATAATCGGAATAAGTTGCAATATATTAGAAGATAGAATCGGCCACAAAATAGAATAAAACTCTAAGTCCTTAGTCATATATCCAAGAAAGTATGCCGACATCAAAACAAACGGCATTAAAAGTAGCGAGAAAAGATACCCATGAATTGAAGGAATAAAATTACCAATTTTTATTAACACCTCTTCTTGCATTAATAAGTCAACGCCAAATACTTTTAATAATGCCGGCATCCAGAGCAACCATGATAAAAGATAGGTTATTCCTACAAAAATCCCTATTTCAACAAACAAAGAATCTTTTTTCACGACGACCTCCTTTGCTCTTTTAAATATTTGACGCACAATCACAAATTTTTATCCACAACAAGTCCTTTTAAATCCTCTGTCATTAATTGCATATCATCTATAATCTTTCCAATAGAGACTTGAACTTGATCTACATCTAAAACTGCATCCTGGATATTCCCTTGTATATTTTTGCGCTTGACAGATGCTGATCCCCCCAAATCTTCCAGCTCAATTTCTTCATCCTCTTCTTTAGCTTCTCTTGCTTGCTCAATCTTTTCTTGATTTTCTTTTTTCTCTTCTTCAATCTTTTCAATGCCTTCGTTAATCAACATTCCTTTGATATTTTTTTCTGTTAATGCAATAATTTTATCAGCTGCTTCTTTTGCATCAACCATGGGATGTGTTTTTAATCGTTGTTGCTTAATCGAATCAACTGTTCTGTAACTATTCTCAATAGCTCTTTGAGTTTCGTTCAGCTGTTTACTATAAAACTCTCTAGCTTCTTGATTTTCCATTGATGCTTTTTGAAAGTCTGTCAGACCTTCCATATTCAAGGTCTCTAACTGCTTCAGTTCATCTTCGGAAAAGAAGGGTTTCATGTCCTCTTCATCAAATCCATATTTCTTATAAATACGCTGCTTATTAAGAAGCATTAAATCTTCATACTCTTTATCCCCAGGACGAATGCCACTTTCTTCTAGAAGTTTGACCTGTCGTGCATCAACATCCTTAATATTGGCCGTCAATTCAGAAGTTTCAGCTTTTAACTTTTCGATTTTATCCTTGTGGGAAAGAATATGTTCATCAATCTTTCGGTCTGCAGCAAAAATATCCTTAATGACTTGAAGTGCCTGATTGCGTCCAAACTCACGCCGTTCATCAATCAATCCATTCTTCATCGTCGTATTTCCTGCATAAAAAACCGAATGTTCCTGTTCTGTTTTTTTATCCACTCGATTGAATAAACCTTCATTTGAGTGACCTGATGCATCAATTCTCATTTTATCTTCCTCCAATTCTAATATCATTTCTAACTATACTATAAATTATATCGGTATATTTTGAAATCATCTGAATATTTCATCGGCTACCCGAAAAAGTTTCTGTCAATATCTCTGTTCCAAAATATAGTTCTGAAATTGTGATATTATTATTTTCTCTCAGGCTTAACGACTCATAATCCCCTTTTTTCCCTCTTATAATACGAATATCTGGTCTTAATGGAAATCCTTTTGGCACATAATCCACAACTGCTATCTGCCCTGTGCTAAGTCTTACAAGTGAACCTCTAGGATACGGGTTGACTTTTTTCACAAAAATATTAACAAGGTCCATAGCATAACGCCTTCCTGCGCCTGCCATAATATATTCTATGGCTTCTATGGCTGTTAACGCTCTCCTATATGGTCGGTCTGAAGTCATTGCATCATATACATCTGCAATACCCACAATCTGAGACAATAAATGAATCGAATCCATATTAACTCTATTCGGATAGCCCGTACCATCTAAATATTCATGATGCTGAAGCGCAATGGCTTTAACGTATGCGCTGAAGAATGTATGAACTTTTAAATATGCATGTCCTTTTTTGGGATGCATCAAAACAGCAATTTTTTCTTCGCGACTTAATGCTCCTCTTTTATAAGTCACCGCAGAATCGAGCAAAGCCATTCCAATATCATGAAATATTGCACCAATGAAAAGCTGGCGTATCATTTCACTATTTAAACCGACTTCCCATCCAATAAGCACTGACAAAATCGCCGTATTAATAGCAGAGCTAAACAAGTAATTTTCGGCATTTTTTATATCCAGAGATTCCAACTGCGCGTCTTTTGTATATTTCAATTCATCAAGTATATCGTCTGTCAATTTGTTTAGCGCATCCATGTATTCAAATATAGATTTTGGCATCCATTCACCTTGTGCGTCTCTATACCCAGCTGCATTAAAAATATCTTTAATTAGCATCATGCCTTGATGTCGTAAGTGGGGATCAATGAGATGTTGTATTTTATTGTCACAGTGCTCATCGTGAATATATACCGTAAATATGCTATTCGTGTTGATTTTTTCAATGATTCGCGCAGTTAAGGTTGCCCCCTCTTTGAGAAGAATGCGTCCGTCCAATGTATATAAGGTATCTGCTAATATTGTATTTGTAGGTATGTATTCAGTTGGTACAATACGCATGTTTTCCTAATCTCCTTCTTTTTTGACACATTGTCTCAATATTTAAACTTCGAAATACTAAGATGCATTTCTTCTGCTAGTTTTGCAAGTTCTTCACTTGCATATGTGATTTGTTCCATTGCTGCCGTCTGTTCTTCCACCGATGCTGATGTTTCTTCGGTTCCCGCAGCATTCTCTTCGAGTATCTTTTTCATCTTATCAATCGCATCAGCAATTTGCATGAATTTCACATTTGTTATTTCAACATTTTGAGATTGTTCTTCAACGATTTTACCGGCTTCTTGCATGCGTTCAACACCTTTCTGTGTTTTGGCACTTAATTACTTAATTCTTTTATAACAAAAACAATTTGCTCTGCAAACGTATCTGATTGCTCTGCAAGTTGCCTTATTTCATCTGCTACCACTGAAAACCCTCTACCGCTTTCTCCAGCTCTTGCAGCTTCAATGGCTGCATTTAAAGCAAGAAGATTCGTTTGGTCAGCAATGCTCTTAATCATTTGACTTGCTTGTTGAATTTTTTCAGCTTCTTCATTGGTTGTTATAATAATTCCAGCAATTTCGGCCGCAATCGCATTGTTTTCTTCTGATTTTTTCACTAACTGTTCTACAGCTTGTAGACCTTCATCTTTGGATTCTCAAACGATAATCGCTTTTCTTGTCCTTCTGTCATATAGGTAAAACCACCATTTTCTTTTCCCATAATTTGATCTGCGAACGCATAGCTATCTATGTTTTTTCCTATATATTCTGTATCCGTATGACTAATAAAGTTACCATCCAAATCTAATATCGCTACGCTGACATTCACATCACTGGTTGCTCTTGCAATTCCACTTACATGAATCTTTTCAATTAAAGTCTGTAATCCTGTTGGCGTCCGCTTCAACATATCGAATTTTATTTTCAATCATTTTTGCAGTCATTATTAAATTCTTATTTAATGCTTCGATAGTTATTTCTAAATTCGACTCCCGGTCTTCAATCATTTTTTTGACTTGTTCTACTTTGGCATTCGTTACTTGATCCATACTTTGGTTTTGAATGACATTATTGGTATAGTACGCTATAAATCCCATCGTCAAAATAGAAAAAAGCAAAAGTAAAATAAGTAGAGAAACGATTTTCATTTTAATGCTTTGTGTTTTCATCTGGATTTCCTTTCGTAATAACATAGAGTCGGTTGCTAATATTAGCAACCGACTCTATGTTATTACCATATTCAATTTTAGTCATCACCCTAAAGTATAATCCCTTAGGGTAATTTAATTAATTTTTTTTATTTTCCCCACAGCTTGTATTGCCTGTGCTCTATTTTCAACTTCAAGTTTTTGATAAATATTTTGTATATGTTTCTTAACCGTATTAATCGAAACGCACATTTTCTCCATAATCTCACGATTTGAGCAACCCATACAGAGATATTTCAGCACTTCATTTTCTCTAGATGTCAATAAAGATATGTTATCCTTTTCCGAAATTGACTTAGATGTAATTGTTTGTTGTCCATAACCATTTAATATTTGATAGCAATATTGACTCAGAACATTTGCCTCTTTATCCTTACTATTAAACTTAATAATTGCAAAAATCTCGGCAATAGGCTGGCCATAGTTCAAAAAAGTGTTACAAATAGATTTTCCGTGGGATAACTTTATGGCTTCTTTTAATGTCGAAATAGCGTTATCTTTTTTTCCTTCGTTTTTATACGCAAGTGTTTTTAATAATAAAATATTAAGCAAACTTACTAATCGCTTAGATTTCCCGGCTTCATAAGCAAGTTTTTCTAGGAGTTTTAGCGCTTCTATATTTTTACCTTGATGGATCCAATAATCTGCTATGGCAATATGTCCTGATTCATGTTGAAAATTCAAGACATTTTCAACATGAATCTCAAAAACACTAAACAAGCGATTAATCTGTTCCTCTTGATCCAGCTGTATTAACATTCGAACAATATCTGATATCCGTCTACATAATATGAGTTTTAAGCGTTTATTAACCGCCATAGAGCATGCTTCGTCAATGAGTTCAAGACATCGTTTATGATCACCTTTAGTAAACATGATTTTAGCATATACCAATTTTCCCTGCATGATAAAATTGGTATCACTTCGAATCGAACTAATCTCTAAACTCTTAATCAAATCATTCAGCGCCGGATTAACCTTATTTTTTTCTAATTTTATATTTGCCATTCCTAAATATAGCATGTTTACTACATTCGTCTTAATTTTAGGATAATTTTTTAAAATGTGAATGCCTTCACTATATAATCTTAAGGCTTTTTCTAGCTTTCCTAAATGGAAATTTGTAAACGCCAAATCATTAATCGATGCGAGTAGTAGATGAATATTTACACCTTTTTTTGCTTTTTCCAAGGATGCATTAAAACACTCTAGAGCTTTATCCATATCGCCCATTAATCGATAATTATTTCCTTGAAAAAATTCCGTCAATCCATTCATGATTTGAATTTTAAATTTATTCATATCTATCTGACTTATAATGCTCATTGATTTTTCTATTAAACCTTTATTGTGTGCACAAATAGCACGTATGCAAAGAACTTCATTTTGATAGTCATCAAAAATTTCTGTATCGAAATGAATTTTATTTAATTTTAAACAGGTTTCATAATCATCAAAATCTCCGCTTATAATTTGTGCTAGTGAATACATTAATGCAAGATATGCTGATTCTGTTACAGAACCCTCCGGCAGTTGGTCGATTGTTCTGACAATGACTTGCAACGCTCCTTCTTGTAGAATGGTTTCCATGTTTTTTTCTAGTAACTCTAGTGTCCTCTTGGTATTATTTGCTTTTAATGAGTAGTTTATGGCATCATGGTGTTAAGCTACAAATTATATACTCTACCGACTACACTTTAGCTACAAATTAT
>CAZVKG010000033.1:0-33173 GCA_964627665.1 uncultured Eubacteriales bacterium | reverse complement strand
TTAATTCATCAATTTTTCTACATATTTATGAATAGTTTTGACACAGTCTCTTGCCTGGCCTTGGGTTAGAAGTATATCGCTATGATGAGTGGTTCATCGATGATGATGGGGTAGAGCAATCCATGATTCCGTCAAAACATATTATTATTGGTCGTACTGGTATGGCCAAAATCCTTTACGGAGCAATCACCCAGATTGAAAACAATGGTTTTGTGACTATTGAAGGCACTCGTATTCCGAAAAACTGGGTAGATACGAACAATGATGTTGTTAAATTAAGACTTGGTGCTAGACCATTACCTGTACCGGAAGATGCAGATGATTGGTATGTGGCCCAAGTGCTTGAATAAAGGAGGACCTATGATTCAGATAGTTAATTACTCTGTTCGCAGTGGTGGAAAACGATACCTAAAAGGTGAAGTGCTGAAAGGATTATCACCAAAAGAAGAGAAACGCTTGGTTAAGCTTGGTTATGCAAAGATTGTTGAGACAGTGGATGCAAAAGCTAAAGTCACAGATGATTTAAACCTTAGAAATATTACAGTTGATGAAGCGAAATCACTCATCGAGGATATTCGAGACGTGGATAAACTCTATAGTATTTTGGAGCAAGAAGCAGCCGGCAAAGACAGATCATCTTTAATTGAATTTATTGAAGATCAGATTGAAGAAGTGGCTGGTGAGGCGAATGAGCTTTAAAGAACAGATTCAAAAAGATCATTCCATTTTTATCAATTCCAATGAAATGGCCGAAACAGTGATCATTGATGGAGAGGAAACGGAAGCGATTTATAATCAAAATGCAGTGGATGACTTACAAGATGGTATTTATACAAAAAAGGACGAGCTCTATGTGGTTTCGTCCTTTTTTGATACCATTCCTGTACCTGGAGAGCGCATTAAGGTCAATAATAATTATTTAACCGTTGAAACGGTTGAAAACTTTGGAGGTATGTGTCATATCGTCTTTGAAGGAGTGGATTCTTAGTGAATATACATTTTGAAACAGGTCGTGTTGAGCAACGTCTGGGCCAATTCAAGAAGGAAGCACCCAAAGTGATGAGCCGTGCTATCAATCGAGCCATATCAGCAGGAAAAACACAGGCATCCAAAGATACACGAGCCAAATATGCAGTAAAGGCTGGTGATGTTAACCAAACAATTGCAATCAAAAAGGCAACAAAGAACAGACTTGGAGCATCCTTTACTTCTAAAGGACCAAGACTTTCTTTGGCCAAGTATCGAACAACACCTTCGGCACCGAGGCCTCAAAAGCCACCCAAAAGCTTAAAAATTATGATTGAAAAAGGTAAAAGAGTTCCCTATAAGGGAGCTTTTCTAGCTGAATCAGGAACAATGAAGGTGTTTAAGCGTATACAATCGGCTCGATTACCGATTAAAGAGCTAACGGGTCCGGCAATTCCACAGTTACTTAAGGGAAGCTTAAAGGAAAAAACGACTGAAAAACGAGCACATGAGGTTTATCGATCGCGGTTAGATCATGAAATAAAGCGAATATTGGAGCGTGGTAAGAGATGATACCCACTGGATTAGTTGATGAAATCATTGAAGAAACTAAAAAAGTCTTTCAAAACAAGCAATATAAAAAACCAAATGGTGAATTAGGTACTTTAAATATTTATCCGCAAGATATTCCCTATAAAAAGGGAAAGCGTGATGAAGATCATTACCCTCTTATTGTTGTGGCTATAGAAGATGGGGATATCGTGGAAGAAAATAACTGCAATATCGCTGTACTTATTGGAACGTTTGATGACACAGAAGACCGTCAAGGTTTTAGAGATGCGACGGGAATAGCTAACAAGATCATTGAACGTTTTCCTATTCGAAGTCAGATGAGTAAATATCGGTTAGCTTCAATGAACTATCGGTTTCCTGCAGAAGATACCAGGGAGTATTGCTTTATTACACTAGGTATGACTTGGGAAGTGCCACAATATACACCTACAGATCCATTAATTTAGAAAGGAGAATGTCATGTATAATCATGGGATTTATATTAAGGAAAACCCAACCAAAATGGCGCGCCCGACCAGTGTTGAGAGTGCAATCCAATTTGTTGTTGGTACCGCACCGATAAATATGACCGACGGAAAGGTCAATGAGTTGGTGCTTATTCATAGCTATGAAGAAGCGATTCAGAAATTGGGCTATTCAAATGATTTACAAAAGTTTACACTCATGCAATCCATTAATGCATGTTTTGAAATTTTTAACGTCGCTCCAATTGTTGTTGTTAATGTTCTTGATCCACAAGTTCACAAAGCTGCAGTTGCCGAAGCGATTCATCCGGTTCTCAATAAAGTTATCCATATCGAGGAAGAAGGAATTCTTCTCAATGAAAATTTTATTGTCAAAGATGAAACAAACACGACGACCTATGAAAAGGATGTTGATTACACAGCTAGCTTTAACCTGGATGGAACATTAAAGATTCGTCTATCAGATGTCCTCACAGATACAAGCGTGAGCATCAGTTATGAACAGTTAGATCCATCGTTAGTAACAGATGACGAAGTAATTGGCCAATATGATACAGAAACAGAAACCTATACCGGTATTCAACTTGCAGAATTGGCCTTTTACACCTTAGGCATTAATGTTTCGACGCTTCTTGCACCGGGATATAGTCATAAAAAGACGGTTGGTCAAGCATTAACCAGAAAAGCAAAGAAAATCAGTGCACTATTTTCCGCAGAAGCCCTTGTGGATATAGATGCCACTACAGCAACAAAATATTCAGACGTTGCGGCTGAAAAGTTGGCCATGGATATTCGGGATACATATGGGGTTATGCTTTGGCCAATGTTATCAAGAGGTGGTAAGCGATATGCTTATTCTGCTCTATATGGAGCATTATTAGCAGACACTGATGATAAAAATGATGGTGTGCCGTATGTATCGGCGTCAAATAAGGCGCTTAAAGTTGATGCAGCGGTACTTAGTGATGGAACAGAGGTCTTTTTAACGATTGAAAAAGCCAATGAGCTTAATGGAAACGGTATTGTAACGGCTATTAATTTGCTCGGATGGAAGTCATGGGGGAATAATACCTCAGCGTATCCGGAAGTTGATGACCCTAAGGATCGTTTTATCCCAAGCCGACGGATGTTTAACTGGTGGGGGAATCGTTTTATTCGAACCTATTTTGAAAAAGTGGATTCACCCATGAATTTGCGTCTAATTGAAGCCATTGTAGATAATGAAAACGTGATTGCAAACGGCTATAAAAGTCGTTATCAGATTGCTGAGGCAAGGATTGAGTTTGTTCAAGAAGATAACCCAGAATGGGAGCTCTTAGATGGGAATATTCGTTTTAATCAAATCTTGACAACCTTCCCACCAGCAAAGCAGATTATTAATACCTTGGAATTTAACACCAATGCCTTGACAACCGCTTTGTTTGGAGGTGAATAAGATGAACATGGTCCCAGATAAGATCAATAATTTTAATGTTTACGATGAAGGTAACGTACTTGTGGGTGTCAGTGGTGAGATTACCTTACCAAATCTTGAGTCAATGTCCGAAACAATTAGTGGTGCAGGTATTGCAGGAGAAATCGACATGCCAACACCTGGTCATTTTGGAGCGATTAGTATTGAGATTCCTTTTCGAACCCTTTATGACCAATCCTTTAGCCTATTATCACCGCGAGGACGTATTATTACCCTTAGAGCTTCTCAAAGTTCATGGAGCTCAACCGAAGGTAAGTTAGTGAATAAAGGGCTAAAAATCACTCTCAAAACTATTCCCAAAGGGCTTGATTTAGGCACAATTGGCGTGGGAAAACCAACTGGATCCACAAACTCGCTTGAAGTTTTATATATCAAAGTAGAGCTTGATGGAAAAACGTTGTTAGAATTGGATAAATTAAACTATATTTTTGTGGTTAACGGTGAAGATATCTTAAAAGATGTCCGTAACCAGATTTAGGAGGCTTTAATGGATAATAATGAAATCGTTATGGTTGATGGGAAGGAAGTTAATGATTCATTGATCATAACCTTTAAAAAACCCTATACATTTGAAGGCACGACGTATGAAGAGCTGGATATGAATGGATTAGAAGACTTTTCTACAGAACAATTTGAGTTGGCAGAACGTCAATACACAAGTTCCGGTAATTTTTCAGCCATTCCAGAGATGACGGTAGGCTTTGCAAAGTATGTAGCTTCCGTTATAACCAAAAAACCCATTGAGTTTTTTAACGGGTTACCGGCAAATGAGATGGTGAAAGTAAAAAACGTGTGCGTCGGCTATTTCTACAATTAGGACTACGTATCGGAGATGGGAAAAAGTTAAAAAAGATGGTGATTCGCTTGGCTATAAAAACCAATGCGAATCTTTTTTTGTATTTAAAAATTCCCATCGAAGAGCTTTTTGAAATAGTCGATGAGATAAGGGAGATGTCGGAGCATGGCAAGTAACAAGATGACATATGAAACGGTCTTTGAGTTAGGCGGTAAAATAGAAAGCTCCTTCGGAAAAACGTTTAAAAATGCAAGTAAGCAAGTCAATGGCCTTCAACAAACATCAAAAAAAGCAGAGAAGTCAACACGAAGCCTCACCGATGCTTTAAAAATAGCGACAGTAGCAGCTGCAGGATATAAAGTGTTTTCTTCGGCAAAACAGTATGCTGAGGAAAGCATTGATGCAGCAAAGGTTCAAATTGAACAAGAAACAAAGCTTGCCACAGTCGTCAGGGAAAGAGCTAAGGCAACAGATGAACAGATTGAATCGATTTTAAAATTAACAGCTGTTCAGCAAAATCTTGGAATCATTGGTGATGAAGTCCAGATTGCAGGTGCGCAACAATTAGCAACATTCCTAAATCAAACCGATTCCATTGAAACTTTGTTGCCGGCAATGAACAATTTATTAGCTCAACAAAAAGGCTTGAATGCATCAACTGGTGATGCTGTAAGCATGGGAAATATGTTCGGTAAAGTTATGAATGGCCAATTAGGTGCCTTATCAAAGGCAGGTATTTCTTTTACAGAAGCTCAGGAAGAAGTCTTAAAATATGGGACGGAATCCGAGCGAGCTGCCATGCTGGCGCAAGTCATTACAGACAATGTTGGCGCAATGAATGAAGTCATGGCTAAAACAGATAGTGGTAAGCTTCAAAACGCAACCAATCGCCTTGGAGATATGCAAGAAGTCATTGGTATGAAGTTACTACCAATCCAAGCGGAGTTTTATAGTTGGTTTGCCGATCAGATTCCGACGATGCAAAGTCTTATCACAAGCTTTATAGATAAGACTGAGTCAGGTTTTGGGAAGGCAAAGAATGTTTTTAGTCAGGTAAAACCATATATTACGGTTATTATTAATACCTTTAAAGACCTTGCGCCAAATATTGACGTCATTCGTGATCAGATTACCTGGTTAAAAGATGTTGCCCTTGAAGGATTTAACAACATTAAAGCCGCAATCGGATCATCGTCTGATGCCATAAGCCAGCTGCCGATTAATGAAGTGGTGCAAAAGGTAAAAGATACTTTTACACTTCTTAGTCAAGCGGCTAAACCTATTTTAGAGTACATTATTACAGTAGGTTTACCAGGTATTATTAGTACCGGTGCATCGGTTATCCAAACAGTTGCAGACATCTATAATTTTATTCAAAGTAATTGGTCAACATTTGAGCCGATTATTTATGGTGTCGTAGGTGCTATAACTGCATTTAAGACGATTACACTTGTTACAAAAGGTGTCTTGATGGCCTATAAAGCAGTTATGTTAATTGCAACCTTGGCCACGTCTGGATTTGGAGCAGCAGTTGCATTCGTCACATCCCCAATTGGTATTGCAGTACTGGCGATTGGAGCATTAATTGCGATTGGTGTTCTGGTCTATAAAAATTGGGACAAAATCTCTGTATGGCTTAAGAAGACTTTTACGAATATCAAGAATGGTGTCGTCAATATCTTTAATGGAATCGTCGATTTCTTCAAAGAATGGGGACCCTTAATCCTTGCCATCATTACAGGACCTTTTGGAATGGCGATTTATGCTATTGTTAAGAACTGGGATACCATAAAAGAATTTTTCAACGGAGTCTGGTTAGGCATTCAAGAAATTTTTGCAGGTGTTGGACAGTGGTTTAGCGATCGTTTCTTTGAAGCTGTAGGTAACATAAAAAGTGCCTTTGAAGGAATAAAAGAATTCTTTACAGGTATATTTGACGGAGTTATTAGCATATTTAAAGGTTTCGTAAACATGTGGATTTCAATTATTAATAATATGATTGAAAAGATTAACGGCATTCGTATTGATATACCGGACTGGTTATCTAAAAAGCTAGGAATCGGGGATTCAATTGGTTTTAATATTCCCAAAATTCCGCAACTTGCAACTGGTGGTATCGTCACACGATCAACCATATTAGAAGCAGGAGAAGGACGTGAAAGTGAGGCCATTCTTCCATTATCAAAACTACAATCATTGCTGGAAATGCCATATGTCGGTGCTGGTGGAACGATCATATATGCACCACACATTGAAATCAAGGGAAATTCCAATGAAGCGGATATTGAACGTATTCTAGCCGAAGATAAAGCAAGATTTGAACGATGGTATAAAGCAATGAAGGCCAAGGAAAAACGAACGAAGTTTTAAGAAGGTGACTGAATGTATAGAACAAAATCAGGAGACACATGGGATAGCATTGCATATGAGCAGTATGGCGACGAAGGAAAAATGAAAGCATTGATGCGTGCAAATCCCATGTATCTAAATTATGAAATCTTTCCGGAAGGCATTTTTTTGATCCTTCCGGAAGTATCAAATACTGAGGTGAATTCACAAGTACCACCATGGAGGCGCTTATGAAAACACGTAAAGCAGATTTAGTGATTTATTATGAAGGCGTCAATATTACACAAGATATAAAAAGTGATGTTGAAGATTTTTCATTTACGGACAACGCATCAGGAGCAGCCGATGACATTTCTTTATCTTTAAATAATACAACAAAGAAATGGATTCAAGCATGGCAACCTATAGAGGGTGATATTATTAAGGCCGTCATTGAAAGCGCTAATACAAGGCTTGAATGCGGTGTGTTTTATGTGGATGATATCGGATTTAGTTTCCCACCGGCAGTCGTTACAATTAATGCAGTCTCAACACCTGTTCAATCAGATTATGTCAGTGTAAAACATAGTAATTCATTTTTAAAAACAAACTTAAAGTCAATACTTGCACAAGTTACAAAAAGTCATCAAATGACACTTGTTTATGACACAACAAGGAATCCCATGGTTGCTTATGTGGAACAAAAAAATGAAAGCGACTCGGAATTTGTGGATAAGCTATGTCAGCACTGGGGATTATCGGTAAAAGTGTTTAATCATCAGTTGGTTATTTTCTCAGAAGCGGAATACGAAAAAAGAACATCTATAGCTAATCTGGATTTGAGCGATTTTGAATCGGTAGAATGTAAGAAGCGCAAAAATGACTGTGATTATGATGGTGTGACCCTCGCTTATTCAGGAGGAGTCTATAAATATGTTGTACCGGGAACAAATGGATCAAAAATACTAGAACTTGATGAGAGTGTAACCACATATGAGGAAGCAGAAGCGGTTGGAAAAAGCAAACTTCGTGAAAAAAATAGAGAAGGAAAAGTTATTTCGGGAACTCTTGCAGGCGACACTAAGCTCATTGCTTGTGCAACCGTGAATATTACTGGACTTGGTCTGTTTGACGGACACTATTATATCGATAAAGCGACGCATTCCTTAGGGACACATAAAACGTCGCTTGAATTACACCATGTATTGGAGGGATATTGATGAAAGTTGGTATTGTAAGCCAAGTAGATGCTACAAACAAAACAATTCGTGCGGAACGTTTAGGCATTGTGAGTCAGCCTCTATATATGCTCAAGAATCCCGATATTGAACCTGTCAATTTGCCACTCATTGGCCAACGCGTTGTCTATGAGGTTATAGATGGAACAGGAGTATGCTTTGGCATATTGGTGGGAGCCACCGGTGAAATCATATGATAGGTTCTTTTGGAGAAGCAATATTTGAGATTTCAGATAAACGTATACTTACGTTCACTAGTTTCACGCGAAATGTCAGTATTCGAAAAGAAGCACATAATAGTATTGGACAAAAACCAAAAACAGAAGTCATTGGTCCTGAGTTAGATTCTATTTCATTTACGATCACGCTTAATAAAAACTTAGGTATTGATGTAAGACACGAGATGGACCGTTGGGTGGCTATGGTTAGAGAAGGTGAAGCGCATATGCTTATTATCGGAAATAAAGCGCTTGGTGTTGATCTATGGCTTGCGGAGAGTATCAGCGAATCTTGGGATGTGATCAGTGTCAATGGTACGATTATATCTGGGAAAATTAACGTGACGCTTCAAGAGTATGTGAGGTGATGGCAAAATGACAATAGGAAGACCAAATCTTATTCTAAATGCAAAGGGAAATCAGGCATTATATCAGAGACTAATGGTATTTCTGACTACAGTTAAAGGAACCGTCCCACTAGACAGGGAATACGGCATTAGTAATGATATTTTAGATGGGCCTATACCACTTGTCAGTGCAAAACTTCGAGCGGAGATATATATACAATTAAAAAATAGATTTGATATCGTCCCTGAATCGGTCAGCTTTGATTTTGAGGACGATGTTTTATATCCAAAGGTGGTGATTAACCCATGAATTATGATAACTTACCGGAACTTGATTTTTTTCAACTTACAGTCAATGAATTGCTAGAAGAAATGATCAATGATTATGAATCGGCCCATAAAGAGCAAAAAGGCGAATCCATTACTCTAGAAGTTGGGGACCCAATCAGAATATGGATACAGGCACAAGCCAATCGTATGTTCCAACTTGCTGAACTTGGAAATTATATGGCAAAACAAAACTTTATCCGCTATGCAACCGGTGATTCGCTTAAAAACAAAGTGGCTTTTTTGGGAGTAGAGCAACTTGCTGCAAAGAAGGCAAAGACCATTATCCGGTTTTACCTAGATGAGCCGTTACAACAGACCATTCAGATACCTAGTGGTACCATTGTGTCGACCGCAGATAATCTCAACTTTTTAACCATACAAGCATCAAGTATTCCAATTGGGGAATTAGAAGCCTTAATAGAAGCGGAAGCGGAGGAAGCCGGGAAAAAAGGGAATGAATATCTTCCTGGTCAAATTAAAGCGTTGGTAAGTTCGGTGCCTTATGTAAAAGTTGAAAATACAGTAAAGTCTTATGGTGGAGCAGATGAAGAAAGTGAAGAAAATCTCAAAGAACGCTTTTCATTGGTTCCTGAAAGTTTTAGTACAGCCGGTCCTGCAGAGGCATATGAATACTTTGCAAAAAGTTTTAGCACCTTAGTTCAAGATGCGAAAGCAGATCAAAGTAATCCAGGAGAAGTCCTTTTAACTATTTTACTTGAAGATGGCGAAATACCTAGTCAAGTTTTTTTGGATGATGTCTTTGAATTTTTAAATGACAGAAAACGTCGACCGTTGACCGATCATTTAATTGTGCAAGGCCCCACAGTGGTTAATTATTCCATTGATGTTACATATTACCTTTCAGAAGATTCTGATGTGGAAGCAACGACATCAAAAATTGAAAATGCAGTAGCAGAGTATGTACTTTGGCAAAAATCTAAAATTGGCAGATCAAGAAATCCATCAGAACTGATTCGACGCATACTTGGAGCCGGAGCTATTCGCGTGGAAGTATTATCACCTACTTATTCAACAACAGGGACAACAGCAATACAGGTGGCTGATGTGATATCAATTCAATATGGAGGTGTAGAAAGTGCGTGATTTAAAAGATTCTAAATTATCAACAACATTACCTACCAGTATTTTGACTGAGTCGATAGAACTAGCCAGTAATGCAAGTGATTCCGCATTCAATAGGTTATTAAAAGGTATGTTAAAAGTGCATATTGATGCTGGTACAGCAGATGAAAATACATTAGACCATATGGCCGTAGAAATGCATGCGGATTTTTATGACAGGAACTTTGACATATCCATAAAACGACAATTGGTCAAAGATGCTTATCTCTATAAATTTTATAAAGGAACACCCTTTGCGGTTGAACGACTCATAAAAACAGTTTACGGCGTTGGAGAAGTTAAAGAATGGTTTGAATACGGAGGGCAACCCTATCATTTTAGGGTTTACACCAAAAATAGAACAAAAATAGAAGAAAATCAAGAAAAATTTATGCAAGCTATCGGATCCGTAAAAAACTTAAGATCATTTCTAGATGACATTATTATTATCTACAATACATATAATGAATTATCTAAATTCACCTACAACCAATTAAGTCAGTATACATACAATCAGCTAAGAAATGAGGTGTTAAATACATGAGAACAACAGAGCATTTAGGTTTGTTCGTGCCTGAAGGAGATGATTTTTATTTTGGTGAAGATGGGCCTGAACAAGATAATCCGGATATCATAGATGCAGCAATGAAAGATCACGAAGAAAGGGTCGTAACCTTGGAAGGAAAAACGGATTCCTTCTATGCTGACTTTGAAGCTTATTATGGTAATACGAAGTTGATTGATGATTTTCAGGATATTGATGGGAGGACGGTTGGCTCAGAAGATACTATAAATGTAAAAATAGGCAGTAAGTCATTAAAAATTGAAGAGATAAATAATATTAGCGGTAGTATAGTATCAGATTATAATAATCTACCTACATTTAATCTTGGAACTTTTAATAATGGCTTAACTTCCTCAGTAGATGATTATGTAGTTTTGGTAGCATATGTAAGTGACGCTACCAAGGTGACAAATTTAGGTTTTGGTTTATCTCCTGAACCGACTTACAATGCATCTAATAATGCAAATAAAACAATATCAGCCGGGATAGTAACAGGGTGGAATTACTTTAAAATAAAGAAAATTGAGATCGCTGGGGTAGCGGACATAAATTCAGACATGAAGTCTATTAGGATGTTTTGGACTTCAATCAGCAATGCGCAAGGGGCTTATGTATCATTCCAATTACTTCAACTAGTAAAGAAAGACCCACTCGCTGATTATCCTAATCCGTATCAAAAAAACGGAGTTAGAGAGCTTGAATTAGGACCAGGCGATTGGTATATAGGCAAAGAAGATGGAAGGCTTATTATTAAAGGTATTAACACTCCTGCTAATGAAACGGTGGATATGAAAGGTCAGAACTTATATAAAGACTTTACACTTTATCAGTCTAAGTTGCTTACTTATTCATCTTACGATTGTTACGTAAGCTGGGGCATAGATGCCTCAAACAGAATAACTCTTTATCTAAACTCTAGTAAATTTAAAATGGTATGCGTCATAGATGGGGTGGGTCAAATATCCCCAGAAGTAGATATTGTGGCTTCACCTGGAGATATAATAAGTTATCGTTTAGAAAAGAAAGGTAACAAAGTTTTAGCGTGCTGTACGGTTAATGGCAAAGAGTATTATCTTAACGAAGAATATCCTTTGAACGATAAAAAAGGCTATATTTTACAAGGACAGCACGTAACTAGTTCTTTTAATGGTAAATTGCTATCTCTTAGTATATCTGAAATCCCACACGCCCACCATGCAAATATCGCTGAAGTGGCTAAAAGTTTGACGAAACAACCATTTGCTGAATTTTATTTATCCTCTAATCAATCGGTGCCTAACGATGACCCTACAAATACTGTGGTTTTATTTGACAGAAAGTATAAAGAAAATAATATGCTAAAGTTAAACGATGACGGAACCGTAACTGTCAATGAATCAGGAAACTACATAATAATAGTTAATGCAAGGTGGGCAATACAATCAAATGGAATAAGAGGGATTAATATTAATAACGGTGGTAGTTATACGATGGGAAGAACTAGATTAAATGCCGTAGCAACGGATGAGACAGAATTCAATGCTGTAGCTTCGGGAGAATTTAAAAAGAATGATAAAATAATTATAAAACCATATCAAGATAGTGGGGCGCCGTTGTCTTTGCTTGGCCAGTATAGAGATTTTACAAATATGACGGTTATTAAAGTTGGGTAGAAAGGGGGTAAATTAATGTTAAAGCTAACGTATAGCAAAGAAAATATTAATATCAACAAGCTTCATGGTGAACTTGGTCAGCTGTCAGATTCCTATTCATTGACACATAATGACATTGAATTCAATCTGATGTTCCCTGATCTTAAGAAAATAGAAACGGACATTCTTGATGAAGCTGACAACATAATTAGAACAAACGTCTCATATCAAAAAAGATTGTATCAAGTAGTGAATGAAGCAGATGAAGAGGGTAACGTTATCGAAAAGCAAGTGGAAACATGGGAAGATTACACAACAGAAGCTGAAGCGTTGATTAGCTCAATTAATCAGATTATAGCAAGTCATGACCCTACACCGATACTACAACCACCGACAACCGAAGAAAAGGTTCAACAGTTACAAGAAGAAAACATCAATCTGATGTTAGCATCCGCAGAAACATATGAAACGATGTATCAGGAAAACGTAAACCTAATGCTCGCTGTGACTGAACTATATGAAATCATTATGAATGGGGGTGTATAGTTATGGTTCAAATATATGTGAAGTTGATTGGATTGGGGTTGAAAACTATTGAAGATGTACCTGAATCAATTCGCAAAGAGGTTGAAACTGCATTGGCAAGCAACTAAGTTAATATGGAAAGAAGGTGAAGAAATGGATGTTATTTATGCAACATTAATTATCAGAGGATACAAGACATTTGCAGACGTTCCTGAAACGCTCAAAGAACGTGTGCGCCAAGTACTGATTGAACTTGACATGGGTCATTTAGCTGAATAGAAAAATATCGGTAAAGAGTCGAATCTTAGGATTTGGCTCTTTATTTTTTAGAAAGAAGGTGGAAAATTGATCAAAGAAAATCAAGCTGAATTAGCGAAAGCTAACCTTGTCAAATATCAAAACATGCCTAAGCTCACAGACTTATGGTATGTTGTGCTTGATGATACATCAAAGCCTAGAGAATTTGATAACATCACAGTGCTAGATGAATTTAAGCAATATTTTAGAGCATCCGACAGCGCAGACCATAACACCAACGTATGCGGAGTTGTTCGAGAGCTCACGGGCGATGCGAAAATAATAACTTTTCCTTTTTTTAAAGGGAAAGAAGCGCAAGAAAGAATAGTTCAATGGATTATTGAAAATCAAGATAAAATCGCTGTTGTAAGCCTGAGTGCAACATTAACCAACGCGAGCACTGAAATTTTTAAAAGGTTAGAAGTCACGGATATTCCTATTGTTTGTGCATCTGGCAATAATTATAGGGATAGTGCTAACAGTACGGCTAAATTAGAGTGGACAATATCAACAGGGGCATATGACGAATATCACAATAGAATACCGGATTATTCAAATGGAGAAGTATATATCGTAGCATTTAGCGGAATATGGATTTATACCGGTAAAGACTCGATGGGAAATCCTCGTTACAAATGGTTTAATGGAACTTCTTGTGCAGCTCCATTCGCTGGCTCTATGCTATGGCTTTACATGACTAGAACCGGTATTAAGTTTAATCGTCAACAAGGCTTTGATTTTGTGCGCAATAATACGATTGACATATTAGAAAAAGGCCATGATGCTAAAAGCGGATATGGTCTTTTTATTTTGCCGGAAAAAATTGAAGAAGGGAGCGAAACGATGTTTACAGATATTAACGACAGATACGACGAAGCAAAAGAAGCGATTGAATGGGCCGTTAAAGAAGGCCTTATGGAAGGATTTGCAGGTCAGAGGCAAGGACAATTCGGACCGGAAGAGCCGGTTACACGTGAACAGCTTGCAATCATACTAAAACGAATGAACAGCTAAGGGGGACATAATGCAGGAAATTCTAGTAGGAGCACTTGGATTTATAACTACATCAAGTATTGGTTTTATTGCAACGATGATTCGAAAAGACAGAATAAGACACCAGACAGATCATGAGATGCTAAAAATCGGAATGACTATGTTGCTGAAAAGCCAAATACTCGACATTTACAACAGAGCGAGAGAAAAAGGACATCTTGGAGAGCATGAAAAAGATGTGGCATGTGATTTGTTTGCTAGTTATGAAGCGTTGGGTGGAAATGGATATATGAAACAAGTAATGGAAAAAATAAAAAGTCTTTAGGAGGAATTATTATGAGCTGGGAAACAATTATCAGTATTATCGAACCGAAATTATTTATATTGATCATATTCATATGGTGTTTAGGTCTTTTCTTTAAGAAATTGCCGAAATTCAAAGCGGAATGGACAATACCGTTTATTCTTTTGGCGATCAGCATTGTAATCACTCTTTTGTGGATCGCAATTGTTATTGGAAGAGGATTTATAGCGCCCGTATATGTAACAGCGATTGTACAAGGGGGAATTATAGCAGCAGTAGCAGTCTTCGGAAATGAATCAATTAAGCAAGTGTTTGTCAAAAGAATAAAAGACAATCAGAAGGAGTGATTCTATGTCAATTCGAATCGTAATAAAAGAAGGGCAAGGAAGTTACAAAGGCATTGCGCAGGACAAGTCTTTTCATCCGAAAGGACGCATGGGAGCAAAGGTAGAAGCCTACCTAAATGACCAATTGGTATACGTGACAAAGAATGCATCCACATTGCCGGATAGCATATCAATTGAGTATTCAAGAAAATACAATGGTGGCTCACCGGTTCCGATCATATGCGAAGGAACGTACGATATATATTCGCATATGCACAAGGGAAAAGAAAATGCCATTGAAATTGGAAAGGGCCTAGAAGTTACACCGGTTATTCGTGGAAATAGCCTCAGTGGATCATCATACATCAACATTCATTCAAGAAATTTCAATGACAGTCCTAGTTTTGCATGGTCCACAGGGTGCATAACAATTCTAAAAGAAGATATTCAAGAAATGTTTCAAGTGCTCGGAATTAAAACTTTTAATGGCCAGCACTTAGGAAAAGTGGTTATTGACCGTACAGAAGTCTACAAGGATCTAACGCAGCACTATAGTTTTATGTTAGGCGAGACGACAAGATACTTTAATAAAGACTGGTACTGGAGAAATATTTTGCTAAAAGCCGCAGATTCAAATGCAAGATGGGAAAAGGGCATCGATGCAGTAATAAATCTCGCAAAACAACAATCGAATATAGGAGATTTAGAAATCATGGAATTTCTTCCGGAGCTTCTGATCAAAGTCAAAGACCTACCTTAACCGGTAGGCCTTTTTTATTGCAATGATTCTCTATCAATGAGCCACGTGCGTCCGGACTTGCGACATATATATTTTCCGGACTCACAGTTTTTTTGAACACCGCGTTCGCTAATGCCTAATATTTTAGCTGCTTCAGTAGCAGTAACAACTTGAGATATAGGAGAATCAACAAAAGATTCAATTTCGAAGTAATTGCCGGAGTCAGTCTTATTTAATACAACATTATATCCAATAAAGTTATTTTCATCTAAGCGATTGATTTGATCCATTGTGAAACTATCGACAGATATTTGAACGGAGTCACCAAGACTTAGTGGCTCACCGCCATTCGCGCTTTCAACATAACTTTCAATATCAAGTTCAGCAGACTCTATATAAAAATCCATGCCAGCATCATCTCTTTTGTTAACAACATCTAATAGGTTTTCCATATAGTCAACTTCTTCTTGAAACTCTTCGTATAGAGCGTATTGATCTTCAAACTTATCTTCATCCAAGAAGTCTTCAATCTCAGGTTCATCCATATCAAAGTATTTTTTAATTTCTTGAAAATTACCGGTTATTGAAAAGTTATCGTTTTTTCGCTTGATTGTATATAACATAATTAACTCCTTCTCCCCGTAACGCCGATAGGACAGCTGAATATTATTTTATTAAATGTATTTCCATATTTCCTGTTTCTTCGTCGTAGTCATATATTTTCGAAATTATAAATTCTTGATCAATTAATATTTCTTTTTCATAATAACAATCTTCGCATCCTAAGTCCTCACATTCATCTTCGTCATCATAATCTACTGCGTGTCCATCAACATCATCTTTGATTATAAAAAGTATTTGGTATTCTCCGTTAGTTTCAATTTTAAATTCTCCGCCATCCGTCCAACAAAGACCAGGTTTTATTTTTTCGCCTACTAAATAAACAGGTAGTTCATTTACTTCGATTATTCTTGATGCTGTTCCATTCCAATTAATTTGCTTTGCGTATTCTTCTCTTGTCATCTTGTTACCTCCTGTATTTGCTGTTCTTTACTATATACATATTATACTACGCATATGCGAATTTGTCAACAATAAATTACGTAAAAGCGAAAGAAATATAAAGTAAATACGTTAAGCCGAAAGTAATAGATTCCGTAGGCAAAATATTTAAAACAAGGCTATATTTGACCGTTTGCCAACATTTTGCCGACGGCGACAGATTATCAAAAATAAAAAATAAATAACATAAAATCACAAAAATACCATTTAAGCCATGCAGGAAAAGCCTTTAAATAACCTGAAAAAGTCGAAGATAATCGCAAATCATCAATACACCATTTGGAAAATTATAATGATGTTCATCGCAATCGTAAGTACAGGACTTTTTCTGTTTAATAAAGGCAAAAATTTGGCAGAAGCTTCAGGGGAGCAACTTGATACAATGTCAGAACAACTTGCAAGTATACAATATGAAAAATTTGACAATATGGTGGTCACGGGTGGAGATGTTTTAAATGCGATTAAACAATATAAGCAAAATAGTGGTTCTTTTATTATCGAAGTAAACACGAATTATCCGTCATCAACACAGTATATTAGTAGTGGAAATATTTCGTCAAATGTTATCAGTGGTTCCTTGTCTGAGAAATCAAGGGCAGAAATGGACCAAGATTTGCAACAGTCCCAAAACATTGACTCATCTGTGTATATTAATCCTCAAGGCAGTTTTATGACCCAGCTTATTTATGATGCGAATGATGTAGTTAAAGGCATTGTGGCCACGCAAGAGTAATGACATATAATATATTTAAGATGCTATATATCGTCGCCGGTTTTATGATTATGCTTATGGGATTGTTTAGTTTTTTTAACCATCATTCGCAATATAATAGGTACTATCAATCTGTAGAAGAAATTCAATCACAAGGTAATTCATGGTTGGTCGGTGAAGAATGGGATAATGCGAGTAGCAATGATATAAGTTATGAACAGCTATTTGCTGAGATTGGTGGTTACTATTGTTTTGGCAAAGACGTACAAATTCGTATGGAGGAATACGAATTTAAAGGCGTATTATCTGAAGAAAACATAGAGCAGTTGATGAATAGAATGGATAAGCAAAAAAAGTATTTTTTGAAAATATCCACAGAAAATGATGGATTACAAGAGAATAGTATACTTGAAATCCAAGAAGTGAAGGGAAGTTAATTAAATGATAGAAGACAGTTTGTGGAAAATTTTTGGAATTATACTTGGAGTCGTACTGATTTTTGTCGTTCCCACAGTATATAGTTATCAAAGACAAGACGATATCGTGTATAACTTGATTATGACGGAGGCAAATGAATTCAGCCAAAAAATCAGAGAATCCGGTAAAGTGAACCGTCAGATGTTGGATGAATTAAATCAAGTGCTACAAGCATCGGGATTGACCTATGAAATTGAATTAGAGCATCAACAAAAACGATTTTCAGAAGATGAAGGGTTCATGGAAGTGTATTATGATGGTGTATATACGGATCGAATTTTTGAATGGGTCGAGACGCAAGGAGCGTATCGATTAAATTCAGGAGATTTCTTTTATGTTCGTATTCGAAATACATCAAGAACGAAGGGCCAAAGTTTTCGTAACATACTCGGTATAGGCGGGATGAAAAATTCGGAGATCTATATTGTAAGTGGAGGAATTGTTCGATATGGGAATGGTTAAGTACAGTATCATCGGTATAATCATTATGCTACCCTTCTTTATGCAAAGCACCATTCAAAATACACAGTATAAATATAAAGAACGCCAAAGGGCTTGGATAGAACAGTCCATTGATGAAGCAAGTTACGATGCGGGATTTGCATTAAAAACATACTCAACATATGCCTATGATAGTCATCAAGCATATAATATCCAAATACCCTATCGTGAGGTTATACGGAATTTTTTTGATAGTCTAAAATTCAGAGGGTTCAGATTTTCTCTTGAAGATTTTCCATTGATAGCATTTGTTGAGTACGATGGGATTGTGCTATACAATCCTCAAGAAGATGAACTCAGCCAAAAAACCTTTTATACGGTACGTAATGCGAACGACTGTGAATACTACACCTTATCAGAGGAAATAATCGTTTTCTCTTATGAAACAGGTAGCTATGAAAGGCGTAGTGTTTCTCAGGATCAAAGAAATTCAAAAATCACACAAAGCATAGAATTGGCTCTAAATGCCTATCAAGAGGAATATCATCAGGAGCAAAACGTACGCTTTCAATTACCGGAATTTGAAGGAAGTTCTTCGGAGCTTATTTTTGATGATGTGGGTGTCATTGTCTTTTACGATCCAAAGGGATATACTTACTTGGAGGGTCTGGAATCTTATAAAATAGTCCCTTCAGGTATCATGAAGATGGATTTGCCTATTGACTTATGAATGAACTCCTTTAGAATAGAACTATAGATTTGAATACGATACTATAGGAGGCGCATATGTCAGAGGATAATATGTCAGAAGAGTTTTTAAATGATTATGTGTTACTCAAAAGTTACTTTGAGGCAAAGAATTATAAAAAGATTGACGCAGATAATGAACAGATTGCCTTATATACCCTTTATCAAAAAAGCAGTTATTATATTATTAATCTAGTTCATCTTCCCAAAAAGCATACCTTTGATATTCAAAGGTATGAATTCTACATGGATAATCTTTCGCATCAGTTTAGTCAATATAACACTGACCGTGTCATCATGTTAACTATATTTGTCGGTGATTGGAATCGTAGTTTATATGATTATTTTAATAAAAGGCCAAACATTGAAGCGAAGACAATCGAAGTGACTTGGTTTGTTTCTTCAGACGCACGAGAGCTAGATGTTCCGGATCAACAGTTAAATTCAGTGATGGGCATTGAAAAACCGATTAGAGAATTATTAAAAAACAAAAAGCAGACCTACTATGCAATAGAAAAGCAAACCCAAGCGCAGCATATCACCCTGGTTATCGGATTGATAAATGTTATCGTATGGATGTTGATGGAAATGAATGGAAGTTCGACGGATGCAAATACCTTGATGCGTTTTGGAGCCATTCATGTGGAGTATATAATTAGAACACAACAGTATTGGCGTTTTGTCAGTGCCATGTTTTTACACATTGGAGGGATGCATTTACTCTTCAACCTTTTTGGTCTTTATATATTCGGTTCTCGATTAGAAAAATATATTTCAGCGCGACATTTTGCAATGATTTATCTAGGGGCCGGTGTTTTTGGAAGTATCTTAAGTTTTGGGTATCACTTGTTCACACAAACGGAAGTGATTGCCGCGGGAGCGAGTGGGGCGATTTATGGACTCATTGGAGGTGCTCTTGTCCTTTCAAAAGCCATGAATAAATCGATGGATGGAATAAATGACTACATTATTTGGTTGTTTTTTATATATGGAATCGTGTATAGTGTAGTTAGCCCTAATGTGGATCTGTTCGCACATGTGGGAGGTTTTGTTGGTGGAGTTGCCATAAGCATACCCATTGTGCGATTAAGACTGAAAGAAATAGGAGGCACAGAAGATGAAGCAAGATAAGATTCGCGAAATGTATAATTCATGCGCTACAGAACTACGTGAAAAAACAAATGAAATGCAGGAGTTGCTTTTGGGAGAAGGTAATACCGATGGAGATATTATGGTTATTGCTGAATTTACAAGTGCAAAAGAAGAAAGTCAGCATAAAAATTTATTGGATTATGAACGTAAAAAAATTGAACCTCTCTTAAAGGCCATTGGTTATTCATATGAGCAAGTATATACTACACATTTATTGAAGTACCGACCATGTCGAACCAACAAGGATGGTCGACTTGTTTCAAGGGCAGCAAGAAAAGAAGAATATTCAATATTTATGCCCTACTTAAAAAAAGAAATTGCATTGATTAATCCAAAACTGATTATTACACTAGGGAACAAAACCTTACAACAAGTAACGGGAGATGATTCCTTACTTGTAAAACCTGAAGAAGATCAATTATTCGTTATGAGCATACAGGGTAAAAGTTATAAAGTATTGCCCTTATTGCATCCATCACAGAAGCAGTTTAATGCAGAACTAGAAATTGTCATCCTACGAGAAACTGAGCGAATTATGCAATTTTTAAACACCAATAAAAGTAAAGAAAAAAAAATCAATAATGAAGAGGTAGTGGAAGAAAAAGTAGATGTACTCAAAAAAAGAATGTTTCAGAAGATTCAATTAGGTAAAAAGAGTGAAGAAAGTCTAGGTAATGAAAAATGCATTACCATGATTTATGGTGGAGAAGGTTATGTTGATGATCCGGTTTTAGTCGCACTAGAGCGAATCAGCCATGTGCTGACAGAACTTGGTGTGACCATGCATCGCATTGATTTGTATAAATCAAAAGCTTCAATGGAAACAATTTTAGAATATATGAGCAAATCCATTGGAGTTGTTCTTGCTATTAATGTAGAATGGTATGGCATTGGATATCGCATGCAAGAGTTTTTAGACCAATGTTTCTACAGAGGAGAAAAGACTGTTTTTGCAAACACGCCTTTATTTGGGATGGTTATATCTCGGAAAGCGTATGAGTTTGAAGCCTACACCCATTTATTAAAATCCTGGGAATATCTGGGCGGTGTTGAAGGCATAAATCTTTTGGCCTCAATTGAATCAGCGGCAGCCTTAGAAACAAATTTTGAGTGGTTATTTGGTATCGATAAGAAAGCTGAATCATTTTTCCGTCTTATTCAACAAAAAAAAGGATTATTACCACGCAGTGGTAAAATTGAGAAAGTCTTTGTTGAAATACCGGTAGCGGATACCAAGGATGAACAGCAGAATTTATCAGAGACGATTGGAGAAGAAAAAAGAACGGCCGACAAAGGAATCATTGAAAATTATGATTCGTATATTGAAAAACAACAAGAAGATATACACCAATTAGGAAGTCTGTTTAAGCAAAAATTATCTGCGGAAACGATAAAAGGTGAGAAGCCTTGGCCTGAAAGGTTTAAAGAAAGCTATATCAATAAAGGCAATATTTTAGCAAAAATTCAAATTGTTGTCGAAGATGATCCCCGTGAGAATACGGTGCTCGAACTAAACAATCAAAATATTCGAGCTTATTATGGTCAAATCGGTGAAAGTAATGTGATTATTATGGGAAGGAAAACCAATCTGAGGCGTATCATGGATGGAAAGCTAACAATGCAACGAGCTTTTATGACAGGTGAAATAAAAGCAAAAGGGGATTTTACACTTCTCTATAAATTTGAAGGACTATTTTCGTTGTAACTAGCATTGCAATAATGGTATAATGGTTTTAATAGAAATACGTAAACAGTGCTTTCCAAAAGAAAGGGGAACATTATGAAACAAGGTTGTATATTTTGTAATATTGCACATGGCATTATGGAATCAGTAACATTATTTGAAAATTTAGAGTTTAGAGTTATATTAGATAAATTTCCGGCCGCAAAAGGACATGTACTCATCTTGCCTAAGGAACACATTGAAGATATATATGAACTAGATGCAGAAACAGCAGGTAAAATTTTTGCCCTAGCAACAATTGTCGCTAAGGCAATGCGTGAAGTACTTGATTGTGAGGGCTTAAATGTTCTTCAGAATAATGGTGAGGTTGCAGGGCAAACAGTCCATCATTTTCACTTGCATTTAATTCCAAGATTTGAGCAGGATCATATTAATATCTCTTGGCCAATACAAGAACTTAGCGATGATGATTTAGAAACGATTGGCCAAGCTATTTCGAAGCAGATATAGCGGTGTCTTGTGTTTTATAAATCGCTAAAACCGAATCCAGATTTTCGAGTAATATATCCACGAGTACAGGATCAAAATGGGTACCTTTAGACTCTTGGATAATTGAAAGAGCCTCATCTATGGTGAAGGCTTTTTTATATACTCTTTTTGATGTTAGGGCATCAAACACATCACCTAGTGCAACAATCCTAGCTTCCAAAGGAATGTCATAATCTTTAAGTCCGTAAGGGTAACCTTTACCATCCCAACGTTCGTGGTGATAAGCAATAATGTTTTCTGCAACTTTGAAAAAGTCTTTATTAAACATCTTGAGTTCATGACGCAACTCACTGAATATATTTTGACCAACATTAACATGGGTCTTCATAATATCCCATTCATGTTCCTCAAACTTACCGGGTTTTTTCAGGATGTGATCAGGAATTGCTACTTTTCCGATATCGTGTAATGCGGCATAACGTTGAATGTCTAAAATCAAATGGCGATGAACTTCGTGGGTAGGCAAGGCCTTTTGGCGCAATTTTTCTGCAAGAAGTTCTGAATATCTGGTCATTCGGTCTAAATGACCACCGGTCTCATAATCCCGTTCATTAACAAGGGAAGAAAAACTGTAGGTGAAGCGACTAAACACCATTTTAAGTAAGTAGGCACGGTTGAAAAATCCGGAAATTTCATTCACAATTTTTGTCACATGACGCAGATGGTCTTTGGTAAAGTGGTTTTTGTATGTAGAACTAAAAAACAAAATTCCGAAAACTTCATTATTAATCAAAAGAGGAATACTCATATTGGATTGGATTCCTTCACGGGTTATGAGTTCAAGAGGCTTGCTATGTGGTTTTTGTTTATATGCAATTTCTAAATCGTTATTAATACGTCCTTTCTTTGTTTTTATGATTGACAGTAAGCTACTCTCTTCAACATGAATGGAGAATCCGGGACCTAGCAAGATGTTGGAATATTTTGACACACCACTTTCCGCGATTAGTGTGTTGTTTATTGAATCATAAAAACAAACGCCAATTCGATCAATATTGAGAAATTGATTAAATATTTTAAAAAGTTCATGCAGCATATCGTCCATATCGTAGGTATTGATAACAATATTCTTAATATTGTTTGAGATTGCATTTTCATCCATGATTTTAGTGACTAAGCGAATGACATGGGCATCTTCAGCAAACAAGGGAGAATAACTCGGTAGCTTATTAGAATCAAAGTCATTACGTTCAACAAGCTGTATGCTCTCAGTGAGATAACGTATATTTTTATTTAATAGTTTTAGAATAATAACACTTAAAAAAAGGACAAAAAATACTAAGATGGCAAAGACACTATTAACCATAAGCCTGGCATAATTAATCGCTTGATTATAGACGTTTTTTTGCAGTTGTGATAATGCGCTGATATTTTCGCGTAAAACATTGTATTCCATCTGCGCAGTTGAATTTGATTTGTATTGTTGGGAAGTTAAGGCCTGTTGAGAATATTTTTGCAACCAATTTGCAGAGGTTGCAATATCTTCTGCATATGCATGTAAGCGCTGGTTATTTTCTGTGTAACTTCTAAAAATATGCAAATTTGATTGATCAATTAATCTTTCAAATTCTTCAAGATTTTCTTTTATGTAAATCAATTGCTCCTCTAGATAATCTCTGTTTTTAAAATATGGATCCGATAATGCCTCTGGTAAATCCGAGGCTGTTGAAGACTCCGGAAGTTGTTGAATTATATTATTTAAAACACGTAGTGAGAGGTCAATTTGAATGCTCTCATTATTAATATGTTCAACAATTTCTGTTGTTTTTGCCATTAACTGTTGCTCATGATTAAAAAAGTAATAATTCACGAAAACAGAAATGAGAATAGAAAGTATTCCGAGAAATATCATAATTTTTGATATTTTAGTCAGTTCCAACATAATTACACCTCTTTACGTAAAATGGAGATAATTTCATGGTATACATTTTGAGTACCTGTCGATTCTGTGCATGAAGACAAACGCTCTATATAATTATTCAGCTGCTTATATAGAGTATCGATACTTTCGACGAAAAACGTAACCGTTAAGTTTTCTTCAAGAAGTACTTGTGCATACCCTTTTGATTCAAAAACATTGGCATTTAATATCTGATCACCACGACTTGCACTTTTGGATAGTGGAATCAATAGACTGGGTAATTGTAAATAGGTAAATTCGTTAATTGCATTAGAGCCGGCGCGAGATACCATGAAATCCGTTATGGAAAATAAATGGGGAAGTTCTTGATTGACATATTCATATTGAACGTAGCCGATTTTATCGGTTAAGCTTTTGTCAAGATTCCCGGAACCGCACAAATGGATAATTTGATATTTATCTAGGATTAGGGGTAATGCTTCTCGTAGAACCCGATTAATCTTTTGCGCACCTAAGCTTCCGCCCATGACCATAATAATTGGTTTACTGTTATTAAAACCTGTTAGGTCATAACCTATAGCTTTATTACCGTTTTTGAGCGATTGGCGAACGGGAGACCCGGTAAAAATTCCTTTACTCTTAGGAAGATAGTTTAAAGTTTCTTCAAATGTGGTTAATATTTTTTTGGTGAAAGGGGCTGCTAATTTATTGGCTAGTCCGGGGGTTAAGTCTGATTCGTGTGCGATAACAGGAATCCTAAGTAGCCAAGCAGCAGCAACAACCGGAACGCTAACAAATCCTCCTTTGCTAAAGACTAAATCCGGTCGGTTTCTTATTAAGTAAAATAGTGCTTGAAAAAAACCGGCAATGATTCTAAAAGGGTCAGTGAAATTCTTAATGTCAAAATAACGGCGTAACTTGCCGCTAAATATTCCAATATAAGGAATTGACTTTTCACGAACAAGTTCTTTTTCGATGCCGTTTTTAGAACCAATATATAAGAGTTCGATGTGATCGTTTTTAAAGTACGGTAGTAGTGCAAAATGTGGAATGACATGTCCTGCGGTTCCGCCACCAGTTAGAATGATTTTGGCCATAAAACCTCCTAAATAATCATGATTTATACACTATAGTATAGCATGATATTTAAGAAAACAAGAGGTTTTTCTTGAAAAGAAAATTATTTTCTATCTTGTTTTATATGTAAAAGGGTTTTATAATGGATATAGAAAACCTTTTCTATATGATTGGTGGTGAGTTCGTGGAAAACAAAAGGTCAACAATAACAGATGTAGCTAAGCTGGCAGGTGTTTCAATAACAACAGTATCACGTGTAATTAATAAAAACTATCCGGTAAGTGAGAAAACGACCAAGCAGGTCAATAAAGCAATTGAAGAGCTTGGGTTTAGGCCAAATCTTCTGGCACGAAGCTTAATACAAGATAAGACGCAAACGATTGGTGTTTTAACGCCCAGTATAGAAAACCTTTTCTTTTCGGAAGTAATCAAAGGCATTGATAATTTTATGGGAGACCAAGATTATCGAAGTTTTTTGTGCAATACCAAGGGCCATCCCGAAAATGAACGAGAAATGGTTGATTCATTATTAAACCGGAGTGTTGATGGAATTATTGTTATCGATCCTCGGAATGAAAATATTAAGAATGGATATTATGAGGGCATATCGAATCGCATTCCATTAGTCATTATCAATGGGTATCACGAAGGCATACAATGTCATTTTGTCCTTAACGATGACTATACTGGAACCGGCGAGGCGTTAAGACACTTAAAACGACAGGGGGCAAAAAGGATTGCGCTCATGCGTGGAGAAAAAAGCCACTCCTATGATATAAAAGAAGCCATCTATGAAAAATTTTGTATGGATGAATATCAGACAGAACCGGTGATTTTGTTGATTGAAGAGGGAAATGGTCTTGAGACGGTGAATCAGGCAAAAGAATGTGCAAAATCCTTTTTTGTCAATCGAGAGAAGTCAAAAGATATAGATGCTATTTTATGTTGTAATGACTTTATGGCGGTAGGCGTTTTAAATGCTGCTCGAATACAGGGGATACAGATACCGCATCAATTATCGATTGTTGGATTTGACAATACTATCGTCAGTCAAATAACAGATCCGGCGCTTACAACGGTCGATCATCATATGAGCCAGTTAGGCAGCACAGCTGCTAGGCAAATGATTCAACTTATTGAAAACAAAGATCAAAAAAAGGTTTCACCATGTACTAAAATTATGGTAGCGACGAATTTAATCGTTAGACAAACGTAAAGGAGAAGAAAAAATGCAAAAGCAGATGATGGAAAATGTAAAAAATGAATTTTTAAAGCGATACGGAGAAGGGAGTGACATTCGTGCCTTTTTTACACCGGGACGTGTAAATATTATTGGAGAACACATTGATTATAATGGTGGTTTTGTTTTTCCATGTGCACTTGATTTTGGAACTTATGCCGTTGTTAGAAAACGTAATGATCGAAAGGCAAGATTTGCAACGATGAACTTTGATTTAGAAGTGACGGTGGATTTAGATAATATTGTTTATGATGAAGCTCATGATTGGGTCAACTATCCTAAAGGTGTTATAAAAATGTATGAAGAAATCGGCCCCAAGGTTCCGGGATTTGATGTTCTATATTATGGAGATATTCCTAATGGTTCAGGACTCAGCTCATCAGCCTCTCTTGAAGTCTTAACGGCAACATTGATTAATGTTCTAGCTGGTGGTGATATAGCTCCGATTCAATTGGTTCAACTGAGCCAAAAGGCAGAAAACGAATTTGTGGGTGTGAATTGTGGCATTATGGACCAGTTTGCTGTTGGAATGGGGAAAGAAGATCATGCCATTTTACTGGATTGTAATACGTTAGAGTATCAATATGTTCCATTTAAACTCGACGGTGTAAAAATTGTCATAGCAAATACGAAAATGCGCCGTGGCTTAGCGGACTCTAAATATAATGAACGCCGTAGCGAATGTGAAGAAGCGCTTCACGATTTACAAGACGTTCTTAAAATTGACTATCTATGTGATATGGATGAGGCAACCTTTGACCAACATGCAGAACACATTAATAATCCGATTGCGCGAAACCGAGCACAACATGCAGTTTATGAAAACCAAAGAGTCCTTAAATGTGTTGATGCCTTGAAAAAAGGTGACCTAGAGACTGTTGGTAACTTGTTGTATGCGTCCCATGATTCTTTACGTGACTTATATGAAGTCACAGGTAAAGAATTAGATATCATGGTTGAAGAAGCAAAGAAAATATCCGGTGTCTTAGGTTCTCGAATGACGGGAGCAGGTTTTGGTGGTTGTACAGTGTCTCTCGTTGAAGACGAACAGGTGGATACATTCATCAAAAATGTTGGAGAAAACTATCAGAAGCGAACTAATTTGGAACCTGAGTTCTATGTGGCAAACGTAGGTCAAGGGGCATATGAAGTGAAAGGAGTTTAGTATGGCGATTTTAGTTTGTGGTGGAGCAGGATACATTGGAAGTCACACGGTAAGGGCTTTAACAGAACAAAATATTGAGGTGGTTGTTTACGATAACTTGTATAAAGGACATCGACAAGCAGTTGCAGAAGATATTCCTTTTTATCAAGGCGACCTTCGTGATAAAGAAGCGCTTCGCCGTGTTTTTCTTGAGAACACGATTGAAGGGGTTATCGATTTTGCAGCAGATTCCCTTGTGGGTGAAAGTGTTACTGAGCCCTTAAAATATTATAATAACAACGTCTATGGAACCTTATCGCTCCTTGAAGTGATGCAAGAATTTCAAATTAAGCATATTGTCTTTTCTTCAACAGCAGCAACCTATGGAGAACCTGAATCCATTCCGATTTTTGAAGACGATCGTACACAACCTACTAATCCATATGGTGAAACTAAGCTATCTGTCGAAAAAATGTTGAAGTGGTCCGAGGCGGCATACGGAATGAAATATACCGTCTTGCGCTATTTTAATGCGGCAGGAGCACATGAAAGTGGATTGATTGGCGAAGACCATCAACCGGAGAGTCATTTGATTCCCATTGTATTACAAGTGGCCCTTGGACAGCGAGAATCAATCATGATGTTTGGCGATGACTACGACACGCCGGATGGGACGTGTGTCAGAGATTATATTCATGTTATGGATTTGGCACAAGCCCATATACTAGCTATGCAAAAGATTCAAGCAGGTGGTCATAGTGGAACCTATAATTTAGGTAGTGGCAATGGATTCTCGGTAAAAGAAATCATTGAGATGGCAAGAGAAGTTACACAACATCCCATTCCTGCAAAAATAGCAGACCGACGTCCGGGAGATCCGGCGACATTAATCGCATCGTCAGAAAAAGCGCGTCAAGAGTTAGGATGGAAACCTCAATATGAAGATATAAAGATTATTATCTCCAGTGCCTGGAAATGGCATCAAGGACATCCCACAGGTTATGAAAGTGATGTGGCCGATCAGACGTTTGATTTGGAAGGACGCATTGGAAAACATATTGAAGCCTTGATTCATTTTGCTGTTAATCGTCAAATGATGACGAAGTTAGATGAACCTTTGGTACGTAACCAGCTCATAGCCCTTTTTAATCTGAAAAAACCAGTGGATGCAGTAACAAAAGAAGCTATTTGGAAGCAAGAAGCTGCACATTCACCCTTAAATGTATTGGATCCCTTATTAGACGATGCAGTTGCAAAAGGATTAATAGGAAATACAGTAACTGAGCGTGATTTGTTTGATGCAAAAATCATGGGATTGGTCATGCCAAGACCAAAGGAATTGTATGATCGATTTCAACGTATTGTATCTGAAAAATCAATTGAGGCGGCGACGGATGACTACTATCAACTAAGCCAAGACTCCAATTACATACGTATGGACCGTATTCAAAAAAATGAATATTGGACAGCGCCGACACCGGTGGGTGATTTGGAGATAACTATTAATCTTTCGAAGCCGGAAAAAGATCCTAAAGAAATTGCAAAGGCGAAACTGATGCCACAAGTCAATTATCCCCAGTGCTTGCTATGTGTTGAGAACGTAGGATATGAAGGGCATTTGAATCACCCGGGACGAGGAAATCATCGAGTGTTGCCTTTAACATTAAACGGAGAAGATTGGTATTTCCAATATTCGCCATATGTCTACTATCAAGAACATTCAATTATTTTTAAAGGTATGCATGACCCGATGCATATTACTAGAAAAACATTCACAGGTATCATTGAGTTTTTAGATACAATGCCCCATTATTTTATTGGATCCAACGCAGATTTACCAATTGTGGGCGGATCGATTTTGAGTCATGATCATTATCAAGGAGGCCATCATACGTTTCCAATGGAAGTGGCTCCGGTTATCAAAAACTTCACCATAGACAGTGCACCAAATGTGATGGTTGGTGTGGTGAAGTGGCCATTATCCGTATTACGACTTGCGTCCAAAGATGCAACAGCAATTGTTGATTTAGCTGATAAGATTCTTAAGGCGTGGAGGGAATATACGGATGAAACATGTGAGATCTTTGCCTATTCAGATCAAGAAGGAGAAAAGATTCCCCATAATACCATTACACCGATAGGGCGAATGAATGGAGCAGGAGAATATGAACTTGATCTAGTGCTTAGAAATAATCGAACAAGTGATGAGCATCCCCTAGGTATTTTTCATCCTCATAGCCATTTGCACCATATTAAGAAAGAAAATATTGGATTGATTGAAGTAATGGGGCTAGCTGTATTGCCTGCAAGACTAAAGGAAGAACTTGTTGACGTTGAAAAGGTGTTAACAGGAGAAAGTATATTTGATGCACTGCCTGAAACGATGGAACATCATAAGCCGTGGATTAAGGAAATGATAAAGGACTATGGGATTCAGTGTGAAGCAGAAAGAGCCCATAGTCTTGTTCGGGAAGAAGTGGGGAAAAAGTTTGAAAAGGTACTTGAATGTGCGGGAGTCTATAAATTAGATGACCGAGGGATGGAAGGTATTACTCGCTTTCTCAGTAGCTTGAATTAAGTTGGAAGTGTAATCATAAAAAAGCAAGGAAGGCATTGACTTCTTTGCTTTTTTGATTTATAATAAACGCGTGTTCATAGTTGATTTTATTGGCTTTTGATAAGGAGAATAGGATGATAAAAAGTGAAGAAATCGCAAAAATAGTTGGCGTATCAAGAAGTACCGTATCGCGGGTGATTAATGATTATCCCAATGTTTCGGAGGATACACGTAAAAAAGTGTTAGAAGCTATTGAAGAATATAAGTATCGTCCCAATGCTTACGCTCGTACGCTTGCCGGAAAGCGAAGCGAAACAATTGGCGTATTTTTTGTTATCGATGAAGCGCCTGAAAGTCAACGACGCCTTTACCATAATGACTTCTTCACAACATATTTAGATGCAATTATAGATATTGCCAATAGCAAAGGGTATTATGTATTAGTTCAAACAATTACCTGTAATGAGGAATATGAAAAAATTGATAAAGCTTTTTGTGAGCAGCGTGTTGACGGTGGTATTCTTATCGGAACGCGAAAAGACAGTTTAAAATATATTCGTGATGAAAGTATTTGTCAACATATGGTTATGGTCGATATTGACCCGGATCTTGTACCGACGCATTTTATGGAACAAGGCTTAGTATCAGTGATTAATTCAAAAGATTATCAAGCAGTCTACAAAGCGGTAAATTATTTGATAGAAAATGGACACGAAAAAATCGGATTTATTAAAGGCTTAGAAAAAACATTATCAGCGTTCACTCGATACGATGGATATTTGGCGGCAATCCAAGATAATGGATTAACCTTTTGTAAAGACTATATACTTGAAGGCGACTTTAATCAAGAAAAAGCACGTAAAGAAATGGAAAAAGCAATTCAAAAAGGGACTTTGCCAACAGCGTATATATGCGCGAATGATTATATGGCCATAGCGGCGATAGAGTGCTTGGGTGAGCATAAGATACGAGTTCCTGAAGAGGTAAGTTTTATCGGATTTGATAATACCCAAACCGGTGAATTAATGCAGCCCAAATTAACAACATTAAGTCCTGATTTTTTTGCCATGTCAAAAAAGTCAGTTGAAATTATTCATCAACACCTTATCGATAACAAGAAGATGAATGCAAAGAACATATTTGAGTATGATGTCGAGCTAATCAAACGTGGATCGGTAAGAAAAATTAATTAACTTTAGGAGGAATACGATGAAATACGGTTTTTTTGATGATGCAAACAGAGAGTACGTTATTACAAATCCACTAACGCCATATCCGTGGATTAATTATTTTGGGATGGATGATTTCTTCTCCCTTTTTTCAAACACTTCAGGTGGTTATTCGTTCTTTATGGACGCGCGTTTACGCCGAATTACACGCTATCGTTACAACAATGTACCTGTAGATAATGAAGGACGGTATTTTTATATTATAGACAATGATGTCACGTGGTCTCCTGGTTTTAAGCCGGTTAAGACAGAACTTGATTCTTACGAATGTCGGCATGGTTTAGGATATAGTGTGATTACATCCAGTAAGAATAACCTAAAAGTACAGCAAACATCCTTTGTACCCCTAGGAGAGTCTTGTGAAGTTCATGAAGTCCTACTGACTAATGAAAGTTCAGACACGAAAAACATTGATCTATACTCCTATATTGAATTTGCTTTATGGGATGCACTCGATGATATGACAAATTTCCAACGTAACTTTAGCACTGGGGAAGTTGAAGTGGTTGATAGTACTATTTTCCACAAGACAGAATATCGCGAACGTCGAGACCATTTCTCATTTTATTCAGTCAACAAATCGATTCAGGGATTTGACACGGATCGGGAACAATTTATTGGTTTGTATTCGGACGTTAGCTGTCCCGATGTGGTTTGTGCCAACCAATCAAAAAATAGTATGGCTAGCGGGTGGTCTCCGATTGCGTCGCATCATTTACAGGCAACGATTGAGGCTGGTCAAAGCGTATCCTATATTTTCGTGTTAGGCTATATTGAAAACAAAGAGGAAAAATGGGAAAGCCCGGGAGTCATCAACAAGTCCAAAGCTTATGCAATGAAAGATCGATTTAAGACATCTGAACAAGTGAATGCGGCATTGAAAAAATTGAATGATAAATGGACAGAATTACTATCGGCATATCTTGTGGATACAGAAGACGAAAAAGTAAATCGCATGGTGAATATTTGGAACGCATATCAGTGTATGATTACATTTAATTTATCCCGAAGCGCTTCATACTTCGAATCCGGTGTCGGACGAGGAATGGGATTTAGGGACTCGAATCAGGATATTTTAGGATTTGTTCATCAACTTCCGGAACGCGCCAAAGAGCGTTTGATTGATTTAGCAGCAACACAGATAAGAGACGGCGGTGCGTATCACCAATATCAACCTTTAACTAAAAAAGGAAATCATGATTTAGGGAGTGGATTTAATGACGATCCTTTGTGGATGATTTTATCTGTTGCTACTTATATTAAAGAGACCGGGGACATGAGTATCTTAGATGAAACGGTGCCTTTCGAAAACGATGATGCACTAGCGGCTTCTATGATGGAACATATGAAACGTTCGTTTAATCATGTTATTAATAATGTAGGACCTCATGGTTTACCGCTCATCGGAAGAGCGGATTGGAATGATTGCCTTAACTTAAACTGTTATTCAACAACGCCTGGAGAGTCCTTCCAGACAGCAAATAACGGAACGGATGGTTTGACGGCAGAGTCTGTATTCATTGCAGGTATGTTTGCCTTTATCGGGCCGGAATATGTAGAGTTGTGTCGACGTACAGGTGATCAAGCAGAGGCAGAACGTGCAGAATCTGAAATCCAAAAGATGAAAGAAAAGGTACTTGAGCATGGATATGACGGTGACTGGTTCCTCAGAGCGTATGATGCACAAGGAAATAAAGTAGGGTCAGATACATGTGAAGAAGGTAAGATTTTTATTGAACCTCAAGGAATGTGCGTCATGGGCCAAATTGGTATTGAAACAGGACAAGCTGAGAAGGCCTTGGATTCAGCATGGAAGTATTTAGATACGAAATACGGAATGGTGCTTAATCAACCGGCATATACATCCTATCATCTTGAACTGGGAGAAATTTCTTCGTATCCACCGGGATACAAAGAAAATGCGGGAATTTTCTGCCACAATAATCCATGGGTAGCTTGCCAGATTGTGTCATAACCCGAATTTCACTGGATTATACAAGTCATT
>CAZVKG010000032.1:0-35005 GCA_964627665.1 uncultured Eubacteriales bacterium | reverse complement strand
TTTGTTTAAATAAATCATCTATCAATAATAAAACATAGGTTTATAGCATCAAAAAGCAACAAAAAAAGACGAATATTAACGATTTCAGTCGTTTTTACTGGTCTTTTTCATTAACGCAGGCAGTAGGACTTGAACCCACAACCCTCTGATCCGAAGTCAGATGCTCTATCCAATTGAGCCATGCCTGCATTTACATGTGCTAATGCATTATACAATATTTCTGAAAGGAATGCAAGTTCAAAATAGAAACAATGATTAATTATAGTGTTATTATTTTGATTTGCTTTTCCTCGGCCAATTGTTTTTCGCGTTCTTGACATGTGAATAAGATAACCTGTTCCTTAAAGTCCAATAGCACATCCATACTTTGAGCCAAGCGTTGGTCATCAAAATAGGCAAAGACTTCATCTAAAACAAAGGGTATCGACTGCCCCTGATGACTCCATTTTGCAATGGTATAGCGGAAAATAATATAGAACAGGTCTATTGTTCCTCGACTCAAATTTGAAACATCTTGCATTTTATGGGTTAGAGGGTCTTTAAAAAGAATTTCCATATCCGGTGTTATCTTAACTTGATTGTACTTTCCTGATGTGATTTTTGCAAGCAACTGAGAAAGCGTATTATTCATGGAAGGGGAAAATTCATACTTAAGTTCTCGAGTAATTTCTTCAAGAGTATCATCAATAATCTGGTATACACTTAACTGATGATTATAGTCCTGCATTTTTTGTTCCGAAGCTTGAATCTCTTCATCAAGATCCGCAAGGCTTTGATACTTCTTTCTGCTTTCTTTAAGTTGCGTCGTCACTTTAATATGCTCATAAGTTAATTGCTGCTCTTGTTCTAACACAAGATTTTTTTCATTATTCAGAGCACTTAACTGCTCTTGACTTAACCCTTGTATATATTTTTCCACCGTTTCAAAGTCATAGCTGTTTACTTGATGTTGAATTTCAGAAAAACTTTGATTATGAAGTAGGCCTTTTTCTTGTTCTTCTATTCGTATTAAATCCACTTGATAGTTTTTTATGTTTTGAAACTCATCTATTCGTTCCTCAAAATCATTGATTCCTTCAATTTCTAGAGGTCCCATAATTGGCATTAAATATTCGTTCAGATCAACGACGTGTTGATGCTTTTGACGTTTCAATGCAATGATTTGAGTAATTGCTTCTTGATTATCCGTAAGTTCTTCATAGAGCCATTGATTTTTTTCTTCAATGCGCATCCATTCTTGCTGATGTTGTTTTTTACGCCTATGCCAAAACATACCAATCAAACATTCAAAAGCCAATAGGCCTCCCAAAGCAGCGGTTATCCCCCATTGTTGTTGACTCATTACTAAAAAGAAAGCAAAGATTGTTAATCCGGCGAAGGCTCTCAAAAGACTTTTAGCCCATTGCATATTTTTCTTTTCAAAAACTTTTCTTTGATTTTCAGATTCTTGGATTTCTCCTTGTATACGATCTTCATCCGATTGTTTTCTACGCTGTTCTTGTTCTAACGCATCTAATTCATTTTCAATAAGCACTTTTTCTTTATATTTTTCTTTTGCCCCATAAACATCTTCAAGATCATATTCCGTATTCCGACGTATGTCTATAATTGTGTCTTTAATAGCTTTTTGTTTTTCCCGTAATGCTTCAATGCGATGCAATTGGTCACGTTGATGGGATTTTTCTGTATACTCCTCAAAAAGCTGAATATACCTTAATTGTTCTCGAACGTTTTCTAAATCTACATCTAGTTTTTCCTGATACGCAATAGAGTCAAGCAGATTTTTTTCTTCTTCCACAACCTTTTGTCGTTGTTTATATAAATCATCAAGATAGTCCAGCATTTTTGCATATACTGATGATGTTTTTTTCTTTGACCCGATGTGTTCTTTTTTTGTTTTTAACTGTTGTTGAATTTTATGCATAGAAACATTCAGCGTTTTACTTGATAAAGCATTGACAACAGCTTCCTTAAGTTCCACAATTAAATTTTCATCGGTTTCATGGCCTAATTGAGATATTGCGCCCATATTAATATATCCGAAATAAGATATGTTTAAATGCTTTTTTGCTATATCCGGCAATCGAAAAACAGGATGCATATCGTAAAGTCCGGTTATCTCTTCTCCTGTTTGTTCGTCATGTACCGTAACTTCTTCCTCGCCTTGCCGAAAATTACGATAGATCCGTACCGTTCGACCCATTTCCTCATCAGTTAATACCATACTTCCACAATACTTCGACGATTCCCAGGGTTGATACTTAGAATGAATATCGAGATATCGCCTCGTCTTAATATATGGTTTAAAGAATCCGAAGAACATCCCTAGAATAAAATACCATAATGTTGTTTTTCCTGATTCATTTAAACCATAAACAAGATTTACATGCGCATCAAATGTAATTTTTTTGTCGTGAAACTTTCCAAAGTGATTTAATTCCAGTTCGTTTATTCTCATTGTCTCTCCTACTTCACCTCATTCAATAACATTTTTACCCCTAAATCAAGCGCTTCTTGATGTGCCTTGTCACTGAGTCCCTTTTCCTGTAGGGATTGTATGAAGTACCCTATAATATCTTCTTTATGTTCTTCATATATTTGGTCTATATCTAGGGCTCGACTTGTTTGATCAACCACTTCTAAATAGCTAATAAAAGGTTTTGCTACTAAACTCCAATCATCATGAATTAAACCCTCTAAAAGATTTAAGGTCAAATCCATCTCACCGATTAATATCAATCGAAGCATATCATTAACGTCAAAAACTTCGAGTTCACGCTTAATAGCATCAAGCAACTCCATACCCGATGTAAACGGCGATACATCGAACTTATGTACCTTCATTGGATGTATCATTTGCTGGTTATGTTGTATACGTATACCCGACGCATCAAGTGAACCGACTATAAATCCATGGTCACCCGTCTCACTAAAATCAAGTGGTTCCAAGCTACCGGGGTAGGCCATTTTTCCATTGAATAGATCTGCTTTGTGGATGTGACCTAAAGCGATATAATTCAACTTTGAGTTTAATAAACGGTTTTTATCTAGGCACATATATCCATGATCTGAATAGACATCACCGTGAATAACTCCGATAACTTGAGACACTTTTGCATCCTTTAGTGTTTTATCAAGAAGCTCATAGTCGAAGTTCACTTCATTTTTATTTTGCCATGATGAACAGAAAAATCCAATGTTTTCATCCAAAAACTCAATATATTCATAGTCTTTATCGACCATATACACATGCTTGGGCCATTGAATCCTTCTAACCCTACTACGCATAATGATTGCAGGATCATGGTTTCCTGCAATCATTATGATACGTGTTTTGATAAGTTTTTCAAACAAATATTTTAAGTCAAACAAATCATTCACTTGGATATAGTCTGCTTCAATACAATCGCCGGCCATGAGAAGAAAATCAATATCCTTTTCATTACAAAATTCAATAACCTTTCTTAAATTTTCTTTGATTGCTTGACGCTTCATTGAGCCAAATCGACCTCCAAAAGAAGCGCTTTGAAAGCTTTGACCAATATGTAAATCTGCAATATGGACGAACTTCATAGCTTTAAATCTCATCTCCAAAATTAATACCGATTAATTTACCCGTCATAATCAGATTGTGATCTTCGGGGACAAGTTTTAACAGTCCAGCGACTTCGGCTAAGGGCGTTGCACGTATATCGTTATTCTCGATAGATACGGTCATGCCGTACTGCTCTTCACTAATAAGTTTAGCAGCATATGCACCTAATTGTGTGGCTAGTACACGGTCATATGGTGATGGAGACCCACCACGTTGTTGATGTCCCGGAACGGTCACTCGTGTTTCTATATCTGTTTTTGATTCAATATATTCTGCTAAGCGGTAAGATACCGTTGGATATTTCATTGATTTACGATGATCTTTAAAATCTTTCTTATCCATTTCAGCTTCTTTTTTTGTCATGGCGCCTTCTGCAATAGCTATAATCGAAAAATTCTTTCCTTTTTTTTGCCGCTTTTTAAGTGCTTCTATAACAATGTCCGGATCATACGGCATCTCAGGAATCAATACAACATCGGCACCACCAGCCACCCCTGCATGAAGTGTTAACCACCCCGCTTTATTCCCCATAAGTTCGACTAACATAACGCGGTCATGAGAGTCTGCTGTTGTATGAATTCGATCAATAACTTCTGTTGCAATATCAACAGCACTGTGGAATCCAAACGTCACATCCGTTCCATAAATATCGTTATCAATCGTTTTGGGTAATCCAATAACGTTTAATCCTTCTTCACGTAAAAGATTCGCATTTTTATGTGTTCCGGCACCGCCTAAACAGACTAAACAGTCTAACCCAAGCTCTTTATAATTCTCAAGCATTTGTTTCACTTTATCAACGCCATCATCTTCTATTTTTCGCATTTTTTTAAACGGAGTTCTAGCCGTTCCTAAAATGGTTCCTCCGCGTGTTAATATTCCTGAAAAATCTTTGGGTTCCATCTCAATAGATGTGTTTTCAATTAATCCTTTGAATCCATCCATAATTCCAATAATTTCACAATCCATCATACCGTATGCTGCCTTTGCAACACCCCGAATGGTCGCATTTAAGCCCGGACAGTCTCCACCACTTGTTAATAATCCAATTCTTTTTTTCACACTATAACCTCCTGGAAATTTCTAATGAAATATCATTTATATGTGTTTTCTACTCTAGTATACCATATTCTTTCTAATTGATATCAATGAAATACTTGTTTTTTTTGATAATATGTGTAAAATAATATGTAGTACACATAATACAATCTTAATATATGTAATTCTATCATTATATTGAATACACTATTTTAGAAACGGGGAAAAACCATGACGACCAAAGAATTATTTAACGAATATTCAATCGATAAATCGATTCCGATTCCATTATACTTTCAGTTCAAAAATATTCTTATTGAAATGATGAAAAAGAAATTACTAAATCCCGGCGACATGATTCCAACAGAATTTGAACTGTGTGAATTATTTGATATCAGTCGGACCACCGTACGGCAAGCGCTAACTGAACTCGTCAATGAAAACAAATTTTATCGTGTCAAAGGACGGGGGACATTCGTCGCTCAAGATAAGATCAATCAAGATTTTATTAAACGTATTGAGAGTTTTAAATTAGAGATGGAACGAAAAGGATATACTCCTAGCTCAAAAGTTTTAGAATTCGAAGTCATTAAAGCTCCGAACGAGGTTGCCGTTGCCTTGAATATCTCTGCATCAAGTGATGTTATCTCACTTAAACGTTTACGTTATGCCGATCATGAGCCCATTGTCATTGCTAATACATATTTGCCCTATATTTCATGCAAAAATGTACTTGATTATGATATGGAGACACAATCTTTATATAAGATTCTATCAAAAAATATCAACACGAAAATTAATAAAGTTATCCGTAATGTTGAGGCCGCCATTCCGACAAAAGAGGACTGCGAATTATTAGAAATAACCAAAAACACAGCTATCCAATTATTTCATTATATCGGCTATAATCAATTTGATTCACCGATTGAATATACTATTTCACGCTACCGTGGGGATAAAAGCGTCTTTACAATCGAACAGTATTTGCATTAATAGCTATTACAAATAGGCCAAAAGACCGGTTAGCCAACCGGTCTTTCTTGAATAAGCAATAAGGGGTTAATATCATCAAAAATTTCAAAAGCATCTTCTAGTGTGTAAACACGATCTAAAAAAGTGTCACGATAAATCGTATAAATATATTGTTCTCCCGTTCCGGTCATCACCGCAATATAATTACCGTCATAGGAAACATAAGGAATAATCTCATCTTCATCAATATAACCATATTCAACAAGCCCTTCTTTAATTGCATGTCGCGTCGTCGAATTTAATATCTTAACCTGTGTCGTTTCGATTCTTCGGGTAATAAGATTGAGATTAAACTCAGGATATTCTTGATTAATCTCTTTTATTGACGTCAGTCCATTTCCGATCAATTCATATCCATTTCCTTCATTTTTCAAGAGGGCTACCGTAAAATCCTGGTCATTTAATCTTGATGAATAAACAACAAAGGCATCAACACCATCATCTTTCATATATCGAATAAATATTTCTTCACCAAGTGCTTCTTCAATTGTCCGGTAAATCGCATCATAAGTTTTGGGATCATTGGTATAATCTCCTTTTGAAGGCCTTTCATAAAAATAATTATTTTTATACTCTTCCTCTGAAATCAAAGAGTAGGATTTTTCATTAATTAATAAATAGCGTTCTTCATCAGTATCATATAAAACATAGGGTTCATTTTCTATCATAATTAATCGCATTTGCTTAAAATCATCATAAGGTATTTTCAACTGATTCACGTCGACGATGAGTTCAATTGTTACCGGTTCCATCCGGTCTAAATCGAAAAAATATCCATAATGGGAAACAATATTTCCAACGGCTTCCATCTGCTCAAATTTTTTCAAAACGTTTCGTCCATATTTTATTGTGGCTTGATTTAGCAACTCCGCTCTTTGATCTAAAATAGTCTCTCGATTAATACGCTGACTAAGCATAGGATAACGTTCTATTATACTATCAAACAATTCCGGGTCTGCTAAAATTAATAGGCTTGTGATAACCTGTGCATCCAAATGATAGTCTTCATATATCAGCCCCATTGTATTTTCCGGAAATGCATGATATTCGCGAAGGAAACGCAAAGCTTCTTGTTGATACTCTGTTCCCGCTTCATAAATATTCACAAGGCCATCATTTGCAGACGCCTTTATATTTTCAAGTACCGTTTCCATATCGTCTATATATAATTCATAATTCAAAAAAAGACCTTCATTTGTAAGATCACTTGACGTATACTCAAAATAATCCCCAGGCTTATATGCAGCATAATTTACTTGTACTTTTATCGGTTTAACAATGAGTGCGTCAAAAATCCATTGACTAAAAATGGTCGGAAGCTTCATTTGCTTTTTCCCAAAAGCAATCGGAACAAGTTCAACCGATAGGCCTTCCTCGTTTTTATAAATAATCATATCATGATATACTGGAATTGTAATATGTTTTCGGTAATTTATTTTAATCCATTTTTGATCAGCATTAGCAATCACACCTTCTGTTGCAATGTTCATGGATTGTGTTACTTCTTCAATTCGATGACTCAATTCATCATTTATGATAGACATAGGGATAAACCCAGTAAATAAATTATCCTGAGTACGATGAATAAAACCTGAATCTAAAGAAGTTAAATAATCCTCTATCGGTTTTTCCTTTACACTATATGGTTCCGGTTCAAATAAATTCACCTGCATGTATCCCCAAAAGGATAAGCATAAGACCAATATAATTGTTAAAATTCCTATGACGACGAAAAACAAACGTCTTTTTATAATATCTGTCATAATGCCTCCTATATGTTACATTTATTTGATTTTTAGACACAGTTGATGCCACTGGCTAAGGAACTCAGTTGAAACGCTTTGATGATGAACACGAATAAAGGGGTCAAAACACGCTCTCATCTCTGCAACATTGTTATATGCATATGTACATCCATACTCTGAAAATCGTGTTGTTTTTCGATTCTCTTCATTATTCCAATCGTCCCATCCCTCAGGATGAATATGTTCACCGATGGTACAGTTGATTAGCATGACTTGGGCAAATTCTCGCCATGGTCTTCCTAAATATACACTTGCTGCTGCAGTTTCTCCTTCAGATACAAAATTACACGTATAAAACACAAAACCGTAGTCTTCACCCTCATAGGTTGAAGGAGCGGTTACATATCCGTTGACCTTTTCATGACGGTTCTTTGATTGAACAACACATCTATTAAAAAGAGCTTGTCCTCCACCAAAGATGAAATCAACATCACCTTCAATATAGCAATTTTCAAAATAGGATTCCAAGCGGCGATACACCTTATGTTCACTTGGACCTGTAAACGATCCGGGAATGCGTGGTGTGTTGGGTAATGGAGCTAAAAACAAGGTATCTTGACATCCATATAATTTGCAGTTTTTTACCTGAATATGGAGTCCGTCCAAGTATAGAGCAATCGCCTGACCAACATTACGTCCATCTCCCGAACTATTTTCAATACATATGTTTTCTAAAACTATATTATCACCTTCGACGAGACATGTATATGAGCGAAATGTCCCAAATCGCCCTCCATCTTCATGATCTTTTAGTGCATAATCATTATATGTAATTTTAACTTCACCATCTGTACTTCCAATTAAATGTAAACCGTGTTTTGATATGACAAGCTTTTCTTCATAGACGCCGGGTCCGATTAAAATTGTATCGCCTTCATTTGCTTGATCAATTACCCTTTGTATTTTTTCATTTGCCTTAATAATATACTTCATCCAATTTCCTTTCCTTTGTCTACTGCACGGATATATTTCGGACGCTTTCTTTTAAAACCATCTCACCGGTCACGATTTGAATCCCTTTAACAAAAGGTTTGTTTTGAATCTTATCCATCAAGGTGTTCACGCAAGTTGTTGCCATACCTTCCATATTAACTTCGTATGTAGTAATACCACGATAAGTTATTGTCGGATAGAGATAATTATCAAATCCTACAACCGATATATCTTGAGGCACCGATAATTTTTTCTCCTCAATCTTTTTTATGAGCATATTAGCGACTGCATCACAGTTACAAGTAAAAGCTGTTGGCAAGTCATTCGGTAATTCGATGTCAATACTATTTCCGTAGGTTAAGTCACGGTCCGGAATAATCCATGCTTCATTAATATCGAGATGATGTTCCATCATAGCTTTCATGAACCCCAGATAACGATCGGTTATACTGCTGGTTGCAAGAATCGTTCCTAAAAAACCGATTTTTTTATGACCTTGGCTAATTAAGTAATTTGTCAATGCATACATGCCATAGAAGCCATCCGATATTACGGCATCTAAGTGCTGAACATCATTATACGCATCCAATAGCATTATGGGTACATCATTATTTTGACCCATATACTCACCATAGGCTTCGCTTATTTGACCCATGATAATAAGACCTTCAATCTTTTGATCTAAAACCATTTTAGGTAACTGTAAATTCTCTTCTTCTTCGTGGTTAAGTATTTCCAAGATTGCATAATAGCCTAACTGAGTCATGCTCTCTACAAGTTGTTGATACATTGCCCAATAAAAAGAATGTCCTTCTGCTAAAAAGTGATTAGGAATTAATACACCAATATTGCCAGTGTTTTGCGAACTTTTAGAGCTCCTCGAGCGCACATACCCCATCTTTTTTGCAACCGTTTTAATATCTTCTCTCTTCTCCTCACTGACCCCACTTTGATCTGATAAAGCTTTTGAAACAGTTACCGTACTAACACCAACCCGTTTTGCAATATCTGATAACCTAACTGCTTTTGCCATAAATGCCTCCTAATTACTTCAATTTCAAGGTATCAAATGCCTGTTTAAGCTCTTGATACGTCGTTTTAAATAGTGTTTCACTAATTGAACATCCCTTATCCACTGCACTAACAAGAATACTTTCTTTATATCTTGGCGGAGTAAAGGTCAACGGAAACATGTGCTTAAGAATGATATCTTTTTCAATCGGATTTATCGGATAGATTTTTTTTGAATTACTTAATGCAAACTTTGCATGTTTAAATCCATGAAACTGATGATATTTTTCGCGTACATGCCAATCATACAAATAATAGTCATGAAACAAGGCTCCGATAACCATGCTTTTTTTTTGAATTTTGAGTTTTAACAATGATGCAATTTTCAAACTAAAATAGGTCACTGCAATGCAATGCCACATGGTCGTAACTTTCCCATGATGATAATATGCATCCATCTTTTGAATATGACGTAAAATATCTTCGCGTCGAATAATCTCTTTGATTTCCTCTACTACTTTTTGATTCATTTATACATTCCTTTAGCGCCTTCGCAAGTCTTTTAAGAGTTCAGAAAACCGTCTTGATGTCATGTCCGGAAAGGCTTTAAATAATCGTGAATATCGTATTTTTTTTACAAGTTGTTCGTAATTTTTTTGATTATTTAGCATGTTAAATTTTGTTCGAACACTTATAATCTTATCATGATCTATTAAATCGTTAATAATCTCTTTGATTTCAAAGCTATAATAGCTTTGTAGAGCATCTAGTTTCTCAATATATTTTTTAAACAGATCGAAAGAATCTCGCATTTCATTAATAAGTTTTAGCTGTGATTGTCGCATATTTTTCGCTTCATTTTCTAACTCAAAAAGCAAACGCCTAAAGTCAACAAGAGTCCTCATCGTTAAACTACCATCAATGACAAAATATATCAAAAAGAGTGTAATCAAAGCTTCCATAAATGGTTCTGATAAACTTCCTATTATGAAAAAGCTAAGTGGTAATACACTATATATGACTACAGTTCCGATTACACCCCAATAGATGGAGAATTTTAAGCAAATGTAACCTTTAAAATTTAACTTTTGGTGAGAGTAGTCCCACCATCTTGTTTTAAAAAAATAATACAACAAGGCGCCAACGATCCATTCGATAATTGTCGTAACAAGCGCTGAAAGAATAAATGTTGCAATAATCAATCCAGATTTACGCATTGAGCTTTGATTTAAAATAGTATGAATTGTTACATAAAGTATCACTACACCTATTCCGTAAATCGGACAAAAAGGTCCTGCCAAAAAGCCACGATTTACGAATTTATGATGCTTGTAGTAGGCATAGATAACTTCAATAGACCAACCTAAAAACGAAAATAAAACAAATATCAGAAATAATTCACCCATTAGATATGACAATTATTCACTGTCCTTGGGAACGATATAACATCACGAATGTTTGTCATTCCCGTCATATACATAATCATACGCTCAAAGCCTAAGCCAAATCCGGCATGTCTTGTCCCACCGTATTTTCGAAGATCTAGGTACCACCAATAATCCTCTTCATTTAATCCCATATCAGCCATACGTTTTCTCATAAGTTCTAAATCGTCTTCACGTTGACTTCCACCGATAATCTCTCCGACTCCGGGGACGAGCAGATCCATTGCTGCAACAGTTTTTCCGTCATCATTGAGCTTCATATAGAACGCTTTAATATCTTTTGGATAGTCGGTAACAAAAACAGGTTTTTTATAAATCACTTCTGTCAAATAACGTTCATGCTCTGTTTGTAAATCACTCCCCCATTCAACCGGATACTCAAAGTTGGCATTATTCTTTTTAAGCAGTTCCACCGCATCCGTATATGTAATTCGTTCAAAGCGGTTGTTCATTACATTACTCAGTCGTTCATTTAATCCTTTATCAATAAATTGACTGAAGAAGTTCATCTCTTCCGGTGCATGTTCTTGCACATATCGAATAATATACTTAATCATATCTTCTGCAACATCCATATCATCAATTAAGTCCGCAAACGCCATCTCAGGTTCAATCATCCAAAATTCCGCAGCATGTCGCGGTGTATTTGAATTTTCCGCACGGAATGTTGGACCAAACGTATATACATTTCTAAATGCCATCGCATAGGTTTCAACATTGAGTTGCCCACTAACCGTAAGACTCGCTTCTTTTCCAAAAAAATCTTGACTATAATCAACAGCACCTTCTGCCATAGGTATATTTGAAGGATTCATGGTTGATACCCTAAACATTTCACCAGCCCCTTCACAGTCACTTGCCGTAACAATTGGGGTATGTACATATACAAAACCACGTTCATTAAAGAATTGGTGGATAGCAAAAGCGGTTAGTGAACGTACGCGAAATACGGCTGCAAATGTATTTGTTCGGGGACGCAAGTGCTCAATCGTTCTTAAATATTCGAATGTATGACGCTTTTTTTGTAAGGGATAATCCGGTTGTGATTGGCCTTCAACTTGAATTTCAGATGCCTGTAGTTCAAAATCCTGCTTGGCATCAGGCGTTGCTACAAGCCTTCCTTTAACAATAATTGCAGAGCCTACATTTAACTTGGCATGCTCCTTATATCCTTCGAGTTCATCATCCATAACAATTTGTAACGTGTTAAAATGTGTTCCGTCATTGATTACAATAAAGCCGAATTTACTCGACGCTCGAACACTTCGCACCCAACCGGATACTGTAATCTCCTTGTCCAAGAACTGAGAATAATCCTTGTACAAATCTTTAATCAATGTTGCTTTCATAATATACCTTCCTTTTCATATAGTGTTTAAATCCTATGTATTTTATGATATAATACTAGCAGTATATTAGATGACCATCAAATATAAAAATCATCTATATAGAATCAATAATATCATATATTAAAGATGAAGGAAAGGTGAAACTATGGATCAAAGAGTACAAAAATTAGCTCAAAATCTCGTACAGTATTCGCTAAAAGTGCAAAAAGGCGAAAAGGTATTAATCGAGCATATGGATGAAGATACAAAAGAACTCGCAAGAGCACTTGTTAAGGAAGTATTTAATGTTGGGGGAATACCATTTATTCAATCCACCGATATGCGTTTACTCCGTGAACAAATTCTTGAAGCACCTGATGAATACTTTACAATGCGAGCACAATGGGAAATGGACCGCATGAAAGCGATGGATTGTTACATCGGCGTACGTGGCAGCGAAAATGTCAGCGAGTTATCTGATGTTCCATCCACACAAATGTCCAAATATCAAAAATTACTCCAGCAAAAAGTGCATAGTGAAATACGTGTACCTCATACACGTTGGGTTGTATTAAGATACCCAACACCATCCATGGCGCAATTAAGTAATACAAGTACCTCTGCATTTGAAGATTTCTATTTTAATGTATGTAATCTTGACTACAGCAAGATGGATGAAGCCATGAACCCACTAAAAACCCTTATGGAAAAAACAGATCAAGTACATATCGTTGGTCCCGGAACGGATTTAACCTTCTCAATAAAAGACATTCCTGTTATAAAATGCGCAGGTGAAATGAATATTCCGGATGGCGAGATTTACACAGCGCCGGTAAAAAATTCCATCAACGGAACCCTTCAATATAATACACCGGCGGTATATCAAGGATTCACGTACGAAAATATTCAACTTACGTTCAAAGATGGAAAAATTGTCGAAGCGACTTCAAATGATAATGAACGTATTAATGAAGTTTTCGATACCGATGACGGTGCTAGATACGTCGGCGAATTCGCCATTGGAATTAATCCCTACATTTTAAAACCAATGAAAGATACACTCTTTGACGAAAAAATTATGGGAAGCTTCCACTTCACACCTGGCAATGCCTATGAAGACGCAGACAACACAAACCGCTCTGCAATTCACTGGGATCTTGTTTGCATTCAAACACCGGAATTTGGTGGCGGAAAAATCTACTTTGACGATGTCCTTATTCGCGAAAACGGTCGTTTCGTACTTCCTCAACTTGATTGTTTAAATCCCGAGAATTTGAAGTAAGGGAATCGTGAAGCGCTCGTTTTTCAAAGAGGAACTGCATTAAGATGGACTAATACTGAAAACAAAAAAGATAGCAAGCGGATTCAAAACTCACTGCGTTCAAACAGTTGAATCCTGAGAATTTGTAGTAAAGGAATCGTGAAGCGCTCGGTTTTCAATGAGGAACTGCGTTAAGACGGACTAATACTGAAAACAAAAAGGATAGCAAGCGGATTCAAAACTCACTGCGTTCAAACAGTTTAATCCTTAACTTGCTATCCTTTTTGTTTTCAGCGAAGTCCCTCTAAACTGGTTTCCAAAATTTCAAACCGAGCGCTTCACGACTCTTTAACAAGCATATCCACCGTTTCTAAATAGCAAAAAAATAGTATCTTTATCATGACCGAGCGTTTAGGTATAAGTCCGTAAGCTTGCGCCACAAGGATGTGGCGCTTCGCACTTTCAGACCAAGGATGGTCTGACGGGCGACGCAGGACTTTGTACCTAAGAGCGATTGATCATGACAAACATACTATTATTTTATGCTTAATTCTAGCCTTTTAATCCTGATGTTGAAATACCTTCTACGAGATACTTCTGGAACATTAAGAAAATCAATACGATTGGAACGATGGATAGGGTTGCCATTGAGAGCATCTCTCCCCATGGAACGGTACTACCCGGGTCAGCAAATAGTCGCAATGCCAGGGTTGCTGTATATTGTTGGGGTTTGTTTAAGTAAAGTAATGGGCCTAAGAAGTCATCCCATTTCCAGTAAAATTGGAAAATGGTCGCTGTTACGAGTGCAGGTTTCATTAGGGGTAATATGATCTTGTAAAAGATTGCATATTTACTGCATCCGTCTATTTTTGCAGCTTCATCCAAGTCTCTTGGAACGCCTTGTATAAACTGCATCATTAAGAAAATGAAAAAGGGTACTCCGAAAAAGTGTGGCAATACAACCGGTAAGATGGTTCCGACAAGGTTTAGCTTATGGAAGATAATAAATTGCGGCACCATGATGATCTGAATCGGTAGCATCATCGTTGAAATCATAATAGCAAACCAAAATTTTTGAAACTTAAATTTCACGCGTGCAAATCCATAAGCGATTATTGCTGATGAAAGCACTGTTGCAAGTGTTGAAATAACGGAAATAACCGCTGAGTTCTTGAAAAAGGTTCCAAAGGTATATCCACTAAATCCGGCCCATCCACGTGCGTAGTTTCCAAAATCAAAGTTTTGTGGCCATAATCGACTTGCATCTGCAAAAATCTCCATATTGTCTTTAAATGAAGCAAAGAACATCCAAAGGATTGGATAAATCATAACGTATGCAAAGCCCATTATGATGATATGATATATTAATCGTCCTATTTGCTGTTTACGTTTCATATTAGTCCTCCTTTGCCTCATAGAATACCCATTGATTTGATGTCTTAAAGATAATTGCTGTCATTAGGCTTACAACAATTAGCATAAACCATGCCATAGCTGAACCATAACCCATTTGATAGAATTCAAATGTTTTTCTATACATATACATTGAATATACTAACAAACTATTTAAAGGTCCACCTGTTCCATTGGTTAATACAAAGGCTTGAGTAAACATCATGAAACCATTGATTACTTGCATAATTAAATTAAACAGGATAATCGGTGTTAACATTGGTATTGTTATTTTTAAAAATTGTTGTACTTTATTGGCTCCGTCTATTTTAGCCGATTCATATAAACTCATAGGAATCTGTTTTAATCCTGCCAAGAAAATTAGCATCGCAGAACCAAATTGCCATACATACAAAAGCACTAATACAATCATAGTTGTGTTGGGGTTTCCTAGCCAGTATATTGGCTCGTTTATAATGCCTAAACTGATCATAATACTATTGATCGCACCTTCAGAATCAAATATACGACTCCACATTACGGCTATAGCAACACTTCCTCCAACAATTGAAGGTATATAGTAAACAGCTCGGTAAAAGCCGGTTAACCTCGTAGGTTTATTAAAGACCATTGCCAGCATTAAGGCAAAAATCAATCGCAGCGGTACTGAAACCGCAACAAATAAGAATGTTATCTTCACTGATTTAATAAATAATGCATCTCCGGTAAACATTGTAATATAATTTTTAAGTCCTATGAATGTAGGCGGAGATAATAAATCATATTTGGTAAATGAAAGTACGAGAGAAGCGACAACAGGAATAAAGGTAAATGCAAAAAAACCAATCAACCAAGGTAAAATAAAAACGTATCCTACTGTATTATCCTTGTCCATAAACGTTGAGAAACGTTCTCGAAAATTTGGGGTTTGAACTTTTTTATCCATATACATCTCCTAATTTTTGCCGGTTACCCTTTTGAAGGATAACCGGCAAATTCACATGAATTAATGACTTACAAGTTATATTAGTTTGCTGATAGAATAGAATTTGCTTCTTGCATAAATCGTTCTGCACCCTCTTCAGGTGTTGTCACACCATAAGCCACTTCTTCATAGATGGACTTAAGTGCTTTTGTAACTTCTGCTGCACCTGCTGGTTCTGGAGCCGAAATAGGTGTTGCATAATTTTCAGCTAATGCAATATAGTCAAATGTTGCTGCGACTTCTGTACTTACACTATCTTTGATTCCTTCACGAACTGCGGCTGCAATCGGAACACCACGTTCAGCAAGCAAAACTTCATTTGCTTCAACAGAGTTGGTAAAGAAATCAATAACTCTAGCTGCTTCTTCTTTATGTTCTGATGACTCAGTAACTGAGAAGAATTGTGAAGGCTTTAAGTAAAGGCCTGAATTACCATCTTCATCATTTGGCATTACTGTCAATTCTAATTCAGAATCCATAAGATCTGCATAAGCTACGAAGAAGTTACTCCAGATAAATCCACCAAGAGTTTCATTGTTTACAAACAAGGATTCTTCCAATGTTGTTTTTTGAGCGATTTCTTGTGGATCTGGGAATACGCCTGCTTGTGTATTATCTGCTAAAATTGTAAACATTCTTACAAGTTCATCTGTTGTTTCAAATCCTAGACCATTTCCGTCTTCATTATAAATATTTTTACCATTTTGGCGCAACAAATTTTCTAAGAAGAATTTTGGGTCATCCCATAAAGGTGCATCCGAACGGATTCCATGTTCATTATATGCATCGCTAATCAATGTCTCAAAGTCATTCCATGTCCAATCAGGATCCACTGAACCATATCCCATTTGATCCATTAAAGACTTGTTATATACATATGATAATGCATTCATTCCAAGTGGAACACCATATAATCCACCGTCAGCACTTCCACCTTCTAAGTTAGCAGGAGCCACATCATCAAGATTTAATACACCGGACTCTACATAAGGACTTAGGTCTGCTAAGACACCTTTATCAATATATTGACCGATAAACGCATAGTCTTGTTGAATTATATCAGGTAATGATCCACCTGCTGTTTGTGTTGCTAGTTTGTCCCAATATCCAGCCCAACCTATAGGTTCTAATTCAAAAGTAACATTTGGATACATTTCTGTGTATAAAGCTAATGCTTCTTCTGTTCTCGCATCACGAACTTGGTTTCCCCACCATGCTACACGAAGTACAATTTCATCAGCAGAACTTCCTGAATCTGTTGATTCAGTACTACCTGAATCTGTTGAAGCATCTTCTGACCCTGCGTTTGTTTCATTACCTGCGGTGTTCTTTTCTTCTTTACCACAACCTGCAAATAATGCTGTTACCATCATAAGTACCAGTAACATTGACAATACTTTTTTCATTATAACTACCTCCTGATATAATTTATTATTCTGTTTCTTATTACTCTATTAGTTTACACAGAAACAGCTTTAATCACAATCGAATATCATGTTCAGTTTTGTTTAAAAAAAGTACTCTCCTTACTTTTTTAATGCATTTTTTGATTTTTTTGTTTAATTTTATGTCTTTTGTATAAAAAAGCGTTATTACATCTAAATCATCGTTTGATTTTTATACTCTGATGGCGTCATACCGGTATGACGTTTAAATAATTGACTAAAATATTGTGGATTATTCCCCATTCCGACCTTGGATGCAATTTCATAAACCTTTGCTGATGCTGATTGCTCAATAACTTCTTTGGCCTTTTCCATCCGTCGGCGCATTAAGTATTGGGAAAAGTTTTCATCCATCTCTTTCGAGAACAACTTTGATAAATAGCCACTATTCATATATAAAAGTTCATTTGCAATCCATTTCAAGGATAATTCTTCTTGATCAATATGTTCATCAATAATACGTAACATATTCTCTACGATTTCATTATGCCGATGAATAATTCCCGAATAATTCATGGCAACCACTTCATTGCCTATTTTGATGATTTCCTCTTTTGTTTGTTCAAAGCTATCATAGAGTTGAATTTCCAATAATTTTTGAATATATGCATTGGCTTTATCGGTTTGACATTGTCGCAATATGGCTGAGGCTAATTCAATGCAATAAAACTTGAAGGTGCTAATATCAAAACGCATTTTTGACAGATGATCAAAATATTCTGTAATCTTTTGATTAAACAAGTCTGAATTACCTGATTTTACCGTTGTCACAATTTCTTGAAGATCAATGCTATCAAGCTCATTGACTTGCATCCCTTTTTCGATATCTTTATATGAAATAATACAACTATTTCCTAGATAAAAGGCATAATTTAAATAATCTTGTGCCTTTTGGAACAAGACACTCACTTCATCAAAATCACCTTCGCGTGTATAGGTTGTCACTAAATCCTTATCTGCTAAGTATTTAAAATTCTCCATAATTTCATTTAAAAACTCTTCTATTTGCTTTTCTTCTAAATTTTCAACAATGAGTAGTACACTTTTATTCACTGTTGTTTTGAAATAAATAGATTCTTGAAAGGTTTGTCGTTTAACAATATTTAATAGCGCAAATAAGGTATTGAAATTAAAGTCACCTACCGGCTGAAGTATAATGACCCGGATCCGTTTATTCTTGACATTAAAAAGGTTCATAAAATAATCAAGTTCGTCTTGATTATAATGACGACTCATAATAAAATCACGAATAAATTGCTCTTTAACGAGAGGAATAATTTTTTCTAGCTTTTCATTATTTTTCTTAATAAAGTCTTCTCGTTTTTCTTTTAATTTTAGACGACTACGAACTTCTTCTAAAATATGTATCAGATCTTTTTCATCACATGGCTTCAATAAATAATGTTTAACCCCATGCTTCATCGTTTCTTTCGCTAATTTAAACTCGCTGTGCCCAGAAAGAATAGCAAATTCGATTTCCGGGTATTTCATTTTCACTTTTTCAATCAATTGAATTCCTGACATAACCGGCATTTTTAAGTCTGTTATAACCAAATCCGGATGCTCACGAAGAATGATATCATATGCTTCAATCCCATGTTTTGCTGTTCCGATAAGTTCAAAGCCATAGGTTTCCCAATCAATAAGACTTGAAATACTTTCTCTAATAATACGTTCGTCATCAACAAGTAAAATTTTATACATGGTCCTTCTTCCTTTCTTCAGGTATTCGAATTTCTATACGTGTGCCTTGACCAATTTCACTTGTAATGAACAAGCCATATTCCGAACCAAAGGTCATCTTAAGACGATCATCAATATTTTGAAGGCCGATTCCCATACCTTTGCGACTCTCTAGTGGTTCATTATTTCGAAGTTTTTTCACTATGTCTTCATGTATTCCCAGTCCATTATCTTCAACACATATGATGATTTCACCTTCGTTTTTTTGCGCATAAATCGATATTTCGCAAGGTTCTAGCATGTTTTCCATCGAATGTACAATGGCATTTTCAACGAGAGGCTGCAAGGTCAGCTTGGGTATATCTATAGAATAGAAACTCCGATCCACACGGTTCCTGTAAATCAAACGTTCTTCATAGCGATATTTTTGAATGCTGATATATGCATCCAACAATTCTAGTTCTTCTTGAACACTGATTATAAGCTCATCAGTATTTACAGCGTTACGCAATAATTTCCCCAAGGCTTTAACCATAGTTGCGATTTCTTCTTGATGATTGGCTTTGGCCAACCAGTTAATCGATTCTAGTGTATTATACAAAAAGTGGGGATTAATTTGTGCTTGAAGGGCCTTAAAATTCGTATCTTTAATCACAATTTGTTTTTTAAAATTTTCATCGATCAGGGTATTAATTCGTGAAATCATCAACTCAAAATCCTTTTGAAGCATACCGATTTCATCTTCTCTTTTTTGTATATCCTCATCGATTTTAACTTCACTAAAATCTCCCGTTTCAACGCGTTTCATACGCATTGTCAAATCCATAATCGGCTTTGTAATACTTTTTGCCAATAAAACACTGATAATACTTCCGATAACAAAGACGCCTACAAAAACAAGAAGAATCAAAATCCGCATTCTTTCAACTTGATTAAAGGCTTCATTATATCCAATAACATTCACATAGGTCCAGTTGGTATAATTTGACGTTGAATAGGATAAAAAATATTTTTTCCCGTTTAAGCTTTTTATGGAGAAGCCTTCTTCACGATCCAAATCTTCGAGTTCTAATTCCATGTCTTGAGATGATGGATCTTTGTAGACAAGGTTTTGCTCAGAAAAAATAAACAAATGGGAGTCTTCCATTGCAACATTTGACATGTATGCGTTTCCTACTTCATTCAATTCAAGTCGAAGGACCACGACACCTAAATTTTCCAAACTTAATTGTGCTGTTGACCGAAATTGCCTTGCCAATAGGATAAAGCCTCGCTCTGCATACTGATCCAGGATAACACTATTTCCATTTCCTTGTAATGCTGCTTGTATTGTTTGGTTCTTTACCTCTTCAGGAAGCGACACCGGATTAATCCCTTCATAGTATTGCACTCCTTCTGTGTCAATAAAATAAATGGTTGAAATATTTCGTTCTGAGGCTACATAGATTAAAAACCGTTCAAGCAAATCATCCACAAGATTATTTTGACGAAATGCGTTCGATTCGTATTTTATATCTATCATTTTTTGCTGCACATTTTTATCCGATAAGAGATTGTATGAGTACGAATCCATTTTACGCAACTCACTTTCAATCTGATTGGTTGATAATTGTAAAACCTGGGCGGATGATTGATATAGAAGTTCATTATATACCTTAAAAGATACTTGAAATGAAATCAAACTAACAAAACTTACTAGTAACACAATCAAAAGATGTGCCATAGTAAGTTTTTCTTTTATTTTTAATTTATCATAATATTTTTTTAGTTTCATCGTCTGCTCCTATTTGAATTAGGCAAGACCTAAGACACTTACCCAAAATGTTAAAAATAACATCAAGGTAAATGAACATACTAAGGTCGTCATAATAATAATATTCCCTGATAATACCGCATCGCCATCCATCTCTTTACTCATGGCAAAACTGCTGACCGCTGTCGGCCCGCCTACTAATATGGTAATAATAACAATATTCATGGGGCTTAGTCCTATCCAGTAGGCTATTGTTGAAAAAACAAATGGAAGCAATAGATTTTTGATTCCGGTAGCAATAAGTGTCAACCTCAGTGTTTCTCGAAAATGGTCAAATCGGAAAAATATTCCTAGCGAAACCAGTGCTAAGGGTGTTGCTAATGCTGCTGCTGATGTTATAAAAGCCTCTACCACAGGTGGATAGGTCAAATTGAGTAAGGCAGAGAAAAAGCCTAATACAATACCTATAATCAAGGGATTGCTTATAATATTTTTCAAAAGAGCCATATACGTTTTTATATCATGACTTTTTTCCAGTGTCAATGCAATAATAGAAATAATGTTAAAGATCGGTATTGAAATCACGGTGACTAAGGCCAGCTTTAATACTACAGCATCTCCAAACATGCCTAATAAAATAGGATAACTTATAATGGCATAGTTGGTTCTAAAGGCGCCTTGAACAAATGCGCCTTGAACGAATCCCCGATGATTATATCCTAGTCTTAAAATGTAATGTCCAACTAAACTTGCCAGGCCTGCTGCTAATAACAATGCAACAACTGAATATCCCATAAGCCATAGGTCATCTAGTGTGATTGATGTTGCCAAGTCAATATGTGCCACTTTTTGAAAAAGTAAAATCGGCAAGAAAACTTTAAAAACAAGCTTCATTGAAACGGTCACAAAGTCTTCTGAAACTAATTTTACTAACTTCATCCCATATCCTAACAAAATCATTAAAAACACAGGTGTAATGGCGTTAAATGTAAGTATAAATGCGTCCATTATATATTTTCCTATTCAAACGGATATTTATCCGGAAGTTTCTTTTCTAAATGTCCTAAATAAAAAGCATCGTAAGCAATAACAATTTCTTCGTCCGTCGGTATAACCATTACTTTTAATCCATGGGTCTTTGACTGGCCGATTTGAATCTCTTCCTTACGTATCGCATTTTTCTCATCATCGATTTCGATACCGATATTTGGAAGAAAACTTGCAATTTTCTTTCTGACATATCCTTCATTTTCACCTAATCCTGCTGTGAAAATCAAAGTATCACATCCGTCTAATGTCGCCCAATAAGCACCAATATACTTGGCAATACGATATGCATAGATTGATATGACAAGTTCAGCTCGGATATCTCCGTTTTCAGCTTTTTTTCGTATATCTTGCATCATATTGGTTTTTCCCAAGGCCTTTAAACCACTCTCTTTATTAAGTGCATTCATGACAATATCAAAGGCTTCTTCGTGTTGAATCCCCTCTTTGACCATGAGGTTATTTACAACATGAGAAATAATTGCCGGGTCAATATCGCCGGACCGTGTTCCCATAATAACACCTTCAAGGGGTGTAAATCCCATCGAGGTATCCACGGATTCACCATTTTGAATCTTGGCAAGACTACTTCCATTTCCTAAATGTGCAGTAATTCCATTAAAGGTATTATAGGGTTTGCCAATTATACTTGCTGCCCGCTTTGATACATACATGTGGGAAGTTCCATGGAATCCATATGTTCGAACACCAAATTCTTTGTACCATTGCTCAGGAATGGCATAACGGAAGGCATACTCCGGTAATGTACCATGAAAAGCCGTATCAAAAATTGCAACTTGGGGAACATCACCCATAACCTCCATAGCTACTTTAATTCCAAGAAGATTCGGCGGATTATGCAAAGGTGCAATAGGAATAAGTTCTTCAATCGTATTTAAAACCTGTTGATCAATTAAAATGCTTTTGTTGTATTTTGTTCCACCATGTACAACGCGATGCCCGATACTTTTTATATCATTTTTTTGAATATTGAATTCTTCGAACACATTAAATACTGCTTCTAATGCATCTCGGTGATTAGATAGACGCATATCTCTAATGGTCTTTTCATCATTCATCTCAAACTTTAGCCGACTCTTTTCGACATTGCCAATCTCTTCGACAATACCACTCAAGTTATGTTCTAATTTGTTATGTTCAACGATCATAAACAGTGTGAATTTTAGTGATGAACTCCCACAATTAAGTGCTAAAATATAGTTATTCATTGGATCCTCCTTGTTTCTTATACTTAAACTATCGTATTCATTATAACAGAAATTCACTTTTACAGAAAGCGAAAATCCGTGTTTCTTGTTTTGTCACATGAAAATAGTAGGCGTGATGGATTTCCACATGCCTACTATTGCTTTTAAATCAGTTTTGTTGATAGGTCCCATTTTTTACCGGAACTCCAAAATCAACACCATTTTCTTGAATATCTATAAGCTGAACACGGGTATGACGATTGGGGTCGCTTAATGGGTCCCCATCTATATTTCGATAACTTCTTGCATGATAAACCAGTCCTACTTGATTGGTCCCTTTAATTCGAACAAAGGAATTGTGCCCGGGACCAAATTGACTGTTTTGCGCATATGTCGTAAATACAGGTTCTGTATGTTTAACCCAATTTTCAGTCTTAAGAAGATCTTTTTTTTCATCGATTTCTAGCAATCCTATACAATAATTATAATCTGTCTTACTCGCTGAAAAACTGACATATATTTTTCCTTTTGCTTTGAGTACAGCCGGACCTTCATTAACATTAAACCCAATGCGTTCCCAATCATATTCCGGGGTGGAAATCATAGCCTGTTGTCCACTTAATGTCCATGGATTTAACATCTCATCGATATATAAATTCGAGTTTCCTTTTATCTTCGGATCACTTTGAGCCCAAATTAAATATAGCTTATTATTGTACTCAAAGGGTGTTGCATCCAAACTAAAGGAATCCCAACGTGTTTGAATCTGACCTTTTTCAACCCATTTGCCTTCAAGAGGATTAGCATCTTCACATTCAAGTACATACATTCGAATACGCCACTCATCCTCCACATGTCCTGCCGCAAAGTATATATACCACTTTCCTTTAATGCAATGAATCTCAGGAGCCCAGATATGATGCTTTATAGGACCATCTTCATGTTCATGCCAAATAATTTTCGTCTCTGCTACAGATAGACCATTGATTGTTTTACTCCGTCGGAGTTCTATATGGTTATACTCCGGAACTGTCGCTGTAAAATAATAATATCCATCCTGATGAAGCATCATCCAAGGATCAGCCCTTTGTTCAATTAAGGGATTACTCCATTGTTCAACTACTCTTTCTTCCATATCCGACTCCTTATTATTTATTGAACGCTAAAACGCACCATATGCCATGATAATTTTGGTAATTCAATCGTAAATTCTGTCCCTATTGTTTCTTCAAGATTTACTTTTTCAGGAACAACATTCTGGGGATTTTCAAAGGAGTTCACCGCAAACATATCATCTCCTACAAGAACTTCATGATCAATCATCTTTAATTGACCAAATTCCTTTAGATCAAGATCTAACTTGATGTCTTCTGTTTGATTTGTATTTAAAACGAAAAATGCTAGTTCGCCTTTGTCTGCATCAAATGTTGTCAAACTCTGAAGCTCCGGAATCTTACCAAAACGCTCTGTTTCAACATCATCACATACCACTAGATTTTTATAGACGTCTCCGCGACCGTAATTACTCACTTGTTGGAATGGATAATATGTTGTATGTTTAAGTACTTCTCCGTTTGGCGCTGTATGAATTGGGGCTAATGCGTTCACTAATTGAGCTAGGCATGCCATACGTACGCGGTCGGCGTTATTAACAATCGTACATAGTAATCCACCAACAACCAAAGCATCTAACAAGGTATATACATCCTCTGCAATTGCCGGTGCATGTTGCCAACGCTTTGTGTCCATTTGAGAGTTATACCATACATTCCACTCATCTAAACTTAGATAAATATCTTTTGTTCCACGATGTTTCGCTTTTACATAATCAGCTGCAGCACGAATGGTTTGAATAAATTCGTTTAAATCATGATGTGCCGCCAAAAAATTCTGTACATCACCATTATACTCATAATATCGATGCAAGGATATAAAATCAACATACTCATATGTATGATCTAAAACCGTTAAATCCCATTCTGGGAAGGTTGGCATCTCTTTACTAGAACTCCCACAGGCAACTAACTCAATATCCGGGTCAACCCACTTTAATATTTTTGCGGTTTCTTTCGCTTTTTTTCCATAGTCTTCAGCTGTTAACTGACAGGTTTGCCATGGTCCATCCATTTCATTACCCAAGCACCATACTTTGAAGTTATGAGGTTCTTCATGTCCATTCTTACGGCGTAAATCACTCCAATGGGTTCCTTTTTCAATATTACAATATTCAATGAGCTGTCCTGCCTCTGCCGGTGTTCCTGTCCCTAAATTAACGGCAATCATGCCTTCTGTCTTTGCTTTTTTGGACCAATCTGCAAATTCATCAATGCCAAAGGTATTATCTTCTATCGAAAACCATGCGTAGTCTAAACGAACAGGACGTTCTTCTTTGGGTCCGATACCATCTTTCCAATCATAACCTGATAAAAAGTTTCCCCCTGGGTATCTTACAATCGGTACATTTAATTCATTAATCGCCTGAATAACATCCTTACGAAAGCCTTGTTCGTCTGCCTCCTGATGGTCTGGCTCGTAAATCCCCGTATAAACCGCTCTCCCCATGTGCTCAATAAAGGAACCGTAAACTCTCTCATCGATGTCTGCTATTCGATAATTTTTGTTGACTAAACAATTTGCATTCTTCATACCATTCTCCTTTGACTCGTCAGCATTCTCGCACAACTATTATAGGTTTTATTAAAATATTTTATATATAATCAAAGTATATCACTTTACTATTTTTTCGTCAATGAAGAAGTCCTTTCTCCTATTTATCATTTTGTTTTACTATGACGAGCAAAAAAATAGAGCCACGACCGACTCTATTTTTTGATTATAAAACAGCTTGGCTCATAATTTCAATATTACTATTTTTACTCAGTTCAACATATTTTCTTGGTGAATGTCCGCTCATTTTCTTGAATTGTTTACTAAAATGGTAAATATTATCATAGCCAACTTTTTCAGCGACCTCTTTAACCGATCCTGTCGAAGACGCCAACAAATATTTTGCACGTGTCATCCGCGCTTGTATCAAATCTTCCTTCGGACTACATCCGAAAAACTCTTTATAAAGCACTGAAAATCTTGATCGACTGAGATATACTAAGTCTGCCATTTCATCAATGGTCCAATCCATGGATAAGTTTGTAAATATTTCTTCGCGTGCCGCTTTAAATTTTTCAATCATGGTTGTTTTGTAAGGGTCAAGTGAATAATCTTGTTTATACTTATGTAGCCGTGCAAGTCCGATAAAGAAGTCCTCCATTTGTGAACTAATCCGTTCTTCCCAAAATAGATCCTTACGAATAAATTCTTTTTCAATTTTCCGGACAAAGAAACGGATAAAATTGTAATCTTTCATTTCATAGGGCGTGTTTACAACAAGGCCCAATCGAAGAAAATAATGACTGAGATGCCTGCCCATAAAATGAAAATAATCATTCGTGAATCCACCGTCATTGTTATAGTATAGCTGTGGTTCTCCAGGTTCATATAGTATAAAAGAATTCGGTTTGACATGGATTAATTCATCATGAATACGTATCTTGACTTCTGTTGAAAAGAACAGAAACAGATAATCTTCAGAACCAAATGGCCGTTCTATTCGAAATAATGAATTTGCTTTATAATTATATCCTACATCATGTATTTCAAATAACAATTTAATAACCTCCAATATGAATCGTCTTTGCTTCTTAGTGACCGCCCTCTTGACCATAATATGCATTCTTACCATGCTTACGCAAAAAATGCTTATCCAACAATTCTTGTTGCATATGGGACTTACCACCATATTCCTTCATGAGAGACGCTGCAAATGCCATCTTTGCGACTTCTTCAAGAACAACTGCATGATAGACAGCTTCCTCTGCATCTTTTCCCCATGTAAAGGGGCCATGTTCTTTAACCAAAACCGCCGGAACCTCTAACGCTTTAATCTTGCGTTCATGAAAGGTCTCAATAATTACCGTTCCGGTTTCCTTTTCATAATCCTTTTCAATTTCTTCCGGTCGCATTGCCCTTGTACACGGCACTGCTCCATAAAAATAATCTGCATGGGTCGTTCCAAGGGGGTTAAGATCAACGCCTGCTTGAGCAAAACTTGTTGCCCACGACGAATGTGTATGGACAATTCCACCAATATCTGAAAATGCTTTATAGAGTTCTAGATGTGTCGCCGTATCCGAGGAAGGTTTATAGTTGCCTTCAACAACGTTACCTTCCATGTCAACAACAACCATATCCTCTTGTGTCATGGATTCATAGTCAACACCACTGGGCTTAATGACCACGAGATTTTTCTCACGGTCAATTCCACTAACATTACCCCAAGTAAATACAACCAATCCACGTTTGGGTAATTCCATGTTTGCCTTAAATACTTGTGCCTTTAACGCTTCTAACATACAATCATCCTTTCAAATTCCATAATACGTCACTCAGTTTCAAGTCCTGACGGAATGTTTTCATATTCGTATCCTTATTGATAAGTACCGTTTCAAGATCTAAGAATTCCGCAAAATCAAGCAATTCTTCTGCCGTTACATCTAATGAAAATACGGTATGGTGGGCTCCACCGGCAAGAATCCATGCCATAGCAGCTTCTTCTAATGACGGTTGTGGCTTCCACATGGCCTGAGCTACGGGTAATTTAGGCATTTCTTGGGGTACCTTAACTGCATCAACTTCATTAATAATTAGTCGCATACGACCGCCCATATCAATAATTGAAGCATTTAGAGCCGGTCCGGTTTTACATGAAAAAGTAAATCGTGCCGGATCTTCTCGATCACCAATACCTAATGGGTTGACAATGATATTGGGCTTTTCATTTGAAATAGACGGACATACTTCCAACATATGCGCTCCTAAAACCATTTCATTATCGGGCTCTAAATGATAGGTATAATCTTCCATAAACGACGTTCCCTTATCACCAAATCGTCCCATAATTTTTGTTAAACGAACAAATCCAGCTGTTTTCCAGTCGCCTTCGCCTGCAAATCCGTAACCTTTACCCATCAGACGTTGTACCGATAACCCAGGCAATTGTTTTAATCCGTGCAAGTCTTCAAACGTTGTTGTAAATGCAGTGAAGCCTCCATCCATTAAGAAACGCTCAATGGCGATTTCTAGCTTGGCCTGATATTTTATTGAATTGACGCTATGATCCGAAGTTTCAACAATATTGTATTCATTTTGATATTCCTTATAAAGGGCTTCAACTTCATCTTCCGTAACTTTTTCCACATATTCAACAAGATCACCGACACCATATCCATGAACCTGCCAACCTAACTTGATTTCCGCTTCCACTTTGTCACCTTCTGTTACGGCAACATAACGCATATTATCCCCAAATCGTGCAATTTTAAGACATTTACTTTCAGAGATTGTAACAGCAACATTCATAAAATTAAGAATTTGTTGCTGTACTTTTTCAGATTCCCAATAGCCAACAACAACTTTTCGAGGTAAACGTAGTCGCGTATTAATAAATCCAAACTCACGACCTCCATGTGCGGATTGATTAAGATTCATAAAATCCATATCGATTTCATTCCATGGAATATCTCGATTGAATTGCGTATGTAGATGCATAAATGGTTTATTCAAAATAGATAATCCGGTAATCCACATTTTTGCAGGTGAAAATGTATGCATCCAGCCAATTACACCGGCACAACTTTCCGTATTATTTGCTTCTTTTACAAGGGCTGTAATCTCATCCGGTGTTTTTAGCACGTCTTTGAAAACAATTTTGTAGCCGAATTGCCCTTGTTCGTTTAATCCATTCACCATGTTAAGTGAGTCATCTTTAACTTCCTTAAGCACCTCAGGTCCATAAAGATGTTGACTGCCGGTTACAAACCAAAATTCATACGTTTTTGATAAATTCATTTCACTACCTCCATATTGTTCGTATCTTTTATTTTAGTGGTACGTACGTTTATATATAAATGCAAATGCATTTATTCTTCTCGTCTATTCTTCTCGTCTTCGAACTGAATCTCGTATTATCAATTCAGGTTCAATGACATCATGAATCACTGATTCTTCTTGTCGAATAAGCTTTAATAACTGGGAAGCCGCCTTCTCTCCTAAGCGTCCTTTAGGATGGGCAATCGTTGTTAATTTAACTTCACCTGCATCGGCCATATTGGAATTATCAAAACTGACAATCGATAAATCTTTGGGTACATTTTTGCCTAACTGACCGAGCAATTGAATGAGTCCCATAGAAATCTGGTCATTATAACACACAACGCCGGTACGGTCTTTCGTAAGCTTTTGAATTGCCTGGGCATTGGTCATATCAACCACCTGTTTTTTGTTCTCCGTTGTATACCAAAGCACATCGCCTTCTAAAGGATCAAGTTCTGCTTCTCTCAAGGCTTTTAGATAGCCGGAGTAACGCCCATGCCCTTGCATATCATCTTGTTTAAAAATTCCTGCAATACGTTGATGTCCTTGTTCAATTAAATACTTTGTCGCTAAATATCCGGCTTTTTGATCGTCTTCAACAATATATGATGCCGTTACATTTTGATAGGTTGCGTGGATAAAGAGAATAGGAACACCTTGACTTTGAAGTTTTTTAAATAAGTCGTCATTATGATTTGGAAAAATACTCTTTGTGGGTTCAACAATCAGTCCTGACAAGTTATGCTTGAGCATATTCTTAAGTATGGCCCGTTCCTTTTCGATGTCATTATTAGTGTTGCCTATAATAATGCTATAGCCTTGATCACTAAGGACGCTTTCAATCCCTGATATGATTTCAGGAAAAATATAATCCTTAATATATGTTGTTATAAGACCAATCAACTTGCCTTTACCTGGCGCTTGTTGCTTGGTATTTGCAACAAATGTTCCTCGTCCTTGCTGTTTATATAACCAACCTTCATTGACTAAATCTCCAATAGCTTTACGAATTGTGTGTCGGCTGACACCAAATTCTTTCATCAATTCAATCTCTGATTTAATGGGATCATTATAATTCAAGCTATTTCCGGTTATATATTCAATAATATGTTCTTTAACATGTTTGTATTTCGGTTCATTCATTGCCATCTTAGCACCTCGAATAAAAAAAACTTAACTCATACGCAATTGGTACGTACAAGTTAAGTTTATCATTGAATTTATATTTTGTAAAGATGTATTTAGTAAAATTTTCTAGTACGCAACACCTTGTGCACGCATTGCTTCAGCAACTTTCATAAAGCCAGCGATATTTGAACCGATAACGAGATTGTCGTCTTCATTAAATTCTTTTGCTGCTTCACTTGCTGACTTGTAAATATTCACCATGATATCTTTTAATTTTGCATCTACTTCTTCAAAACTCCATGCATAACGCATGCTGTTTTGGCTCATTTCTAAACCTGAGGTTGCAACACCACCGGCATTAGCTGCTTTACCGGGTCCATATACGATTTTATTCTTGATAAAGATTTCAACCGCTTCAGGCGTTGACGGCATATTTGCGCCTTCTCCAACAGCAAAACATCCGTTATTAACAAGTGTTTGTGCAGCTTCACCATCAAGTTCATTCTGTGTTGCACAAGGGAGTGCAATATCACATGGTATCGTCCAAATCCCTAAGCATCCTTCTGTATAGGTTGCATTAGGATGGTCATTGACGTATTCTTTGATTCGCTTACGCTCTACTTCTTTGATGCGTTTTACAGTATCTAGCTTAATGCCTTCAGGGTCATGAATATATCCACTAGAATCACTTAATGCAACAACTTTCGCACCAAGTTCTTGGGCTTTTTCTGTTGCATAGATTGCCACGTTACCGGAACCGGAAATAACCACCGTTGATCCGTCAAATGATTTTCCTTTAATATCTTTCATGGCTTCATCCATAAAGTAGCATACACCATATCCTGTTGCTTGTGTTCTTGCTAATGAACCTCCATATGTTAATCCTTTACCTGTTAATACACCGGTAAATTCATTACGCATCTTTTTATACATTCCATACATATATCCGATCTCACGACCTCCAACACCAATGTCTCCTGCCGGAATGTCTGTATTCTCACCAATATGACGACTGAGCTCAAACATAAAGCTTTGACAAAAACGCATGATTTCTCCATCAGATTTTCCTTTTGGATCAAAATCACTTCCACCTTTACCTCCGCCCATTGGCAAACTTGTTAATGAATTTTTAAATATTTGTTCAAAACCTAAGAACTTAATAATTCCAAGATTAACTGACGGATGAAAACGTAAACCACCTTTATATGGACCAATCGCACTGTTAAACTGTACTCTAAATCCACGATTAACATTTACTTTTCCTTGATCATCAACCCAAGGTACTCTAAACATGATTTGACGCTCAGGTTCAATAATTCGTTCAAAAATACCTGCTTCGACGTATTCCGGATATTTTTCTGCAACTGGCTCTAGTGATTCTAGAACTTCTTGAACAGCTTGTAAGAATTCCGGTTCGTTAGGATTACGCTTTATAGCCTCACCCATTATGTGCTGAAGATTTTTCATAAAATTGCCTCCACTTGTCCTATTGTTTATACCTTTAACGTGTTACCTTTTTATTGTATCAACATGAAAGGATTTGTCAATCAAAACTGCACGATTTGGTCATTTTTTTTGCAACAGATCAGTCGTTGAGATTGTATATCCGAATACAATTCTAAGCTTTCAAACTCAACGAGTCGAATCACTTTCTCCCAAGAGGTATCAACGGAAATTCGCCGGGTTAATTGATTCTCTTTTTCGGATAGTATTGCAAGATTAATGTCAACATCTTTCATCCCTTCAAATATAGCACAATAAAACACATCCGATTCAACAATATCTTGAAAAAAATGGCTTCCATAGGATAGTTCGGGCATGAAACCACTCAGTGCCATTTCACACAAAACATTCATATAGCAAATATCATGAAACTTTACCGGCACCCCCAATGATGGTGTCGTCGTCCCCCATCGTCCCGGTCCCATTAACATAACCACGTCATCTTTTAATTCTGCATTTAATTTGCTAATTATTTTTCCGGTTGCATATTTATCTTGTTGAGATAAGGCCAAATATTCAACCGGGTCCACAAAAACAACCCATTGAATCGGTAAATGCACATTACCACCCATAAAGTTCCCTTTGCTTTGAATTAGGCACGATGTTGCTTCCACTTTATCTGGCATAGCAACAGGTTCTCCAATTATTTTGGTTTGCAGCGGACGACACTGAACAATATTGATCTTATATTTTTCTTCTCGCGTAAAATTCACTGTAAATTCAATATCCACAGGATAGTCATAAATCTTTTCAATCCTTGTCATCATATGGCGCATTGCAGTCGGAAACTCTGTGGTATTTATCATTCGTTTTAAATCTAGAATGTACGGGGTATCTATCCCTTTTAATCCGGATTCACGAATACGACGTCTCGCTTCCCCGTCAGGTCTAAAAAACAGCTTTGATTCAGTTTTTAAATCAATGGCTTGAATTTTTTCCATCGGCAATGTCATTAATGTATTTTCATTTACGGATAACAAATCAACATAATGCTGAGAATATTTTTTTTCATCTTCATAGTTCATCGGAGTTGTTTTCTCAGGATGATCCAAGCTCACGATTTTCGCATAATCTCCTTCGATACGGTCAACCGCCCGTGTGCCTAGACCGAAAACAATTCTTAGCATACCTGCATGAATGTCAATGTCTTGATTCCACACATATAAATTCGTGGAATGACCAACGCCTGCTGCATGAGGAAAAAAGTATTCTCCATGAAAATCGCCTGAAACACGTTGAATAAGAATGGCCATTTGCTCATCTTCGCTAAATAGACCACGGTTTTTTCGATAGACCAAGGCACTTTCATTCATTGCACTTGCATAAACCTTACGAATAGCATCGACGAATTCTTCATATCGTTCATCTTCTGTTCCTTGATTTGCACAAAATACACTTTCGTATTTGCCTGCAAATGCGTTTCCAAAATTATCTTCTTGAAGGGAACTTGAGCGTACAATAATGGGTGATTGTCCAAAATATTCTAGAAGCTGTATGAATTTTTCTTTAATATTATCCGGAAATTCCCCCTGCTTTAGCTTTTCTTTAAGTTCTTTTCCATACGTATAATAAAATTCATCCGTTTTTTGTTTTGTGCGAAGTTGCCACCATCCATTTTGTACAATATAAGTGTAAAATACATCAGATCCAAGGTAAAAGGAATCATGAGATTCTAATTGGTCGGACACATCTTTATCACATTCTTTTTCAATGATTTTTCGCGCCAATAGCATTCCGACACTTTTTCCTCCAATATATCCCGTCCCAATGGTTCTTGCTTGAATAAGCAAAATATCTTCTAATGTCATATAGCCTTGACATAGCTTGATCATTCGTGAATCCTGTCCGATTATTTTTAACATGAGATCATCACGCAAGGCATTTTTTATTGTTTCTTTTGCATTCAATTTTTCTCTTGCTGCATTAAAAATCATATCCCAATAATCTAAGCGTTCTTCTCCAAATCGGATTGTTGAAAAAATAGCCGATGCTTCTGCACTGGATGTAATGGGAACGACCTGTTCTCCCTCAACATTATGGGGGAAAAACATGGTTGGCGAATAGCGTTTCCATACTTTTAATGGATGAATATAGAACTGGTCCTCAACTTGATAGGCATCAAGTAAGAGCTGGGTTGTTTCTCGAATGGTTGCTATCGTTGTAAATGTGTGGGCATTACGAATAAGTCCAAAATATGCAACGGTATCAAGTTCATATAAAAAAGGACAAGTTACATGAAAAAAATTTCCGATCATCAAATCGGAATACCAACTATTGAGAAGCTCTGTCAGTACATCAAATACATAAAAGGTTTCCGTCCCTTCTTTTTCAATCATTCGATATACATCGGTTGCAAAACTTTCAAATCCTTTTCCTGCATCAATTTCATAAATAATTATATCTTTATTTTCATCAATCAAAGGTTGGTGTGCGCCAAATCGAACATACACCAGTTTGCGTTCATCACTTAACGCTTGGGAAACAAATGCATCAACCACCCGCTGATAACTTGCCAATGTGTCCACTTGCCATACAACATTATCACCAATTCTCAAGGCATCAATTGCAGAATCTAAACCTAGAATTCCTGTTTTCACACGTGTATTCATAGTGAATCCTCCTTTGATCTAAGTATATCATTTTACTGCATTTTTTGTCGATCAATATCCCGATACGCTAACATATAGTTAATTCCCGAAACAATAATACCTCCACCAATAAAATTACCTATTGCAGCAATCGAAAGGTTATATCCGATTTGACCTAAGGTTATATCTCCACCCCCGAAATAGGCAACAAATAAGTAATACATATTTGCCACGACGTGTTCTGTCCCGCTCAACACAAACACAGTAATTCCTAGCCAAACAACGACTACTTTTGCAATCTCTTCTCGACAACTATAAGCTAAACAGACACTTGTTGAAACAATAATATTACATAAAATACTGCTAAACAATATAGTTACCGGCTCCATATGTACTTTATGCACTGCTTTTTCAACCACAAGATTTAAGACTGAAACATCAAAAATCTCTGCGCCGATTGTTAATAAGGCCAAAAATATTGCGCCGATTAAATTCGCGATTAATATAAGTAGCAAAATTCTAAAGGTCTTACTAAAATTGGTTCTCCGATCAAACACTGCAATCATAACCATACTATCACTTGTATAGAGTTCAGCTTGCATCAATAAAATAGCAATGATTCCCATTGGAAAGACCAAGGCCCCTAAAAAAGCACCTACTCCAGGATCTAATGCGGATGCTGCTACTTTAAAATACCCAATTGCTCCGATTGATATATACATACCGGCAAGTATTCCTTGAATCAATAGAATAATAAACCGTTTATTTGCTTTCGCTTTACTTTGTCCTAATATATACTCTGTCAGTGCCTTCGGTCCTGAATAAATTTTCGCCATAATAATTCCTTCCTATATTGTCAAGCCCAAAATATTGATTTTTAGGGCTTTTCTTTAAATA
>CAZVKG010000031.1:0-35849 GCA_964627665.1 uncultured Eubacteriales bacterium | reverse complement strand
TTGATCTTCCATCATATAAAAACTCCTTCGCAGTCATTGTTTTTTTTAACTATTACATGATACTTGTTTTAGATTGATTTGTCAATTTCTTATAGAGAGTTTTACTTGTTCAAGTGAAACAGCAATGCTATAATTAATTTCATAAGAAGTTTCAGCGGATTCATAATAAACTGAAAAGTTGGTGGTTATATGACAAATAATAAATTGATAAGAAAATCATTACCGTATATTATTGGTATTATCATATTTTTAATATTAAGCATGGTAGCGGATAGTCAAATAGCAAAGAATCAAGATTCGGAACGACTAAAAGCAGCAGGTCGATACTCAGCGTTTCAGTATGAACTAACCAGTATACTTGATCGTGAAGTTACGTTGATGAAAGGAATTATAACATTACTAAGTTTTAAGAAAATGCAAATCTCAGATGAAGAAATATATGGATACATTGACTCCCTTATCACTGAACAACAAAAACTTATTCGAAATATAAGTATCTTAGAAGATACAACGATTCGCTGGGCATATCCGGTAGAAACTGAACAAGGTGCAATTGGTATTGATTTGGCAACGGTTGAAGGCCAAAAACGAGGCGTATTGACAGTAAAAGAGGAACGAAGGAGTTATTTTCAGGGACCGGTGAACTTGGTTCAAGGGGGGCAAGGATATATTATACGATTGCCTATCTTACAGGAAGACCAATCCTATTGGGGGCAACTAAGTCTTGTTATTGATCGAGAGGAATATGTCGATCAGATTCGACGCATTGCAATGAAAAATGATATTCGTGTTCACATTGTTTCCAAGTTAGACCGCTCAATTGTATATGAGGACTTAACCGTATTGGAAGAAAAACCTTTAGTATTTGAATTGGAAACGGACCGAATGTATTTGGATATTTATGTTGTTCCGATGAAAGGGTGGAACGATAATACGCTGACCTTACTAGCAGGTTTTATTATTAGTTTGCTGGTAAGCGTTGCTATAGGTGTCGGCATTTGGTATAATCTTGAAGCGATTAAAAAACTTGAGAAGATGGCGAATAGAGATTTTCTTACGGGTATGTATAATCGACATTTTTTTGACGAATATATAAGCATTGTTATCGGAGAAGCACGACGGACAAAAGAAGACATCGGTTTTGTCATTATTGACTTGAATAATTTCAAAGCGATTAATGATACATATGGACATTTGATTGGCGATGAAGTATTAAAAAGAACAGCACGTGTGCTTAATGAACACTGTAGAAGTAAAGATGTGGTTTTTCGCATTGGTGGTGATGAGTTCTTAATTATCTTACCTAATATTTCATCAGACAAGGTAATCAAAGAGTTTATTAAACGGATTGATGCTTCTTTTGAAGATGAATTTATGTTTGGTCAACAATCCATTCAGATCTCGCCGGCAATAGGTTATGGATTGTATCCTGAAGATGGCGTGGACGTAGATGCTGTAACACGTGCAGCAGATGAAAGAATGTATACAAATAAAAGCGAATACAAACAAGAAGCAAGAAAGGGACTAGAATGATGTATGATATTATAATTGTAGGAGCAGGAGCAGCAGGTGTGTTCTGTTCACATGAGTTAGTAAAAAATTCGCCGGATAAGAAAATATTGATGTTAGAAAAAGGGCGTTCATTAGATCAGAGAAGTTGCCCCAAGAAAACACATGGAGTTAAAGAATGTAAGTGTAAGACATGTTCAATCATGGAAGGATTCTATGGTGCAGGTGGCTTTTCAGATGGAAAGTATAATATTACCAATAATTTTGGTGGAGATTTATATGAATACATTGGTGCGGAAGAAGCATTAGAGCTTATGTGGGAAGTAGACCGTATTAACTTAAGTATGGGTGGAGAAGATGCAAAACTCTATTCAACAACGAATGGGGATCTAAAGCGTAAAGCATTAAGACATGATTTACACTTATTGGATGCAAAAGTACGTCACTTAGGGACAGATCGAAATTTAGTTATAGCATCGAATATGTATGACTACATTAAAGATAAAATGGATATTCGATTCAATAACGAAGTGATTAATCTAGAAAAGATAGATGATCACTTTATTGTTGAGACCAATCAAGATACATTTAAAGGAAAAAAACTGATTGTAGCAACTGGACGAACAGGTTCTAGTTGGATTGGGAAACTTTGCGAAAAGTTCAATATACCGACTACAAACAATCGTGTGGATATCGGTGTGCGGGTTGAATTACCGGCGTTAATTTTTAAACATATTACAGATGATGTTTATGAAAGTAAAATTGTATATAAAACAGAAAAATATAATGACCTGGTGCGAACTTTTTGTATGAACCCATATGGAGAAGTTGTTACGGAAAACTATGGGGATATTGTTACAGTAAATGGTCATAGTTATTCGGATCCGAAACTTCATACCGAGAATACGAACTTTGCACTATTGGTTACAAATCGATTTACGGAGCCCTTTAAGAATAGTAATGAGTACGGAGAGTCGATTGCGCGATTAAGTAATATGCTGGGTGGCGGTGTGCTTATGCAAAGATTTGGAGATCTTATAAAAGGCCGTCGCAGTAGTGAAAGACGTATGCGAAAGTGCTTTACACGTCCTACCATGGATGCAACGCCGGGAGATTTAAGCTTGGTTATTCCCAAGCGTCAGCTAGATGATATCATCGAGATGATTTACGCCTTAGATAAGATTGCTCCGGGAACGGCAAATGAAGATACCTTATTATATGGTGTTGAAGTGAAGTTTTATAATTCGAATGTACAGGTGAATCAAAATTTAGAAACGTCTGTAAAAGGTTTATATGTTTTGGGTGATTGTTCAGGAGTAACGCACTCCTTATCTCAAGCTGCGGCGAGTGGCATTCACGTGGCGCGTATTTTAGCAAAGGAGGGTCTTGATGATTGAAGTAGTTGATTTTTCTAAAGTCTACCGATTAGGAAAAAAACAACGCAGTGAACTTAAAACACAAGATAAGACAAAAAAAGCAGTGGATCATATTAGTTTTAAAGCATATGATGGAGAAATTTTTGGCTTGTTAGGACCTAATGGTGCGGGTAAAACAACAACGCTAAGAACCTTATCAACATTAATCAAGCCAACAGAAGGCACCTTGATGGTTCAAGGGATTGATGTTACCAAAGATGAAAAAGAAGTTCGGCGAAAAATTGGATTTTTAACAAATGAATTGAAGTTGGATAAACATTTTACCCCCGCCTATACAGTGGAATACTTTGGACAACTTCATGGAATGAAAAAAGAAATGATTAGCCAACGTCGTCAAGAACTCTTTGACTATTTTGATATTACCAAGTTTCAACAAAAGAAAATTGCTGAATTATCAACCGGAATGACCCAAAAACTTTCTCTTGTAGTAAGTTTGATTCATGATCCGGAAGTGGTCATTTTTGATGAACCCACCAATGGGTTGGATATTATTACGGCAAAAGCTGTGACGGATTATCTTCAACAATTAAAAGCAAGTGGCAAACTTATCATTATTTCGACACATATCATGAATGTTGCAGAAAAGCTCTGTGATCGGATTGCTATTATTATTGAAGGGAAGATTGTGGCAAAAGGCAATATTGAAGAAATCTGCACTGAACTTGAAGCATCCAATTTGGAAGATGCTTTTTTCAAATTATATCAAACCCATCATACAGATATAATGAAAGGGGGCATATAAATGTTGCGTGTGGTTATAAAAAAAGAACTGTTACGTGTTTTTACTGACCGTAGGCTTGTTTTTTCGGCGTTTATATTACCGGCACTCAGTATTTTTCTCCTATATTCTTTAATGGGAAGAATGATTGGAAATATGGCGGAATCTATTGACGAACATGTACCTTTGGTCAAAGTTGTGAATGCTCCGGAATCCTTCAAAACACATATTAAGTCTGAAGCCGTTCAAGTAGAATTTATTGATTATGCAGTGATGGCTACGACAAAGGATGAAATCTTGGAAGGAGATACAGAATTGCTCATTGTTTTTCCGGATACATTTGAAGCCAATATTGAGGCCTATGAAGTAGCAACAAAACCGGATATTGACTTGTTTTATAATCCTTCGGAGGAATATTCCCAATCGGCAAAAAACTTGATTGAATATACGATTTTACCAGAGTATGAAGAGGCTTTATTGTCAGAACGGTTTGGTGGAATAGCTGCCTTTACAGCCTTTACAATCAATCAAGAAAATCATGAAGCTAAAATTGTTGAAGCCGGCAAAGAGGTTGGCTTTGGTTTGTCGTTTATGATGCCCATGCTTTTAAATATTATGTTATTTGCAGGAGCAATGGGAATTGGAATTGACGTTATCGCAGGAGAAAAAGAGCGCGGAACGATGGCGACGATGCTACTAACACCGGTTAATCGTGAAACGATTGCCATGGGAAAAGTTTTGAGCCTAGGTATTGTTGCTATTATCAGTGCTTTATGCACCTTTGGAGCGATTATTGCTTCACTTCCCAATGCAGCGAATCTATTAGCGGCAGGCAATGAAGTGTCATTGGCGGGGCTTGCTTTTTCTCCTATGGACTATATAATGCTTTTAGTTATTTTAATTGTTCAAGTAGGTATATTTGTTGGATTAATATGCTTAATATCTGTCATTGCCAAGAGTGTAAAAGAAGCAGGTACATATATCTCTCCTATATATATATTGGTGATGATTTCAGCTTTTGCAACGGTATTTACATCCGGCGATGTGAAAATGTTTAATTATTTTATACCGGTACTGGGAAATGTCTTTGCAATTAAAGAGCTGCTACTTAGAGAGTTATCGTATATGGAATTTGGAGTAACGGTAGGAATTTCAATAACCTTAATATTAATTTTATTAAAGTTCATTACCCTTGCGTTTAATAATGAAAAAATAATGTTGAACTAACTGGACTTATTGGAGGTAAACTATGGAACCGATATTTTTTAATCCGGATTTTAAAGAACGTGTATGGGGAGGCGAGAAACTTGCCACTGTACTCAATAAATCTATTCCCTTTAAGCATACAGGCGAAAGTTGGGAAGTTGCTTGTCACAAGAACGGTCAATCAATAGTTCGACTTGGCCAATATACCGGATTGACATTGGAAGAACTATTGATTCAAGAAGGTGAAACAATTCTAGGAAAACCCTTTGTACAAGGTGACAAATTTCCACTTCTCATTAAATTTATCGATGCAAAGGAAAAATTATCCGTTCAAGTTCATCCGGATGATGCATATGCATGGGAGCATGAAAACGGAGAATATGGAAAGAGTGAAGCTTGGTATGTTTTACAGGCGGATCCGAGTTCGAAGTTGATTGCCGGATTGAAATCAGGTGTTAGCAAAGAAGAGTTTACAGAAAAACTGAATACGAATCAATTAGAAGAGGTGTTAAATGAGATTGAAGTCAAGGTAGGAGATGTTCTAGATATACCGGCAGGTTTAATTCACGCAATCGGTGATGGTATTTTGTTAGCAGAAGTACAGCAAAATTCAGATACAACATATCGAGTGTATGATTGGGGGCGTGTTGGATTAGATGGAAAGCCCAGAGACTTGCATATTCAATCGTCAATTGATGTTATTGATTTCACAGGTAAGCATTCTACAGAGCTTGCAAAGCCCTTAATCCGTAAATCTGATGGATATACAATCAAAGAGTTTGTGCGTAATCCGTATTTTATATTGGATGAGATTGAAGTTCAAGATATGTTTAAGTCAGAGGGACGTGGCAACTATTTTGAAATATTTATGTGTGTAGATGGTGCCATGCATTTGACCTATATGGGTGGGAAATTACCGGTGGTGAAAGGTGATGTATTCATGATACCTGCAAAATTACAAGAATATTATCTGAAAGGTCATGGGAAACTCGTACGTACATATGTAGAAGAGAAGGCTTAAAATGATACAGTTTAATTTACCCAAAAATGTTGAATATATTTTAGAAAAAATTCACGAAAGTGGTGAAGAGGCATATATTGTAGGTGGCTGTGTTCGTGATGCCATAATGGGTATGAAGCCCGAGGACTATGACATTACAACATCCGGACAACCGGATCATATAAAAGGTCTTTTTCGTAAAACGATTGATACCGGACTGGAGCATGGAACGGTTACGATATTATTGGGTGGTGAAGGATATGAAGTGACAACATATCGAATTGAAGGAAAATATGAAGATTATCGCCGACCAACCGAAGTAAAATTTACACGTATGTTAGCTGAAGATTTGTTACGGCGAGATTTTACGATTAATGCCATGGCCTACAATCAGTTTGAAGGTATTATTGATTTATATAAGGGTCAAGAAGATATAAAAAGAAAATTGTTGCGTTGTGTAGGGCATCCTGAAGATCGTTTTAATGAAGATGCTCTTCGTATGTTACGAGCCATTCGTTTTAGTGCCAAGTTAGATTTTGATATTGAAGAGGCGACGTATGCAGCAATGAAAAAATATGCATATCTCATTGAATATGTTAGTGCTGAAAGAATTTATACGGAGATGACTAAGACCTTATTGTCAAAAGAGCCTTGGCGAATAGAAGAACTGGCTAAATGCGGTTTGATTCAGCATATTTTGCCGGAGTGGATTATCACCCTTGAGGATTCGTCTGTATATGAGCAATTAACCCGTGTTCCTGATAGTTTACATTTGAGATGGGCGGTGTATTTATCTGCAATTTTATCCGCATATGAACATCATCCGAAACAAAGCGAGATGATTACACATATTTTGAAAGAATTACGCTTTGACAATAAAACAAGTCATAAGGTGAATGTGTTGATAAGCCATGCGAAAAATGAAATTACTGTGGATAAAGTCTCCATTCGAAAACAAGCGAGTTTAATTGGTCCATTAATGCTCTATGATTTGTTAATGTTTAAAGAAGCAAAGGGATATATCACATCGTCTGAATTTTTGAAAATTCGTGAATTACTCGATGTGATCATCCGGGATAATGACTGCTTATCAATAAAAGCGCTTGATATCAGCGGAAAAGACTTGATTGAGATGGGAATACAACAAGGACAGCGAGTTGGTCAGATTTTGCATGAGCTATTAGAACATGTTCTGAAATATCCGAAAGATAACAAAAAAGATGTACTGAAAGATATTGTTATCAATAAAATGAAGTAGGTTGGAAAATGCGTAAAATCATTCAAGTTAATTATGGAGTGTGGTTAAGTAGTCTATTTATTTTCCCATTCCTTCAAGGTGGCTATTTTAATTATGCGGTAATGTTGCTCGGTCTTGTTCAAAGCATACTTATTATTGTTCTCGCATTCAATCAACATATAAGGTTACGGCTTGATGGAATTCGCATCATTATTATCGGTATGTTTATACTCAGTGTGATATCCTTGAATACACCTGTTGATATCGGAATGCATCCATTTGGGATTTTGCGCATGCTCATCCCACTGCTAACGATTATTCTTTATGATAGTTTTCACTACTTGTATCCGAAAATGTTATATAAACACCTGACATATATGTTTGTTCTTGTCGGTATAATGATGTCACTGTTCATTTTGTTGGTACTTGTTATTTTTCCAAGCGGTCATCCTATAATTACTTTTTTGATTCAAAATAATCGCATGGGTGGGTTTTTCCAATATGCAAACACCTTTGGAGTATATCTTTTTGGAATTCTCTCTCTTGTAGTATACATGAGAATGGATCAGAGGGCTAAAAATGGCCTTCTAGTCCTTCTAAGTTCAGTTATTATATTGAGTCAAAGTCGAACAGTTTTTGTCATTCTAATTGTCTATACTACGATTCTTTTGATTAGCACCAAGGAGAATCGGAAAAATAGTGTTAGCATTCTTTTAGGAATGCTTGTCGGACAAATTCTTATTCGGTTTTTATTACCGGATTTTCAAACCTTTCGATCGTTTGACCTGGGCTTAGGTGCAGGAGAACTTCAATCTCGATTATTGTACTATGAAGATGGTATCAAAATGATTAGCCATAAATTAAGTGGATATGGATACATGGGCTACTATTATGTACAACGTTTTTTCCAAACAGGGGCAACTTACCGGGTGCGTTTTATCCATTCTTCGATTTTACAGGCAAGCTTAGATTATGGAATTCTCGCAGGAGGACTGCTCATCGCATTATTCATCGTTTTGTTAAAAAAAATAATCCGAAATTTACAAATAAGAAATGGTCAAAGGATGTTAGCATGGATAGCCATTACCGGATATTTTCTGCATTCATTTGTGGATTTTGATTTTCAATTTATTGCCTACGTGATTTTTTTGTTTTTGTTTTTTTTGATTGTTGAGGAAGAGGATGAGATTACAGATGTTAAAGCGCGGAGGTTGAATCCATATATAGCATGTATGCTTCTTGGCTTGTTTGTTTATTTTCTCATTCCATCGGTCTATGAGTATCAAGGAAATTATGAAAAAGCATTAGAAGTGTATCCTTACTATACAAAAGCGATGACGGGGAGACTAGAGGAATCGAAAAGGTATCCGAAAGATTTTATTGAACTTTTAGAGCGCTTTGTTCGTCAAAATGAATATTACTATGAAGGATTTGCTTTTTTAAGAGAATACTATTATAATAGTGGAGATTTAGAAAAGAGTTTATTTTATTCATATCGTTGTAAAGAATTGGCGCCACTGTGGATTATAAACCATGAACGGCATGTTGAAATCGCCTATGTCATATTACATGGTCGCTATGAAGCAGGTGTATTATCAATCAATGATCACTTGTTCTATGAATTATTCACAATGCAAAATGAATTAGAAATGCTACAAAAGGAACGGGCAAATAGCTATAACATAGGGCATAAAGCTCAGTTTAGCTTAACACCAATGATGACAAGAAGGATTAGCATGGCATATCAATTATATGAGTTTGCCATGAAATAAGTTTGGAGATGCGATGAAACTAAATATTGAGAAAAATATATTGACAAAAATGATTATTGCCGGTATTGCCGGTATTACTGTTATTATAATCGGAAGCATTATTCTTGCAACATCACTAAATCAGGGGAAGCAAAGTGTAAATAGTAATCAAACATCAACAAGTCTAGATCGAGAAACGAATGAGGAGACTCTGATTGAAGAAGAGGGCAAAGAATATACCCGTGGATTAGGATTAGTTAAAGACGTAAGTAATATTAATAAAGAAATTGAGATTGTTGATGTAGACAGTAACCTTTCAATCACGTTGAAAGTTATTGGAGCAACAACAATTGAAGATGAATATGGCACAATCATTGTTCTTGATAAAATCATTCCGGGACATCTGATTAATGTAAAATATAATACAAATAATTATGAAACCGAGTCGATAAAAATTGCTGCTCAGGTTCAGACCATTCGTAACGTTGATAATTTTATTGTCAATGAGGAACTCAGTACTATTCAAATTGGAAGTGATATTTTTGTATATGATCAGAATATACTTGTCAAAAATTCCGAAGGTACTGTGGAATTATCACAAATTAGCGTGGCAGATGAAATTGTTGTACGTGCACATCAAGGAAAAATCTGGTCAATTCTCATAGAAAGTGGGCATGGATTTTTAGTGCTAAAAAACCATGAGGCATATATTGACGGACGTTTGGAAATCGGTAATCGTGAATCACACACGGTTGTTAAAGAAATGAAGATACCTGTTAAAGCAGGCGTACATCAAGTGGTTGTATCTAATGATCAAATGACACCGTATTCTTCCTCAGTATTTATTGAAGAAGGAAAAGAGTTTGTTATTGACCTTATTGACCTTGCGCCACGTATTGCTAAAGTTCGCTTGGAAATTGTTCAAAAGGACAGCACTGTATTTATTGATGGAGAAAAAATTGAAAATCCTGAGCAAGAGCGTCAATTGAATTACGGAGAATATTCTGTACGTGTTGAAAGTCCCGGATATGTACCATGGGAAGGAATCGTGGTAGTGAATCAAGCATATATTGTCCATCGCATTGACATGGAAGTCGAACCGTTATATATTTATATTAGTGGACCGGAAGGTGCAAGTTTTTACATCGACAATGTATTTAAAGGTGAACTTGAGGCGAATACACCGTTAGGAGTTCCGATTACCCCGGGAGGGCACACACTACAACTTCGAAAAACAAACTATAATACATGGGAAAGAAATGTGTTTATAGAAGATACAGGAGAAGACTATTACTATACAGTATCATCAATGACTGAGATACCTGTTGTACCTGTACCGCAACCAAATCAAGACAGTGATGAAACAGAATCTAACGAAACCCCAGAAGATGAAACAAATGTTCAAGATCCTGTGGAGGATGTTTATGGGGAGTAATCGTTAAACTTTTCAATCAAAGGAGGAATATGGATGAGTTATATGGATAAGTATCAAGAGTGGTTAGAGAATCCAAGTATTGATGAAAGTACAAAAGAAGAATTACGACAAATACAAGGTGATGAAAAAGAAATAGAGGATCGTTTTTACAAAGAACTCGAATTCGGAACAGGTGGATTACGTGGTGTTATTGGTGCAGGAACAAATCGCATCAATATATATACGATTCGTAAGGCTACTCAAGGATTAGCAAACTATATAAAAAGAGAAGGTCAAGAAGCTATGAAGCGTGGTGTTGTCATTGCCTTTGATTCGAGACGTTTTTCACCGGAATTTGCAGATGAAGCAGCGCGTGTTTTAGCTGCAAATAAAATTACGGCATATGTCTTTGAGTCGCTAAGAGCGACACCAATATTATCCTATGCGGTGCGTCAATTAAATGCAATGTCAGGGATTGTGATTACAGCGAGTCATAATCCACCGGAATACAATGGCTATAAGGTATATTGGGAAGATGGCGCGCAGATTACTTCTCCGAAAGATGAAGAAATCATTAATGAGGTCAATACGATTACAGATTATCAAACCATTGCGACAATGAGTCGTGAAGAAGCTCAGGATGCAAAGTTATATCACGTGATTGGAAAAGAGATTGATGATGCCTATATCGAGGAATTAAAAAAATTAATTATAGATAAAGACGTTATTAAGCAAGAAGCGGATGATTTTACCATTGTCTTTACGCCTCTTCACGGAACAGGAAATGTGCCTGTGCGACGAATATTAGATGAAATAGGTTTTAAAAAAGTTTACGTAGTAAAAGAACAAGAACTTCCGGATGGAGAATTTCCAACTGTGAGTTATCCAAATCCTGAAGATATTAAGGCTTTTGAATTGGCACTTAAATTAGGAAAAGAAAAAGATGCAGATGTGATTATGGCGACAGACCCGGATGCGGACCGCCTAGGTGTGCTTGCAAAAGCTAAAGACGGCAGTTATATTCCTTTATCTGGAAATAATATTGGAATACTTTTAATGGAATATATTTTAAAGCGCAAAAAAGAAAAAGGTATATTACCGGATAATGGTGCGGTAATCGGAACGATTGTATCAACAAATATGTCCCATCCAATTGCAAAAGATTATAATGTTGATCTCATGGAAGTTCTAACCGGATTTAAATATATCGGTGAAAAAATTAAAGAGTTTGAACAGACAGGTAGCCATAAATATTTGTTTGGATACGAGGAAAGTTATGGGTGTTTAATCGGAACACACGCAAGAGACAAAGATGCTGTTGTTGCTGTCATGGGCGTCGCAGAATTAGCAGCCTATTATAAATCAAAAGGACTATCGCTCTATGAAGCTTTGGTCCAGCTATACGAAAAATATGGTTTTTATATGGAATCTCTACAAAGCATTACCTTAAAAGGGGTCGAAGGTGTGGAGACAATTCAGTATATTCTTTCTCAATTACGTGATAAAATGCCGGACAGTTTTGCGGGTAAACATCTAGTTGCTGCAAGAGATTATGAGGCAGGAACCATTCATCATAAAAAAACAGGAGAAACATCATCAACACAGTTACCGACATCCAATGTATTATATTATGAATTTGAAGATGATGTGTGGTTTTGTGTCAGACCATCCGGAACTGAACCTAAGGTGAAATTCTATTTTGGTGTCAAAGGGAATACAGAAAAAGAAGCAAAGGAATTAAGAGATCAATTGGAATCTGAGGTTATGCAGTATATAGATCAAATTATTCAGTCTAAATAGTTAATTAGACCTATTAATAATATATAATAGAATTCTATAGAATTTTGAAACCCCTAGAAAATAGGGGTTTTTCTTTTGAAAAAACTTTGAAAAACGGTTGACATATAGTAATGAATTTGTTATCATAATCAGTTAAATTGACTTAAGTTGAGTTTTGTGGTACAATGTATACAATGTAGATAAAAACAAATGCTTAACAAAGGTGAGGTGTGATATGATAGGAAGAGATGATATTTTTCAAGTCAAACAAGAAATCAATAATCACGTAGGAAGTCGAGTTAAGATTCGAGCGAATAAGGGTAGAAAGAAAATTGTGGTTAAAGAAGGAATTATTGAAAACACATATCCAAGTATTTTTGTTGTTAAAGTATATGATACAGTGCATCGTTCGGAACGTGTCGTATCCTATAGTTATACAGATGTTTTGACACACACAGTTGAATTGTCCTTGTGTAAAGAGATATTATCATAAAAAGTTTATAAGATTTGTGAAAAAGCGCCAATAGGACGCTTTTTTTATTGCGTAGTGTTTCTTTTTTGTATATAATATAAAGTATACAAAATACATTGGAGACGATAATGAAAGAAATAAGGTTGAAAGCTAGAGCAAAGATTAATATTTCCCTAGATGTCATCGGGCGAAGAGATAATGGATATCATGATGTCTTGATGATAATGCAAACGATTAACTTGTATGATAAGTTGATGTTACGAAAGCAAAAAGAAGACCGGATTACAATTCATACGAATCTACACTATTTGCCAACAGATGAGCGAAATTTAGTATATAAAATTATCCATTACTTTAAGGTGACTTATCAAATTGAGGATGGTGTTTATGTCGATCTTTATAAGATGATTCCTGTGGCTGCAGGCATGGCAGGTGGTAGTTCGGATGCAGCCCAAACGATTATCGGAATGAATAAGCTTTTCCAATTGAAATTATCATTGGATGAGATGTTAAAGATTGGTGAGCAATTTGGCGCAGATATTCCCTATTGTATCATGCAAGGAACAGTATTGGCGTCTGGCTTAGGTGAGGAGCTAGAGATATTAGACCCTTTTCCCAAAGCATATGTACTTATTGCAAAACCTCGCTTTAGTGTTTCTACACCGGCGGTATATCAGCGGTTCGATCAGATAACCCCCAATGAACATCCGGATACAGAAGCGCTTTTAGATTACATCAAAAAACAAGACATAGAAGGGGTTTGCAAAAATCTAGGCAATGTATTAGAGTCTGTAACGATTGAGATGTATCCAGAAATTGAACAAATCAAAGCTAAAATGCTAGAACTTGGAGCAGAAGGTTCCCTAATGAGTGGAAGCGGACCGACTGTATATGGCTTGTTTGCAGATAAAAAGAAAGCGGAACAGGCAAAGAAAAAGCTTCGTAAAGAACAAAAATTGCAGTTTGTTTATCTAACAACAATATATAATCGAAAGAGGGATTAGTCATGGAACAAAAATTGAAAGTAAATTTAAACGAATACTTGCCATTAAGAGATATTGTTTTCAATACGCTTAGAGAAGCGATTTTAAAAGGGGATTTCACTCCCGGAGAGCGATTGATGGAAAAACAACTTGCAGAGCGTATGGGTGTCAGTAGAACACCGATTAGAGAAGCTATACGTAAGCTAGAACTTGAAGGACTCGTTATTATGGTTCCTCGTAAGGGTGCAGAAGTTGCTAAAGTTACAAACAAGGACATTATTGATGTTCTTGAAGTTCGAGCAACCTTAGAAGCCTTAGCAGTTCGATTAGCATGTAAAAAAATGTCCGATGCAGAGTTAAATGAGCTAGTTGAAGTCAATGAAGAATTTCGAATAGCGGCGGCTCAAAAAGATGTAGAGACAATTATTAATAAAGATGTTGAATTTCATGATATTATTTTTCATTCATCGGATAATGAAAAGCTTATTCAAATCATTAATAATTTACGTGAGCAAATTTATCGCTTTCGTGTAGAATACATTTACAAAATGGATGATTATAATCAGCTTGTTCAAGAACATGATGAAATTGTCAATGCAATGAAAGAACGCCGTGGCCTTGATGCTTCAGTAATAGCTCTGCAACATATTGAAAATCAAGAGAAGAGTGTGTTGGAACTTTTTAATTTATAAAGGATACTAAATTTAGGAGATATTATGATCATCGGACCCCAAAAATATGTCGTCGTAGATATTGAAACGACAGGAATAGAACCAACTAGTCACTATATTACAGAAATCGGCGCAGTTAAAATTGTGGAGGGTCAAGTTGTTGATCAGTATAGCCAGCTGATTAATCCTCAAGTTCAAATCTCTGAGCAAATAACCAGGATTACCGGGATTGACAATGGTATGGTTGCCAAGGCGCCAACATTTGATCAGGTTATTGCAGGATTTATTGATTTTTTAGAAGACTTTCCGATTGTCGGACACAATGTTTTGTTTGACTATTCTTTCTTGAAATATCATTGCCAACAATCTGGCTTTGCATTTGAGCGTAATGGTATTGACACGTTAGCTATAGCTAAAACATGCTTACCGACAATTCAAAGTCGAAGTTTAGCAAATCTTATTAAATATTTTGACATTCAGCGTGAAAAAGCACATCGTGCGTATCACGATGCGCTGGCTACGTATGAACTGTATGAAATTCTTAAAAGGAGCTTTCAGGAAAATAATAGCATGCTTTTTTCAGAAAAACCTTTGCACTGGCGACCGAAAAAGAGTTCACCGATAACGCCGCGACAAAAAGAGTATTTAAAAGCATTGATAAAAAAACATAAATTGTTTGAAGACATTGAAGTCAATCATTTGACAAAAAGTGAAGCCAGCCGTTATATAGACCGTATACGTTTTTTAAAAGGATGCTAGTTTCTTGAGAATAATAGATCGATTTAAAGAGTCTAAAGATTCGGCCTTTTCGATTAAATCAGTTAGTTTATATCTTTGTTTTTTTTGTAGATATAATTGGGCTAAGGTTAAGAAGTGATCGCTATAATCACTTCCAAGGCGAATGCATTCTTCAAAAGCGACAATGGCTTCATTAATTTCTTCAAATTCGATCATTAAGTGCCCATAGTCAGCTAAAGACTTTAAGAAGTTATTATAATTGGCTTCGTTTTGAGTAATAACCGTTTGATTAGCCGTTCCGAAACGAATCCGAAGTTCCGTATTCGTCAAGTTTGAAAAATTCATTAAATCCATTGAAGATAATTCCTGAAGACGATTTTTGACTTGCTTGTAATGTAATGTTTGTCCCGGATTTAGTGAAGGAACGGTTGGAAAAGATAGCTTTGATAAATTCGGTTTGATATAATCGTCATCATTAAACTCTTTTCGCCGAGTGGATAGGGATTTCTCTTCATTGTTCCAAAATTGTTCCCGATTGATGTTTTCCTGACGCATATTTTTTCGTAAGTGATACTGAAATAAAACAACGAATATTACGAATATAATAAAAATGGATGGAAAAGCCATTTTTTTACCTCCTTAAGATGCAGAACAAGCTTGATAATATATGTAGAGTATATTATACTATGTATATAGATTTTCAACAACTAGATTTGCCCACCATGCATACTTTGCAATGAAATGGAGTGATTATGTGTTTTTTACAAATAGAAAGTTAATAAAGAGAACAGCAGTCGTTGTTTCAGCGGTTATTATTATGGCCCTAGTTATTGGAACAATTGCCCCATACATGATGTAGAAAGTTGTCGTTGACAACTTTTTTTTATTGTTTTTTTTCAGAAGATGTGCTATCATATTACAAGAAGTAGTATTGCGAACTACATGAACAAATATACATAACGATTAGAGGTAGAGGTGTTAATATGACGATTAAAATTCAAGATCCAATTAGTGCATTGACCCATTTTTTAGGGGCACTACTTTCCTTAGTTGCAGTCACATATTTAGTAATAAAAGCGTATTATCTAGGAAGTTCATTACATGTGATTGGCTTCGGTATTTTTGGTTTAAGCTTAGTTCTTTTGTATTCTGCAAGCACCACTTATCATATTATGGAACAACCCAAAAAGATGAGCCGGATTATGAAACGTATTGACCATATGATGATTTTTGTCTTGATTGCAGGGACATATACACCGGTTTGTCTTATTCCTCTCCAAGCGACGAATGGTGGACAAACAGGATTAACTGTATTAGTTGTTGTGTGGATGGCAGCAATATTAGGAGTTTTCTTAAAATTATTTTGGATTAATGCACCAAGGTGGTTGTCAACATTGCAATATATTTTAATGGGATGGATTGCAATTTTTGCTATATATCCTCTGTTTAATACCATGACTCGAGCCGGATTTATACTTCTTATTGTCGGTGGAATCATTTATACATTAGGCGGATTAATTTATGGAACGAAGTGGCCGAGGTTAAAGGGAAAATGGTTTGGATTCCATGAGGTATTTCATTTGTTTGTAATGGGCGGAAGCTTATGTCATTATTTTATGGTATTAACATTGATTTAAAGGTTACTTCTTGTAAGTGCCTTTTTTTCTTTTTAAATTTTTTTCAAGAAAGCAAAAAAAAGTGATATAATAAAAATTGGGTGACTTGGGTAAATATAAAGCATGAGGTGAAAAGCATGATAACATCACGAACGAAAGAGATTATTGCACAAATACTTGAGGCCAAAGATTATATCACGATTCAAAATATTGCAGATGCGATCAAGGTCAGTTCACGTACTGTATTGCGAGAATTAGATACAGTTGAAGAGTGGTTCCTTCAAGAGGATGTTCTTTTCCGAAAAAAGAAAGGGAGAGGATTGTTAGTTGATGCGAATATGATAGAAAAAGAAGCACTGTTAGAGAAGTTGTATTCTGAAAAAAGTGATGTGATCTATACGCCAGAGGAACGGCAAACCATATTACGCGCAGAATTGCTAAAAATGTCTGAGGTTACAAAAATTTATTCGCTGACAACAATGTTAGATGTTACAGAAGGAACGATAAGCAACGATTTGCAACAAATTGAAGCTTGGTTTCAACAATATGATCTTCAAATTATAAAACGTCCCGGTTTAGGTATTACCCTTGAAGGAGATGAAAAAGCAAAAAGAAAAGCCATAGTAAACTTAATCTATGAGCATTTTCATGTTGTGGATTTATTTGAATTAATGACTGAAAGTCGTCAGAAACAGTTTAGTATTAGTGTTTTTAAAAAATATATCAATCGTTCAATTCTCGACTTGTTACATTTGGATAGTTTGGTTTATATTAAGGAATTGATTACCCGTTTAGAAAAAGAATTATCTTACTATTTTGCGGATAATGCATATATTGCACTTTTTATTCGCTTCAGTATTACATTGAAAAGAGAACGCTTTTGGAAAGAAGACGGGTTAGATGCTACGCTGAAAAAATCCCTCGAAAAAGATCCGGTCAAACTCTTATTAGAAGACTGGATTAATGCGTCGCAGAATAACCCCTTTGCTAAGCTACCGATTGATGAACGTTTGTATTTGGTCATGCACATCAAAGGAAGTAAGCTTCGAGAGACAGGCACCGAATTTAAAATGAGTATGATTGATGACTTTAAAGTCATTCAACTAGCCAAAGAATTTATAAAGTCGGTGGAAATAGAGACGGGAATCTATCTGTCGGATAATGATCAATTATTATTTGGACTAATAAAACATTTGCGTCCGGCCTTATATCGTATGAAAATGAATCTAGATATTATTAATCCCCTGCTTTCAGAGATTCATCTTATGTATCCTAAATTATACGATAGTGTGAAAAAAAGTGTCGCCGTTATTGAGGAAAAAGAAAAAAATAAAGTTCCTGAAGATGAAATTGCATATTTAGCCACACATATTGGAGCCGCAATTCAAAAGGGAAACCGTGATATTGTCAAAAAATATAAAGTAATTGTTGCCTGTATGTATGGCATAGGTGCATCTCATTTGCTTATTTCCCAATTGGAAAAAAACTTTCCGAATATTGTTATCATTGATGTAGTGAGTGTTTTTGATAATATAGATGAACGAGTGCAAGCAGATGCGGTTGATTTATTGGTAACGACCATTGAACCCAAAGGTGCAAAAACACCTTATGTCGTGGTTGGATCCATCTTACAAGACGAAGATATTCAAAAAATTAGTCGTGCACTACGGCAAACAAAACCAAAACCCACGAAAGAACCTATGAATAGGGTTATGAATATTCGAGAAAAATATTCCAATCTTAAGCGTTATGCATCGATTATCTTAGATGTTATCAATCATTATGCATGTAATGATTCGGTAGCTATTGATACCTATCCGGAATTAATCCACTATGTGAGTCATCAAATAGCATCCAATGATCTAGAGATTTTGATTCTTGAAAAAGCTTTTCGTGAGAGGGAAGAAAAAGGTTCAACGATACTAAGTAAGAAAGGCATGATTCTACTACATTGTCGAGCAGATATCACAAAAAAGATTTGTGTCAATATTGTAAGACTAAAAGAACCCCTTAAACATATTAAGATTCAAACGGTTGTGGTTATGGTGGGACCCCTCCGATATGATGAGAAAATTTTGGAGGTGCTTTCGGAAATAACTCATGGGATTATTTCAACAGAGATCTCTGATGTCATCCAGCATGGTAACCGGGAATTGATTCAAACGCGCTTATATCAACTGTTAGATAAATTCTATCAAAAGAAGGTTTTAGGAGACTAAGATCTTCTTTTTTTGTGTCATATTTTAGACTCAAATTATGTCACTTGTCATAACGGACAAACTTGAGGGTCTAAAGCTTTATTTTTTGTGCATATAGGTGCATAATATAATCATACCATTGATCAGTGGACAACTTAATTCTATATTAGATAATGGAGGTATGTTATGGATCAAGCAGTTAAAGGTAACGTTGGTTCAAGAGAAAAGATTCAAAAATTTGGACGTTTTTTAAGCGGTATGGTTATGCCGAATATTGGGGCATTTATTGCATGGGGACTAATTACAGCACTTTTTATTCCAACGGGATGGACACCGAATGAAAACATATCGACCTTAGTAGGGCCGATGATTACATATTTATTACCACTTCTTATTGGTTTTACAGGTGGTAAAATGGTTGCCGATATACGTGGTGGTGTACTTGGTGCTATAGCCACAATGGGAGTTATTGTCGGAACAAGTATACCAATGTTTATTGGTGGTATGATTATGGGACCATTTGCAGGTTGGTGTATTAAGAAATTTGACCAAGCTGTTGAAGGTAAAGTTCCAACAGGATTCGAAATGTTGGTAAATAACTTTTCAGCAGGTATCATTGGTGCAGCCTTAACAATTTTTGCTTATTTAGGAATTGGTCCTGTTGTTGAAGGTTTAAGTAACTTCTTAGGTTCAGCTGTTGAGACGATTGTAAGTGCAGGATTATTGCCAGTAGCTTCTGTATTTATTGAGCCTGCAAAAATTCTTTTCTTAAACAATGCCATTAATCATGGCGTATTGAGTCCTTTAGGAATTGATCAAGCAGCAGAACTTGGAAAATCAATATTCTTCCTACTTGAAACAAATCCCGGTCCGGGACTTGGAATCTTGTTAGCGTATTGGGTATTTTCCAAAGGAATGGTAAAACAATCAGCACCAGGTGCGATTATTATCCATTTCTTAGGTGGAATTCATGAAATATATTTCCCATATATTTTAATGCAACCCTCTTTATTATTGGCCGCTATAGCAGGTGGAGCATCAGGTGTGTTTACATTTGTAGTTACCGGAGCAGGTCTTGTTGCCACACCATCACCAGGAAGTATATTTGCATTATCGGCAATGGCGCCAAGAGGTGGATTACTACCAGTTTTACTTGGTGTAGTTATCTCTACAACAGTATCTTTCTTGGTTGCAGCACCACTTATCAAGAGGAAAAAAGAAGCAAATGATGACTCTTTTGCAAAAGCAAAAGAAGAAACAGTAAAATACAAAGGTAAAAAATCTTCAGTAATTAAAACAGAAGAAATTAAAACTGAAAATGTTAAGAAAATAATTGTTGCATGTGATGCAGGTATGGGTTCATCAGCAATGGGAGCAAGTAAATTACGTAATAAAGTGAAAAAAGCAGGGTTAGATATTGAAGTCCTTAATACATCAATTGATGAACTGCCAAGTGATGTTGATATTGTTATTACACATAAGCAATTAACAGATCGTGCGAGATCTGTGGTGCCCAACGCTCGACATATTTCGCTTGAAGACTTTATTATGACAGATGTATATGATAACTTAGTTGAAGAATTGAAAAAATAGATTCAAAAGATGATTCATAATGCACGGTAATACGTGCATTATGAATGATTATCTTTAGTGTATTGGAGGATTGTGATGGCATCTTATAGCCAAAGAATTCAAAGATTCGGACGCTTTTTAAGCGGCATGGTTATGCCGAATATAGGCGCATTTATAGCTTGGGGGTTAATAACTGCATTATTTATCCCTACGGGGTGGTTGCCAAATGAAAAGCTGGCCACAGTCGTCGGACCGATGATTATATATTTATTGCCACTTTTAATTGGATATACAGGTGGGAAGATGGTCGCAGATGTCCGTGGAGGCGTTCTAGGTGCTATTGCGACGATGGGAATTATTATTGGGACAACAATACCCATGTTTATCGGTGGCATGATTATGGGACCGCTAGCAGGCTGGTGTATAAAAAAGACGGATCAATTATTTGCAGATAAAATTCCACTTGGATTTGAAATGTTGTTTTCAAATTTTTCGGCAGGGATTGTTGGTGCTTTTTTATCACTAACGGCATTTGTGGGAGTAGGGCCAATTGTTGAACGGTTAAGTCAAGGATTAGGATCGGCTGTAGAAGCTGTTGTTCAGGCCAATGCATTGCCACTTGCATCTGTGTTTATTGAACCGGCTAAAGTTTTATTCTTGAATAATGCAATAAATCATGGAGTACTTGGACCTTTAGGAATTGATGAAGCGGCAGAGTTGGGCCAATCTATTTTTTTTCTTTTGGAGACAAATCCAGGACCGGGATTAGGTATTTTATGTGCATACTTTGTATTTTCAAAAGGAATGGTAAAACAGTCCGCGCCAGGAGCAATGATCATACATTTTTTAGGTGGCATTCATGAAATATATTTTCCGTATATACTCATGCAGCCCAAATTAATTTTAGCAGTTATAGTAGGAGGAGCATCAGGTGTTTTGACCTTTGTCATTACAGGCGCAGGTTTAGTTGCAACACCATCCCCCGGAAGTGTAGTTGCCTTATTGGTCATGGCACCAAAAGGTGAGACATTGTTGGTTTTGTTAGGCATTATTATTTCAGCAGTGGTGACATTTTTAGTTGCTTCAGTACTCATAGACCGTAAAGAACAAGAAGATGAATATCGACTCAATCATGCACAAGAAAAAATGCAGAAATTAAAAGGAAAGCCATCATCGGTTGTACAATCGATGAATATTGATAGATTACCTAATGATAGAGAAGTATTAAAATATGTTCGTAAAATTGTGGTTGCCTGTGATGCCGGAATGGGGTCGTCAGCAATGGGAGCAAGTAAGCTTCGTACAGCATTCAAACAAGAGCATATTGATATTGAGGTTTTAAACAGACCGATAGAACAAATCCCGGATGATACGGATTTAGTGATTACACACAAAACATTGACAGAGAGGGCGAAGACAACACGTCCTAATATGATTCATTTGTCAATTTCAGATTTTATAATGACACCCTTATATGAAAAACTTGTTCAAGAGTTAAGAAAGGAGAATGGTTCAATAAGTGAACCGAGTGAAGATATGAATACACAAAATGAAAAAGAAACACTTCAAAAACAAAATATTAAATTAGGGCTACCATCAGTATCAAAAGAAGAGGCGATTCGAATGGCCGGTCAAATTCTTTATGAAGAAGGTTATGTTGAAAGTGAGTATATTGATGCAATGGTGCAACGTGATAGTGAATTATCAACCTATATAGGAAATGGTACAGCAATTCCTCATGGTGTGAGCGAAGCCAAAAAAAATATTAAACGTACAGGAATCAGTGTATTACAGTTTCCGGAAGGTGTTGATTTTGCGGGGAATCCAGTCTACTTAGTTGTTGGAATCGCAGGTGTCGGTAATGAACATTTAATGATTTTATCAAACTTAGCAGAAATCGTTGAAGATGAAGATAAAGTTGAATTATTACGACGTACCAATGATGTGGACTATGTTTATAAACAATTTACTAATCAAGCATTTTAAGAAAGAAGGATAGAGTATGAAAACAAGTGGAGTAAGATTATATGATGTAAACACCTTAAAATTAGAAGCCTTTGAATTGCCAACGATTAAAGACGATGAGATTTTAGTTAAAGTTGTCAGTAACAGTATCTGTATGTCAACATACAAGGCTGTTATTCAAGGAACAAAGCATAAGCGTGTTCCTGAAAACATTGCAACAAATCCGACGCTTATGGGGCATGAATTTGCCGGTGAAATTGTCGAAGTTGGTAAAAAGTGGCAAGATCAGTTTAAAGCCGGAGAAAAATTTGCCATACAACCGGCGTTGAACTATAAAGGAAGCCCTTATGCGCCGGGGTATTCATTTGAATTTTTTGGAGGATTGACGAACTATTGTGTTATACCTCAAGAAGTTATGGAATTAGGTTTTTTACTACATTATGATGGTGAGAGTTATTATGATGCATCCTTATCTGAACCTATGAGTTGTGTTATTGGTGGTTTCCATGCAAATTATCATACAGAAACCGGTAAGTATATACATCACATGGGAATAAAGGAAGGCGGTAAGATGGCACTCTTAGCTGGAGTCGGTCCAATGGGATTAGGAGCAATCGATTATGCCCTTCACTGTGACCGAAAACCATCGCTCTTAGTTGTAACAGATATTGATGACGATCGACTAGACCGTGCAAAATGTTTGTTCCCTATAGAAGAAGCTAAAAAACAAGGGGTAGAACTTCATTTTGTCAATACAGCAACAAAAGATGATGCTGTAGCTAGCTTATTGGAATTATCTTCAGGAACTGGCTATGATGATGTATTTGCTTATGCGCCGGTTGTTCCGGTTGTTGAACAAGCAGATGCTATTTTAGGAAAAGACGGTTGCTTAAATTTCTTTGCAGGACCTTCTGATAATACATTTAGTGCAAAGGTAAATTTTTATAATATTCATTATACACCCACACATATCATGGGTTCAACGGGTGGTAATGATGATGACATGAAGGAATCGCTGGAGATGTCATCCAAAGGATTAATTAATCCGGCAGTCATGCTGACACATGTTGGTGGCATTGATAGTGCGATTGATACTATATTGAATTTACCCAAGATACCCGGGGGCAAAAAAATCGTTTATAACGATATTGAAATGCCAATGACAGCGATTGAAGACTTTGAAAAATTAGGAGAAACGAATCCGTTATTTAAAGGATTGGCAGAGTGTGTAAACAAAACTAATGGACTCTGGAATCCTGAAGCTGAACGTTATTTACTTGAACATGGTAAAAAACGTCAATACTAAGTTGTGTGGCGCAGTCAAAGTGAGGCTTTTTCATTAACACCCCAAGGTTTTTGAATAGCGATGTTTATTTGTCATTTTGGCTGATTAGTCATAGATGCACTTAACGGTTAACGTTGAGGCAATACATAATCTTCCATTAAATAAGATAAATCAGGTTCTCTGATTTATCTTATTTGCTTTTTGCTTACTTTATGGTAAAATACACATAATGTATTGATGATAGATTAGGAGGAACATATGCTATTACTTAAGAGAAAGAACATTTTTATATATGTGCTAATATTTGCAATTATAACAAGTATAATAAATGGAGTAACTTTATCCGCGGCGACAAATGATGAAAGTTATGCAGGTAACCAACTACAACAATTAGGTGTGCTAACCGGTTATTCAGATGGAAGCTTGGGACTCGATCGAAACATAACCCGAGCTGAAGTTGCAACAATGATGGTTAGAATTCAAGGATATGGTAGTCGTACCGTTCCTGGTGAGACAAAGAAGTTTTCGGATATTACGACTGGACATTGGGCCTATAATCATGTTCAAAATGCCTATCGTTTAAATATGATTCAAGGATATCCGAATCAGAGTTTTCAACCGGAAGCCAATATACGTTATCAAGAGGTGGTTGCAATTATGGTGAATACGCTTGGATATAAAGAACAACTTGTTGGGGAGTGGCCAATGAATTACATTAATAAAGCTAAAGAAATCGGTGTCATTCCGGCAAACAGTCAAACGGATCCTGCACATATTGTTACCCGAGGTGAGATGGCCTTAATCGTTTGGGATACACTTTTGGTGAAAACAACGAATTAGCTGTGGATATAGAGATTTGTAGAGATTGGTAGGGATATATGAACATTGGAAAAGTACCTGAAACGGTTTTAAAACGATCGATTTTTAAGCAATTACAAGTAAAAAGAGATGAAGTTCTTATCGGCCCGGGAGTGGGAGAAGACTGTGGCATCATACAAGTCGCCCCGGAAGAAGCGATTGTATTATCAACGGATCCCATAACAGGAGCTGCTCATGGAATAGGAACATTGGCTGTACATATTACACTGAATGATTTAGCTGCAAGCGGAGCAACACCTATAGGATTACTCTTGACCTTGTTGTTGCCGGATGGATATACAGAAGAAGCATTAAAAGAATTAATGTGTGAAATCAATGATGCATCTAAAAAATTTAACGTTCAAATCATTGGCGGGCATTCAGAGGTGACCGGAGCTGTTATTCAACCAATTATTAGCGTGACGGGTGTAGGGAAAATTGATAAAGATCGTGTTATGCAAGCGGATAGAGTTAAACCCGGTATGGATATTGTAATGACAAAGTGGGCAGGAATTGAAGGAACGACTATTATCGCTCACGAGGGTGAAAAGCTATTAAATACATACTATCATCCGGACTTGGTCACCAAGGCTAAATCATTTAGCCAATATTTATCAATCGTTAAAGAGAGCCGGATTGCCATGGAATTTGATGTATTTGCAATGCATGATGTTACAGAAGGCGGAATATTTGGGGCATTATGGGAGCTTGGGGAAAAAATCAATCTAGGCCTAACCGTTGATCAATCAAAAATTCCGGTACAACAAGAAACCATTGAGATATGTGAATATTTTGATTTAAATCCATATATGCTTATTGGTAGTGGATCACTACTTATAGTAACGGAACACGGGCATGAGATGGTTGATGCAATGAAAGAAGCCGGTATCTTGGCAAGGGTTATCGGTAAAGTCGATGAAGGTAATCATAAACGTATTAAATTTGAAGAAACATATCGTTCTATCGTTCCGCCAAAGTCGGACGAACTCTATAAAGCATTAGAGCGATGTGAAAAAAATTAGATATGGAGGGATCATGAATGAAAGAGCAACTATTATATGCATTAGAAAATCACAGCAAAAGAACGGTTAAAGATTTAGCCGCAATGTTTGGTACCTCTGAAGATGTTATTAGTGAAGAGCTAACTCAGATGGAAAAAGAACGTATAATCTGTGGTTACCATGCATTGATTAATTGGGACAAGACGAATACAGATAAAGTGACAGCCTTAATTGAAGTGCGAGTTACGCCGCAACGTGGTGAGGGATTTGATAAAATTGCCCGACGCATTTATATGTTTGAAGAAGTAAAATCTGTTTATCTTATGTCCGGTGGTTTTGACCTTACAGTGATTATTGAAGGTGCTACTATGAAAGAAGTGGCATTGTTTGTCGGACAAAAATTAGCTCCTTTAGAATCGGTATTAAGTACAGCGACACACTTTGTTTTGAAAAAATATAAAGACTACGGTGTTATATTTGAAGAAGAACGTAAAGATGAAAGAATGGCGGTGACACCATGATGAATCGTGAGTTAAATCGAATTGCGGCAAATATACCGCCATCCGGTATACGTAAATTTTTTGATATTGTTACAACAATGGAAGATGCTATTTCATTAGGAGTAGGTGAACCTGATTTTGATACACCTTGGCATATACGTGAAGAGGGAATCTATAGTCTTGAAAGAGGACGAACTTTTTATACATCCAACGCAGGATTGGTTGAATTACGTCAAGAGATTTGCAACTATTTAAAACGACGTTTTGATTTAGACTATCACTATGATACAGAAATTGCTGTAACAGTTGGGGGTAGTGAAGGTATTGATGCTACACTAAGAACTATCTTAAATCCAGGAGATGAAGTTTTAGTTCCTGAACCTTCATTTGTATGCTATAAACCTTGTGTATCACTATCTGGTGGAATACCGGTTCCAATTGCCTTAAAGGTAGAAAATGAATTCCGATTAACGCGAGCAGAAGTTGAAGAGCATTTGACAGAGAAAACAAAAGCAATTATTTTATCTTTTCCCAATAATCCAACAGGCGCTATTATGACGCGAGAGGATCTGCAAGCTATTGCTGATGTAGCAATTGAGAAAGACTTGATTGTTATTTCGGATGAGATTTATGCAGAACTTACGTATGGAGAAGAACATGTGAGCATTGCAACTTTAGCCGGCATGCGTGAACGTACAATTGTCGTCAGTGGTTTTTCTAAAGCATACGCGATGACAGGATGGAGAATTGGATATGTGGTGGCTCCGGCGCACTTCATTGATGTGCTTAAGATTATTCATCAATATGCGATTATGTGTTCACCGACAACGAGTCAATATGCGGCATTAGAAGCGGCAAAAAATGGTGATAAGGATATCGAAGAAATGAAGGGGGCGTATGATCAACGGCGACGATTGATGGTTGAGTATTTGAATAATATGGGACTAGAATGCTTTGAACCTCAAGGAGCTTTTTATGTATTTCCATCGATTCAAAGTACCGGATTGACATCAGAAGAATTTGCCACCCAATTATTAAAGTCAAAAAAAGTTGCCGTGGTACCCGGAACAGCATTTGGTGACTCGGGAGAAGGATTCATACGTTGTAGTTATGCTTATTCAGTGGATGAACTGAAAATCGCATTAGAGAGAATTGAAGAGTTCGTAACAGAGATCAAGGAAAATAAAACAAAATAAAAGGGTATAAAAAAACTGACTTTATAAGTTAAAGTCAGTTTTAACACTTAAATCAATCATTAATTTTATTGTTTATTGCTCTTGCAGTCTTTGCACGTTCCATAAAAATACACTTTTTCACTAACGATGTCAAAGTCAGTCTCTTTTTGAACGTTTTCTTTAAAGCCTTTTAAAGAATCAGTGTGCAAGTCGATAACTTTACCACAGGTTAAACAAATCATGTGTGGATGCGACTTAATTGTTGCATCATACCTTGAACTATCATCACCAATGTTTAGTTCTGTAGCTAGATCGGATTTCTTAAGTGCATCTAGTGTTTTGTATACAGTTGCTAAGCTCATGGTTGGATGGGTTTGTCTAAGAGCAGTATATATATCTTCTGCTGTAGGATGTGATGACGTTTCGTATAAGACTTTATATATTGCTAAACGTTGTGGAGTGACTTTGAGTTTCTTGGCTTTTAGAATTTCTGCGAGTTGTTCCATCAGAAACCTCCTCCTATTAGATAACAAGTATCAAATGATAATATATATCATTTTATAATAAAAATGAACAAATGTCAAGATGTTGCACAATACGAATAATTTTGACGCTGAAAAGAAATGATGGTAAAATAAACATAACGATTATAAAGGAGGTCATGATATGGCTGGAATTAATGTGGAATATATAAATCCATTTATTAGTGCGGCTCAAACTGTTTTAAAAGATTTTAGTCAGATTGAGTCATCAATGGGGAAACCTTATTTGAAACAGGCAACGTATGAAGGAGATATCCTTGCTGTTATTATTGGAATTACAGGTGTTCTACGTGGTCAAGTTATTCTTACCATGGAGACGGAGACAGCATGCTATATCGCCTCTAAGATGATGATGGGAATGCCGGTGCCCGAATTAAATGATATGGCTAAGAGTGCAGTTAGTGAAATGTCAAATATGATTCTTGGAAATGCAGCGACAATTTTTTCGACGAAAAACATAGCACTTGACATTACACCGCCAACCATTACATTAGGAAATAACTTGAGTTTTTCTGTCAGTGATTCAAAAACAATCTGTGTTCCATTGACATTTAATAATTATACCTTAGAAATTAATATTGCAATAAAGGAAGCGTAGAATGAATATAATATTACTTGAACCGGAGATTCCCTATAATACCGGGAATATAGGAAGAACATGTGTAGCAACAGACACGTCTTTGCATTTAATCAAGCCCTTAGGATTTTCCATTGATGAGAAAAGCGTGAAACGTTCCGGCTTAGATTATTGGCAAGATGTCGATTTACATGTTTACGAAAACTTTGAAGATTTTATGAAGAAAAATAATTATCCCACTGTATATATGGGAACAACGAAGGCGAAACAAACCTATGCAGAAGTGTCATTTGCACCGGATGCCTTTATTATGTTCGGTAAAGAGACGGCAGGAATTCCCGAAGAGCTCTTGTTAGAACATAAAGAAACGGCCATCCGTATTCCGATGGCCGAGGGTACACGCTCACTTAATTTATCAAATTCAGTGGCAATTGTATTATATGAAGCATTACGTCAAAATAATTTCATGGATTTAGAAAATGAAGGGCAACTTCATCGTTACAAGTGGTGATTATTTTTTTTAGCAATCGCCAAGGTAAAGGTGAATGTTGTCCCTTTTCCTAGTTGGCTATAGACATCGACGGTTTGATGATGTCCTTTAATAATTTCGCGAACAATAGATAAGCCTAAGCCAACACCCTTTTTATCTTTTCCCCGTGAACGATCAGCTTTATGGAATCGTGTCCAGATATGCTTCAGATCATCTTCAGCAATTCCCGGTCCGGTATCCTTAACAGAGACACGAACTTGATTGCCAATTAAGGTTGTCTCGAGAATAACTTCATCGCCGGTTTCACAAAATTTCAATGCATTATCAATAAGATTAGTTAATGCGCGTTGGATTTGATTGTAATCAGCGTGAACGAGGATATCTTCATCTTCTATAATCAGAGTCATTTTGATTTTTTTCTGAAGAATTTTTTGCTCAAATTGAAGCAAGGTATTGCGTAAAGTTTCATGTAAGTCAAAGTCTTCCATCTCAGGTTTAAGTACTTCGTTTTCCATTTTAGTTAATAAGAGAATATCATTTGTTAACTTGGTGAGACGGTCGGTCTCATTAAGCACAATGGTTAGATATTTTTCGTATTTCTCCGGAGGGATGGTTCCATCCATAACTGCTTGAACATATCCTCGAATTGAGGTGAGAGGAGAACGAAAGTCATGGGAAATATTGGCAATGAAGTCTCGGCGAAGATCTTCAAGCTTTTCTAATTCTTCGGCCATATAGTTCATGCTCTCAGCTAATTCAATGACTTCAGTGCTGAAGTGTGTATCTTCAATTCGAGCTGAAAAGTCCCCGCTGGCAATGGATTTTGCCGTTGCATTAAAGGCTTTAAATGTTTGACTAATGCTTCGTGAAAAGACATAGGTTGAGATAAATGTGACAAAAATGATAACGATAAAACTAATAAGAATAAGATTATATACATAGCGAATGTCTTCTTTTATTGGGGGATAAGGTGACGTAAGAATAACGGCCCCATAGAGCGTTTCTTCATATTTAAGTGGACTGGCCACGGCGATGACTTGCTCAGCCTCATAAGGTTTAAATGTTCCGATTTGAGTGACTGTTTCGCCGCCTATTGATTGTCTTGCATAGTCATGATTAATAATTGTATCAATTAGAGATCGAGAAGAGGGTTCGCTATCAAAAATGACGCGCCGATTAGGATCGATGATAATTATTCTCGATCCTAATCGGCGCGATAGCTATAGGTATAAAGTTGGTTATGAAACATGGATTCATCAAGAGTCCCTTGAATATAAGAATCATAATATTCAGTTTCTATCGAATGAATCTCATTGAACATTTTCCGATAGCGTGAACTAACAAAATGGTTAGTAATAGTTTGAGATAATGTGCCAAAAAGTATCAGAAAAATAACAATTGTTGTTAAAATATAAATAGCTAAAAATTTTCTGGAAAAAGTTGTAAACATTATTTCACCTCAAACTTATATCCGATTCCCCACACAGTTTTTAATCCCCAATAATCATTTTCATCAATTTTTTCACGGATACGTTTAACATGAACATCAACGGTACGAGTATCACCAATGTATTCATATCCCCATATACGATCCAATAATTGTTCTCGTGTAAAGACTTGATTTGGGTTGGATGCGAGGTAGTATAATAGTTCAAGTTCCTTCGGAGGCATATCAATTTTTGCGTCATTATGTAAAACGCTATAATTTGACAAATTAATGGTTAAATTCGGAAGATTAATTTGTTTGCCTTTGCTTTCTTGTGGTGTATATCGACGCAACACTGCCTTAACACGTGCCGTAAGTTCTTTGTTATCAAAGGGTTTAACCATATAATCATCGGCACCAAGTTCCAAGCCTAGAATTTTATCAAATGTTTCACCTTTAGCGGTAAGCATAATAATAGGTACGGTACTCATTTGACGGACTTCCTTACAGACGTCATATCCGTCTTTTCCCGGTAACATTAAGTCTAATAAAATAAGGTTTGGATTAAAGGATTTGACGGCTTCGGCAACATCATTACCATTGTCGACGATTTTTGTTGCATAACTTTCTTTTTCCAAATAGAGTGAAATCAGTTCACTGATATTTTCATCGTCATCAACGATGAGTATTTTGTTTTTTGTCTCCATAATATCCCTCTTTTCTAGTCGTTGAATGTTACAATAGTTACCCCACTATCACCTTCGCCGTATTCACCTAAGCGATAGTCTTTTACATGTGTTGTTGTACGTAAAAATTGATGAACGCCTTGGCGTAAAGCGCCGGTTCCTTTTCCGTGAATGATTGTTACTTGAGATAAATGTGCTAAATAAGCATCATCAATATATTTATCTAAAACAGTTATCGCATCACTAAGCATTAGGCCACGTAAATCGACTTCTGTTTTTACATGACTAGGCGCAGATACTGAAGTGGTTCCTTTGTTTTTATTGCCCTTAGCAATGGTGTATTTTTTAGCAGTGCCTTTTTGTGGAACGGTGTAGCTGACATTATCATCGGCCTGTTCAAGATCCTTAAACGGAATGGTTGATTTCATAATACCAAGTTGAACGGTGGCTTCCTTTTTATTTGTATTAATGTCCAGTAATGTGCCTTTTTGATTAAGTGTCGATACGAAGACGCTTGAACCGATTTCCATATCTTCAAGGCGTATTTTTTTACGCATCTGACGAGATGAACTTTTTTGTTTTGTTGTTTTGTTAAGCTTTTCTCTTAACTTGGTCCGTTGTGCTTCAAGTTCTGACATATTCATGCCTGTGCCATCCTTAACAAGATCGTTCATACGACGGATAATGGCATCAGCTTCTTCTTTTGAATTTTCCAATAATCGTGCAGCGTTCATTTTGGCATCATTGAGTATTTGCTGTTTTTGTGAAGTGAGCTGACGTTTTTGCTGTTCAACTTGCTTTTGAAGCATTTGGGCTTCTTCGCGGTATTGACGTGCACGCTCTTGTTCGAGTAAAGCTGTTTTTTTATTGGTTTCTAAATCTGTAATGAGATCTTCAAAACGAATCTCGCGTCCGCTCAATAATTCTTTGGCCTCTTCTATTATTATATCAGATAATCCTAATCTTTTGGAGATAGCAAAAGCATTACTTTTTCCCGGGATTCCAATCAATAATTTATAAGTCGGACGTAATGTGTTTACATCAAATTCACAACTGGCATTTTCTACTCCGTTAGTGGAAAGTGCATAGACTTTAAGTTCAGAATAATGTGTTGTTGCAATTGTTAATATATTAGCTGCTTTAAGGTTTTCTAAGATGGCCATTGCTAGGGCAGCGCCTTCAGTAGGATCGGTTCCTGCGCCTAATTCGTCAAATAGGACTAAAGAGCGGTCTGTTACTTGCTCTAAAATCTGTGTAATATTGGTCATGTGAGACGAAAAGGTACTAAGAGATTGCTCAATACTTTGTTCATCACCGATATCTGCAAAGATATTATCCAAAACAGTAAGTTTTGCGCCATCAGCAGCCGGGACATGTAGCCCGCTTTGTCCCATAAGGGATAATAATCCGATGGTTTTTAATGTGACGGTTTTACCCCCGGTATTTGGACCGGTAATAACTAAGGTGGTGAAGTCTTTTCCTAAATAGATGGTGGTTGGAACGACATCATGTGGATCGAGCAATGGATGTCGAGCTTTTTCAAGATAAATATAATAATCTTCATTAAATATGGGGCACGATGATTTTGTGTGAATAGAGTAGTTGGCCTTTGCAGACAGAAAATCTAAATGGGTGAGCATGCTTATGTTTTCTTCTAAGACATCTTTATACACAGCGATTTTTTCGCTTAATGCCATAAGAATTTTTTGAATTTCCTTTTCTTCATCAAGATACAAACTGCTAAGATGATTGTTTAATTCAACCAGGGCCAAAGGTTCTACAAAAAGTGTGGATCCTGTTGAGGATTGATCGTGAATCATTCCTTTGAACTGACCTCGATATTCAGCTTTAAGAGGAACACAATAACGATCATTACGAATGGTATAATTATTATCTTGTAGCATTCCTGCTTGTCCGGCAGAATGAATGATTTTATTGAGCTGGCTTTTAATTTTTGCACTGCTTCCTTTGATATCCCTACGGATGTCATATAAACGGCTGCTTGCTTGATCGGAAATCTCATCTTCCGAAACAACACATCGATTTATTTCTTTTGACAATGCAGGTAAAGCGTTAAGTGTTTGAAAATAAGATGCTAGACTTAGGGTGTCAATATACTCTTTTGCACCGGTATAATAGGAAACAGCTTGAGCAGACGATCTGAGAATATCAGCGACACTGAGCACTTCAGCAATCGATAAGGTGCCTTGAATGGCTAAACGTTGAATGATTTCTCGAATATCCTTAATACCTCGAAGTGGAAGATCCCCCTTATGCACCAAAAGATTTGTTGTGTCCGTCGTTTCCTTTAAAGCCATGTTGATTTCATCAATCTGGTCAAAAGGTTCAATAGTCAAGATTTTTGATTTTGCCATTGGACTTAGTGCGTAATTTGCAATAAGCTCAAGTATTTTGTTGAATTCTAGTGTGCTAAAAACTTTTCTATGCATGTTAAACTCCTTATATCAGCAACAAATAGATAGTAGTCATTTTTAATGCGTTCATCTTGTCGGATGAACCCTTGTTGTTGCCAAAAACTTATTCCTGCAACATTGTCTTTATGGCAGGTTAAGAAAATTTTATTAATTGAATGTTGGTGAATTAATGTTTGAATAAAATGCTGAAGTATTAAAGTTCCGTACCCTTCACGAGCAAATTCCTTGCGGACAATTAATGTTTGAATCCAAAGATTGGCGTCTCCTACAGGATAATAACACTTTAATATGCCTAAAATAACTTTGTTCGTTGTGAATACGTCATATTGTAGTGCGTCCGCATCTTCAATTGCCTCTTTACTAAAATTGTCTTGGGCAGGTGATGTATTAAAAGCAAAACGGTAATAGTCATCTGTTTCAGCTAAACGTTTAAATGCTTTATGATATTTGCTTGCTGAAACAAAAATAATACGATTCGAATGAATAGTTAGTGAAATATTCATATCAAACCTCCTTTGAACTCTATTTTACATGAAAGCGACTAAGAATAAAAGAGTTATTTTGCTCAATTTACAATAGAAAGAATCCTTGCTATTTTGAAGTTCTTCCTGTAAAATAGGACTAAAGCACTATGAAACAATAAATGAATTATTACAAAAACATTACAATGTATGCTATAATAGCATTTGGAATTATGAAACTAGAGAAAGCAGGGATAAAGATGCAGTATAAACAACCTCGCATTCGTAATAAACATAAAGCCAGTGGCAAACAATATCTTACGATGATGTTTATTACAGATGCTACGAAAAGTGCAAAGGCAATAAAAATCCCTAAGTGGGTTCGATTTCCGGCATTAATTCTTGCAGTCATGCTTGTATGGAAATCATTAGATATATATTCGTATGTAGAATCATTAGAAGCACAACTAGCACATCAACAAGTCGCGGTTCAAGAAGAAGTCATTGACCGTGAAGCAAAAGAGGCTAGAATTGCAGAGCTAGAAAACGAGTTGGCTTCATCGGTAACGATGCGCTATGAAAAACTTGAAGAGTTAAAGAGCTTAGCTATAGAGCTTGGAATAAAAATAGAAGATTTAGAAGCATACCGTGAAGAAATGGAAGAATTTAAATCGGAGATAGATACGAATCTTGGTACCTATAACGCACCGAAGTCAAGTGATTCAGATGAGAGCTCGGATGTAACAAGAGACCTGCTCAAAGAATACACGTTACAGATAGACCCGAATTATGAGAATAAACGTGTCTTATCAACATCAGCACCGACATCGGAAGGTTCAGCAGATTTAACAACGATTAAGGAAGAGCAATTAAAAATACTCGATGCGACGATGAATGACACAGAAATAGACGAAGCAAAATTTGAAGCAGAATTTGACGCAGAACTTGATAAAATAACAGCTTTTCTTGAATTTGCATCATCGAAGGTTGAACAAGATTCTAAAAATTTTGCAATTACAAATGAATCTTTAGAAGAAATGATTCCTTACTTAGAGTCCTATCCAAGTGTGTGGCCAATTAAGAATACATACGTAACAAGTGCTTTTGGATATCGCCGAAACCCATTTGGTGGAAGTGGTAGAGAGTTTCATACAGGTGTTGATTTAAAAGCAAGATATCAAGATGTTTCTGCAACGGCTGAAGGTGAGGTTGTTGTTTCAGAATATTTATCAGGTTATGGATATACGATTGTTATTGACCATGGATATGGTTTGACGACAAAATATGCACATAATTCCAAATTATATGTATCTGTTGGAGACCATGTTGAACGTGGAGATGTTATTTCTGAATCCGGTAACTCGGGACGAAGTACCGGACCACATTTACATTATGAAGTACTATTAAACGGAGAACCGGTGAATCCGGTTGATTATATTTACTAGAGAGGAACCTTATGCTATCATCTAAAAAACCAAACTACGAGCGACCGGCAACTTTGATTGGAAAAGATACCGTAATTGACAGTAGCCTAGTGAAATCAAAATCTTCAATTCAAGTGAATGGTGTATTAAATGGAAGTATTGACTGTGATGCAAGCGTTGTTGTTGGACAAACAGGAAAAGTTAACGGTAATGTTAAAGCAGGATTTTTGCTTGTTGCAGGAACTATTGAAGGTCAAGTGGAAGTGAAAAATCAATTGCATGTAAATAAAACAGCCAATATACTTGGCGATGTTCATTGTGGTTCCATTATAATTGATGATGGGGCAGTTCTAAACGGTAGTTTTTCGATGAATGAACAATCAAAATCTAAATCCGTTAGTGATTCAGATAAAAAAGAGAAGAAAAACTAAAAAATGTAAGTTTGTTTATAACATGTTCACATTCTGTTAAAAAAATACGGTTATAATATAGTTAGATTCGATACTATAATTATTGTTTAATTCGTTATGGAGTGTGACAGAAGATATGGGTTATAACCAAACAGAACAATCTTTTTATACAGAGAAGAAAAAGCCTTGCACGAAAGTGAAATTCTTAATAAAAATACTAAAAAAATGGGTGAATAAATGCTACAATTAGAGTAGCATTTTTTTTATTTTGATAGGAAAGTCCTACTTTTCTATCAAAGACATTTTAGAATCAA
>CAZVKG010000030.1:0-37506 GCA_964627665.1 uncultured Eubacteriales bacterium | reverse complement strand
TGTATTTTTTTCGTGTTTCGCTGTTTTTGTCAGCGAAGATTATAATATCATATCTCTCCGTCAATGTCAACAGCTTTTTTTGTTTTCTTTTCGCTTTTTCCGTTTAGTCCATATTGTATTATGTTCCTCACTTGACCAGCGAAGTGTATTATAGCATCGCTATATATCTGTGTCAATACTATTTTCGTTTTTTTATTTTTTATTTTCTATAACAACAGTTTGAATGCCCAAAGCATAAAAATACTTGCTTGATCAAGGTAATGAATAATCGGATTATTTTCATATATATATCCCGCAATAACTGATTCATTGACAAGGCGGACAAGTTCTTGATTATTTGTCACGGTAATCATCAATGAAATAATTCCGATAAATAGAATAACGATGATGCTACCTAAGCCAACGCCTAATATACTACCTGCTAATTTATTTGTCATATTTAAAAAGGGCAATTTTGCAATTAGATCTAAGATATTGACTATAACTGCCAACAAAATAATAACAACGATAAATAAAGCAATAAAAATCAAAACATTCAAAACGACATTTGCCAACATACCACTGACATACTGGTCAAACGATGTTGCGCCAACTCGACTAAACCCTTCTGTATTATTATTTTCCTTGAGCAACATCTTAAGTACATTCGGAACATTTAAAAGATTAATGGCTTGGTACTGTTCTTCCTTACCCACTAACCCCATAAAAATTTCACTAAAATCAAAGGATTCCGCTATTTTCAAAGAAAGGTTCTCATGAATTGTGGTTTGTGTTATGACAAACTTTGTCATAATTGGATATAGATAGTACGTCACTCCAAAAGCAATGATTAGAGATAGCATACTATATAACGTTTTTATGAACCCCTTGCTAAAACCATATAATATAGCGCCTAAAAAAATAATAATAATAATAAAATCTAGCGTATTCATAAGACTCACCTTTCTATAATTTTTAATATCTTATATCCATAGTCACTTTGTGCTATGTATGTCGACTTATTCACTTCATAGAACTTATGAAAATCCGAATATGTTGATGAAAACCATATTCTGTTCTTTCGATCGAACTTAATAATCTTTGATTGTGTAATAATAAAGTAATTGTCCTGATTACCGGAAATCCCTTCAATCACTTCATCAAATCGATGTTTGATAATCAATTCTCCTTGGAAATCAAATACACAAACACTATTCGCATAATCACTTTCACTATATTTCTTGGCATCACCAAACAAAACAATCAGTTCATTGGCGGTCACTTCTACATCAATAATTTCAGCTTCCAAAGGTATCTCCACAAGCTGGGTCGGTTGTATCTCAACATCAAAAACATGAATAAATTCATCTAAAATCGATATTACGGTCCGATTATTGATCCAAAACACATCAACAGGTAGGGTGTTATCATAGGTGAATCCTCCAACAATTTTTTCATCCATTTGATCATATTTTTCTTCAAAGTTAAAAAAGGCAATTTGCGTTTGAAGTCGATTATTGCCTATACCTAAATAAGATGCTACCATTCTATTTAAATCATCGGATGTAGCCACTGCAATCGGATACCCATCTTCGATAAAGCGAGTTCCTCTGCCAATAACAACCTCGCCTTGATCATTATAATAGTTAATGAAATGTTGCGCTTTCCCTTCCATAACCGTCGTTAAAAATCCTTCACTATTAATATTAATATCTATAATCGGCCAATCTTCTTTAACTTCAAATAGAAAACCTTTTTCATCAAATACATATACAGACTTCTTCATAATGTCAGCCACAGCAAGATATTTACCTGAATGGACCATGTAGGGCGTTTCCAAATAAAAACTTTTACTCCATACATTCCTATTATCCAGGTCTTTTTTGATAAGTCCGTTTTTGCTACACAAAAAAACAGCATCTTCAATAACTGCCATTTGTATATATGTCTCCTCAAATATTTGTGTATCCACTGTCTGAAGATAAACTTCGCCACCATTAAAACGATAATACTGAGGTCTTATAACAAATGTATATATCAAACTGGTTATCGCAATAAAAACCAAAATTCCAAACACATAAACACTCTTATTCTTCATCGTTCACCAACTTTTGTTTTTTCGTAAAAAAAGTGATGATTCTCAAAAAACGACCTGATGAATCACCACTTCAATGAATAATTATTCCATGATTCGTTCATATTGTTCAATATATTCTCTCGCCGCTTTATTCCAAGAGAACCTTGTCGTCATTCCTCGCCTAATTAATGCATTCCAATCATCTTTTTGTTGATAGAGTTCCAAGGCTCTTTGTATCGACTGAACAAATTCATCACTGTTATAATTCTTAAATAAAAATCCTGTACTTTCTTCCGGACTTTCTTTATGGTCGACTATTGTATCTCCTAGTCCACCGGTGCGTCGCACAATTGGAATAGTCCCATATCTTAGGCTATATAATTGAGATAATCCACATGGCTCAAACAAAGACGGCATCAAGAACATATCAACAGAACCGTATATTCGTCGAGCTAAACTTTGATTAAACAAAATATTCGCACTAACTTTATCCGGATACTCACTCTCCATTTTCTTAAGCCGACTTTCATAAAAATAATCACCTGATCCCAAGATGACAAATTGCACATCTTGACTCAATAAGCGTTCCATGGCTTGAATGATTAAATCAACACCTTTTTGTTCTGCCAAACGGGTGACAACACCCAACAAGGGAACATCCCGTTCCGGCAAACCTAGTTCTCTTTGGAAACTTGCTTTTTGCTTTGGCTTCATTTGTATAAAGTTTTCAACTGAAAAATTATGTTCTAGCGCTTGATCTGTCGCCGGATCATACTTATCATAATATATTCCATTAACGATTCCATAAATTTTGTCGGAATATTTTCTTAACAGACCGTCAAGTCCATAGCCATACCAAGGGGTCTGAATTTCCTTCGCATACGTTTTACTTACTGTGGTCACTAAGTCAGCATAGACGATGCCGGCTTTCATATAACAAACCTTACCATGATACTCAATCGCATCCATGTTAAAGTATTTGGTCGGCAAATTCAGGTCATCTAAAACACTCTTATCAAAAACGCCTTGATACTGAAGATTATGAATGGTGAACATTAAGCGAATATTATGATAAAAGTCTAAATGCACATATTCCTTCTTCATAAATAGAGCGATAAGGGCTGATTGCCAATCATTTAAATGAATAACATCTGGTTGCAAATTTAAAAAAATCAACATCTCAAGCGTCGCTTTGCAAAAAAATCCAAAGCGTTCATCATCATCGGTATATCCATAGAGCCCATCGCGTTCAAAATAATCTGTATTGCCAATGAAATACGTTAAAACGCCATCGTAATCTAATGTATAAACATCGGCTACTTTTGCCTGTCCTCCGGTCTCAACAATAAAGCTAAACTCTCGTTTTAACTCATAATTGTCCTCAATCCCTCTATATTTAGGCATGACACGTATAATGTCCACACCTTCTTCTTTCAACGCTATTGGTAGCGCCTCCGCTACATCTGCTAAGCCACCTGAAGCAGCATAAGGTACAGTCTCTGACGATACAAATAAAATTTTCATTTGTTTACCTCTCAAAATCATTTTGTGGTCATTGTCATTCTTATTATAACATATTGTAAATGACTCTGTCATATATATATTATCCATTTCACTAAAATGTCATAAATATGATATACTAAAAACATATTTTTTTCGAATAGGGAGGTTATTATGAGTAAAATCACATACACAAAACGAAGTGAAATTCATCCTGATTACACATGGGACCTAACACATATGATTACATCTAAGGACGAATGGGATCAAGTCTATACGCAAATTCAAGAGCTTCTCAAAGATGTCAGCGCTTACAAGGGTCAACTAACCCTCTCTGCAAAAACACTTTACGACGCATTAGAATTACGTTCTGATCTATTTATTTTACTTCATCGTATTTATGTTTATTCAAACATGAAACTTCACGAAGATACCGGTGATAATGCTTCACAAGAAGCTGTTCAAAAAGTAAATGGATTAGACGTCAACGTAAACTCGCAACTGGCATTTTTTGAACCGGAATTAATGACCGCAGATATTTCTGTAATCCAAGAATATATGGCATCATATGCACCTTTATCAAAATACACCCACTTTTTTGACAATCTTTTCCGACAAAAAAAACATATCTTACCTAGAGAACATGAAGAGTTATTAGCCCTTGCCGGAGACTTTACCGGATCACCAAGCGAGATTTTTTCCATGTTTATGAATGCCGATCTTGTTTTACCTGAGATTCAAGATGAAGATGGTAACAAACTACCTCTATCTTTAGGTTCCTATCAGCGTTACATCAAAAGCAAGGATCGTACCTTACGAAAAAATGCATTTGAAGGTCTTCATCAGAAAATGAAGGACCATACAAACACATTAACAAGCATTTATCTCTCGAGTTTAAAAAAAGATGTTTTTGAAATGCGTGCACGTAAGTACAACACTTCCTGTGAAGCTTCATTGAGCGGTAAAAACATTGACGTTTCGGTTTATGATAATCTTATTCAAACCGTACACAATCACCTTCCTCTTTTGCATCGATATGTTGGCTTACGCAAAAAAATGCTGAATCTATCTGACTTACATATGTACGATTTATATACACCATTGGTCAATGATATGGATCAAACAATTACCTATGAAGAAGGAAAAAAAATTGTTTTAGACAGTTTAAAGCCACTGGGTGATGATTATCTTGAACTTGTGAATAAGGGACTTAGCGAACGTTGGATTGATGTTTATGAAAATAAAGGCAAGCGTAGTGGCGCCTATTCTTGGGGAACCTATGACAGACATCCCTACATTTTATTAAATCATCAAGACACCCTAAACAGCACCTTTACCCTAGCTCACGAGATGGGCCATGCTCTCCATTCCTATTATTCAAATAGCCATCAACCTTATATATATCATTCCTATCCGATATTTTTAGCTGAAGTTGCTTCGACCGTTAATGAATCGTTACTTATTCAACATTTACTTGCCAACGCTAAGGAAAAAAATCAAAAATTATATTTGTTAAACTATTATATGGAAAGTTTTCGAACAACCTTATATCGTCAAGTTATGTTTGCTGAATTTGAAAAAAAGGCCCATGACCTTCTGGAAAATGGAGATCCGATTACTTCAGATGGCATGTTCGCCATTTATAAAGACTTGAATCAAACATATTATGGTGATGATATAATTGTTGATGACCTGATTGGATATGAATGGTCTCGAATACCACATTTCTATAATGCTTTTTATGTGTATCAATATGCAACTGGATTTTCTGCTGCAGTTGCTTTATCTAAAAATATACTTGAAGGTGGCTTAACTGCTGCTGATCATTATAAAAACTTTTTAAAAAGCGGCTCCTCAAAGTATCCAATTGATATACTTAAAGAAGCCGGTGTTGATATGACACAAACAACCCCAATTGAAGAAGCCTTATCCGTATTCGAAAATCTTCTCAATGAGATGGAGTCTTTGATTTAGAACTTTTACTTCAAAAAATCAACATGGTCACCACGTGACATATTGACTTGGAACCCTGAATTGTTGATGCGTTTTTCAATACAACCACGGCAGTGAGCCGCTTCGTCGCCGGTACAAATCTTGCCATCATACAACAAGTATTTATCTCGTACCGTTGTTGGTGATAGGTTTGGCATAACGACATTGGCTCCTGCCTTTAATCCTTTTTCACGCCCTTGGGGGCTAATGGAACCAAGGGCAGTCGTAGCAGGTAATAGCACTCCCGGCAGCATTAAACGAATAATAGCCAGAAGAATCGTTGTCATCCGTAAGTCACCACCTATTTCATTAGCCAGCGGAGTATCTTTATGGGGAATAAATGGCCCGATACCAACCATTTGTGGTTGTAGTTCTTTTAAGAACCTCAAGTCGCTTACAAGGTCTTCAGTTGTTTGGTCTGGCAGCCCCACCATGAATCCGGCACCAATTTGGTATCCGATTTTTTTGAGATCATATAAACATTGTATTCGTTCATCATAGCTCATCTTTGGATGTAATTTTTCATAAAGACCACGTGCACTTGTCTCATGACGAAGTAAATATCTGTCCGCTCCTGCATCATAGTATTTTTGATAAGACGCATAAGGTTTTTCGCCAATGGATAGTGTTATGGCAATATCTGTGTACTTTTCTTTGATACGTTTAATCATGTCGACAATATCTTCATCTGTATATTGGCTATCTTCTCCACCTTGCAATACAAAGGTTCGATAACCCAACTCATAACCGACTTCACAACACTCAAGGATTTCATCAATGGATAAACGATATCTGTCCGCCAGTTTATTCGAACGTCTTATGCCGCAATAGGTACAGTCGTTTTTACAAAAATTTGTAAATTCGATTAATCCTCGCATGTAGACATCTTTACCGTAAACATTTTGTCTGCGTTCATCCGCTTTTTTAAATAAGTAGTCCATCAAGTCATCATCTATGTTGTTTATTAGGTCCACCAATTCCAAATCTGATAAATCTTGATTTTGGAATAAGCGTTCAATCATTTGTTTCATTGTAATCTCCTTCGTCTTCATATAAATATCCTAAATTTTGTAACGCTTGCTCAATACGATCGAGGTCTTTTTCACTATTAGCTTCAACTGTATGATAATGAACATTATCCGTTAAAAACATCAATGGCTTGAATTCTACTGTTTGACACTTTTTAATGTATGCTTGCATCTGGTGAGTGTTTTCTATATTCATATCCGCTACTAAGTCCCCATAAATCGGATGATGGATAAAAACATTGAGTAAACTACCACCTAAATCAAGTATCGTTCCAAGTTCTTTTTCAATGTCCTCCTGATTATGCTTAACCGCAAAAACACGTTTCGGCATATTCATATGAAACGAGAAATAAATGTAACCGTCTGCAGTCGAAACAATTTGCTCACCTACCGCCCGTAAAAGTGCAATATCTTGAACAATAACTTGTCGACTCACACCATATTTTTTTGCCAATTCTGCACCTTTCATTGCTTTTAACGATTTCATCAAGTCTTTTCGTATGCATTCTCGACGTTCATTTCCTTTCAACATTTCCCTTCATCCTCTCTATAAATCTTTTATACGCATTGTAAAACAAACTCCATGTTCTAAATTATCCACATTATATATAATGTGATGCTTGTCAAATATTTGTGATGCAATTGCCAGACCCAATCCCGTACCAACGCTTTTATTCCGACTCTTTCCTTTATAAAAACTTTCAAACAAATGTGTTAAATCATTTGCTTCGATTGGTTCTCCTGAATTTATGATTGTTATTTTTGTAACTTCCTGTTCATTATACACATCAACGGTGATTAAGTCATCCGAATTTTTTATAGCGTTATTCAAAATATTCGTTATGGCTTGTTCTAATCGGAGTGCATCGCCTTGAATAACAACGTCACGAACGCATTGATCTGTATAGATAAAGCGGAGATTTTTACCTTCAATTACCCGTCGATAGCGCTCCATTAATGTTGATAAAAAAGGTCGAAGATGAATTTCATTAAACTCAAAAGAGAGTGTATTCGCTTCAAGTTGTGATAGTTCTAAAAGGTCTCGAATAATATGACTCATCTTATCCGCTTCTTCTTCAATCACTTGGTAATACTCAAGCAACTCATCCTCGTCAACAATACCATCCGTTAATGCCTCTGTATAGCTTGATATTATAGAAATCGGTGTTTGTAGTTCATGAGAGACTTGGGCCACAAATCGACGACGCATTAAATCTATATTTTTTTCTTTTTGAATTTCTACACATAAATCATTGATTGTGCTTTCAAGTTTATTACTGATTAAATTTAACTCTTGTCCCAATTCACCCAGCTCGTCTTGACGCAAGCCATGATAATAGTGGTTAAATTTAAGATTGCCTATATTCCTTGCAACACGATGCAATTCTTTAATCGGACGGGTAATATTTGTCGATAATATGATCGATAAAATAACAGCAACAACACTAGCAATTATCAAGAGAATATTTAGAAAGGCTTGAAGGGTACTTATGGTATCCTCAATAGCTACAATAGGAATTTGCAAGGCCGCATACTTATCGCTTTCTAACTGATCAATGAAAATCAGCCATCTAGCACCTTCTACCGGGAAAGAGGTTTCATAAACCAACCCGACTTGATCTTTATAGACAATTTCTTTAATAATAATGCCTTCGCTATATTGAAGGCGCTTATTTTCATACACAACTTTATTTGTGCTTGTATCTAAAATCTGAATCTTTCCTTCAAATATATATCCTAAGTATTCAATACGATTTAGAGCTTCATCTTCACTATCACTGGTGTTATAGATTACATTAATCGAATTAGCAACTTCCTTCATACCCATAATTTTATTTCCATAATAATAGCGTTGAATAAAGTAATTAACACCTACACTAAAAACAAGTGCAATAATCACAATTAAAATCATAAACGAGCTTAATATACGAATACGTATAGATTTCATCTATTCCTCCTCAAAACGGTAACCGACACCTCGTACAGTGATGATTCGCTCCCCTTCATGTTCTAATTTTTTTCGCAATCGTTTTACAACAGTATCAACGGTTCGGTCATCTCCGACAAAATCATAGCCCCAAATTCGATTGAGTATCTGTTCACGAGATAGTGCCTGATTCCGATTGTTTAAAAAATAAATGAGTAGCTCATACTCTTTGGGACTCAATTCAATCGCTTGTTCATTAACCTCAACATGCATGCCTAAAAGATCAACCCTTAAGTCTCCAATTTGTACTTTATCTGTTACCGTTATTTTGCCACTTCGATGTAACAGTGCTTTGACTCTAGCCACAAGTTCTCTCGCCCGAAAGGGTTTTGCAATATAGTCATCTGCCCCTAATTCAAAACCAAAAACTGTATCTTCCTCACTGGTTCGCGCCGTTAACATCATCACCGGAACCTTACTCTCTTTGCGAATCAGTTTTAGCGCCATCCAACCATCCATTACCGGCATCATGACATCAAGAATAATCAAGTCAACGTCGTACTCTTCCTGCATTTCCAATGCTTCTTGACCATTGGTCGCTTCATAGACATCATACCCTTCATTAACTAGATATTTCTTAATTATTTTGCGAAGTTTCTCTTCATCTTCTGCAATTAAAATTCGATTTTCTAACATTTAATCACCTTCATTAATTTTTTATAAATATTACCATATTTATGTGGCAAAATGATGTTGAATTATGTTACAATGACCCTACCAAAAAAGTTGGAGGTATTATGAATACACTAAGAAAACATGGTATTTTAATTTTTATATTAACCTTTATTTGGTCGATATTAAATGGAAATTTTCGATTATCCACGATTTTCGTTGGGGTTATTGTGTCCTTCATTACAATGTATATTTTAAATATTATTCAGCCACATCAAAATGAACAGTATAATTATAATACATCACCATTTCTTATTTTTTTGTTTTTATTACTCTTGTTTAAAAATATTTATGTTTCTGCATTTAAAACTATCATACATCTTATAAAGGGAGAAATCAATCCTCAGTTCGTCTCAACCGATACAACCACTAACCGCCTATGGCTACAATCTATTGTTGCCAATGCAATTACATTGACGCCGGGAACAGTTACTGTTCATATGGCGGATAATGCCTATACTATATTGTGGCTATATCCATTAACCATTCGTCAAAAAGATATTAAAAATCATATTTTCAAGGATTTTGAAGATCTCATCAAAAAGGGGGATCATCATGCTTAATGTGTTTTTTGTTATCTTTTCGCTTATGACAATCTATTATCTCTATCTTTTAATTAAAGGTCCTTCTGTATGGGATCGACTTCTTGCTTTAAATTTATTTTCTGTAACAATGATCATTGTTATGATAATATATGCCTTAATGAAAAACTTAGACTATTTATTAGATATCGCCATTGTTTATGCGTTACTTGGCTTTATTGGTATTGTTTTTATGGCACGATTTATTCAACGAAAGGGGAAAATCTAATGGCATTACACCAAATTATTGGCGGAATTTTTATAGGCATCGGGCTGATTTTCCAATTATTCGGAATATACGGCCTTCAACGCTACGAACATTTTTATGTGCGTTTATCAAGTTCTTCTCTCATCGATTCCGCCGGATTAATTGCGATTTTTATCGGTCTTATTACTTATTCCGGCTGGTCCATCGCTTCGATGAAGATTGGCTTTGTTCTTTTCTTAATGCTTTTGCTTAATCCTTTATCCAATCACATATTAGGACGTGGGGCTTATATGAGCAACTATCATCCTGAGAGGAGGAGCAAAAAATGATCCTTGATTTATTCTACATCTCACTCATTGTATTTGCAATCATTGCGATTCAGGCAACTGTGCTTCGAAATGCGGTCATCTATTTGTCCGTCTTTTCACTGATTTGCTCCATCGTATATTTACTCTTAGGCGCACCTGATGTTGCTATCGCAGAAGCTACCATTGGTTGTACACTATCAACGATTTTGTATCTTGTCGCTTTAAAGAAATACCGTATCTTTACCGTATATTATAACTTTCATGTAAATGACGAAGCACATTTCGATGCCATGCAAGACGAAAAGGAAGAGATTCAGACAATCTTCGAGCATTTTTCCAATGCCCAAGAACTACAACTTGACCTTATTAACACCTCTGCTAGCTTCACAAAACTTAAACAAAGCGCTTCATATGATGTCATTCTCTTTCATAGCTCAAAAGGACTCTGGCTACACGGATTACGAAACAGTTATCAGTATAACGGATTGTTGAACTTCTTCGAAAAAGAATGTTCCCGAGACTATCACGCAAAGTTCATCCATGAAGAGCTGGAGTGGTCAGATGAAAGCCCGGATGAAGCGGAAGAGGAGGAAACAAATGATGCTACGTAGAAAAATTATCGCAACTTGGGTGTTCTCTGTATTTCTCTTAATGGCTTCTATTGAAGTTCAGCCGGTCTCTGTGACAAGAAACTTATATGATTACATTACATCAAATTTCCAAGCCGATACCGGGTCACTCAATGCAGTGACAGCCATATACTTAGACTACCGAATGTTTGACACTTTATTTGAAACATTGCTTCTATTAGTCAGCGTCATCGGAATTATTTATTTCTCACGACATAAGGGGGATTATTAATGCCAAAACATTCTATGTTATTAAAAGTAACCATGGGTGCAATCTACCCATTTATCATTGTTTTTGGAATATATATTATATTAAACGGACATTTATCTCCAGGTGGTGGGTTTCAAGGCGGTGCTATTCTTTCTTCCGTTTTTATCATTCAGTATTTTACGACATATGAAAAAACAATTAGTATAACGGCCTTAAATAAACTGGAGAAAATTCTATACCTCGTGCTCTTACTTTTTGCGACGATTTTTATTTTTGCATTCCGTGACAGCATTCCTTATTTTTTGAAACCATATTATCTTATTACGATGAATGTTCTGATCGGTATAAAAGTCGCTTGTGGTTTAAGCGTCGTCTTCTATCGGTTTGTACTTTTTGAAAGCAGGTGATTCTATGACAAGCGGATTTCTAGATGGTTCAATCATTGCAATTGCATTATTCGGGATTGGTATTTATGGCCTCTTAGCCCGTCGTAATATTATCAAAACAGTAATGTCCTTTGGTATTATTCAAGCTGCACTTATTCTCTTTTTTCTAAACATCAATTATGATGCTGCCGCTGAGCCTCCGATTGGAGATGCGGTACTGATGACGGACCCTTTCCCTCAAGCACTGATGATTACGGCAATCGTCATTGGTGTCGCTGTAACTGCTGTCGGACTGACCATGTTTATTAGTTTGTACCACCACTATGGTTCGACAAACTGGTCAAAAATCGTTCGCATGCGAAAGGAGGAAGATTAATGGCTTTATATTGGTTTGTTGTTCTTCCTCTCATGATTGCTTTGGTCTCTTATCTATCAAATTCGCAGCGTACCAAAGTTACCGTATTGTTTATCCAAGTCGCCTTTTTTGTTCTTTCGATTATCAACTTTATTGATGTTCGTACAAACGGCACAAAACTTGAAGTCATTGGGGGATACGATATTGGCGTTGGTATTACATTAAAAGCCGACTTGTTTAGTAGTGTTATGGTTTCACTGACCATCTTTTTATTTTCTTGTATGTTATTATATAATTACAAGAAAAGCTATGTAAACCATTTGTTTTTATTTTTATTTATTGCATTACAGGGTTTGATTTCTGGGATATTTCTATCCAATGATTTATTCAACATCTATGTGATGATTGAAGTGTCCACAATTGTCGTAACCATTCTTATCGTATTTAAAAAAGATTCAAAGTCAATCTATGACGGGATTGTTTACCTCTTCACCAATCTTGCCTCCATGACTTTGTTTCTATTTGGTATCGGCTATATATATAAAATATTTGGGACGACTGATTTAACCTTGTTAAGCGAGCGGTTACCTCTCGTCGAAAACCCGCGTACGCTCATCTTACCCTTTGTACTCATGATTACCGCTGTTGACCTTAAATCTGCAATCATGCCCCTCTTTAGCTGGTTGCCAAAAGCTCACGGAACCGCAAGCGCACCTTCAATTATCTCCGCAATCCTCTCCGGACTCTATGTCAAAGGTGGTGTGTATCTTTTTATACGGATTACGAATTTATTTCAGCCGGTTTTTGATGAAATGTTGATTTTTATGATTTTTGGATTTATGACAGCTGTTATTGGTTGGGTTTTCGCACTGAGCCAAACTGATATAAAACTCATCCTCGCTTATAGCACGGTTAGTCAGATCGGTGTTATTGTGTTTGGCTTATCCTTAAACTCAACTTATGGATACTGGGGTGCCATCTATCATATTCTCAACCATGCCATCTTTAAATCGACGCTGTTTTTAACAGCAGGGATTATCGTTGATGAGTATCACACCCGAGATATCCGAGAAATTCGAGGGATCTTTAAACGCATGCCATATGTCTCCATCGCTTCGATATTTGCAATCTTCGGCATTACCGGTGCACCTTTATTTAACGGCAATTTTTCAAAAAATCTTATTCATGAAGGAATGAGTGATTCGCTCCTTTTTGAACTTGCTTTTTTCATCATCAACGTGGGAACCATTTTGATTTTTATAAAATATGCTCAAATGCTTCGCGGAGATTCGAAAGAACATTTTCATATTGGGTGGAATCAAAAGTTTGTTATTTTGCTTTTAGCTGCAACGTGTTTCTTAGGTGGAATATTGGGCCCCATCATTATGAGTGTTATGTTTGACTTTGAAGTCTACGTATCCGCATCAAGTTATCTCAGCAAGCTATTTATCTATTTATTCACCTTGCTCGTTGGCATCTTGTTTTATAAATATGTCTACCTGCAAATGCGTCTCTTTACAAAAATTCGCGAATTAGAGTTGACCTTTAATCAAGTTATTATGGCTATTGTTATCTTCTTTACCGGTTTTCTCTCAATGATGGTCTATCAATTTGGCTAGACACCCCCTCAACCTTAGGAAATAAAAGTAAAGGAGAAATAACTCATGGAATTACTTTTTAAAAAACGCAAACGAATTATTGATATAGTTCTTTTCATAGCATTGCTTATTTTTTTGTTTCTTGTACGATTAGATTTGAAAAGTGTACTTACACCTTTCATTTATGCTCTAATTTTGGCTTATGTTTTAAACCCATTAGTTTCTATAATCGAAAGAAAAACCTCTAGAATTCCTGCAATTCTTATAGTTTTTTTAGGTATTGCGTCTATAATGAGCGGTCTTTTTATGTCTTTTGTTCCTCGATTAGCTCAAGATATTTCTATATTTGCTACTGATATTCCTAGAATCATGGCAAATGCCGAAAATTATATTAATGACCTTCGCTCCGGTGAACTTATTATTCTCCCCGAATTCATGAATGATTTTATTGATTTTGAACAGGAGATTAATAAAGTCACACTAGTACTAAGAAATTCTTTATTCCAATTAACCGACGCATTAATCGCTTCAACCGGAACATTACTAAACTTAATAATGACACCAATAATCACTTTTTATTATTTAAAAGATAAAGAAATCATTATGCGTTCTCTTTTTTCCTCCTTTGACCATAATACACTTCTTCAAATAAAAACTATTGCAAAGGAAATCGACAAAGTTTTAGGTGGATTTATCAAAGGACAATTAATTGTCGCAGGTTTCGTCGGTATCCTAACAGGATTAGGATGTTACCTTATTGGCGTTCCTTATGCTTTAACTGTAGGTCTTGTTGCAGGTGTTACAAATATAATTCCATATTTTGGCCCTTGGATTGGTGGAATCCTTCCTGTCGCACTTGCTCTTGCTAGTAATCCAATTTCTGCTTTATGGGTTCTGATTTGGATTATAGTTGTTCAACAAATTGAATCAAGTTTTATATCTCCTCAAGTACTGTCCTATAGCGTAGGATTACACCCTTTGCTTGTTATGTTTTCGGTTCTTTTCTTTGGCAGTTTAATTGGCATTCCCGGAATGATCCTTGGAGTACCTATTACTGGAACGATCAAAGTTCTAGGGCGTTACCTCCTTGTCTATAAAAATGAGTATTTTGCTCGCTAGCCCTAGACAACCATTTTCCAATGGGATTGTCTTAGCCATTCTTGGCACTGCTCATAATCCGGTTTGTATTTTCCAACCAATCTCCAAAAAGACCGGTCATGATTTAAGTGAATCATATGACACATTTCATGAATAACCACGTAGTCTAAAATATCCATAGGTGCCATGATGAGTTTCCAGTTAAATGTCAACTGTCTTTGGCTATTACAGGTTCCCCATGTCTTCTTATTTGACGCAATTTTAACCTCTCTTGGTTTAACTGAAAAATAGTGCTGATAGTTAGCAATTCTGGACTCAATTAACTTTTTACATTGCTGTTTATAAAATTTTGTGATGAGTTTTTTGATAACTTCTTCATCCTTGTCTTGCACTGAAATCACAAATTTTTCCATATCAAATTGAACGCTAGATTGGCTTCGGCTTTCATCAATGTCGATATACATGGGATATTCTTTCCCTAAGTATAAAAACGTCTCTCCATCTATATATTCTTTTTTTCGAAAACCTTTTGTTTTTTCTTGCATCTCTTTTGTTGTCTTAATAATCCATGTCCATTTGGCTTCAATCAAGTCTTCAATCTGGATCTTTGTCGCATTTTTCGGCACACGCACTTCAACATTTCCATAAACATCTATATATATACCCAATGTTTTTCTTTTTTTATGAATGACTTGAACATCAACGCTGTCTCCATTTTTTATGATTGTTTTTATCATGCCAACTCCTATATCACTTTTTTTGATTGTATTCGATGATATGCAATACGTTCACTACCGTCTTCAACATAAATTATCCCACAATTTTCAAATCCATTTTTCATGATTTGATGTTGCATAATTTTATTATCACGATGGGTATCAACTCGGATATTATCGATACGCTCACTGCAGAAATTGACGCATTGACTAAAAACATCTTTAATTATTCCATCACTTGCAATACGATGAATCGTTCCATAAGTGTCTTCATTTAGCCACTGTCCCTCTTCAATATAATCATAGGTAGAATCATTCCCTACTATAAAGGCAAATACACAGCGTATACTTCCATTTAAATCGACACCAACAAAACATTCGTTTTTTGCAATATCTGATTCGATTAATGTCATTGATGGATACATATCTTTCCACTGGGACGGATTCCCATTTTTTTTCATATAATCTCTTGCATAAGCGTATACATCCATAATCGCTGCTAAGTCATCTATACTAGCTTGTCGTATATTCATAAAATCTCCTTTTAAACTGTATTTCGATTTTTATTATACCATGGTTTTTTTATAGAAGAAACTTAAGCATTGGCTTTTCTTTACGAATAAGACTATATTCGATATAATATAGATAGAAACCAAATAACGCGTTTTTTTAGAAAAGGTGATGTTATGAATTCCGATAAATATAGTAAACCAAGTGATGATCTTCTTAAGAAAAAATTAACAGAAGAGCAATATGACGTAACTCAAAATAATGCAACAGAAGCTCCATTTAACAATGCCTACTTCGACAAGGATGAACCTGGTATCTATGTAGATATTGTCACCGGTGAGCCTTTGTTTACTTCTCTAGATAAATATGACTCCGCCTGTGGTTGGCCAAGTTTTACCAAGCCAATCGAACCCGAAGTCATTGAGGAAAATACCGATATTAGTTCGCATATGCGACGCATTGAAGTCCGTTCCCGTATTGGGGATAGCCATTTAGGTCATGTTTTTGATGATGGTCCAATGGATCAAGGTGGCCTTCGCTATTGTATCAACAGTGCATCTTTACGCTTTATTCCACTGGAAAAATTGGAAGAAGAAGGTTATGGTGAGTGGTTACGCTTGTTTGAGGATTCTTCTTATTGACCTTTTCCTTTACCATTTCCCTGATTTTGTTGACTTTGTCCCTGATTCTCTTTCTGGCTATTGCCTGGATTCGGGGACTTTTCTTTTTTTTCATTCTTTTCATTCTTTTCTTTCGCTTCTCTCACAGCGTCTTTAAGGGCGTTCTTCTCTATGACCTTACCATTTTCTTTAAAGGCTTCTTTTTGTTCTTCTTTTGAAAAATATTCTTTTACTGTCATTTCTTTTTTTATGCCTGAAACGTACAGTCCAACCGGAATTTTTTTCAGTTCAGCTTCCTTAAGCTGTTCTTTTGTGGCTGTCGTAACGGCAAAAATCACTTTTCCCACAATAGCACTATTTTGAACTTTTTCACGTAGCTCATTTACTTTTGACGTATTTGCTTTTAAATCAGCGGCATAGCTTTCTTCATCTACTTCTGACTGATCATCTGCCATAATTATTGTAACAAGAACATAATTCGCAGCTTCATCCGTTGTATCAATAAAGCCTGCTTCATCTGCAAGATATACAATATGTTCAATTGCCTCTTCTATATTTAATCCAACCACACTGGATACATCTATAGTTTTTGCATCATCATTCATCGACCTGACTTTAACCACAGTATCATTGACATCTGCCATCAGCTGGAAACTCGGATTAATATCAACTGCAATAATTGTTGTGATTTTAACTCCCTGCTCAGTTGATTCTATATTCTCACTAACCAAGTTTTGCTCTGGGTCTGTATACAACGTTGACTGTAAAATCAATCCCATTATTAACACAAAGACAATACTTGCAGCTACAAAATATTTTCTGTAACTTTTTGAATAGGAGGCTATTTGAGGATTAAAAATAAGATCTTTTTCAGTATACATTATTTTTAAACCAATATCCGCTTTTTCACGTCGTGCAATCCGCTCATAGTCACCTTGGTCGGTCATTACAATAATATGATCCTGAGTTAATTTTACAACAAGACCTTTTTTGATCATTTTCAACACCTCTATTATTCAATCCATTCCAGAATCCGGCTAAATTTTTCTTTTACAATAATCATAACTGATGTAATTGTTATCTTGCTCCGTTTTACTATAACAAGGCTGACTTTAAAGCGTCTTGAGATTTGTGTGACAGGAAGCCTCTTTTTTGTATATAAATGGGTCATTAAATCCTCTTGCTCTGCGGCTTGTAAGCCAATTTTTTTTGCTCTTTTTTGCGTATCAGCATGCTTTGGTGAACGATCGGCAAGCTGTTCAAAGGACAATCCAAAGCTATTAAGCACCTTTTCAAAATCTTCGATTTCTTTTCGAAGAAGAACTTTTTCGTCAAAGTTTTCTTCAATCACTGTGTCTTCACGTAGATTTGTCGTGTACTCGTATTTTTGTTGGGACCAGTAGTCTTTGATCCGACTTTGAATAACGAGGCGAGCGAAGCTCAAGAAGTCTCCGCGCGCCTCGTTATATTTTTCTAGAGCTTCATAAAATGCCATAAGTCCAATAGAAAACTCGTCATCATTATCCACATCTACATAGCTTTTTTTCAAAGCAGTAATGACGTTCAGAACAAAGGGTTGATAATCTTCAATCAACCGATTCATTTGTTCTTTATTGTCCGTAGATTTTATTTGTATAATTTTATTATCGAGTTCTGTACGCATTTGCTTCACCCTAGGTATTTATAATTAATTTCTTAGCTTATTCTTAGTTTACTTCAATATCTAAATAGCTGACATACATTAAATCATCTATTTCGAACACAAATTGAAATTCATAATCGCCTTTGTCTAAATCATTCAGATAACTCTCTATAATACTAACTTCATCTCCATCATTACTTACATCATAATCTTCATCTTCGTCGAGACCGGAAATATTTATAAATTCCCAGCTGTTGAGTTCTAATTCAACTACTAAGTTTCCATATGCATCTGCATAGTCACTCTCTTCAAATGCTCCTTCATTAAATTGAATTCTTTCTTGACTAAGTTCAGGTAATTGGTCAAGATATCCAAGGGTTAACTCAAATTCTATTGTCACTTCTTCATCTTCTTGATTTTCAAAAACAAATTCAAATACATGCTCTTCTGAATCAAGCACTTCAATAAAATCTTTTAGAAGCCTAACGGTTATCGCACTTCCTGTTGTACTTGTATAGTCAACATCCTCTTTAAGCACTTCATTACCTAACTTGATGCCTTTAAATGCATGGTCATTTAAGGTGACAACAACAACTACATCTTCTGGCTTCTGTATTTCTTCTTTGTCAGGATCTAACTCCGGTAAATCCGTCTCATCGTCAATATCAATTTCTTTTGTATCTTCATTGTAGCTTACGCGAAGACCAAATGCTTCTGCAATAAAACGTATTGGGACATATGCTCTATTATTAATCAAACCAGGGGATACGTCAATAGCAACCAATTGCTTATCTGACATCATCGCTTCAAGATCTTCATAAAAGTCGTCCGCTTCATCTGCGTCAAATTCTTTGACCAAAGCTAATAGATCGTCAAAATCTTCATCTTCGTCATCAAACATATAGGTTTTTCCATCATCACTATCAATATCTGTTTCCAAGTCAAAAATAATTACCATATCTTCATCCGGACTAATAATGACTGCATATGGGTTAAACCATAAAACTTCACAACCTAAAGCTTCTGTTATGGCACGTACCGGTATCAATGTTCTGTTTTGCTTAAGTACCGGTGGTTGTTCCGACTCAATCCACATGTTACGTACACGTATTTTACTCTCAGCAAAATTCATGTATCCTTCCATTTTTTTCAATTGTCCCGGCGCATGTTCACGCCCGCGTCCAACACCTTGAGGTTTTGCATAGGCAACTTGCGATAGTACTAATGCAAAGATCATAACCAGTGATAATACCTTTAAAATTCTGCTTTTCATTTGTTCCACTCTCCATTTCGTTGATTTTGTTCTTTTATTCTGTTGCACTATACTATACGCGAGTTTTTGATTTTTTTGATACCTTTTTTGAAATTAATTTTGAATATTATATTTTATATCACCTACATTTAAGGTAATGTAGGTAAAATCACCATCTTCATAATGCCAAATGGCCTCACCGTATTGAGGAAGATTGAGTCCATTGACGGTATGATATTTTGAAATAGGTGTAGACCATGGAATATTATTACTCACACCATCTTTTTCTAAGGCTAATCGATCATTGGATATAAAATTAACGATTCGTCCTTGTTCGTCAAAAATCAGTCTTGCTTGAACTGTTACACCTCTGTGGGTAAAAGTCGCATTCACATGATTATCATCAACAACTTCCCATTGAATATCGGCATAAATCAGTGTCTGCGGCGCTAACAAAACCATGTCATTAAAAAAAGTAACTGTTTCTGCTTGTCGCATCTTTTCACCCTCTTCATCCACGACCGTAAACACATCTAAGACTTTGATTTTCATACGCGCATCATCTTCATTAAAATGATGTAGACCTGAAATTTTTATTTTTTTCATGATGACATCCATGTAAAAGAGCCGAATTCCTTGATTTTGAAATGTCGTTTGTTCCGCCGTATAGGGTAAAAAGTCAGCCCCTCGTTCCATTTTCATGTTTCCATCTAAGGTCACACGAAAGTTCTTAACTTTTTCAGTACCCACAACACCCACATAATTTAAATAGCGCTGTATCGGCTCTGGAAGTTCTTTTATGTCATCTTTTGTTATTCGGTCTGATTTCTCTTCAGATTCTTTTTTTATTCCCTCTTTTACAAGATTTAGATATTTTTTCTTTGTCAGATTAAGTAATGCTATAGTCCCAATAATGATTATACTCATTAGTAGAATTAATCCTATTATTTTAATACTCGTTTTCACTCTTGACCTCCTCATTATCATCGAATAAGCGAATGTTTGCATCCATTTGTTCCATTGTGTTTTGCATCCCCTGCATTTGTTCTATGGGTACATCTAGAAACATCTTGTTTAACATGAAAACGTCTGTTTCATCTCTTTGCTTCCAATAGTCTATTGCCTTTGGCGTAAATCGAAGGCGCTTAAAGCGTGCATCCATTTCATCCGTATATATTTCAACATAGCCATTCTTTTCTAGTTTTAGTGCCAATTGTTTTACATTTTGACGACTTGTTCCAAACCGTTCGCTAATTTCAGAAAATCCCGGATCTTTTTCAAATGATCCTAGAACAATCATCAAAAATAATTGCTTTGCTGTTAAATTGTCCGATTTTAACTGATGGTCCAATAACACCTGTAACTTATTTGACAGTTGAAAAACACGTGCCAGAACTTCTTTTTCGATTTCCATTCGTTCACTATCCATCTTATACCTCCATTACGTAATATATTACTCTTTATTAAGTAATATATTACGTAATCAGAAAAATGTCAATACCTTTATGGAGAAAAGGTATTGACATTTCTAACTATTGAATGCGTTTCCATGTAATTTGACTTGATACTTTCCCTATCGTTGTAACTGTTGAGCGATTCCATATGAATGTAAAATCATTGTTTTCATCAACATATCGATATTCTCCAATATCTCCGTATAACCTAAAATATAACCCTTGATCATCTAAGGAATTACTGATTCTTTCTGGAATAAGCTCTTCCATTTTAGTGACGATGGCTTTTCCCTCCGGAACGTATACAAAAACATCTTTTATGGAAATATTTTTTAATTGTATTTTATTTGATACTTTTTCTTCTGTAAACAGATTATAATAGCTTCCTTCTGGTATGATAACTTCTCTTACTTCTTGGTGTTGTTGGAGAATAGGAATAACCAGTAAATCTCCAAAAAGATATTGTTCTTCCGGAAAATCTCCATCATAATCGATGTTCATGTGCTTCATCACTGTTGACTTTTGTTGAAGTGCTTTTAAGTATTCACAATAAATATAGGGCAATAAATTCATTCGCAACTTATATAATTGACGAATATCGTCTAAGAGCGCTTTATCGCCTTCCCCCATATTCCAAGGCGTTCGTTCATTATTAAATGCTCTTATGGGATCAACCGCAGAAAACTGTCCTCCTACTGGTTCCGAATGCACTTGCATAATTGGCGAAAAAACAGCTAATTGATTAGACCGATAATAGAGCTCTTTTGACGGTAACTCTCCTGAAAATCCACCAATATCAAATCCCCAATGTATCTGACCACATAAACTTGCATTTATTCCTGCTCTATAGATTGCCTTAAGCTCTTCAAATGTTGACTTCTGATCTCCTGCCCATTGCAGTGAATATTTTTGTTGCGAAATATATCCTGCTCGACTAAATGCAACCCCATCATCGCCTAGAAAATCCGAATATGCTTTGACATATTCTAGTGCATAATTATTTTTTAGTTGTTCCATTGTTTCACAATCATGATTGATGACTTCACTATATATGAACTCACCTCCATCCGTTTTAAATCCGTCAACACCTATATCTAACAGATATTGTCGGTTACTAAACCACCACTCTAAGGTATCCGGATTTGAAAAATCAGGTATCATTGAACCGTTAAACCAATGTCCTTCAGGGATAATGTATGGTTTGTCTTTTGTCCATACCACTAATCTATTGTTTTGCACATAGGCCCATTCCTTTGCATGTCTTGAATTAAATGGTTCTTCTTCAGGTATGAATTTTACAACCGGACATTGCCATAGCAATAATTTTATACCATCATCATGAAGCTCTTGAACCATTTGTTTCGGATTCGGCCAGGGACTATTTTCATAGGAAAAGTCTTCATAGCTTAGCACCTTCTTGTCTGGATAGGTCGCACCATTAAAAATGTAAAACGTGGCCTCATCGGACCATTGTTCTAAAACCAAGGCGGTTACAGGGATGTTCAATGCCTTTATCTTATTACGAATATCCGAAACAATTGCTTGAGAATTCCAACGATGTGCTGAAATCCATGGACCAAAAATCCATTTAGGTGCTTTTTTTGTATCGCCTGTTAGCTCAATAAAATCTTCAATGCATTCCTTATAGTCTCCTTTAAATATAAAAAGTTTATCATGCTTTGGATCAAAGTTCTTGATATAAATTGCGTCAAGAAATTGGAAAAAAACTTCATTTTTTGAATACACAAAGATACCATATCCATTATCTATCATGAAAAAAGGTAATGGAAAATAGGTTTTTTCCCCTTGATTGCAAAATTGCTCTTCCACAACATTATTGACCGTCTGGCCTTTATGATTAATCGTATTATATCTTTCTCCAAGACCGTATACCTTATCATATTTACACTCAATGTATATTTCTTCATTTGATGTTATTATATTAATTTCCTGATTATTGTATGTATTGCTCATTTTTAGATTTATTGTTTTTATAAGCATCGGGTACCTCCTTTCGTATTTTTTTGACTACATCGACATACTCTGCACAAATATATTCGGCATTCGCCCACATCAAAGGATTAATAAAACTCTTCTCTTCATTACGCGCATCAACCGCTTCTGGTAACAAGCCATATGCATTTTTGTGTTCTTCTAACCACTGCATGATGTGATGATAGAGCTTCGTATCCTCTAAAATATATGCATTTTGAGCTGCAAAAGCCGTATTGAAAATCCAAGGACCATCATGGTATTGTTGCTCACTATATCCATATCCATATTTGAAGTAAGTGGCTATTTGAGATAGCGTATAAAAGTTCTGGATGTATTTTTTGTCCATCGGATACCCCAAACTTGCTCCAAAAAGTTGTGGCGTGTCATAGCGTTTAACGATTTTATCATCATAGTCAACATACCCATATGCAAAATAGTTTTCCTCCATATATGTATCATTAATGGATTCAATTAAACCTTCAATTTTACTTTTTAGAGCAGGTAAGAACATATCATATTCATTCGTCTTCTGCTTGTGTATTACTTCTACTAAGCCGATTAACCCTCCAGCAATAAAAATATTCGTTGACGTAATATAGGCCGGGCCATAAACCCCTTCATTGACTCCGCCTTCGGGTCCATAAAGTCCATGTTTCTTTGAGACGCTTTCAAGGATGTTTACTTCTTGAAGCAACTCGGGAATAGATATCAACAGATGTTGTGTTAAGTGATAATAATCAGATACAACCCGCAACAAATATCCAATAAAATCAATTTGAGAAAACACATTATTATTCGCGCCTTCATCCGGAATAAGTCTTGCATTATATCTCTGATAAATTTCATGATTCGATTTTCTAGGTAACTGATGGACGCATTCAATAATTTCTTTACACTCTGCATAGTAGCCACTATATAAAAATGCTCTGGCGGCATGCAATGCATCTCGAACATAAAAGCTGACATTATTGCTTGCAAAGTAATGTCCTGTTAAATCCGCAGGAACAAAACCTCCCATATTCATTGCTTTTAGCGCAATCAAATTCGTTATAGAGTTTTTTACAATTTCATGATAGGATGATTTCAACCATTGATCCCAGTATTTTTTTCCATCATTTTCTATTTGACTAAAATCAACAGTACTTTTTCTTGTTGCAATATTCCATTTGAAGATATATGTTTCTTGAGGTTTTAACTGCATCTTCTTCGTTAAAGATATGGAAATAGGACCTTCACTCTTCATGACTCCTTCTGTAAAGATGTTATCTTCATATAAAAGATTTTGAATTCCTCGATACATAAATCCACTTGGAGATTCTTTTGATGCACGACAGATGCGATCTTCTTCTGTTTCTATGTATAACGTCTGCCCCTGACTCATTAATGAAATATGTTCATTGTCTTTCGTCAATACAAACTGCCTCTTTGTTGTGACAATTAAACTCGAAACTTCAATATCCAGAAGTTCAGCACTTGTATTTTTAATCTCACATTCAAATATTAGGGCATAATCATTAGGACAATATACACGATCTTTTTTATCAAATCGCTCGTAATTAAACTCATCAACAAATATATATCCATGTTCACAATAACTTTTTGCACTTTTAATTTTTTGAGGATGTCCCATAATGGGTTTTATTTGATCACCGTAATAGCAACACTTATTTTCCTTCACAACTGATAGTGCAGAATAAATATAGTCATTTTCATAATTATCTATATATAGATGTTGTAAACCCAGGGATTTTTGGTCATGTATTGTCTCATTAAGTCCATACAGTCCGACCAACTTTCCGTTACCTATGTATGTGAGTCCCGGATATCGCATTATTTTATTCCTCCTTCTTGAATTCCACGGATAAAGTATTTTTGTGCAAAGGTATATACAAGCAAGATAGGAACTAGAGAAATCAATGCGCCTGCCATTAAGGTGTTATATTCTGTTGCGTATTGTGAATTCATCTTACTGAGAATAACAGGTAAGGTCATCTTATTCGGATCCGTTAAAATAATGAGTGGCCAAAAATAATCATTCCAATAATTCATAAAGTTAATAACAAATAATGTCGTTAATGGTATGATGCTCATAGGTACAATGATTTTAATAAATATCTTCACAAAATTCGCACCATCCAATACGGCCGCTTCAATATAAGCATTTGGAATATTTGTCATATGTTGTTTTAGTAAAAACACCGCAAACACATTAAAGATTGACGGAGCTATGACTCCAAGATAGGTGTTCGTCAATTGAAATTTTGTTAAAATAATAAACATCGGAATTCCCGTTACTTGAATAGGAATCATAAGACTTGCCAAAAAGAGGGTAAATAAAATCTTTTTATATTTAAATTCGAATTTCGCAAAGATAAAGGCAGCCATACTTGAGGAAATTAATGTTATTAGCGTCGAAAAAATAGTAATAAATATACTATTACCTAGAGATTTTAAAAAGGGAATCTTTGTAAATATTTTTATGTACGCTTCAAAAGACACTTCTTTCGGAATCCATTCAATTGGAATCGCCATTAAGGCTCCGCTGTTTTTTAGCGAAGTGGATATCATCCAAAAAAACGGTATTAAACTTATCGTCGTAAATAAAAGCAAAAACAAAATAATGGAAAAGCTTCTCAATTTTAATTTTCTATTCATAATACACCCACTTTTTCTGTAGCTTCATTTGAATCAATGTAATCACCATAATAATTATAAATAATAACAGTGCTAGTGCCGCTGCATACCCCATTTGATAATATTTGAATCCATAGGTGTAGATTCGTTCTACCATAACTTGCGTTGACCCTAAGGGTCCTCCCTGAGTCATGACCATAACCTGTGGGAACAATTGGAAAGAATTAATAATGGCTGTAACCAACACAAAAAACAAAGTTGGGGTAACCATGGGAAATGTAATATATCTAAAAACGTTTAGTCGATTTGCTCCATCAACTTTTGAAGCTTCAATAATTGAATGGTTTATATTTCTTAATCCTCCGAAAATAATGAGTGAAAAAAAGCCTATATCTTTCCAAACACTCACTAATGCAATAGATACAATCGCCCACTTTGGATCGGTTAGCCACCCTGGACCGGTTATTCCTAATAGTTTCAAGAAGTTATTGACCAAACCATATTGTGAACTCAGTACCGTTCTCCAAATCATCGCACCTGCAACCCAAGAGGTTAATACAGGTATGAATAGCAGAACCCTAAAAAAACTAACTGCTTTAACATCTGTATTAAATAAGCTGGCAATGAGCATTGAGGTAAGTAGCATGAGCGGAATATAAATAATAATGTATTTTAATGTATTCCCAAGAACTTGATAAAATTCCTTTGTCGAAAATATTTTTAGGTAATTACTCATTCCGACGATTTCAGGTTTACCACTAATCACATCCCATGAACTAAATCCTAAATAAACAGTAGATATCATAGGTATCAGCGAAAATACAACATATCCTATAACACTCGGTATTAAGAATAGTACAATCCACTTTTTATTTCTTATTAATAATAACTTCATTTTTACCTCCTGTTATGAAGAAAGTGTTTTCAAGGCTCTTCAAAATCAAAGAGCCTTGGAATTATCACTTAATATTGCCCAGAAATCTCTTCCTGTGCTTGATCTAATGCTTCTTGAGGTGTCAAAATTCCCATAACCGCTTGTTCTAAATAGTCGTTTAACGTGTCTGCAATTGCGTTAAAGTTTTCTAAAGAAGGCGCCATGACCAAATAATCTAAAGAGTCAATAACAGCCTGCTTGTTTTCAGGAGGTGTTATAGCTAAATATGCATTGGTCACTTCATCGGTTAAGGCGACAGGAAGATCCCAATTCGCTTCAAGACGTATCGCTGCTGCTTCCGCACTTCCAGAAATGAATGTTGCAAATTTTATGGCCGCTTCTTTTTTCTCTGTACTTTCACTAACCACAATTGCATCTGAAAAGAAATGCGTTGCTTTTTCCTTGATTCCAGGTTCAACAACGATGTCCCATGCAAAGTCAGCATTTTCAGTGAAATCTGAGAAAGCCCATATTCCTGTAACAAGCATTCCAAGTCGGCCTGATTTGAAGAGGTCCCAATCACCCATTCCACCCATTTGATCTGCATTTGGAGTCACATTATATTCATTGATTCTGTCAATCATCATCTCTAATGCTTCTACATTCTCTGGTGAGTTAATAGTAAATTCTGATTGGTCCGGATTCATCATACTTCCACCATTTTGAACAACTGTTTTATAAAACTCCCATGTTTGAATGGGTCGATAAACCCCGAAATAATTCTCACCCAATGCACGAATTTTTTTAGCCGCTTCTAACTCCTCTTCCCACGTCCAGTCATTTGTCGGATAGTCAACTCCGGCTTGATCAAATAAATCCTTGTTATAAATCATAACAACATTGGAAAATTTTGTTGGCAATCCATATTGAACGCCATCAATAGCAAAGGCTTCAAGGGTTGTCGGATGAATATTGGTGGTGTCAACTCCTTCAATTTTTGCAATGACACTCTTATTGGCATATGCTCTAAAATTTTCAATATTAAGTTCAAACACATCTGGTGTTGTCCCGCCGGCTATGGATGTTGCCAATTGTTGAAAATAATCATCAAATCCATAGGTCCTTACATCTACTTTTATGTTTTGATTTTCTGCTTCAAAGGCTTCCACCATTTCTCCAAGAACTTCTTCATTGGCTCCGGATGATGAATAATTCATAAATGTGATCTCAACCATTTCTTGCGTGTCTTGTCCCCCAGCATCTTCATTAGTACCGGTGTTATCGACTTCTGCTTGACCGTCTTCATCTGCGGGCATCTGCGTTTCACCTGCACAGCTTGATAAAATAAACATAAATGCAAACAATACCACAAAAACAACTTTCATTTTTTTCATAAACTTCTTCTCCTTTTATTATAACTTATATTTTAATTAAGGCTATATACAATTGCTTCATAAGGCCTTAATAAGTTACCTTGTCTTGCTTGTTGATAGTTGGTCAATATAACCTTTTTTCCTCTTATGGAAAACTCAACCGGATATGGTCGAAAATTACAGATTACCACTAAACCGTCTTTAGTATATTCTCGTTTATATGCAAATACGTCGGGATGTTTTGGGTCAATAAGTTCAAAATCACCTTCTCTAAGAATGTCTTTATAAGGAGCTTTTTTACGGAGTTCAATAAGTTTTCTGTAGTAGGAAAGAACGGAGTTTTCATCAGCACGTTGGCTTTTGACATTAATCTTGGGATAATTAGGATTAACATCAATCCAAGGCGCTGCATCCGAAAACCCTGCATAGGGTCCGTCGTCCCACTGCATAGGAGTTCTAGCATTGTCTCTGCCAATATGGCGAATCGCATCCATGATTACTTCCATGCTATAGCCTTTTGCTATTCTGTCATTATACATATTTATGGTCTCAATATCACGATAGGCGTCAATCGTTTTAAACGGTACATTGGTCATACCAAGTTCTTCTCCTTGATAGATATAGGGAGTACCTTGCATACAATGAAGGAGTGTCCCAAGCATCTTGGCTGATTCACTGCGATAGTCTCCATCATCGCCCCAACGTGAGACAATTCGCGGCAAGTCATGATTACACCAGAATAAGGCGTCCCATCCTTTTTGGTATAATCCTTGTTGGCGCTCTTCAAAGTTTGTCTTTAAGTCAATCAAATCAAGTTCTTTATAATCCCATTTCTCAGTCCCTGCCTGGTCCAGCAGAATGTGAGAAAAGTTAAAGATCATCGAAAGCTCCGACCCGTCTAGATTGGAATAACGAATCGCTTTTTCTGTATCCGCTCCCCATGTCTCACCGACGGTCATCACATCGTAGTTACTAAACGTTTGGCTTGTCATTTCCTGAATATAATCGTGAAGCAAGGGTCCGTCTGTTATGATTTTATTATCAATATCTTTAGCAACATAGTCGATAACATCTAAGCGAAAACCACCTATCCCTTTTTCAAGCCACCAGTTTATCATTTTGTATAGCTCTAAGCGAACTTCTTTGTTATGCCAATTCAAATCTGCTTGAGACTCTGCAAACATATGCAGATAATATTCATTGATATCTTCATTCAATGTCCATGCACTACCTAGGAAAACTGACTGCAAATCATTTGGAACATGACCTTCGTTCTCTCTAAAATAATAAAAATCATGATATTTTGACTTTGGCTCTTCGATAGCCTTGATAAACCACTCATGCGCTGTTGATGTATGATTGGCTACCAAATCCATAATTATTTTTATGTTTCGTTCACTTGCTTCTTTAATAAGTCGCTCCATGTCCTGCATCGTTCCAAACTCTTTCATAATGGCGTAATAATCACTAATATCATAACCATTATCATCATTGGGAGATTCATAAACCGGCGATAGCCATATTACATCAGCTCCCAGATACTGAATGTAATCTAGTTTGGAAATAATTCCTTGAATATCTCCGATACCATCACCGTTGCTGTCTTTAAAACTTCTCGGATATACTTGATATACAACTGCTTCTTGCCACCATTTCATGTTTTCTTCTCCTTGGTTTAACGTTATACTTTTTTCTTAAAAAAAAATCACTTTACTGATTCTTTTTTTTGTAAACTCACCGGTAATACCACCCGTTCTCTAAATTCTCTGTTCTCTCTGACTTTTAATATTAAGTCCACTGCTTCCCGTCCCTTTTCCTGAATATTCTGTTTAATGGTTGTCAGCTTTGGGCTACTAAGCTCTGTTACAAACAAGCCGTCAAATCCAATCACAGAAACGTCCTTGGGAACATGAATACCTCTTTTTTTCAAGCCTTCAATAATACCAAATGCCAACATATCCGATGAAGCGAAGACACTGTCAATCTTATTGTTCATGATGCTTTCGGCAATCTGTAAACCGTATTCATAAGATGGATATCCTTGAAAAACATTTTCCGGCTCAATGCTAATCTGGTGTTTCTTCAGAAAGGTTGAAAATCCATTAAAACGCTCTTGTGATACGCCTTTTTCAGCAATATTTGTACAGACAACCCCAAAAGTTTTCCCACCACTTTGGAACAAATGTTTTGCCGCAAGCCGGCCTCCCTCTTTGTCATCACTAACGACTGCGCAGTGGCTTTCCTGTTCATTTACATAGGAATCAACCATCACGAGAGGAATATCAATGTGCGCTAAGTTCAAATCGAATTGCCGTTGATCCGTTCCTAAGACAATAACTCCATCTGCATTCCATACTTTCAAGGAATGATGATACTCTTCATCTTCTGATACAAAGCGGAGCATCATATAGCATCCATTTTTCCTTAGATTGTACTCGATACTATTAATAAACTCCCCATAAAAAGGGTTTTTCATTGCATAATCTTTATCCGGATCGTCTTCTAATGTCTGCGGAATAATCAATACAATGATATTCGAATGCTTAGCAACGAGGGATCTTGCCGACATATTCGGCACATAATTCAGTTCTTTAATAATCTTTTCCACTTTATCAATCGTCTTCTTGGACACTTTGCTATGCTTCTTATTAATAACATTGGACACTGTCATAGGACTTACCCCCGACAGCTTCGCTATCTCTTTAATTGTCGCCATATCTGTTCACTTCCATCATTTGGTTTAACGTTATACCTATATATTACAACTATTTTTTCCCTTTGTCAATAACTTTAATTCAAAACTTTTATCAGTGCACCTTCTTTAATCTTATTACCCAGCTTCTATACATGAATTTGTAAACTCTTTGTATTTCTCTTCTTTTTTCAAAAAATCAAAGTTGTAGCACATACTTATCTCCCTTTTGTCCATCTTAAATTGTAATCACTATTCAAACAATTACTTAATTTATGAATAGTATTTCTGTTTTGGACTTGTCGGTTTATCTGGAATTGTCAATTTCAAAACACCTTCATCAACCAGTGGCTTTAAAATTGTATTGGTGAAATGCTCGCGACTATTCATTTGCAGCAATTCTTGAATTTCGCTTCTAGATCTTGGTGTCTTACAATATTTCAAAACCAACTCTCTACGATTATCATCTTGTCCTGTGGCTTGCCCTGTGGCTTGTCCTGTGGCTTGCCCTGTAATAACTTCCTCATTTATATCAATCGTAATTCTAAAGACATCGCTTTCAATTAATTTCGGATCATTCCCGAAATAACTCATGCAATATTTATATAGATTACGCACCCCAGAACCTAATTCATCAATTAAACCCATCTCTTTAAATACACCTGCTATAATCGGATTTTTAGGATACGGTGAAAAACTATTCGGATCTATTTGACCGTATCCGTGAGGTTTATTCGCATTTTCTGCTAGAATCGTATCTCCAATAACCAACTTAGATGGATATGCATCCGAATATTCTCTATGAATCAACAGGTTAGTAATGATTTCTCTAAATATAATATCTCGGATACTTATTCTTGTTGATCCTTCCAAGTAGAACTTATCCGGTAAATGCTTGTGTACAAATGCAATCAACCTGTCGAAGCTTTCAATTAGATTTGTTCTGATATCATCTCTATCATCATATCTATCAATATTATCTTTTCTGAGAATAGCATCCACTTTATAATATGGTAAAACAGACTTAATCACCTCGTCTTTTCCAAACATAAGTACTGCAGCCAATGTGAATCCTTCTTCACCGGTCGAATAATCTTTCAGATGCATCCCTGCACTTTTAAGAAGTTCAGTATCCTCCATATCCTTCCATGGGTGATTAGCTCTTTCAATAACAGCTCTTTTTCTTACCTTTTCGATGAGATCAGTTCTCAAATCGGCTAAGTCAATGTAGGGAAAAACTCGATTCTCCGTATATTGCTTTTGCTTTCTTGTAAACATTCTTGCAACAAGCTCGGTATTATGGGTTATATTCAAATCTCCGTCTTCATTTCTATCAAAGATCTTACCTTTTGCCCGATGTACCTGTGAACTTTCCGGAACCAAGATATGTAAAATCATCTTTCCTTCTATTTCATACTCACTAATTCCCAAATAACAAGGGGGGTTGAACTTATTTGGATTATTAAGTGAAGTCACAAAATCTTTCTTTATTTGAGCAATTTTATCTGGATTGACACCAACTAAAGTTCCATCATCCGCTACTCCAAGGAATATATCTCCACCAGATCTGTTTAAAAAAGCGCATACTGTATCATATACATCCTTGTTTATTTCATTTTTGCTTTCTTTAAATTCAATCTGTATGCCTTCACCTTGATGTATCTTATTCAAAATGTTTGTCATTTTTCATCACCTCCGGTTCATAGTAGCTCGAATGCTAATATATATTTACACTTCTTGTATATGTTTATAGATTAAAGCATTCTTTTCTGATGACCACAATCCGTATTTTTCATTAAAACTCCTAAGCAAACGTTCTCCTATATGAATGTCATTGGTTTCACAGTAGTTTTTAAATTTCTTTATTATGGCCAAATAAGTATCTCTACTGTCTTTTACTAACATATGACATCTCTTTCTCCAATCTTGATTTGTAATCCATCCACTATATAAATCATTTAACTCAGGCACAATATTCCTTTATCAAATTCATCTATCAAGACAATATTTGTTTCTCTTTCTAGCAAATCTCTAGCTAAACAGTTTTTAGAGTGTTCTGAACCAAAAACATAATTATACGCCTCTTGATTTTGCAACATTGAGAATTGAATCCTCATTAACGCACCGCCAAAAGATTTATTAATTTCTTTTGCAGCTTCGGTCTTCCCAATTCCAGATGGACCCAATAGAAGTAAAACAATTGGTTTATCATCTGTTTTATTACATCCTTTGTAAAGGCCTGTTACCAATGCTTTTTTTCCCTTGTCCTGTCCTATAATATTTTCACATAATTTCACATTCATATTTTTTAATAAGTCTCTATTTATTTTTTCAAAAGTAATAGAACTTTCAATAATTTTTTCAGGATCATAAAAGCTTCGTATTGATCTCAAAATAGTGTTTGGTGGATTTTGAAGAAAAACGTACTTAATATCATATATACTTTTTCTAAGTGAATCCCTCATTATAGCATTCGGTCTTAACTTTGCATTATAGTTTTGTATAACTTCCATAAAAGGTGTTATATCATCCATTTCACTAATATAATTGTTAATGAACTCGTTAAAACCTCTATTTCTTAGAATGCTGTAAATCATTGGTATCAATAAGTTGAAAATTAAGCCATATTTCTTACTCCCACGCAAAATGCAGATGGTAAGAATGTATCGATAAAATGTGTAAACACTTAAGGCGTTGTTTTTTTTAGTCCTTGTTAGGAAATTACTTTAATTCGCATCGAGCTAGGACAATTTCTTTGATGTCAAGTTCATGCCCGTATTTATCAAACCAGCCGTTCTTTTCTGATATAAAAGAAAAAATATTTATTGTCGGTTCTCGGTCTTGGTCAAGGCAATTCGTTACAACAGACAACCGGTAGTGCTCCATGTTCTCACACATCTTCTCGTATTCGTTTCGGGACAGCATTACAGAGATATATGACTGCGAAAGTCCCTTCACTTCAACTAAAAGTTTGACATTCCCATTGGTGAATTCCAAATCCCATCCACAATTCTCTGATTCGACGGATTTACATAGATAATCAAGCTCTTCGAAATACTCTCTCGTTCGTTTAATTGCTACCTCTTCAACTTTCTTTTTTGCTGCTACGTCGACACTGCTCTGGTTCTCTCTTTTATATTCTGAATCCGCTTCTTTGAATATTTTACTCTCGTATTCTGAAATAAACTTGATTGTCTTACGTCTAAATTCAATGCCAATTTCCGAATCGGCGTACCAGACATTAGATTGTCCAAAGCCACCTTTTCCTGTTGGAAGTACAGGTGCGCTAAGTCTTTCGTCTTCAGTCAATAAGATAACCTCACCATTCTTCGTAAACGAGAAGTATCCAACTTGGTTTGAGTCATAACCCCAGTTTTCTTGACTTGTCATGATTTCACGGTCATTTCCAGGATAGAGCTGATAGCATGAATAAATTCTTGCATTTCGGTACCATCCAACTATCCTACGCCCTCCTTTCGGATGTGTGGCGACAAAAACGCATGTCACGTTATTAATGAAGTCACCAACAGTCTCTTCTCCGAAGTCAATACGGCTGAGGTCGAGTGTGCCGCTTTTTGTCATTACATACCCATAGTTGTTGCCGCCGCTATTTCTAAAATTATAAACCTCCCCACCAAATCCGTGTTTTTTGATGTAAGCACCACCGTTAACTATCTTATCGGTTCCGGTGCCATCATATAATGACATCCAACCACCATTGAAAAAAATCATTTTTACCAATATTTTCTCTCCTTAATATCTTGAGGGTCCTTGCAAACAAACTCAAATTTATCACATTTTATCTACTTTATTAAGTAATTCACCAGTAACCATTGTAAGCCTCCACTATTTTTATTTAAGTCTTTTATCCTTAGATTTTATAGAATTCTGAGATATAATCCACATAATACCAATTTTCACAGCTCCCTCAACACGCCTCTCAGCGCATAATATCTGAACACCCCTTTTAGATATTCCCTATTTTATATAGGCTTCTTTTGCAGACATAAGTTCCATACAGAACCCCTTTCGATAACACATATAACCATTATATTATTAACCGTGAACAATGGCAAATATTCTTATAAAATTTTATTTAATAACAAAGGTGTCTCCTAATGAGACACCTTTGCATTCGCACTTTCTGAATTTGTAACTGTTAATGTAAGACCTAATGGCTCCATCAATTTTATAAGTGTTTCAATCGATGGAGAATTATTTTGCTTTTCAATACGAGCGATGGCCGACTGTTTTATTCCAGACAGTTTTTCCAAATCACGCTGCGATATTTTTAGCTCTTTTCTCCTCTTAATTATTGAAGCCATTATTTTTGCCGTAGCTTCAATCTCGGTTTTTTCTGTGTCCGAAATAGAGTTAATCGATTGTTTCAGATCATTCCATTTAACTCCGTTTTTCATTTTTTACATCTCCTGATTTATCTTTTATTTTATTTATTGTATTTTAACTATCAATTTTTTTCTATTTTTTTTATTTGTTATTTTTTATTTTGTTGCTTTTTTATTTTATAACTCTTTCTAACAACGTATTAATTACCTCGATTCCCAGTCCTTCATATATCTTATTGCTCGGTCAAGTTCTTTTTTGGGTGTCTTTCTTTACTATTGGCTATGCCACAATGATAACATATTTGTTATCATTGTGCAATGATTTATCTTTTACTTATCATTCATATTTGCGACACACTTTGTATATCACCTATAGGTTCATCATCCACTGCGCCTTGTTGATATAATTTTTTGAACTGTGTTGAAAACTTAGATAATTTTGCATAGAGGTCAAATGAAATCGTGGTCTGTGGGGCAACCTCCATATAAGTGCACATTGTTTTTACTAGAATCCAACTGTCGATAAAGGCATATTTAATCACCAGTGTGATGAAAACTGCAGGAATAATTGCAAAGCCGGCATTAACATTTATTGCTGATAATATAGCACTAAAAGCTAAAAACAGACTTATCATCACACCTATCATAAGTAGAAGAACAAGAGCTGTTGTTATGGCCGCATTTTTTAAAATCGTTTTCCAATTTTGTGCGTAGATGACGACACCATCGGCTGCACTTTTAAATGTATTCTGGCTATCTTTATAAAATGTATACCCCAAGCAACACTCATCAATATAATTCAATGAAATTGATATAAATAAATTAAGGATTTGAATAACAAAGCCTATACCTGGGACACCATTAAGCCACCCGCCAATGCTTTCCATTTTATTTTGAATTTGGCGCACAGCTCCTGATATCAAACGATCGACAAGAAAAAAAGCATTTGATGACACAAACTTTTCTTTGACTCGTTGTAACCCAAACGCAAAATAGTGTTCCGGTATTTTCCCATGAATCATACTCTCTGTAATCACTGCAACATGTCCGGCTTTTACCATATAACCAAAATAATGGGTGACGAGGGCTTTTATTCCATAAGCACTTGAAAGCCAAACGAGCATCAATATAATAAATACACAAAACTCAAACATCATCCCAATTAAAAAAAAGGGAACAAATAAAGCACCTGCTATAAAAACGACCCCTATCCCTAATAATAATTTCATCCATACGAATTTCATCGTATTAAAATAAATTGTACATGCTCTCATAAACGCTCCTTTTCATTTTCTATTATTTTTGATGTATTATAACACCACAATAATAGAATAGCATTTTTGCTTTATCTATTGGTCAGCTGAGAGCAGACAAATCTATTTATTTTTTCATATATTGTGTTGGTGACATTCCTACAATTTGCTTAAAATTCCGATTGAAGGTTCTAAAGTTATTATAGCCACACTTAAATACAATATCACTAATACTATATTGACTGTTGTCCAAGAAAAAAAGGGTATTGGAGATTCGGTAGTGATTCAAATACTCCGTAAAGGTCATCCCCATTAATTTTCCGAATAGTTTGGATAAATAGGTATAATCATACTTTAATTCCTTTGCTAAACTCTGAAGATTGATGTTCTTCTGGTAATTTTCTTCCACATAAAGCAGGACATCATAGATTACGGTCGTTCTATCAACTTGGACGGCTGGTTGAAAATCCATCTGGTCCACAATACGAGCACATAGGTCATATAAAAAACGTTTTTTTTCATAAATATTGTCCAATATATCCAGTGCCGGTTTTTGATCAAATATAAGCTTGTTTGTGATTGGAATCTGTCCTTTATATTCTTTATGAAAATCATTGATTAACTCAGGCGAAAAGAGAAGAAAGTGTTCTTTGGATTCTTTCGTCAAATGCAAATCATGTAACTGATTTGCAAAAATAATGGCCGCTTCTCCTGCCATAAAGTGTTGTTGTTTGCCATCAATGTTCATTGTCAGCATTCCTTCTTCAACCCAAATAAATTCATAGGCAAGGTGAAAATGCACCGGATATCGTTCTAATCTGAATTTTTTTATTTGAAATAAGTTAGTACTGTCTAATCCATGCCGTTCAAAAAACATAAGAACTCCTTATAAACACAAATATTGTCTAGTCTTCGACGAATCATCGTCTAGCCATGTCGCTATTAATTATGTACAATTATAGCATATATATAAAATATCATAAAACAGAATTTAGGAGGTTCTTAAGATGATTTATCATGTAGCAAAAAATGGAAAAGACACAAATATAGGAAATGAATCAAATCCTTTTCTGACAATTAACAAGGCCGCTTCCATTGCCATGGCGGGAGATTCAGTAATCGTTCATGAAGGTGTTTATCGGGAAAATGTCAATCCAAAGTACGCCGGCTTAAGCGACCAACGCAGAATTACTTATATGTGTGCCGATGGTGAAACAGTGGTCATTAAAGGATCCGAAGTCATTGACACTTGGACGCATGTGGAGGGTAGCGTTTGGAAAGTCACTTTACCTAATAGCTTTTTTGGTGACTTTAATCCATATAAAGAGACAGTTTTTGGTGATTGGGTGGTCTCCGTTGATAAGACAAGGCACTTAGGCGATGTTTATCTTAATGGCATGTCCTTCTATGAATCTGAGACCTATGATGCCATTGTGAATCCTGAAATCATTACCGAATTTATTGATGATTGGACACAGCGGCAAACGCCTGTCATCAATCCCGAACAAACAAAATTTCGTTGGTATGTAGAATCCG
>CAZVKG010000029.1:0-37821 GCA_964627665.1 uncultured Eubacteriales bacterium | reverse complement strand
ATGCACTTTCCGGTATTATTGTGCGGTTTGATTTGTGGGTGGAAGTATGGTGGAGTCGTTGGATTCATACTACCTATATTACGATTCATGGTCTTTGGTATGCCGCCATTGTTCCCAATCGGAATAGCTATGGCCTTTGAGTTAATGACATATGGTTTGGTCATCGGAATTCTCTATGAACGATTACCTAAGAAAATTCATTGGACATATGTTTCGCTCATTGTTGCAATGATTCTAGGCCGTCTTGTTTGGGGAATTGCCCAAGTGATCTTGCTGGGACTATCCGGTGGTGCTTTTTCAATGAGCATGTTTGTCGGTGGCGCCTTTTTAAATGCAATTCCGGGAATTATTTTACAACTTATTTTGATTCCGATTATTATGGCCATTCTACATAAAAAGCAAGTTGTTTATCGAAATTGATGGCTGTTACGATATTGGCTGGGACTCATATGATATTTCTTTTTAAAAGCGGCGTATAAGCTGCTTTTATCTTTATACCCCACATGTTCAACAATGACTTCAATGGTATCATCGGTGTAGAGAAGGTAATTCACGACATTTTGCAGACGAATATGACTTGTTAGCTGTCGGAATGAATATCCGGTATAGTCATGAATCAGTGCAGATAAATACTTTGGATGATAATTGTATTCTGATGCGAGACTATTTAGCGATATGGTTTGATAGTTGGTGTAAATAGCGTCAATGATTTGTGGGAGAACAGACGACGTTTGTTTGGGCTCGGATTCGCGTATAATGTGAGTGAAAAGCAAAGTTAAAAGATGGTCAATAATCACTCGACTATACTGTTTTTCATCCAAAATCTCTTTAATAAGCAAACGAATAAACGTTTCAATATCTTGATCTAACTCAGTAAAGAGTAGGTAGGATTTTGAAGCGTTTTCTATTTGATAGCGAATAAAAAAACTGTTCAGGGCAGAGTCGTTAAAAAGCATGAGAAAAATTGACTTGTGAAAGATTTCTTGTGGCAAAACTATATTTAAAATTAGGTCTTCGCCCTCATGGTATTTTTTGAAATAATGGACGGCGTTAGGATTCATAATACATAGGTTACCCTCAGTGAGAAAAATCTCTTGGCCATCGATGACGCCAATCGGCGAGCCTTTGACCACATAGAGAAGCTCAAAAAAATCATGGTCATGGATATTGGGGTTAGATTTTTCTTGATGAAATGAAATGAAAACATCAGAAGATGCATCATCTAAAAAGAATTTTCCGGATAAATGACGTGGATCAATCTGACGTTTTTCGGCATCAGAAAGTCCTGATTTTGAGAGAAGACCTTGTATTTTTTTGGAAACTTTTTGATCTGTTGCATAGGTATGTTTCCAAAGCTCTTGTATTAATTTATCATCCATAATCTTACCTCATAACACCAAACATATTACGTGAAATTATCGTTCCTATCTCTATATAGTATATAATGAAATAAGTAGAACATCAATATTATTTTATGGATTAAGGTAAGTTATGGAGGAAGAAAAATGAAGATAAGATATTGTAAAACGAATCATATAACAAATCCTATGGGATATGAACTGGGCACACCGGTAGTGTCTTGGATTACGGAAGATAGCCAATCGCAAAAACAAGTAGCCGCACAAGTGGTGGTTGCCTTAGATAAGGACTTTAATCAGAAGATATTTGATACAGGCAAAGATGCAGATAGTGATAATCGAGGCGTAGAAATCGATAGTTTATTAGAGCCATGCAGGAGATATTACTGGAAAGTACGGGTTTGGGGAGATGCGGGGGATGAAGCGACTTCAGACACTTATTGGTTCGAAAGCGGTAAAATGGATAGTCCATGGGAGGCTGAGTGGATAAGCCCGGAGTGGAAGGATCAAAATCGAGCGCCCTATGTACGTAAAACGGTTCGGCTAGATCAAGATGTTGTATCTGCAAGAGCCTATATTATCGGGTTAGGTCTCTATGAGCTTGAAATCAATGGTAAACGTGTGGGAAACGAATATTTCACGCCCTATTGTAATGCCTATGATGCATGGCTTCAATATCAAACATTTGATGTGACGGACTACTTAAAAAAAGGCGACAATGCACTTGGCGTATTATTAGGAAATGGTTGGGCTAAAGGACCATTTGGCACCTTTGGTGCTTTGAATACACCTTATATGGAGCATTTTGCATTGCGGTGTGAAGTCGTTGTAACCTATCAAGACGGTAGCGTCAGAAAAATCGGCACCGATGAATCGTGGAAGTGCCAACCCTCACCAATCCTTGAAGATACCATATATGATGGTGAAGTGTTTGATGCAAATGCCATCTTGGAGGCATGGTCAAAAGCAGATTTTGATGATGAGTCCTGGAGTAAAATGGTGCCCTATACACCACAAGGACTTGGTGAATTAAGAGAACGTTTATCCGTACCTGTCATCATTAAAGAAGAGTTTAAACCGGTAGAGCTCATCAAAACGCCGGCGGGTGAATGGGTTTTAGACATGGGCCAAAACATGGTTGGATGGTTAAGGATACGGGTTCGAGAACCTAAAGGGACCAAGATTCGTATTTGCCATGGGGAAGTGTTGCAAGATGGTAATTTTTATCGGGAGAATTTACGGGATGCAAAAGCAGAATATGTATATATATCGGATGGAGTCGAACGCGAGATTCAACCCCACTTTACATTTTATGGCTTCCGCTATGCCAAGCTAGAAGGATTTACCGGAGAGATTCAATTAGAAAATTTTACCGCCTGTGTTATATATTCTGACTTAGAGACAAGGGGTCATATTGAGACATCAGACCCTTATGTGAATCGCCTATTTTTAAACGCCCTTTGGGGGCAAAAAGGCAACTTCCTGGATGTGCCGACAGATTGTCCGCAACGAGATGAGCGAATGGGATGGACAGGAGATGCGCAAGTTTTTGCAGGAACGGCAACCTATAATATGGATACCTATCCTTTTTATGTTAAATTCATGAGGGATGTATATGAAGAGCAAAAAATGAGTGATGGAATGGTCGCAAGCACAGTGCCGACGTTTTCTCAGCATAAGCATAAAACGAGTGGTTTTGTTAGTGGTGGTGCATGTGCATGGAGTGACGCTGCTACCGTTATTCCATGGGAAGTCTATCTTCACTATGGTGATAAAACAATCCTCAAAAACCAATATCAAAGCATGAAGGATTGGGTTGATTGGATTATTGCAAGAGATGTTGAATCGGGTGACCATAAATTATGGACCGTGGGTTTTCATTTTGGAGACTGGTTAGCCCTTGACGGACCCATTGAGGGTGGTGTTCTTGGAGGTACGGATAATGGGCTGCTAGCCTCAGCATATTATCGACTTTCTACAAATATTTTGGGAAAAGCAGCCAAAGTTTTAGGTTATACACAAGATGCTCAGTATTATGCGCAACGGTCAGAAGAGGTCAAACAAGCGATTCAGGATGAATATTTCAGTAAGAATGGACGTTCAACCATTCGTACCCAAACGGCACATGTGGTTGCCTTACACTTTGATTTGGTCGAAGAATCGGTAAAAGAGCGTGTTCTAGGTGATTTAAGAGCACTGCTTAAAGCAGATAACATGCATTTAAAAACGGGATTTATCGGTACGCCGTATTTATGCCGAGCGCTTTCCAATCACGGGGATTCTGATAGCGCCTATCAAATCTTTTTCCAAGAAGATTATCCAAGTTGGCTCTATGAAGTTGTTATGGGAGCGACAACAGTATGGGAGCGTTGGAACTCTATTATGCCGGATGGTAAGATTAGCGGAACCGGCATGAATTCCTTAAACCATTACGCCTATGGTTCTATTGCCGAGTGGATGTATCGGAGTGTATGTGGTATTAATCCATGTGAAAATGAACCTGGCTTTAAGAAAATCCTTCTTCGCCCACAGTTTTATGGAAAACTTGGCTTTGCAAAAGGTGCAGTTCGAACAGCAATGGGATGGGTTCGTAGCGAGTGGAGGTTGTTGGAAAATAATCGTGTGAAATATACATGTGATATTCCTTTTGATACGACAGCCACCCTTTACCTGCCCGATGCAGATCGAATAAGTGTTGAAGGCATTGATGACGATGTTATGGATGTGAAACAAGAAGATACGTCTGTGCTTCTTGAATTGGTATCCGGCCACTATGCTTTTGAGTATACCTTGACCTCAAGTTATGCATTAGAATATTCAATTGCATCAGGAATCAAGGAATTGCTATCTGTTGATGGGACAAAAGCGATTTTGGAAAAATACGCGCCCAATATATTCAAGGCAGACCAAGGGGATATGGGTATGGCACTTCCCTATAGCATCCAGGATATTGTGGAAAGTTCAGAAGGATTTATCCGACAGACCATGTTAGGTGATTGCGATATTCATCAACTTGATGAAGAACTAAGAAATGTTTCGATAAAGATTCGTGAAGAGATTCGCTAAGAGTTCTTGTGTATTTAAAAAAAATAAAGTACAATAAAAAGGATTGAATTTTCGATTTGTATCGATTGTGTACGATTGCGAAAACACAAAAGACTGAATTTAAGGTGGTAAAGGCAATGAATGGCAAAAAACAACGAAGAATCCTTGGGATATATATTCTTTTGCTTTTGTTTGTGATTACAGGTTGTAAAGAACAAGATGCCCGTCAAGAGACATCTTCAGATACCGTGCGAATAGGTATGATTCCAAAGATTATCGGAATCTCATACTTTGATCAGTGTGCAGAAGGCGCCAAAGAAGTTGCCGATAAGTACGGGATGGAATTGATTTATCGGGGACCTTCATCGGCAGATGCAGCTTCCCAAGTCAATATTGTCCAGGATATGATTTATGATGGTGTTGACGTGATTGCTATTGCACCGGTTGATCCGGATGCGGTTAAAGTTGTTCTAGATGAAGCTCGGAGTAATGGGATCATTGTAGTGACCTTTGATGCAGATTCAGTCAATGAGAGTAGAGATGTTTTTGTCAATCAAGTTTCAGCTAAAGAATTAGGAACACACCTTATCGATGAATTGGTTAAGCTTGTTGGCGCTGAAGGAAACTATGCTATTTTGACAGCGTCGATGACTGCGGATAATCAAAATACATGGATCCATTGGATGAAGGACTATCAGGCGCAGCAGTATCCGGATCTTAATCTGTTGACAGTAATCCCCACCGATGAAGATCAGCAAAAAGCCTATGCCCACACACGAAACCTCGTTCAGGCATATCCTGAACTTGATGGGATTATAGCGATGTCTACGGAAGCGGGACCGGGAGCTGCGCAAGCAATAAAAGTGTTAGGAAAAAAAGATGAAGTTAAGCTCTATGCCTTAGCCTTGCCCAATGATATGCGTGACTACTTAAAAGAAGGGTCGGTGCATTTAGCGACGCTTTGGAATCCATATGATCTAGGCCGATTAACGGTTGAAATTATTCATGTCCTTCAACAAAACCAAGAAATTATTGACGGTTCCACTTATGGAGAGATTGGACCGATTGAATATATTGAGTCTGAGAGAACCGTCATAATGGGAGAGCCTTTGGACTTTGATTCTATAAATGTGGATGATTACGATTTTTAAGTAGAATGGTGGTTCATATGAATACAAGAAAACTCTTAAAAAAACGCGAGAGCTATATTTTTTTCATGACAGTAATCCTATGGATTGCGATATCAACGACGAATTTGAATTTTGCCCATCCGGCATATTTGCTTGAACTTATCGGTGTTAATAGCGTGTATTTTATATGTGCATTAGGTGTTCTTCCCTTAATGATTAAAGGACATTTTGACTTGTCAATGGGAGGAATTATCGCATTGACAAGTGTAATCCTTTCACTTATGACCGGCTATATTTTACTACCGATACCGATCGTTATCTTTTTGGGTGCATTCATCGGAGGCCTTATAGGAGTGGTCAATGGAAGCTTGATTGCAAAATTTAAGGTGTCGTCTGTTGTTGTGACTCTTGCAACCATGTACATTTTTTATGGCATTTCAAAATTTATCCATCAAACTTTCCTTGGCGATTTTTTCATGAGTGATGGATATATGATCCAAGATTATTATGGTGCGATTGAGAATGTGAGCGTCTTACTTATGGCATTGACTACCTTTTTTGTATTAAAGCATACTCAGTTTGGCCGTAGTGTGTACGCGTTTGGAGGCGATCGAAAATTAGCCATGCAAAAAGGTTATCGTGAATCGGTTTCAACCATTAGGGCTCATGGATTTAGTGGCTTAAGCGCCGGCATTAGTGCAGCATTGCATTTGATTACCTTTAATCAAACCAGTGTAGACGCATATATGAATATTGAATTTGAACTGATTATTATCGTTATTTTAGGTGGATTACATATATTGGGTGGTTATGGGACGGTTTTTGGAACGGTGATTGCAAGCCTTTTCATTATCATCCTTCGAAGTGGGTTGGTTTTTGCTCGAATTCCGGTTTTTTGGCATGATATGATGATTGGTGGCATTATTATTGGCGTCATTGCCTATGGTGTCTTGAAAGACCGTGTCAAAAAAAGATATATAAAAGTGGGTGAAACATAATGTTAAGTTCATATGAAAAAAAATTGTTGGGGATTCTTCTTGGAATGATCCTATTAGGAACAGTTCTTTTCGGAAGGGAATTTTTGTCTATAAAAACATTATTGATTATGGCGAATCAATTGCCGGAATATGGACTCATTTCAATAGCCTTAATGATTACACTCATTGTTTCCGGAATGAACCTATCCATTGTTTCCATGACAACGCTTGCAGGAATTATCGGGGCCTTAACGATGAATTATGCGAGTGATTTAGGTGCTTTTTCAGTCGTCATTGGCGTCTTGGTCATGCTATTAATAGGTTCCCTAGCGGGGGCGATTAACGGTGCGGTGGTCAGTTTTCTTGAGGTATCTCCCATATTAACAACCCTTGGGACGATGATGCTTTTTAAAGGCGCGGCATTGAATATTACCAAAGGCGGAGCCATTACATCATTTCCCTCGGCCTTCACCTATATAGGTAATGGTAAAATTTTGGGAATTCCATTTCCTATGATTGTATTTATCTTTGTTGTGGTTTTTGTGGGTTGGTGGCTCGATGCCAGTTCTTTTGGCAAACAACTCTATCGAATCGGGAAAAACCGGGAAGCAGCTATATACTCCGGTATTAATGTGAAAAAAGTCGTTTTTATGGCCTACATTATTGCAGGGTGCATTGCCGGTATTACTGCGGTGATTATGTCAGCCCGATATAACTCGATACGCGTTGACTATGGAGAGACCTATTTGTTAAATGGTTTGGTCATTGTAAGTTTAGGTGGGATTGATATAAAAGGTGGAAGAGGGACCATGATCGGTGTCTTAATTGCCGTCATTATCATGAGCGTGGTTTTAAGAATAATGAACTTAGCCTATGTCGATTCGCATTTGATGAGTGCAATTATGGGAGTCATTTTATTGGTGAATATTTTTGTTCAGTATTATTCTGAGCAACGGTTAAAGCGTAAAATAGAAAAAGAAATATAGGTGATTAAATGTTTGGTATCGAACGATTACAAGCCATAAGGGAGCTTGTTAAAGAAAAAAAATCCGTTGAAGTAGCGTATTTGAGCAAAGAGCTTGATGTTTCAGAGGTGACAATTCGTAGAGATTTAGATAAGTTGGAAAAAGAAGGACTTGTTGAGAAAACCTACGGTGGAGCTATACTGATTGATAATAATCAAGTGACTTCAGACGTGCAAAAAAGTACAAATGATGAAGATATGGAAGTGGATCAGTGCTTTCATCGCATCACCGGCGTGGCGGCGAAGACTATTGAGCAGGGAGATACAGTTTTTATTGGTGGTAGTGCGATGGGAATTGATTTGGTAAAATGTCTTGTTGATGCCAAGGATATGATTATTGTAACCAATAATATTGAAATTGCCATGTTTGTATATAAAGAAAGCAACCATAAATTGGTTATGTTAGGTGGAGAGATTGACATGGTCAGCGGTAATGTTGTTGAACTTGATCAATTGGATGAACTCTTGATTGAAAAAGCCTTTATAACTGCAGATGGTGTTGATTTACAATATGGTTATACCGTCAATGAAAAAAATGAAGTGCGCTTATATAAAAAATTACATCAAGTATCAAGAGATGTTATCGTTGTTGTTCCGAGTGAGCGTTATCACAAGCGTGGTTTAATCAAGATGGCGCCGCTTCCGTCAATTATGACGGTTGTTTCTGATAAAGAAATGCCGGAAGACTTTAAAGCCTTTTATTTTGAAAACAATATTAAAGTGCACACGTCAATGTTGAACTAATCACAGGAGAAGTCTATGGGTGAAAAAGGTATTTTAATTGAAAATGTTAAAAAAGTATATCACCATAATACCGTTTTAAACATTGAAAAAGCTTCTTTTGACCTGGGAAACATTTATGGGATTACGGGGACAAACGGAGTCGGAAAGACAACATTATTAAAAATAATCAGTAAGGAAATAATGCCGGATGCAGGGCAAGTGATTCATGATTTAAAGGTCGAAATGGTCTGTCATGAAAACGGCCTCTTTCAAGATATGACGGTTTATGAAAATATGTTTTTAAATCGGGAGCCAAAACAGTCTTTCTTAGGGTTTAAAGCCTTTGATTGGAAAGAAGCCAAGCGGAAAACAAAAGCAATTCTGGATGTATTTAAGTTAGATATAGATCCTCTAGTCAAGGTGCGAGAATTAAAAATGGCAACGCAAAAACTTCTTGAAGTCGTCATTGCCTTATCGAAGGAACCGGATGTGTTGATTATTGATGAACCCTTGACCTTGTTAGATTTACAGCAAGTTCATTTTTTGAACGAAATGGTAAAAGAGTACATGACTGCAGATCGGATGACCATTTATTCGTCTCACCGCTTAGATGAACTTTTTCAGGTGGTTGACCAAGTGGTAACCATGCGCGACGGAAAAATTGTTGCCATTCAAGAAGCAGAAGAAACGATTCTGGCCGGATTGCTTGAATTTGCAGAAAAAGATGTGCATCGTTATCCCAAGCGCAATATTACCCTCGGCAATGAAATTCTTAAAGTTCGAGGATTAAGTACAGAACATATTCATAACATTAACTTTGAACTAAAAAAAGGTGAGATGTTAGGAATCGTTGGTCTTCGCGGAGCTTATAAATCCTCAATTGGTAAAGCCTTGTTCGGAGCGATTCCTTTTGAAGGCCATATTAAAGTCGAAGGTTCAGAAAAAAGGATGCGTTCAACGACGCATGCAGTTGAAGCCGGATTATGCTATTTAGGAAGTTCCAATGAGGGTATGTTTATTGATGATTCAGTCATGGATAATATCGTATCGGCGAATGTACCTCGCGTTCGTAAACTCAGTCGTAGCGCCAAGCAGTTAATTTCCAAATACTATTTAGATCTTCTGAATATATCAAATGCCGGTGTAGACTATTTGATGGAAAGTATGAGCGCCGGGAACAAACAAAAGGTTTTGCTGGCAAAATGGTTTTTTAGCAAGTCAAAAATTTTTATTTTTAATAAACCGACAGCGAATGTTGACAATTCATCAAAAGTAGATATCTATAATATCTTTGCAGACCTAGCGGAAACAGGTGCAGGAATTATTTTGATTAGTAATGACCTTGAAGAGATTGCCGGATTGTGTGATCGCGTTTTAGTCATTGAAGATGGTAAAATAAAACAAGAAATAAAAAGAAAAGACTTATCTGTGCACAATCTGGTTAAAGCATTACAAGATTGGTAACAACGTATTTCTTAGTAGACACCTTGAAAGAGGTGTCTTTTTTGTTTGCATTGAACAAGTGAAAAACCAAGAATAATCATAAACGAACATAAAAACACACAAAAATGTTGACAAATGGTTAAAACAGTTGTAACATGTAAACAGAAGGAACAAAACGAACATAATCGTAAAAGAACGCACAAAGTGTTCAAACAAATACTGTGTAGGAGTTGGCAAAAAGATATGGCAATTTTAGAGTTAAAAAATATTTCTAAAAACTTTGGCGGCGTGCGAGCGCTACGAGGCGTCAACCTAGAACTTAGGCAAGGCGAGATTCATGGATTGATGGGAGAGAATGGTGCCGGAAAATCAACAACGATTAAAGTGATTACCGGTGTTCATCAACCCAATGAAGGCGAAATTTACCTCGACGGTAAAAAAATCGTTATCGAAGATCCCAAGATGGGGAGTGAATTAGGAATTGCAGCGATTTATCAACATGTTACAGCATTCCCCCACTTGAGTGTAACGGAAAATATTTTCATGGGTCGTGAACTTATGAATAAATTCAACATGTATGATTGGAAAACAATGAATGCTGAGGCCCAAGAATTGTTGGATGACATCGGTGGTGACATTGATGCTAAGACCATGATGGGTGACTTAAGTGTTGCAAAACAACAGCTTGTTGAAATTGCAAAAGCGCTTTCGGCGAATGCGCGAATCCTGATTATGGATGAACCAACAGCATCATTGACCAAAGTTGAATGTGAAGAACTTTATCGAATTGCAGAAAAACTTAGGAATGATGGCGTATCTATTATCTTGATTTCCCATAAGTTTGAAGATGTTTTTCGACTTGCAGACCGTGTAACCGTATATCGGGATTCTCAATACATTGGCTGTTGGGATATCGAGAAGATCACACAAGCGGAACTTATTAAAGCCATGGTTGGTCGAGAACTGACACAAATGTATCCGACAAAAAATGCAAAGATAGGTGAAGAAGCCTTTCGAGTAGCGAATCTGTCCAAGATGGGATATTTTCGAGATATTAGTTTTGATGTACGACGTGGTGAAATTGTTGCCCTGACAGGCCTTGTCGGAGCAGGACGAACAGAAGTGTGTCAAAGCATTATCGGTGCCATGCACTTAGATTCAGGTGAAATTTTTGTCGAGAATAAGCGGGTAAAAAACCACAATCCCAACGAAGGTTTTAAAAACGGAATTGGCTACTTACCGGAAGACCGACATTTACATGGATTAATCCTTGATATGGACATAATTAAAAATACAACCTTAGTTAATCTAGATATGTTCTCAAAGTTTGGCTGGATGAATGAAAAAGATGAAGAGCAAAAAGTTATCGATATTGCAGATCGTATGGAGTTAAAAGCAGGTAGCTTATATGATAATCCATCAACATTATCCGGTGGAAACCAGCAAAAAGTTGTTTTCGGTAAATTATTAGTGAATGATATTAAGGTATTGATTCTAGATGAACCGACAAAAGGTGTTGACGTTGGTGCAAAATATGCAATCTACGAAGTTATGAATGAATTGGCTGCTAAAGGGTATGCCATCATTATGGTTTCTTCTGAAATGCCGGAAGTGCTTGGTATGGCTGATCGTGTCATTGTTATGCGTGAGGGAAAAGTATCGAGTATCTTTGATAACATTAACTTAGGGCAAGAACAGATTTTAGCATCCGCCCTTCCGGACTATAATCAAGAAATATAAAACAGGAGATGAATTATGACGAATAAAGCAGAATCAATAAAATCAACGACAAGCACACATTTTTCATTAAAAGAAGTTGCTAAAAGTATTGTGAAGAACAGATCGTTTGGATTAATGATGGCATGCCTTGTTTTGCTAATCCTAGCATCTCAATTAACACCTCAATTACTAACAGCAAAATCATTGAATGATATGTTGAAAAATAATTCGATTGCAGGAATTCTTGCAATTGGAATGCTTATGGTTTTGGTAACGCGTGGAATCGACTTATCTGTTGCAGCAACGATGGTATTTAGTGGAACGGTTATATCAATGATTAATGCGGATAATCCGGAAGTTCCGGTATTTGCCCTTGTTCTACTTGCCACAGCTATTGGAACAGTCATCGGTTTTTACAACGGAATCTTGGTAAGTAAACTCAAATTATTACCCATTATTGCCACATTGAGCACATTGTATGTGGTTCGAGGATTAGCCTATGTGGTGAGTGACTCACGATGGATTGTACCTGCAAACTTTTCAGATTCATATAAAAGTTTTGCAGTAGGAAGCCTTTTTGGTATTAATAACCTAATTATAACTGCGATTATTATGTTTTTTATATTTTATGTGGTATTGACACATTTGAAATTCGGTCGTCGGATCTTTGCAATCGGATCAAGTCCGGATTCAGCAAAAGTATCCGGTATAAAAAGCGATAGAGTCATTATAGCTGTTTATGCAATTATGGGAGCCATAGCAGGCTTTGCCGGATTTTTATATACATCCAACTATGCCATTGCTCAGAGCACTATGGCCATGGGAATGGAGATGGATGTCATCGCCATATGTATTCTTGGTGGCGTAAGCATCAATGGTGGTACAGGAAAAATATCCGGAATTATCATCTCAACGGTATTATTTGCCATTATTAGTTCCTTCTTAAGTATGCTATCCGGTCTAAGTATTTGGACAGATGCAATTAAAGGTGTACTTATTATCGGAGCCGTTATCTTAAATATTTATACATCACGATCCGCTAAGCAACGAGCTTTACGAGAAAGGAATATATAAAGGGGTGCGATTATGACAACAGAGACGATGAATAAAAAATATCGGTTTAGCCTTGAAAAAACCGACGGGAAATTTGAACTGAAAAGATTTTTAGTTCAATGGGAAATGATTTTAATCTATATATTTTTACTGTTTAATGTCTTGATGTATTTTTTAAACGGTGATGTATTTACACGAAGCTATATGAGCATTATTCAAGCAGGAATGGATTTATCTTTTATGGTTTTTCCAATGATTTTTATCCTACTGTTGGGAGATATTGATGTATCCGTGGGCTCTATATTAGCCTTATCGGCCATGACGCTTGGCTTAACATACGAAGCTACCGGGAATACAGCTCTATCCTTGGCTGTTTGCTTGTTGACTGGGGCAGGAGCGGGATTCTTAAATGGATTTATTATCACACGATTCAAAGAAATCTCCGCGGTTATCGTAACCATAGCAGGTATGTTGTTTTATCGAGGTGTCGTTAAGATTGTCCTTGATGTTCGTTCATTAACACTTTTTCCGGACTGGTTTGGCGATTTAGGATATTCAAACTTCCTAGGACTACCGATTTCTTTATGGGTTTTTGCAATATTTGCCGTGATTTTCGGACTAATCTTGCATAAGACATCCTATGGACGTCAACTCTATGCCATGGGAAAAAACACAGAAGGTGCCTATTTTTCGGGAATCAAAATTAACAAGATTAAATTGATTACATTTACACTTATGGGACTTATGGCAGCGGTATCTGCAATATTCTACTTAGGACGGTCACCAAGTGTTGTGGCAAACGTTGGTGAAGGTTATGAACTTCGCGTTATCGCAATCTGTGTACTGGGTGGCGTATCAACCAGTGGTGGAAAAGGAAAAATCTTCGGTCCGATTATCGGTGTGTTTATCATCTCATTTCTTGATAAACTCATGGGTTACAATGGTGTTCAACCAGCGGCAAGGGTTATGGCAGTAGGTATTCTACTGGTTGTTGCTCTGCTGGCTGAAAAAATAAAATTCAAACAATGATTTAGATGACAAACCTATATAGTTGTTCTTTGGATACACTCTCTAGTAGAGCAATGTTTTAATGAACTACAAGAGAGTGTATCCAAAACCGAACAACTTGGGTTTGACATCTAAATCAAAACAAAAATTAAATGGAGGGAACAAAATGAAAAAATTATTAGCAATCACACTTATGTTAACCATGATCGTAGCAATGGCTGGATGTGGCGGAGGAACTTCGAACACATCAGACTCATCATCAAGCAGTTCAAATGCAGACACAAGCACAGACACAAATACTTCAGATGCGGATACTTCTGAAAACGAAGATCCTGAGACACATGTATTTATGTTCAAAAGTACAGGAAACTTATTTGGAGACTTAATGTATCAAGGATTCAAAGAAGCAGTTGAATCGACAGGAAATTTTGCTGAGTACCAATCACCTGCAGAAACAACAGCAGCAGCGCAAGTAGCTCTTGTTGAAGAACTTATTGCAAAAGGTGTATCTAGTATTACAATTTCAGCCAATGATGCCAATGCATTTAATGCGATTTCAAAACTAGCTGAAAGTAATGGCGTAAAATTATTAAGTTCTGATTCAGCAATTGATCCAAGCGTTCGTGTTGGTCATACAATTCCGACAACAATTGATGGTGTTGGTACACACTTAGTTTATGCAGCAATCATGATATTAGCTGAAGAATCATATGAAAAAGACATGGACATGAAAGCAAAAGCAGAAGAAATCTTAGCGAATGATACTTTTGCTGATGATCCAGCGGTTATCGGTGTATTATCTGCAACAACAACTTCACCGGTTCAAAATCTATGGATTGCATCAATGGAAAGAGAATTAAAACGATTAAACGAAGCATATCCGGGAAATATCGCTGATGCCAACGAAGGATCAGACAATTCAATGTTAGATATTAAGTACGGCAATGACGATCCTCAAGATAGTGTTACTCAAGCAAATGCATTTATTTCTGAAGGCAAAGTTGACGTTATTGTATCACCAACAACAGTTGGTATGTTCGCAGCAGGACAACAACTTCAAGATGGTGGTTCAGAAATCAAGTTAACAGGTCTTGGTTTACCAAGTGAGATGGCAAACTTCATGCCTAACGGTCCTGATGATGAGTTCGACGCAGTATGTCCATTCATGATGCTCTGGAACGTAATCGATCTTGGAGCGGTTTCAGGTGCGGCTGCAGTTGCATCCGTTGAAGGAACATTTGATGGTTCTGTTGGATCTTCATTTGAATATGACGGAACAACATACACAGCAATTGAAGACCCAGATAGTGACGGATCGGTTATTGTTGTTGGTAATCCATTCGTATTCTTCCAAGGAAACATGGATGAGTGGGGAAGTATCTTATAAGTTAGTTTATAGTAATAATAAGTTGTAATAAAAAAACAGGTGTCCACGAATCAGTGGGCACCTGTTTTTGGTTAATTATTTATGGAGAGCTTGATATTTTTTTGGCGTGATTTTTTCATGCTTTTTAAAGACACGGTAGAAATACTTGATATTATCAAAACCAGCACTTTTGGCGATTTGATACATTTTTTTGTCGGAAGTTGTCATCATTTTTTTGGCATGATTAATACGAATAGTATTGACGTAATCGACAAAGTTGACGCCAGTCTGCTGCTTAAATTGGTGGCTCAAATAGCTTCGGTTAAGATAAAACAAGGAAGCAACAAATTCTACATTTAGATCTTTAGTGTAGTTACGTTCAATATAACGCTTAACCTTTTCAATCGTATTATCAATGGCGTAGATATTATTGTTTTTCAACATTTTTGCGATATTGACAAAAAAGTTTAGATAATAGGCTTTGACTTCTGCAAAGGTAAAGATGGTATTTAATATGCTTTGAATACTTGTGCTAACGTTCTTACTGCCTTGATCAAAGTAAGTATTAACAATTTGTCGAGCATCATCCGATAGCTGATAACAAAAATGTTTCACATCATAGAGCGTACACTGATTTAGACTTAAAAAATAGTTGAACAATGCATCGATGAGCAATTCTACCTCATCGATTTTTCCTGACTCCACACGAAACAAAAATTCTTCAACACCGGACCATTGAATAGGGTTTGGAGACTCTTGTGCTTTATTATATAGAAGATAGTGTTGTGGCTTGCCTAGCACTTGACTATTGAGTGCGGTGATTGTTTGTAAATAAGCGGTGTGAATAAATTGAATGGATGGCTGAAGCATACTGATTCCATAAATAAAGGGTTCGTTTTGCGTTGGCGTTAGTCCGCTGAGTGATGAAATATAGTGATCTATAAGTTCCTCTGTATCCGTCACTTTGGATTCTGGTATAAAAAAAAGTATGAAATGCATATTTTCATTGGATGGATGGGAAACTAAAATCGTCAAATCATCTAATCCATTATTGACTAAATAGTCTTCAATCTCACTATTTTCAAGAACAGTATTTGAATAGAGTGTGATTAAGCGGATATGGTGGGTCGAAGTTAATAACTTTAACTCTTCCGAGGTGAAGACAGTAGCTTCTTCGCTATAACCTAAGATCATATTTTTAAGTGTTTGTAAATCATAGTCATATCGTGCTGCGTTCTTTTCGGATTCGGAAGAGACTAATTTAGATATGATATCCTGTTGGTGCTCTAATTTATAAATTGCATTTAGAACAGCTTTTTGAAGGTCTTCTTTACTAAAAGGTTTTAATATGTAGTCGATAGCATTAGAGGCTAAAGCATGTTTTGCATATTCAAAGTCTTTGTATCCGCTAATGACAATGATGAGTTTAGTTGGAAACTTTTCCGAAACAAGGGATAGAAATTGTGTGCCGTCCATGACTGGCATATTCATATCAGTGATAATAATATCCGGATTTTTTTCTTCAATAATCAGGAGGGCTTCTTTTCCGTTAGCGGCTTCGCCAACGCAGTATGCCTGATCATTTATGGAGTGTAATTTTTTGATGGTCCCTTTTCGTACGAGCATTTCATCGTCAACAATAATATATGTATACATAAATACCTCCTAGTTAATACGTGGACATCGTATGGTTATCGTAGTGCCTTCGCCGAGCGTGCTGTTGACACTTATGCCATAGCCATGTCCGTAATATAATTCGATTCGTGAATGAATGTTTTTTAAGCCAATGCTTTGCTTGTTACGATGGCCAAGTTCAGTGAATTTGGCTTCTTCAGAAAGTGTAGCATTTATTTTATCGAGTTTTTCTTCAGAGATGCCTTTGCCGTTATCCGTAACATCGATAAAGATATCATTTGAAGTTGCATGAGCGCTTATAGAAATCGTGTTATTCGAGTGGGTGAAGTCCAACCCGTGAATCAAGGCATTTTCTACAATAGGTTGAAGTATGAGCTTCAACAATTTCATTGTATAAAACTCTTTAGGAATATCTAAAGTCAATTGGAACTGATTGTTAAAGCGAATTTTTTGAATGGAAAGGTAGTCATTGACATGATCGAGTTCATCGGCCAAGGTGACTAGCTCGCTTTTGGTTTTAATGCTATAACGAAACATTTTTCCAAGGGCTAAGGACATGATTGAGATTGACTCAACATCTTCGATTTCAGCGATGCTGTTAATGGATTCAAGTGTGTTATATAAAAAGTGGGAGTTAATCTGTGCTTCCAATGATTTCATTTGAGAATCAAGGACGATAAGCTTGTTTTGATATTCGCTTTTGATAAAGGTGTTCAGCTCATCAATCATAGTGTTGTATTCATTGCATAGTACACCGATTTCGTCGTTGCGGTTTAAATATTTTTCGGAAGTAACAAGACTATTACCTTTATGTTTACTCATTTTCTGGGATAAATAGGTGATGGGTCGGGTTAAGGATGAGGAAAGAACAAAGGATATAATTACAAAAATGATGCCGCAGATAAGGGCTATGAGTAAAATAAGCTGCCTGGTAATATCAAACTCAGCATAAAGTTTATCGTAATTTGTTGCTGAGATGAGTGTTAGGTTTTCAAGGTCGAGGGCTTCTTTACGAAGTACAGTATTTGAACCTGAAAATTCAGGATAGAGTTCGTCAACATTACTATAAAGGTGATAACCGGTTTCGCTGTTTTCAATTGCCAAGATAGTTGTATTTGGTAATGTGTTAATTGTGTTTAAGTCAAATATATTTGGAGAACAGTCTATGAATAAGACACCTAAAAATTCGTGAGTATATACATCATATAAAGCCCTAGAAAAAGAAATAGAGTCCTTTCCGTTGATTAAAAAAGGCTTGTGTGAAATACCATCAATATATATTTTTCCATTTCGACTTAATGCCTCTTGATACCATTCATCTGATATGGGATTATAATCATAATGTATATCAATATTACCGCCATACCCATAACCTAAAACTTCCCCGCTAGGAGTAAACACAAAAATTCCATTGATATAATCGGAAGAGAAAATAAGGTTTTGGATTATAAATTGGATGTTGCGATTGCTTTGAAAAACATCGTAAGATGTGTAATTATCTTTATTTTTAAAGGTGTATTTTTTTAAGTCTTCGACTATAGATCGCTGTGTATCTGAATAAAAATTAAATAATTCAGTAATATGATTAATATTATTGATAGAATTATTAGCAGAAGTAACAGCTTTTTCAAATACGCTATTTGATACTTGAGACATCTGCTCCTTAACGAGTTGTGTATATCGATCGTAGGTATAATAGGTGATAATAATGATGGGAATATTAGATATTAGTATAAAAATAATCAAAAATTTATATTTTAGACGCATACAAATCTCCTTTCATAACCTAACAATAGTATACTATATTTGCAAACAAAAGTATACTAAGAATGTGCTACTATAAAGTCAAGCAAGAGATCATTGCTATAATAATTCTAGGGAGGAACAAGAATGAAGAAAATATCGAGCATTTTATTGGTTTTAACACTAACAATGGCACTTTTTGCAGGTTGTGGTAAAAGTGACAATGTAAACAGTGGAGTTGACGCAGGAACAACTGACAATGGACAAACAGAAAACACAGGTGGCTCAGAAGACGTAGACTCAGCGAGTGAAGGTGAAATAACGATTACAATGATGTATTCAGGAACAGCAGCAGAAAATGATTTTGAAACGCAAGTATTACCGGACCTAGTAAAAAAAGAGTTTCCTAATATTAATTTAGAAGTTACAAAGCTGCCGGATGATCAATACTATACAGCTTTAAAAACTAAGTTAGCTTCTGGAGAAGCGCCGGACATAATTTTGGTACAGCCTAAATATGCAGGAGCGAATTCAGTCATTGGATTAGCAGAAGCTGGATATTTGGAGCCTATTAGTGACTTGAATGTTTTGGATAAAATAGGCGAAGCAGGAACAGATTCATTTATGTATGAAGGTGAGGTTTATGGTGTTCCATCAGGTGTGACTATCTTAGGTACATATTACAATAAAGATATGTTTGATGAATATGGTATTGAAGTACCAACGAACTGGAATCAATTTTTAGCAGCGTGTGAAACATTAAAAGAAAATGGAGTGCAACCAATAGTTATGGGTGACAAAGACATGTATGTTATGCAGTTTGGTTTATATCAATTAGCAGCTAATATTGTATATCCACAAAATCCAAACTTTGATGATGATTTACGAACAGGTTCCACAAAATATACAGATAAAGGTACATGGGATAAAGTTTTAGACATGTATACAACATTATACGATAATGGATATATTGATACAAATTCTATTGGTTTAGGTGCTCAACAGGCAATTCAAAAATTTGTTGATGGTGAAGCAGCAATGACTTTTGACGGTTCATTTAATGCTCCGGCACTTACAGCTCAAGGAGCGGTTGATTTTGAACGAGGTTACTTCCCATTACCAGGTAATACAGAAGGCGAACAAATATATGCTTCAATGGCAGTGGGGGCAGGTCCTGCTATTACAAAAGATTCACAGTATATAGAAGAGTGTAAGCAAATTCTGGAGTTTTGGCGTGATGGTGAATCGGAATTATGGCAAGCATATGTTGACAGTGGAAAAATAATTCCGACATATGGATATGGTTCAGATAATACAAATCCTATGTTTGATCGATTTATAGAATTATATAATGAAGGTAATTCATATTATTGGTGTAACCAAGGTTGGCCGGCTGGTGTTGAAGTTGAGATGGAAACATTACTCAGTGAATATATCGGTGGTGTAGGCACAACGGTTGAAGATATGACAAACGGTATGCAAAGAAAATTTGACGAATTAACCGATAATTAATTAAAAATAGGGGTCGTAAGACCCCTATATTTATCTGAGACTATTATCGTGATTTCGTCTATGAAAGGAAGGACCATTTTGGCTAGAATAAGAAAAAAAACAAAAAATGATTCTTTAGTATTTAAAAACAAAATGTATTTATTTGTAATACCAGCATTATTGCTTTTTTTATTTTTTTGGATCTTCCCTGTATTACAGTTGTTCTTTTACAGTGTGACCAATTTTAACGGAATTAATTACAATTTTGATTTTGTGGGACTGAAGAATTATCGAACGCTTTTTAGCGATGGAACAATGATTACTTCTATAAAAAATACACTTATCTATGCGATTTGTATTGTATTAGGCTCAAATCTATTAGGGATTACTATTGCATTAGCGTTGAATGTAAGGCTTAAAGGGAAAACTTTTTTTAGAACAGCATCCTATATTCCGGCCTTATTTAGTGCAATTGTTGTTGGTTTTATATGGTCTTATGTTTATATGCCGGATACAGGACTGATTGCATCAATTATGAATCATATTGGATTAGATGGATCCTCATTTAATGCCCTTGGAAACTTTAAGCAGGCCCTATATGCGATTGCTATTGTGGAAGTGTGGAAAACATTTGGAACAACGATGATTATCTATTTGGCTGGATTACAAACGATTGATGATAGTTTGCTAGAGGCAGGGAAGATTGATGGTTGTACAGAATGGCAATTAATACGCAAGGTTAAATTGCCCCTTATTTCAGCAACGATTACTATTAATGTTGTATTGAGCGTAATTGCAGGGCTTAAGGCATTTGACTATGCCTTTATTATGACAAATGGTGGCCCGGGCCGTTCGACAAATACATTAATGTTTACCATCTATAAGATTGCCTTTACAGACCAAATGATGGGAAAAGCGAGTGCTTTTTCGGTGGTATCATTTATCGTAATCATTCTAATTACTATATTAATGTTAATCTTTATGAATAAACGGGAGGTGGAATTCTAATGGTGAAAAAAAAGAAAAAAATCAACATAAACAAATGGATGATTTATATATTACTTGCGATTTTTTGTATCCTTATAATTGCTCCACTCGTGATTATTGTATCGAGTTCATTGCGTTCACCGGAAAATCTAAAATCACCATTGATAATATTTGACGAATTTACATTAACAAGTTATATCGCAGCATTTAAGAAAATGAGTTATCCTAATTTATTAATGAATAGTATACTGACGACCGGAGGTTCGGTAGTTGTTATTGCCTTAATCTCATCCATGGCATCCTATCCGATTGCTCGCGTTAAGCAACCGATGAGCCGATTTTTATATTATTTTTTTATAGCAGGTTTGGTTATTCCGGCACAAATGGTTATCGTTCCAATCGCCCAGATGTTTGGTAATCTAGGAATTCCAAACACACGATTCACGCCAATGATTATGTTTATAACATGTAGCTTACCCTTTTCAACATTTCTATTCACTGGATTTATGAAAAGTGTGCCAACTTCTATAGAAGAATCAGCCTTTATTGATGGAGCAAATTTATGGACACGATTTACAAAAGTAGTGTTTCCATTATTAAAGCCGGCTATTGTATCTGTTGTTATTACACAAGGATTATGGATATGGAATGATTACTTTTTTCCTATGGTCTTTATAAGCCGTTCGGCTCAATATTCATTGCCGGTAGGGATGATACAGTTTTTAGGTGACAGAGAGAATCCGGCACAATGGAATGTACTATTTGCAGCTTGTGTTTTGTGTGCTCTTCCTTTAATTGTTCTTTTTGCGATTTTGCAAAAACAATTTGTTAACGGAATTGCAGCAGGTGCGGTGAAAGGGTAGTTTATGAATGGGAAAAATAAAGGATATCTTTTGTTAATATGTACATTTGTTTTATTTGGAACATACTATGTGGTTAGTAAATTTCTCTTAGAACAGATTCCAGTCTTTACAATATCTTTTTTCAGATTTTTAATTGCATTTATATTTCTAGGAATTTTGGGAAGGAAAAGACGAAGGCGTATTGATAAGAAGGATTATAAATATATACTTTTTTTAGGAGTTGTAGGTTATTTTGGTGCTATAGGGCTCCAATTTTTAGGGACAAAATTTGCAGGTGCGGCAACAGCGTCATTGCTAAATTCACTTAATCCAATTACTATTACTTTTTTTGCTGTACTTATATTAAATGAGAAGCTAACTTTAAAAAAAGTTTTTGGATTGGTATTAGCAGTAATTGGTATTAATTTTATTATTGGTGAAAGCCAAGGAAATAATATACTTGGAATTTCTTTTTCCCTAATGTCTGTGATTCTATGGTCAATCGTATCTGTTATGGTACGAAAAATATCTCCAAAATATGATTCGCTTCAATTAACCTATTATGGATGTGGTATCGCTACCCTTTGTTATTTACCGTTAGGCATTTCAGAGCAGTTATCAAATTTTGTAAATGGAAAGATGCAACTTGGTGATTTTTATGCATGGTTGGCTATAATTTATATCGGTGTTATTTGTACAGGGATTGCACATTATCTTTGGAATTATAGCCTTTCGACGCTGGAAGCCACAGTGTGTTCGTCTTTTTATCCGATTCAACCCCTTGTATCGACAATTCTTGCGACATGGTTGTTGGATGAATCAATACAATTATCTTTTTTGGTTGGAGCGCTACTCATCATTACCGGTATCCTAATTAGTTTAAGAAAAGATGTGAATTTTGAAGGAACCTTAATTGAGTAACAGAAAAAAGTGTTTATGATTGGAGAATTGTTATGGATATAGGTCAGATAATAGAAATGATGAGCTTGGATGAAAAAATCAGTTTGTGTTCGGGTGCGGATTTTTGGCATACGAAAAGTATAGAGAGAATAGATTTGCCTTCGATTATGTTAAGTGATGGACCTCATGGTCTTAGAAAACAAGAACTTGAAAGTGATCATTTAGGATTGAATAAAAGTATCAGGGCCATATGTTTTCCGGCAGCATGTGCATCTGCTTGTAGTTTTGATAGAGAACTTATGTACAAATTTGGAAAACACTTAGGGGAAGAATGTTTGGCTGAAAACATAACTGTTTTACTTGGACCCGGAATTAATATAAAGCGTTCGCCTCTTTGTGGCAGGAATTTTGAATATATTTCAGAAGATCCTTATCTTTCGGGAGAACTTGCAGCAGCTTATATTAATGGAGTTCAGTCAATGAATATCGGGACGTCATTAAAGCATTTTGCAGCCAATAATCAAGAGTATGAACGATTAGTAAGCTCGTCAGAAGTAGATGAACGAACATTAAGAGAAATCTATTTAACTGCTTTTGAGATTGCTGTCAAAAAGTCTTCGCCATGGACTATAATGAGCTCTTATAATAGAATTAACGGAACCTACACATCAGAAGATCCTTGGTTGCTAAATCAGATTTTAAGAAATGAATGGGGATATGAAGGCGTTGTAATTAGTGATTGGGGTGGGGTGAGTGATCGAATAGCTGGACTCAAAGCAGGAATGGATCTTGAGATGCCGGGAAATAATGGTGTTAATGACAGACGGATAAGGGAAAGTATTGAAAAAGGAATCTTATCCGAGCAAAAATTAAATGAGTCAGTAGAACGCCTAATACGATTAGGTCAAAAAAAGAGAAAATGTGAGAGCGTCAATGGAATTGATTACCCCAAAGATCATATGCAAGCGGTGAAAATAGCCACAGAATCGGTTGTGCTATTAAAAAATAATGATGTATTACCACTTCAAAAAAACAGTAAGAAAATTTTGTTTGTAGGTGAATTTGCTGAAAAACCAAGATATCAAGGAGGAGGGAGTTCGCATGTCAATCCTTATTATGTGTCTGATATTATAAAAAATGCCCGGCAATACGCTCCGGTTAAATATGAAAAGGGTTTTGTCAGTACCGGAGATTATATAGATGAAATACTTGCTGAAAAAGCATTACAAGCTGCTGAATTAGCTGATACTATTGTTGTATTTGCAGGTCTTCCTGAGTCCTTTGAATCTGAAGGATATGATCGAAAGCACATGCAAATGCCTGAATGTCAAAATCAGCTCATAACTAAGTTGGCAAAATTAAAGAAAAAAATTGTTGTTGTTCTTCAAAATGGTTCGCCCGTAGAAATGCCTTGGATTGATTTAGTAGACGGGGTGTTTGAAACTTATCTTGGAGGAGAAGGTATTGGCGAAGCAATTGTCCAGTTAATATTTGGAGAAAAAAATCCGTGTGGTAAACTTGCAGAGTCATTTCCATTAAGACTTCAAGATACACCTTCATATTTGAACTTTCCTGGTGTAGGACAAAAAGTCGAATACCGAGAAGGGGTTTTTGTGGGCTATAGATATTATGATTCAAAAGAAATAGAGGTGTTATTTCCTTTTGGACATGGGCTAAGTTATACAACGTTTGAATATAGTAATCCCAGAGTCAGCAATACCCAAATTTATGATACTGAAGGAGTAAGGGTAAGTATAGATGTTACTAATACCGGCAAATATTCAGGAAAGGAAATTGTTCAATTGTATGTTAGAGATACCACAGAGAAGGCGATTCGACCGGACAAAGAATTGAAAAATTTTATAAAGATTGAACTTGAACCAAATGAGACTAAAACGGTTGAAATGATTTTGGATCAACGTTCTTTTGCTTGGTATAATACACAGATGAATGACTGGTATGCAGCGGATGGTATTTATTCCATTCTTATTGGGAAATCATCCCGTTGTATAGAAGCGCAAATAGATATTGAATTGAAAGCGACAAAACAACCGGAATGGGTTGTTGATAAAGATACAAAGTTGGAATTGCTGCTTAAAAATCCAAAAACAAAGGCCTATGCAGTAGATAATATTTTCCCGCATTTTGATAAGATAACTAAAAATTTATCAGATGGGCTATCACAGGAAATGGCTTTCGCTATGCTGGGTTCAAGAACCATAAGGTCAGCAAGAAGTTTTAACCAAGTGAGTAATGAGAAAATTGATGAATATGTATCTACATTAAATGCACTGTTATTGCAGAACTGTGGAGAAGAAGGAGAAAGTATATGAATAAAAAAATTTGGAAAAATCCTCATTTAGAGAAGGAATTAGATGAAAGTCAAGTTCCGCTGTGGTTTTGGAATGATAAACTTGAAAAAGAAGAACTGATAAGACAACTTGAGATGCAGACGGAAATTGGAGTCAAGTCAACAAACCCTCATGCACGTACGAATAATGGACAAGGATATATTGGAGGATATTTGGATGATGAATGGTTTGAATCTATTCAAACGGTGATTGACTATAAAGTGGACAATCAAGAAACAATGTGGCTTTATGATGAAATAGATTGGCCGGCAGGAACATGTAATCGTACAATTACAGAGCTAGAACAGTATAGAGAACAATACATCACAATTGAGAAAAATATTGTAAAAGCCAATCAAGAATTCCGAGCGCAGTTATATGATTTGGGTGGAAAAAGTAAAGCACAAATAAAACAAGGCGAATCGTTGGAAGAGTTTGCATTTAATATTGCAGTGTATGATGGAGAAGATGGAAAAAAATATCCGATTGAACAATTCTTATCATTTGAACGATTCGGACCTGAGTTTATTCTGTTACTTCCAAAAGATGCCATTGTCTATATAGCAAAAATTAGAATGGATATTTATGGGAATGGAGGAGAAAATCAAGTCAATTACTTGAATAATCATGCGACAGAAGCATTTTTAAAGTCCACATATGACTTGTATTACGAAAGATTTAAGGAAAACTTTGGAAGTGTAATCACATCAGTTTTTAACGATGAAACAAGGTTGTGCAATCCGATGCCTTGGACCCAAAGTTTTCGAAGTGAATTTATGGCGATCAAGAAGTATGATATATTGCAGCATGTTCATGAGCTGGTACGCACAACAGTCGATGCCGGTAGAATTCGATGTGATTATTATGATGTGGTTGCGACATTGTATCAAAAAAATTATTTCGGAACCTTGCATAATTGGTGCAAGGAGCACAATATAAAACTTTATGCACATTTATTGGGTGAAGAAACTTTATATGGACATGTTAGATATAGTGGAGATTATTTAAGACAAAACCGTTTTTTAGACATTCCCGGTGCAGACCATTTAGGTAAAGGGATAGGGAGTTTGAATATCAAATTCACGTCAGCAGGGGCACATTCATATGGAAAGAAAAGAACTGCTGTTGAAGTTTTTGCGGGATGTGGATGGGATATGACGTTTGAAGAATATTCTAGAATGGTAACTTGGATGTTTCAACAGGGCATGCAATGTATCATTAATCATGGATTTTTTTATTCAGACCGAGGAGAGAGAAAAAATGATTGGCCACCTTCCCAATTTTTTCAATGGAAGGGATATAATCGTATGGCTGAGGGTAACCGTATGATTCGAAGATTAAGTTATGCCTTAAGTGGAGGTTATAATGAAACAGAGATTTTAGTGTATTATCCCATCGAATCTTTTTGGATGGACTATATACCAAATCAGTATTTTACACATGGATATTTTAAAGGGCCCGATTTGGAAGGCGATGAAGCAAGTACCTTGGATATCTATGTCCAAAAAATCTTAAATGGTTTAATGAGTAGAAATATGGATTTCGATCTTTTACATAATGATGCCTGTGAAAATTTTAATGTTGTTGCCAACAAAATTGTGAATGGGTTGACGGGGCAACAATTTGATGTTCTTATATTACCCATGTGTAAAGTCATACCGGTTCATGTTGCTGAGTTTTGTCGGGAGTTTGCAGACAATGGAGGAGAAATAATTGTATTAGGTAGTCTACCCCAATATGGTCTGCCTTCATCAGAAGATGAACGAGTAAACAATATTTTTTCTGAATTATTAGAAAGAAAACGTATTCAACTTTATCCAGCAATCGATGAAGAAAGTTTATATGAGTTTATTGGACAAAAGGTTCAATATCCTGTGTGTATAACAGATGGCGTAAAAAGAACGTTTAATAATCATCCTTATTATAAACCCTATCTTATTGATCCTTATATACATACAGGCGAAGATATAACAGGAGTTATGTATACCCGATATATAAAAGACGGGTATCGTAACATTGTGTTTATGAATTATAGTGAAAAATCTGAAGTGATAGAAGTTGAGGTTGTTGCATCGGAGGTTCCGGAAGTATGGGATACAATGAGTGGACATATCCAAAGGGCCGAGGTTCTTCGGAAAACAGATAAAAAGTATAAAATTCGATTAGAGCTGCCCTTATATCATAGTATAATTCTAGTAACAAAACTATTATGATGTAAGACGTAGAAAAAAATAATAACACTCAAGTGACGCATCAAAAGAAAAGGATGTGGAGCGTTCGGACACAACTCGTGGAGAGTTTTGTTTTACTTGTTTTAGTCATTTCTACAAATCTTAAATCATATTTCGGATATCCGAAATTAAATCCAGCTGTGTTTACGATGGATTTATAAACCAACATCCTTTAATTTGGTTTTGGCAGGGCCGTTGCCTTTGTTTTTATTAACTTTTTCAACGCGACCGGAACCGATTTTCTTTTCAGCTTGTAAATAAGCGGGCTTGTTTTTCTTTTCTTCTATAAGCTCTCGCATACGTTCCATATTTTTGTTCATTGGTTTTCTTGGCATGGTTCATTCTCCATTCTTTCAAAAAAATAAGTGTGCTTTATGGGGACTATCCTAATTACATAGTATAGCACAAGGAAGAAAAAGAAAGTATAAAAAAATGTTTTACATTCTCCATCTTTTTGCTAAAATGATAGTATTATAAAAATAGCAAGAAGAGGAGAATGGAGTAAATGAAGGGTAAAAAAAATAATAACATTCAAGTGACGCATCAAAAGAAAAGGATGCGGAGCATTCGGGCACAACTCGTGGGGAGTTTTGTTCTACTCGTTTTAGTCATTTCTACAATTATTAATGTCCAATCATATCGGAATAATTACAAACATTATATTTCGGATATTCGAAATCAAGTTGAGCGGATTGCAGCAGGTGCCGCTTTATTTGTCGATGGTGAAATGCACGCTACATTTACAGAGCCTTCAGCAATGAAGAGTGAGGCTTTTGTTACGACGCGTAATCAATTAATGGATTATTTACAGGCGACAGGAATGACCTATATTTATACCTTGAGTCAAGTGGATTCGGATACGACACAATTTATCGTTGATGCCTCTGAAGAAGAACCGGCAGAACTGGGCTATGAATATGAATATATGGCAGGCATGGAGAAGGCGTTAAAATGGCGAGCCTTCTTCAGATGATGATGTATATACAGATGAATGGGGGACCTTTATATCCGGTTATGCACCGATTAAAGATAACCAAGGTAATGTTGTCGCTATTGTTGGTGTTGATATTGAAGCGAGTGAACTTGAAGCTAGAAAAGAGGCTTTTCTTTTGCAAGCCATTATTCAAAGTATTATTGCCTTAATTATCGCTGTAATTTTAGGTGGATTTTTGGCACATCGTATTGCGCAACCCATAGGACAGTTGAGAAATAAGCTAAGAGCCTTAAGTGCAAATGGAGGGGATTTAACACAACGCATTGAGATACATACAAAAGATGAACTTGAAGAACTTAGTGAGTCGGTAAATCTATTTATCCGCAATGTCGGTGATATCGTAAAAAGCATTATACTTTTTGCAGAAAAAGTATCCAATGCATCTAAAAAACATTTGAATAAGGGAATGCAAGCAATTGAAAACCAAGGAGAAAAAACACAAGAGAATATTCAAGCCTTTCGAAAAGTATTCGATGTGGTTAATCACCTTGCAGAAGAAGCCAGTGAAGTTGAGAGTATTGTGGCAACAATTAGCAATATTTCCAATCAAACCAATTTGTTGGCGCTAAATGCCGCGATAGAAGCAGCGCGAGCCGGTGAGCATGGACGGGGATTTTCGATTGTTGCGGACGAAGTACGTAAACTTGCAGAAGAATCTAACCAATCAGCGATCGAAATAGGGGAGATTATTCAACGGATTTCTAAGGATACACAAGATGTCTTAAGTGAAATTAAACTTGCCGATCAAAGTACTTCGGAGCAGAAAGAGGCCGTTGATGAAACGAATAAGACCTATAAAACCATGATTGAAGAAATGAATAGTATGATTGACGGTGTCCACCAAATCAATCAATCGTTTACAGCAATTGTTGAAAAAACCCATGATACGAACAAAAAGACAAAGGATATTTCGGGAGTAGCTCAAGACAATGCGGCCATTGCACAAGAACTATCGGCAGCGACAGAAGAAGAAAGTGCTGTTATGGATGGAATAGCCAACAACTCACGAATCCTTCACGAACTTAGTTTAGAGCTTAAAACAACAGTTGCTAAATTTAAAGTGTAAACAAAAGTGGAATCTTCTTTTTTCTTGCAACAAGTAGGCAAAGGATGTATAATAAACACAGAGAAAAAAAGAAAAACACAGATTTGTCTGTGGGAATAGGAAACGGTTATGCTCCCAATCGAGAGAAGAAAAGAAATTGCCCAAATGATAAAAAAAGAAAAATCGGTGCGTGTGAATCAACTGAGTGAGCAGTTTGACGTAACGGAAGAAACGGTGCGCCGAGATTTAGAAAAACTGGAAAAAGAAGGTGTCTTAAAACGGACCTATGGTGGTGCTGTCTTAGATAATCTGGTATCGGATGATTTGCCGTATACTGACCGTGAAAAAGTGAATATGGATCAGAAACGACTAATTGCAAAGTATGCAGCTCAGCTTGTTGACGAAGGTGAGACGATTTTTATTGATGCCAGTACATCAGCACTTGAGGTCATTAAGCAGGTCGATCCGACAAAACGGATTACCGTTATTACAAATTCTCTCAATGCCATTCATCAACTAAGTCAATATAGCCATATCAATCTTATCGGGATTGGTGGGAATCTTAATGAACAGACCTTTTCCTTTGAAGGTCCAATGGCGGCCAGGTTTATCGATCATTATTATGCGGATAAGATGTTTTTTTCCGTCAAAGGTATATCCAAAGAGAGAGGTATGATGGATTCGAGAGAGTCCCTTGCAGAATTGAAAAGCCATATGATTGCCAATTCAAAAGAGACGATTCTCGTCATCGATGAATCAAAGTTTGACCAATCCGCGTTAGTTCGGATTATTGAAACCGATGCCATCGATACCGTAATCACAGAATATCCTTTAGATAAATCGTGGAAAAGCTATTTTGAAGATCAAGGTGTTCACGTGATTTTAGCAAAATAAAGGTATAAGAGTATAACTAAATACAAAACAAGAAAGGTGTAGTATAATGGAAAAGAGTAACAAGTTTGCATGGACATGGGAAGTAAAAGAAGAAGCTTTAGAGGAATATGTTAAGATGCATTTAGAACCATGGCAAGAGATTCTGGATGAGCATTCAAAAGCGGGCATTAAAAATTATTCGATTTTTCAAAATGGAAATCAGTTTTTTTACGTCTTTGAATGTGATGATGTTGAAAAAGCTTTTGCCTATATTGATGAAAGTGAAGCCTGCCAGCGTTGGAATGCCATTACATCTAAAATGGTCAAAGGAAGCTTTGATTTTGGCGAAGCAGAACCCATTAAGCCAATGCGTGAGGTATTCTATCTAAAGTAAACCTTCCCATATGACAAAAGGAAAGGATGAGGTAAATGATAACAACAATTACATTTAACCCAGCTTTAGACAAAACAATTCAAGTCGATGCCATAGACTATGGAAAAGTTAATCGCGTCGGACATTTTAGAGAAGATTTAGGTGGTAAAGGCATTAATATGGGACGGATTTTAGGCGGATTTGGCATAGAGACCAAGCATATTATTGTTTTAGGAAAAGACAATCAAAAAGCGGTTCTAGAATTTTTTGAAAAAGATGATATGGAATTGGATTATTTATCGGTAGATGGTTATACACGTACCAATATGAAGATTGTTGAACGTGACCGAAACCAAACGACGGATATCAATGAAGCAGGACTTACAGTGACACAGGACCATATTGATGAGCTGTTTGCCATGATAGATCAAGCAGCAGAAAAAAGTGATTATCTGATTATGGGGGGATCTTTAGCAAAAGGAATGCCAACAGACATGTATGGACAAATCGCTAGGCGCTATGGAGACACTTGTCGGGTTGTTATTGACGCAGATGATGATGTTTTAATCGAAGGATTAAAAGGACATCCCTTTATGGTTAAGCCCAACATCCATGAGCTGGAAAATGCTTTGGGCCGTAAACTTGAGACGACAGAAGAGATTGTCACAGCAGCCAGAGACCTGATTGCAAAATATGATGTAAATATTGTGGTTGTATCTATGGGAAAAGAAGGTAGTATCGTTGTAACAGTAGATGACATGTATGTTCAAGGAACCTATCCGACAGATGTTGTAAGTACTGTCGGAGCCGGAGATTCAATGGTAGCCGGGTTTGTATATGGCTTAATCAATGATATGCCATTAGATAGAAGTTTGGCTTTTGCATCCGCTTGTTCTTCCTTGACTATTGAAGTTGAAGGATATCCAAAATTGGATTTAGATGAAGCCTTAAAACGAACCGATGAAATGATGAGCTAATGTTTTAGTTGACGTTTATTTCTATTCTCATGTATACTTAATGTGACTACTTGATTTAGAGAATAGGAGGCTACATATGGATCCAATAAATCCGGATATGATTATCCTGACAATGGAAAAGAAAAAAAGTATTGCATTAATTGCCCATGATAGCAAAAAGGCAGATTTGATTGATTGGTGTAAAGAGCACCACGACGTATTAAAAAAACATTTTTTATGCGGGACAGGAACCACGGCGCGGATGATTTCAGAACATGTTGACCTGCCGGTTAAAGGTTATAACAGTGGACCACTGGGAGGCGACCAGCAAGTAGGCGCTAAGATTGTGGAAGGAAGAATCGACATGGTCATCTTCTTCTCAGATCCGCTTACGGCTCAACCCCATGACCCAGATGTAAAAGCCCTGCTTCGAATTGCTCAAGTATATGACATTCCGATGGCCAACAACCGAGCATCAGCAGACTTCTTTATATCATCCACGTTTATGAATGAAACCTACGACCGTACCATTATCAATTTTCACAAGAACATCAAAGACCGTTCAGAAACCTTATTGGACGAATAGAGAAAAGCACTTCGTTAGACCTCTCCTAGAGATGGTTATCACGGAAGTGCTTTTTTGTTTGCAAAAAAGTGCCATTCATCATTTTTATTACCTTACTTTAAGTATAAATGATTTAAACAATTGTAGATATAGTCATATAGTGATATAGTATGACTACAAACAGAAAGGAGCAGGAGAACTAAATGGAATTGAATATACGCCCATCAGCAGATCTTAGGAATCATTATAATGAGATATCAAAACAATGTCATGAGACAAGAAAACCAGTAATTATTACCAAGAATGGTAGAGGCGATACAGCCGTATTAAGTCTTCAAGAATATACACAAATGAACTCAGAATTGGAACTCTTACGTACACTTGCTGAAGCTGAGGAAGATGTTAAGTATGCAGAGTGGCGCCGCTCCAAGAGACTTTTGATGATATTAGAAACTCACTTATGAAAAGGCAATGAATCGCTTATCAGACTTTCCTGAATCAGGTAGTATTCCGAGATATGCTATTCTTCGTAAGCAAGGATACCGAGTGTTGATTGTGGAGAAGCATTTGGCATTCTATAAAGTTGATAAAGAGATCAAACTGGTAACAATCTATGCTGTAGTTGGCAGCAGGCAAGAGTATAGAAACCTCATCTAATATATATTTGTTCGTTAACAAAAGAATATTATTTTGGGATAATTGGAAACATTTCAAAATCCACATGATCTATGATCCAATTATTTTCTGTTTTGTATACTCTTATTTGACCTTCTTTTTTAATATTCTCACTTTGATTATTCTGCCTTACTTCTAATTCCACATTATAATCATATAAAAATCTCTTTTTTTCATCGCGCGTTAAATCTTCTTTGTCCAAAGATAAACGTATATTTTTAATAGATATTTCTTTATCTTCAATAATCGTAAATTTATCTACATTATCTATTGCTCTGTTGGCTGCTAATTGATCGAGTAAATCTATTTCTAAATATTTTTCATAGGTTACAAGCATTTGATTATAGTAGTTTTCAAAAAAATCATCACTTACAACCTTATTGACATCAAATGTTTCGGAAACCCTGTCCTTATCTTCTTCAGTAACTTCATAATAATCAGTAAGAAAGTCTTTGGCGAATTCTTCAGAATAAGCGGAATCATTTTTTGAGTGATCACATCCTGCGATAAAAGTAAAAGCAATTGTGATGACCAATCCAATTTGGAACATCCTATGTTTCATAAAAATACATTCTCCTTTGTCGACTAAACTATTCAAAGCATATCATATTTTTTTACGAATATCATGAAAATGTAACGAACGGCATGTTTGAATGTCATGAATGGTATGTAAAATGACAAGGACCTCTTTTTTTGTTAGTCCAAATCTCGCTTTATGTCAATGGCAGGGAGGGCTTTTTTTGCTATACTTTGTTTAAAGTGATTCAAATGAATTGGAGGAGAAGATCATGGCAACAACATGTATTGCTGTCGATATTGGTGCGTCTAGCGGACGACTGATTGCAGGCACCATTGAAGACGGAAAATTAAAGCTTGAAGAATTACATCGATTTAAAAATGCAATGACACACATTGACGGACACGATCGTTGGGACGTGGAAGGCTTGTTCGAGCAAATCGAAGAAGGTTTGAAAAAAGTTCATGAAGTCTATCCAAAGGTTACGTCCATAGGTGTGGATACATGGGGAGTAGACTATGCCTTGTTAGACGGGCAAGGTGAGCTGATTCGTAAGGTTTATGCTTATCGTGACCATCGAACAGACCACACCATGGAAGACGTCTTTAAAGAAATCGGACGCGAAGAGATTTATAAAAAAACCGGTGTACAATTTTTGCAGTTTAATACATTGTATCAGCTCAAAGAGCACTATAAGGCTCATCCTGAGGATGTGGAAAATGCAAAGATATATATGATGGTTCCGGATTACTTGCATTATAGACTCTCCGGTAAAGCATCGGTTGAATATACCAATGCAACAACAACCCAACTCCTTAATGTTCATACCAATACATGGGATTCAGAACTTATTAAAGTGACCGGTTTTGACCGAGACCTTTTTCAAGATCCTATTGCGGCAGGGACCAAACTTGGCCAAGTTAAGCCGGAGATTTTAAGAAAAAGTGGATTTGATCAAATGGATGTTGTCGTACCGGCAACCCACGATACCGGTTCAGCTGTTGCTGCAGTACCTGCCATTGATAAGGAATTTGCTTACATTAGTTCAGGGACATGGAGCTTGATGGGGGTGGAGAGTGATACACCCATAGCCAGCGAACTTGCGGGCCAATATAACTTCGCTAATGAGGGTGGCGTCTATAATACCTATCGAGTCCTTAAAAATATTATGGGGCTATGGTTGATTCAAGAAGTGCAACGTATATATGAATACAAATATAGTTTTGCCGAGCTTGTTGAACTTGCCGAAGAAGCGAAGCCTTTTGGATGCCTCATCAATCCTAATCATGAGCGTTTTTTAAATCCACCGAATATGATTGAAGAAATTCAAGCCTTTTGTCAGGAAACCGATCAAATGGTACCAACGGAGCCGGGGCAAATCGCTCGCTGTATTTTTGAAAGTTTGGCATTCCAATATAAGGAAGTGCTCTTACAGTTAAGAGAGTTATATAATGTTCCTCTTAAGCGAATTCATATTATCGGCGGAGGTTCAAAGAACCTATTACTCAACCAACTTTGTGCTGATTTTACAGAATGTGACGTATACGCAGGACCGGACGAGGCGACAGCGATTGGAAACTTATTATTGCAATTTATTACAAATGGAGCCTTAGATTCATTAACCGATGCAAGAAAGCTTGTTATGGAGTCTTTTGATATTAAGAAGTTTGAACCAAGAACATATGAAGGTATAAACCAACAATGGGAAAAATTTAGGAGGTTATAAGATGTTAAATAAGCAAAGAATTGAAGAAAGTTATAAAATTGCAAAAGAAATGTACAAAGAATTGGGTGTAGACACTGATGCCGCGCTTGAAAAATTAGCCACAATTCCGGTATCCGTACATTGTTGGCAAGGGGATGACGTTAGCGGATTTGAAAACCCGGATGGTGAGTTATCCGGTGGAATCCAAGCAACAGGTAATTATCCGGGAAAAGCAAGAACGCCTGAAGAACTTCGTGCAGATATGGAAAAAGCTTTTTCACTAATCCCTGGTAAAAAGCGTGTTAATCTTCATGCCTTATACTTAGAAGCTGATGGGGCAAGTATCGATCGTGATCAAATCGAGCCCAAGTACTTTGCGAATTGGGTTCAATGGGCAAAAGAAAATGATTTGGGATTAGATTTTAATCCGTCTTTATTCTCTCATCCAAAAGCAGATGACGGATTAACACTTAGCCATCCGGATGCCAATATTCGTAACTTCTGGATTGAGCATGTGAAGCGTTCAAGAAAAGTCAGTGAATATTTTGGTAAAGAGTTAGGAACCGCTTCAGTAATGAATATTTGGATTCCGGACGGTTTCAAAGACATTCCGGCAGACCGTTTAGGCCCGAGAAAACGATTAAAAGAAGCCTTAGATGAAATCTTAACTGAAGAAATCGATAAAAAATACCACTTAGATGCGGTTGAATCCAAAGTCTTTGGTATTGGTTCAGAAAGCTATGTTGTTGGTTCTCATGAATTCTACATGGGCTATGGTGTGAAAAACGATGTCCTTGTCTGCCTAGACGCAGGACACTTCCACCCAACTGAAGTGATCTCCAACAAATTATCAGCTATGAGCTTGTTTGTCAATGAGATGCTATTACATGTTAGCCGTCCGGTACGTTGGGATAGTGATCATGTTATCGTTCTTGATGATGAATTGATGGCAATTGCACAAGAAATCATCCGTGGCGATTTATTAGATCGTGTCCATATCGGATTGGACTTCTTTGATGCCAGCATTAATCGTGTGGCTGCTTGGACAATCGGAACGCGTAATATGTTCAGAGCTTTGTTAATGGCCTTAGTAGAACCCTTCGACAAATTAAAATCGGCAGAAATAGACTTTGATTTTACAACACGTTTAGCCATGCTTGAAGAATTAAAATCCATGCCATGGCAAGCAGTATGGGATTACTACTGTATGCAACAAGACGTTCCGGTTGGTTTAGACTGGTTAGACGAAGTGAAAAAATACGAGCAAGATGTCCTATTAAAAAGAGCATAAGGATATTGATATAAAAAACGGATGCACCAGCAAATTTTGTTGGTGTATCCGTTTTTTTGATTATGCAATCAGAAAATCAATAATATTTTGAACCTTGATGCCTGAATAATCATCAAAAGGTGTTTGATCCATTGTTAAGATATACTTTGGATAGTTATCTTTAATAGATAAGAGTGGCTTTAATTCTCTGCTTCGTGTGCTTTCGTCAAGAATAGTGGCGCAGACCTGATAATACGCTTTAGCATTTGCTTTTGTAGCAACGAAATCCACTTCTAAGGGGCCGATTTTTCCTATTGCAACATCGAAACCACGGCGTATAAGTTCAAGATAAATAACATTTTCAAGGATATGACCGTAATCCGTATTACGCATACCGGTTAGTTGATTTCTAATGCCTATATCAACAATGTAATATTTTTCAAGGGTTTTAAGAAATAGCTTTCCTTTTAAATCATAACGATTTGCTTTATATATGATAAAGGCACTTTCTAACATCTTTAGATAATTATCAATCGTATCGCTTGTTGTTTTTCTTCCACTACTCGTTAAGTAATCACTAATTTTTTTGGTTGAAATAATGCTACCCACATTTGCAGCGATAAATTTTAATATATTTTCTAAAAGAGCGCCATCACGTATTTCGTTGCGCTCTATAACGTCCTTCATCAGAACGGTGTTATATATTCCTTCTAAAAAGGGACCGATTGTATCGGGATATTTTATGAGTTCAGTAATAATGGGGAGTGCCCCAAATTCTAAGTAGTCATTGAAGGCCTTTTGTATCTCTTCTGAAGAGGTGATATGTCGAAACTGTAAATATTCTTTAAAGGATAAAGGTTGCATTTTTATTTCGACGTAACGGCCGGAAAGCAAGGTGGATAGTTCTGATGACAATAGATAGGCATTCGAACCGGTAATGTAGATGTCTACATTGGCATCGACGAGAAAAGCGTTAATGACTTTTTCCCAAGACGCAATTACTTGAACTTCGTCGAGGAGTAGATAGTACTTATCGCTTTTATTGATTAATCGTTGATTGATATAAGCGTGCATCTGTTTATAATCTACGATTGAGTCAAATTCAAAAGATTCAAAATTAATACGTATAATATGATCTGGAGCTATTCCGGAATTAAGTAAGTATTCTTCGAAAAGTAATAAAAGCGTCGATTTTCCGCAACGTCGAATCCCTGTTATTACTTTTATCAATGGTGTGTCTCGGTATTGGATAAGTTGGGACATATATAAATCTCGATTTTGCATAAGATCACCTCTAATTAAAAGTATAATCGAAAAAAATAAAAAAAACAATAGTTATTCAGTTATAATCGAAAAACTTTAGACATTGTGAGTTAAAATCTGATTTTAATAGGATTAAATGTTCCATTCGTTACATTAATAAGTACCATTCATTACATCATTCTTTTGTTTGAAAATAGTTGTGCTATACTATATTTAAGTCAGAAAGAAGGAGGATTATAATATTAAGTTAGGCGTACATTCTTAAAGAATAAATTCAACTAAATCGAGGAGGAGTTATAATGAAATCAATGACAATAACAGTTGGACAGATAGATGATTTTAACGAGGGAGATAAATCTGCGTTAGCGGCATCTGATGCAACAGATTTTGTGCTAATACCTGATTATGCGAGTAGTTATGGAACAACTGAAAATGGTTATAAAACTCAATTAGCACCAAAGCTTATTAACTCAACTTTCCCACTTATAAAACCTCTATAACACTATTGTTTTCATAGGAAAAGTTATAAAAAATACGTTTCTTGACGTAAAAATGCACC